>NZ_JAUSZZ010000001.1:3083844-3767688 GCF_030818075.1 Microbacterium proteolyticum | reverse complement strand
GACCCGCGCACGGGGAGCGGGATCGGGCCGGTGTCGGCGGTCGGCGCCGCGGGCGCCTCCGTGCGCTCCCGGGGGTGCAGCTGACGGGCGCACGCGAGCAGGCGTGCGATCACCCGGCGGTCGGTCGCCTTGCTCGCGCCGTGGCTGGCCAGCCGCGCGCCGTCCCAGGCGAAGCCGCACGCCGCCAGGCCTGCGGACGCCTCTTCGATGGCATCCGGATCCACGGCACCGGTCAGCACATCGGTCCACACGCGACCGGCGCGTGCGAGGCGGGCGGCCAGGGGCGAGTGCTCCGCGGCGGCGCGGAGGGCGCGCGCGTGCACGGTGAGCTCCTCGGGGCTGCCCAGCAGGATGCTGGCGTGCAGTCCGGCCCACCGCAGGCTGGCGGTCCACAGCGCCGGCTGCCCGAGGTCCGCCAGCACGCGCTCCGCCTGCGAGAGCGAGGTTCGCACCGCGGCGATCTCGCCGACGCGCGCCGCCGAGACGGCGAACTCTCCGAGCGGGACCAGGGTGAACAGGTCGACCTGCACGCGCAGCAGGGATTGCTGTGCGCGCTGCCAGACGGGGGCGAGCTCGGAAGGCTGGCCGTTGCGCCGGACGAGTCCCAGCTCGACGGCGTCGGCGAGCAGGCGGTCGCGCGCGCCGAGGGGGCGCCCGGCGGTCGCGGTACGCAGGGCGTTCTCGGCCTCGACGGGGTGCTCGCGCTGCACCGCCACCCACGCGCGCCACAGCAGCAATCTCGGCGCCGCCCACGAACCGCCCTGCTCGCCCGCGATCGCGGCATCCAGCACCCGCTGCGCCACCGCCGCCTCACCCCGGTGCAGGGCGACGAGCGCGGCGATCACGGCCGGGAGCTCCGGCAGCGGGAAGTCGCTTCCCGACGCGGTGTACATCTCGCTCGCGCGGACGAGGTCCTGCAGGCCGTCGTGGTCGTCGGTGTCCAGCGTCGCGCGCAGGCCCCGCGAGAGCAGCTCGAGCGAGACGCCGTACGCGGTCGGGATCGTCCGGGTCGCGGCGGGGGCGGGGAGGCGGGCGGGGTCGGGGTGGCCGGCGCCGGTCGCGGCGATCAGCCACTTCGCCCGGCTCTCCGGCGTCGTCGGGATGCCGCTGCGGTAGACCTGTGCGCCGAGCTCCATGTCCCCGCGCATCGCCCAGACGGCGGCGGCCATGTCCAGCGCCTCGTCGGCCGGCGCGACGGGACCCGCGAGCAGGCGGTCCACGAACGATCCCGCGGCATCCAGGTCTCCGCGTGCCCAGGCGGCGCGCGCCTGGCGCAGCGCGAGCTTCTCCGGAGCTGCGCCGGCGCGGTCGGCCGCCGCGTAGAGTTCGGCGGCCTTGGCGGGGTCGCGGGAGAGCTCGCGATCGCCGTCGGCGAGCAGGGCGGATGCCACGCGCGCGTCCGTCGCGTCGCCCAGCAGCGCCTGCACCGAGGCGGCGTCGCGCACCAGCCGCGCCGAATACAACTCGAGCAGGCGGTCGGGGGTCAGCCGTGCGCGCACCGCGTCGCGCACGAGCGGCACCGTGCGCCCACCGCGCTGCAGCAGCCCGGCGTCGTAGCCGGCGGCGCAGGCGGGTCCGGCGCCGGCATCGAGCGCCGCACGTTCGTCGAGGCACAGCGCTTCGACGGCGAGTCGCAGGGAGGGATCGAGCGAGTCGATCCGGTGCGAGACGAGGTCGGCGAGCGACCCGGAGATCTCGTCGTGGTCGCACCGCCCGTCGCAGACGGCGTCGCCGTGCAGCATCAGAGCCTCCGCCGTCAGCCAGGCGAGGCCGCCGGTGCCCTCGAGCACGCGGGTGACGCACGCCCGCGAGGCGTCGGTGGCCTCCACGCCCAGGTGCGCGGTGACGTCCGCCATCGAGACGTGCCCGAGCAGCATCGGCGGCTGGTGACGCTCGATGTCCTCGATGAGGGCGCGCAGCGTCGGCGACTCCGGGTCGGGGCGGGTGGAGAGGACGACCGTCAGCGTGCCCATGCGCAGGCGATCCGCCAGCGCGGTCAGCGTCCGGTCGTCCAGCAGGTGCGCGTCGTCGACCACGACGACCGAGCCGGATGCCGCGGGCAGCTCGCCCAGGTGGGTCAGCGCGACGGGATGGGCCCCGGCTGCCCGCAGCGCCGCGAAGAGGCGCCTCAGCACGCGCGACTTCCCCGAGCCGGCGGTACCGACCACGGCGAGAGGAGCGGGCTCGGACGACGCGATCGAGGCGTCGAGCAGCGTGCGGGCGACACGCGGCAGCAGAAGGGCGTCCAGGTCGCCGGGGGCAGCATCGGAGGGCGTGGTGGTGATCGTCATCGGCGGTGCTCTCGTTCCGATGGGCGCGTCAGGGGGTGGGCTCGCCGGTGGCGGATGCCGGGGGTTCCGGCGCCGTCGAATCGGCCGGCTGCTCGGCGGGCGGGGTCGACGATTCGGCGGGCGGCGGGTTCTCGCCGGTCGGCGAGGGTGCCGGCTCCTGGGTCACCGGGGGGTCCGTCGCGGGAGGATCGGTCGGCGCCGGCTCCTGGGTCGCGGGCACCGTCGGGGCGGGGTCGGAGGTCGCGGGCGCATCGGGGGTCGGCTCGGCAGGCGGTGTGGAGGCCGGGGCGGGCTGCTCCGCCGCGGTCGACGACGAGGGCCCGGTCGCGGGCGCGGAGCCGCCGGCGGAGGAGTTGCTCCCGCCGCCGCTGCCGCCCGCGCCGCCGCCGGAAGCCTGCTGCTGGCCGGTCGAGGGGGAGGGACTGCGCTGCTCGGCGGCCTGCGGAGTGAGTCGTTGCGGGGTGCGGCGGCGTTCTTCGCTCGGCTGCTCGTCACGCGGTGCGTCGGGTGCGCCGGCCTCCTCGGGGGACGCCGGCTGCTCGACGACGGTCTGGGCGTCGGGGGCGGCGATGCTCGGCGGGGGAGAGGACGGCATGTCGAGGGCGTCGAACAGGCTCACCTCGAGGTCGGCGGCGAGGGGCTGCGAGGTGACGCCCATGCCGGTGCGGGCGAGGATGCCGATCCCCAGCGCCGGCACGCTGATCACGCCGACGCTCACGGTCAGCGCGGCGACCCCCGCCGCGACGTACGCCGTGGCGGGAAGTCGACGAAACCAGGGCGCGCGCCTCTGCGCATGCTCGGGGGTGAAGCCGGCGTCGGCGACCGCGTCGTCGTCCTCGTCCTCGTCCTCGACGGGGTCCTCCACGACGTCGACGGCGGCCGGCGGGAACGCGTGCCCGGTGGCGGCGCTCGCGGCGGCGGTGCGGGCGGCACCGAGGGCGATGATCGCCTTGGGGTCCGCGTCCACGGCGATGGGGCGGTCGAATCGCTCCGACAGCAGCTGGGCGACCCGCGGGATGCGCGAGGTGCCGCCCGTGAGCAGGATCGCGTCGAGGTCGTCGGCCGTCAGTCCCGACTGCGCGAGCGCGTCCTCGAGCACCTCGACCGTCCGCTCGATCTCGGGTTCGACCATGTCCTCGAACTCGGCGCGGGTCAGACGGACGGCACCGTGCCCGTCACCGATGAGCACCGGCACGACCGCTTCGCCGTCGAACGACAGCGATTCCTTCGCGTCGACGCATTCCCGTCGCAACGACGCCAGCGCCATGCGCAGCCCCGCGTCGGCGTCGACGCCCGCGAGGGCGGATGCCGGGATGTCGGCTGCGCGCAGGGTGTGGCGCAGCACGATGTCGTCGAAGTCGGCGCCGCCCAGATCCGGGATGCCGACGGGGCTGCCGACGAAGTCGACGCGGCCGTCCGCCGTCTTCTGCAGGATGACGGTGTCGAAGGTGCCGCCGCCGAAGTCGTAGACCGCGAGGGCGCGTCCCGTGTCGAGGGGGTGCGTCGCCTCGTAGTGCCGCGCGGCCGCCTCGGGTTCGGTGATCACCTGCACGTCGCTCCAGCCGAGCCGCCCGATGGCATCCTGCACCAGCTGCGTGCGGTATTCGCCCCAGGTCACGGGGACCGAGACGGCGATCCCCGCGGGGTGCTGGCCCTCCCGCTCGACGGCGGTGCCGATCACCCATCCCACGACAAGCGCGTAGAGGTCTTGCGCAGAGAACCGCCGGTCGCCGGCGACGATGGGGACGTCGTCTCCGATGCGGCGCTTGAACTCGCGCACGAGGCGTTCGGGCTGCGCCGTTCCCCGTCGCTCCGCCGCGTCGCCGAACAGCAGTCCGCCGTCGGAGATGAAGACCGTCGTCGGGGTGCTGTCGGCGTTGCGGCCGAGCGGCAGCGGCGCCGCGAGAAGGGCCCCATCCGGTGCGGAGCGTGCGGTGGCAGCCGCCGTCCTGCTCGTCCCGACATCGATCGCCAAGTAGTACGGCGTGACCATGTGTTTCGACCCCCCGAGGGCACGCAGGAACGCCGCAGGCACTCCTGGATTCCCCCGACTCTCTGAGCTCTCCGATGAGCCCGATCGTGTTCCATCGACTCGTGCCCCCTGCACGCTGTCGACGCTGTGCCACGAGTGTTGCACACCGCGCGAGCGGATGAAAGGGCAGGTGAAACGGGTAGGCACAGTCGCGCGGAAGTGCAATACTTCGCCCGCCTCGGACCTCGCGTCCGGGTGCTGCGCGAGGTGGCCGAGGACCCGCGCCTTCCGGCTCACGCGCTCGACCACTGCTCACGATGCGCTCCCGGATTGGCACTCGCATTGCACGAGTGCCAGCGCTTCTCTAGACTCGCTTTAGCACTCTCCCCGCGTGAGTGCTGACAAGTCTTCTGTAACGAGAAAGAGGTAGACCGTGTCGGTTTCCATCAAGCCGCTCGAGGACCGCATCGTCATCAAGCAGGTCGAGGCTGAGCAGACCACCGCGAGTGGTCTCGTCATCCCCGACACCGCCAAGGAGAAGCCGCAGGAGGGCGAAGTCGTCGCCGTCGGCCCCGGCCGTATCGACGACAACGGCAACCGCGTCCCCCTCGACGTCGCCGTCGGCGACCGCGTGCTCTACAGCAAGTACGGCGGCACCGAGGTGAAGTTCGGCGCCGAGGAGTACCTCGTGCTCTCGGCTCGCGACGTCCTGGCGGTCGTCGTCCGCTGATCGCGTGACCTTCGCGAGGGCCCCGGGTGCTTCGGCATCCGGGGCCCTCGTCGTCTCCGTCTCCCGGGGGGATCCGCCGACCGGGTGCGGGCGGCGATACCTGGCAGGAAAGGCCGCATGCGCGGCGGTCCGGCGCGGAGGCGCGCGCGTAGGCTGAGTCGGTGACCCCCGCTCCACCCGCACCTGCCGGCGGAACGACGCGCGGCGCCCTGTACGCGCTCGGCGCCTACCTGCTCTGGGGCGTCCTGCCGATCTACTTCCTCCAGCTCAAGCCCACCGATCCGTTCGAGGTCGTCGCGTGGCGCATCATCCTGGCCTTCGCGTTCTGTCTGCTGCTGCTGACGGTGCTGCGCGCGTGGCGACCCTTCCTCGCGATCGTGCGGCAGCCCCGCCTGATGGCGCTCACGGCGCTGGCCGGCGTGCTCATCTACGTCAACTGGCAGACGTATCTCATCGGCGCGCTCACCGAGCACGTCATCGAGACGAGCCTGGGGTACTTCATCAATCCGATCGTGACCGTGCTGCTCGGTGTGGTCGTCCTGCGGGAACGGCTGAGGGTGCTGCCGTGGATCGCGATCGGCATCGCCGTCCTCGCCGTCGTCGTCATCGTGGTCGGCTACGGCGCCTTCCCGTGGATCGCACTCACGCTGGCGGCCTCCTTCGGCGTCTACGGCCTGGTGAAGAAGCAGATCGGGCCGTCGGTGGATGCCGTGAGCGGCCTGACCCTCGAGTCGCTCTGGTTGCTCCCGGTCGCCGTCATCCAGCTGTTCGTCGTCGCGAGCGTCTCGGGAATCACCCTCGGCGCCGTCGGAACGCTGCACACCGCCCTGCTGCTGTCGGCCGGGGCCGTGACCGCCGTGCCGCTGCTGCTCTTCGCCTCGGGTGCCCGGCGGGTGCCGCTGACGGTGATCGGTCTGCTGCAGTTCGTCGCGCCCATCATCCAGTTCGCCATCGGGGTGTGGGTGCTGCACGAACCCATGACGGCCGAGCGGTGGATCGGTTTCGCCCTGGTCTGGGTGGCGCTGGTGATCCTGAGCGTCGACTCGATCTTGGCGTCGCGGCGCCACCGGCGCGTCGTCGACGACGTGACCGAACCGGTCTGACCCCGGCAGGCGCCGGCTCCGCGTCCGCTCCCATCCGGCGCCCGTCGCCTCCCGGCTCAGTGCCCGGGCGCGCACTCGGATGGCCGGATACGGCGTCGTCTCACCCGCCGTTATGCGGCCGTGACCACGACGACGCACATCGTTAACGAACGGCAACATCCGGAAAACCTGCGTCCGATTAGGTTGAGGACATCAGGACCCACGGGGTCCACCCCCGCGTTCATCCACAGCAAGGAGCACTATGAACGTCTTCCCGCGCACGCGCAGCGCCCGACTCCTCGGCGGTATCGCCCTGGTCGGCGCCAGCGCGCTCGTCCTCGCCGGTTGCGCCGGCGGTGGCGGCGACGCCGCAGAGCCGAGCGCCTCGTCGGCTGTCGGTGGAACCTCGACCGCAGACGGCGTGTTCCACGTCGGCACGATCCTGCCCGCCACGGGTAACCTCGCCTTCCTCGGCCCGCCCGAGGTCGCGGGTGTCAAGGCGGCCATCCAGGACATCGAGGCAGCGGGTGAAGCGTTCCCCTTCTCGGTCGAGCTCACCGAGCGCGACTCCGGCGACACGACCACCGACATCGCGACGCAGTCGGCGACCGAGCTCGTCGACGCCAACGCCGACGTCGTGATCGGTGCCGCCTCATCGGGTGTCTCGTTCACGTTCGTCGACCAGCTGGTCAACGCGGGCATCGTGCAGATCTCGCCCGCCAACACCTCGCCCGACTTCACCACCTACGCCGACGGCGGGTACTACTGGCGTACTGCTCCCTCCGACGTGCTGCAGGGCCGCGTGCTCGGCAACCTGATGACCGGTGACGGCGCGGCGAACGTCGGCATCATCTACATCAACGACCCGTACGGCATCGGCCTGAAGGACAACGCGACGACGGCCGTCGAGGCCGCCGGTGGCGAGGTCTCGGTCGCGGTCCCCTACAACCCGGGCGACACCGTCTTCACGTCGCAGGTCGACGAGCTGCTCGCGGCCCAGCCCGACGCGATCGCGGTCATCGCGTTCGAGGAGACCTCCTCGATCATCCCGCAGCTGGTCAGCACGCAGGGCTACCCGGCGTCGCAGGTGTACTTCGTCGACGGCAACCTGTCGAACTCGTACGAGTTCCCCGCCGGCACCCTCCAGGGCGCCAAGGGCACGCTGCCCGGCAACCCGGCCGACACGACCTTCCAGCAGAAGCTGCTGCAGGTCGACTCCGCGCTGACCGACTTCAGCTACGCGCCGGAGTCCTACGACGCCGTCATCGTCGCGGCCCTCGCCGCGGCGCAGGCCAAGGACGACTCGGGCACCGCGATCCGCGACAACCTCCAGTCGGTCTCGGAGGAAGGCGAGAAGTGCACGAGCTTCGCCGACTGCCTCGCGCTGATCAACGAGGGCACCGACATCGACTACGACGGTGTCTCCGGCCCGATCACGTTCGACGAGAACGGTGACCCGACCGAGGCGTACATCGGCATCTACCAGTACGGTGCCGACAACAAGTACACCCTCCTCAACGCGGAGTTCGGCTCGCTCAACGAGTGACCTGACCTCCTGAAGGGCCCGGATGCCACGGCATCCGGGCCCTTCGTCGTCGCCGGGCGCATGGCACCCGCCGCGACCCGCTCCGTCCGCCGGTCGGTGCGGGGTCGCTCCCGACACCGGCGCTCAGCCCGGCGTCAGGCCGCACGTGGCTGCGGTGAAGACGAGCAGATCGGCCGCCACCCGGCTCGACCGATCGAGCGGGACGACGACCTCTCGCCCGCCCACCCGCGCGACGAGGTCGAACAGCGTTCCCACCTTGTCCTCCGCGATGGCGTGCGCATCGCACCGGATGGGCGTGACCGGAACCGTGATCTCCGAGGCGGGATCGCCGCCGGCGATACGCAGGCCGAGGGCAGCCTCCCCGCCGCCGCGGAAGCGCAGCAGCGGCGTGCCGCGCAGGGCGACCAGGTCGACGCTGCCCGCCGCGGCATCCGGGGACGGCTCGATCGAGAGCACGAGACCGGCGAAGCCGTCGACGGCGGGCGTCACCGCCGTCGCCGAGACATGGGCGATGGATGCCACGGCGTCACGGTCGCACTGCGTCGCGCTCAATCGCCCGAGCACGCCGAGGGCGTCCGTCGCCGCCACCGTCGGCTCCTCGTCGTCGCCCAGTCGCAGCGCGACCCGCGGCGAGGGGTCGCCGCTCGTGCAGCGGATGGCGGACAGCGCGACGGGCAGGTCCGTGGTGCGGCCGGCGCCGATCGTCACGGGCCGCTTCGTGTCGCCGCCGGCCGGGGCCTCGAGTGCCGCTGACGACAGACGGGCCGCCGTCACGGTGATCGGCGCGTCCGACGTGTTCGTCACGCGCACCTGGACGCGCTGTGCGGCGATGTCGCCGCGTTGCTGCACGATGGCGACCTCGAGAGACGGGGCCGGGGGAGCGGGGGCCGCACAAGCCGAAAGTGCGGCGCCCACCACAGTGAGCGCCGCACTCGCGGTCAGGTGACGGGCGATCAGGCGCCGTGCTCCTTGCCGTCGCGCTTGGCGTCTTCGTCGGCGGCGAGGGTGCCGAGGTACAGCTCGATGACGCGGGGGTCGGTGAGCAGCTCGCGGCCCGTGCCGGTGTACGCGTCCTTGCCCTGGTCGAGCACGTATGCCCGGTGGCAGATCTGCAGGCAGCGGCGCGCGTTCTGCTCGACCATGATGATGGTCACGCCGGCGCGGTTGATCTCGGCCACGCGCAGGAACGTCTCGTCCTGACGCACGGGCGAGAGCCCGGCCGAGGGCTCGTCGAGCAGCAGCACCGACGGGTCCATCATGAGCGCGCGACCCATGGCGACCATCTGACGCTCGCCGCCCGACAGTGACCCAGCGCGCTGACGGCGGCGCTTGGCCAGCTCGGGGAACAGGCCCGAGACGAACTCGAAGCGCTCCGCGAAGACCTTGGGGCGCTGGAAGAGCCCCATTTGCAGGTTCTCCTCGATCGACAGGCTGGGGAACACGTTGTTGTTCTGCGGCACCATGCCGACGCCCTTGCCGACGAGCTTGTCGGCCTTGAGCGAGGTGATGTCCTCGCCGTTGAGCAGCACGGCGCCGCCGCGGATCTTCACCTGGCCGAAGATCGCCTTCAGCAACGTCGACTTGCCGGCGCCGTTCGGGCCGATGATGCCGATCAGATCACCCTGGTAGGCGTCGACCGTGCAGCCGTTGAGGATGTTCACGCCGGGCAGGTAGCCGGCGACCAGGTCGTCGGTGCGCAGCACGGCGGTGCGCGTGGCGGTTGCGGTGTCGGACATCAGAGCTTCCCGTCCTTCTCGTCGGCGATGAGCTCCGCTTCCGCCTCGGCGGCGGCCTCGGCCTGGATGGTCTCGAGCTGCGACGTCGTCATGTCGCCGAGGTCGGTGTCGTGGTGGGCGCCCAGGTAGGCGTCGATCACGGCCTGATCGCTCATGACGGTCTCGGGCGGTCCCTCGGCCACCACGCGACCCTCGGCCATGACGACGACCCAGTCGGAGATGTGGCGCACCATGTGCATGTCGTGCTCGACGAACAACACGCTCATCCCCTCCTTCTTCAGGTCGAGGATGTGGCCGAGCAGGCTCTGCGTGAGCGCCGGGTTGACGCCGGCCATCGGCTCGTCGAGCATGACGAGCTTCGGGTCGCTCATGAGGGCGCGGGCCATCTCGAGCAGCTTGCGCTGACCACCCGACAGGGACGCGGCGAAGTCTTCACGCTTGGCATCCAGCTTGAACCGACGCAGCAGATCGTCGGCGCGCTCGGTGTTCGTCTTCTCCTGCGAACGCCAGATGCCGGGGATCAGGGCGCGGAAGATGTTCTCGCCCTTCTGCTCGCGGGCGCCGAGCAGCATGTTCTGCAGCACCGAGAGGCGACCGAGCGACTTCGTGAGCTGGAACGTGCGCACCATGCCCTGGCGCGACACCTTGAACGCGGGGACGCCGGCGAGGTTTGACCCCTCGAAGCTCCACGCGCCCGTGTTGGGCTTGTCGAAGCCGGTCAGCAGGTTGAACAGCGTCGTCTTGCCGGCGCCGTTCGGACCGATCAGCGCGGTGATCTGACCACGGGGGATCTCGAGGTGCTCGACGTCGACGGCCTTGAGGCCGCCGAACTGACGGGTGACGCCGTCGGCGACGACGATCGGGTCGACCTTGGCGCAGCCGGGGCGGACCTCGCCCTTGACGAGCGGGTGGGTGACGGTCGTGTCAGACATTGAACGACAGCTCCTTCTTGTTGCCGAAGATGCCCTGTGGCCGGAAGATCACCAGGAGCATGAGCCCGATGCCGACGAGGATGAAGCGCACCTGGCCCGTCTGGGTGCTGGACATGAAGCCCAGGATGCCGATGTCGCGCAGTCCCACGATGATGCCGTTCGACAGCGACAGCAGCACCCAGAACAGCATCGCGCCCACGATCGGGCCGAGCAGGGTGGCCGCGCCTCCCAGCAGGAGAGCGGTCCAGATGAAGAACGTCAGCGCCGTGCCGTAGTTCCCGGGCTGGACTGCGCGGGGGAGGATGAACACCACACCCGCGAGACCGCCCATGACGCCACCGAGCACGAGCGCCTGCATCTTGTAGGAGTAGACGTTCTTGCCGAGGCTGCGCACGGCATCCTCGTCTTCGCGGATGCCCTTGATGACGCGGCCCCACGGGCTGCGCATGAGCAGGAACACCAGGAGGGTCGCCAGGATCACGAGACCCCAGCCGAACACGCGCACCCACCAGTCGTTGCCCGAGTAGTTCCACGGTCCGACGCCGAAGGGGCCGGCGGGGAACGGGCTGAGCTCCTGGAACTCGCGGTTGTACCCGTTGAGTCCCTGCGACCCACCGGTGATGTCGGTCAGCCCGACGGTCGACACCACGTACCGCACGATCTCGGCCGCGGCGATCGTGACGATCGCGAGGTAGTCCGAGCGCAGGCGCAGGGTCGGGATGCCGAGCAGGAACGCGAAGAGCACCGAGGCGAGGATGGCGGCGAGGATCGCGAGCCACACCGGTGCCGAGAACGACAGTGTGGCGATGGCGAAGGCGTAGGCGCCGACGGCCATGAAGCCCGCCTGCCCGAAGTTGAGGAGCCCTGCGTAGCCGAAGTGAACGCTGAGGCCGATGGCGGCGAGAGCGTAGGCCGCGGTGGTCGGGCTGATGACCTCGCCCAGCGCGCTGTTGATGATCGAAAGAAAGTCCATGTCGTTTTTCCTCAGCCGATCCGCTCTTTACGACCGAGCACACCCTGCGGCCGGAAAAGCAGCACGCCGATGAGCACGATCAGGGCCACCGCGTACCGGAGGTCGGGTGGGATCACGATGGTGGACAGCTCCGTGATGATGCCGATGATGAGCGATCCCACGAGCGCGCCGAACGCGCTTCCGAGACCGCCGAGGGTCACGGCCGCGAACAGCAGCAGCAGGATCGCGAAGCCCATGTCCCACGTGACACCGCGGTAGAGGCCGTAGAGCACGCCCGACAGGCCCGTGAGGGCGCCGGCGAGCACCCAGACGATGCGGATGACGCGGTCGACGTTGATGCCCGAGGCGGCGGCGAGCGAGGCGTTGTCGCTCACGGCGCGGGTCGCCTTGCCGATCCGGGTGCGGGTGAGGAAGTACGCCACCAGGCCGAGCATCACGATGCTGACGCCCATGCTGATGATCGAGGTGAGGGTGACGGTGACGGGACCGATCGTGACGTTGTCGGTGATGCCCGTGGCGATGTTGCGCGTGCCGCCGTCGAAGAAGTACAGGTAGAGGTAGCGCAGCACGATCGACAGACCGATCGTCACGATCAGGACCTGGACCAGACCCACTCCGCGCTTTCGCAGCGGCTTGAACAGCAGGGCATCCTGCGTCCATCCCAGAGCGGCGGACAGGGCCACGGTGAGCAGGACCGCCAGGATGAGGTTCCAGCCCATGGCCGTGAAGACGTAGAAGATGATGGCGCCGAAGGTCAGCATCTCGCCGTGGGCGAAGTTGTTGACGCCGGTCGTGCCGAAGATCAGCGAGATGCCGATCGCCGCCAGGGCCAGCAGCAGGCCGAAGTTCAGGCCGTAGAAGAAGCGCGAGAACAGGGTGTCCCAGATCGTCCCGCTGGCCGCCGTTCCCTCACCGGTGGGGAACAGCACGTTGACGGTGTTGGTCGTGCCGATGGTGACGTCGCGCGTGATGTTGTCGGGGTCGCGCGGCGCGACGCCGTCGGGGAGCGAGTCGACCTGCAGCGTCGCCGTGTAGGCGCCCGGACCGGGCACGGGGACGGCCCAGCGTCCGTCGGCACCCGTGGTGCCGACCTCGGAAAAGCCCGAACCCTCCACGGTGATCTCGACGCCCTCGATCGGCTCGTCGCCGGAGCGGATGATGCCGCCGATCGAGTACTGCGTCGAGATGTCTCCCGTGCCGGCCGTGGCGGCGGGGGTCGGGGCGGGCGTCGCTTGGGCGTTCGCGGGTGTCGCGAAGAACAAGCTCAGGGCGGCCACCGCGCTCGCGAAGAGCGCGATGACGACGACCAGGCGGGAAAGGGTTCGCGATCGTATCGCGGTGGGGGAGGAATGACCCACGGAGTCTCCAGTTCGGCAGCGCTGACGATGTCGTCCCGTCAGCTTCGACGGTCGACGCTACGAGCGTAATGTGTCATCGGTGTTTCGCCCCCGCGGTCGTTAGCGAACCGTTTCATCCGGCTCGTGCACGGAAGTCACCCGGACGGGAACATTCCGCGCGGTTGCGGCGCTTAGAATTCAAGGCGGAGCGCCGCGTGCGCCCTGGCCGACGTCGTCCTTTTCGAGCAGGCGCCGCGCGCGCAGGAGGATCCATGGAGCAGCACGACCCCTTCGGTTTCATCGGACTGACCTACGACGACGTGTTGCTCCTGCCGGGGCACACCGACGTCATCCCGAGCGAGGCCGACACGTCGTCTCGCCTGACCCGCCGCATCACGGTGGCGACGCCTCTGCTCTCGAGCGCCATGGACACCGTCACCGAGGCGCGCATGGCCATCGCCATCGCCCGCCAGGGCGGGATCGGCATCGTGCACCGCAACCTCTCGATCGAGGATCAGGCCGGCATCGTCGATCAGGTCAAGCGCAGCGAGTCGGGCATGGTGTCCGACCCCATCACCACCAGCCCGGATGCCACGGTGGCCGAGGTCGACGCGATGTGCGCGCAGTACCGCATCTCGGGTCTGCCGGTGGTCGACTCCGAGGGAGTGCTGGTCGGCATCATCACCAACCGTGACATGCGCTTCGTCTCGGGCTTCGAGCGTCAGACCACGAAGGTCGAAGACGTCATGACCAAGGACGGCCTCATCACCGGGCACGTCGGCATCCACGCGAACGACGTCATCGCGACCTTCGCGAAGCACCGCGTCGAGAAGCTGCCGCTGGTCGACGACGACGGCAAGCTCGCGGGCCTGATCACCATCAAGGATTTCGACAAGAGCGAGAAGTACCCCCTCGCCACCAAGGACGACCAGGGGCGCCTGCGCGTCGGAGCGGCCATCGGGTTCTTCGGCGACGCCTGGCAGCGTGCCGAGGCCCTGCGCGATGCGGGCGTCGACGTGCTCGTGGTCGACACCGCGAACGGGCAGTCGGCCGGTGTGATCGACATCGTCTCGCGTCTGAAGGCCGACGAGTCGTTCGCGCACATCGACGTCATCGGCGGCAACGTCGCCACGCGCGAGGGCGCCCAGGCGCTGATCGACGCGGGCGTGGATGCCGTGAAGGTCGGCGTCGGGCCCGGGTCGATCTGCACCACGCGCGTCGTCGCCGGTGTCGGGGTCCCCCAGATCACCGCGATCTACGAGGCCTCCCTGGCAGCGATTCCCGCCGGCGTGCCGGTGATCGCCGACGGCGGTCTGCAGTACTCGGGCGACATCGCCAAGGCGCTGGTCGCCGGCGCAGACACCGTCATGCTCGGTTCGCTCCTGGCCGGTACCGACGAATCGCCGGGGGAGATCGTCTTTCAGGCCGGCAAGCAGTTCAAGCAGTACCGCGGCATGGGTTCGCTCGGCGCGCTGCAGACGCGCGGCAAGAAGACGTCGTACTCCAAGGACCGCTACTTCCAGGCCGACGTGCCCAGCGACGACAAGCTCATCCCCGAGGGCATCGAGGGTCAGGTGCCCTACCGCGGCCCCGTCGCGGCGGTGGCGTACCAGCTCATCGGCGGCCTGCGTCAGTCGATGTTCTACGTGGGCGCCCGCACGATCGAGGAGCTGAAGGCGAAGGGCAAGTTCGTCCGCATCACCTCGGCGGGCCTGAAGGAGTCGCACCCCCACGACGTGCAGATCGTCGTCGAGGCGCCGAACTACAAGAAGTAACGCGTTCTTCTGAACGGGGCCGGGCGGCGGGCTGCCCGGCCCTTCGTCGTTCTCCGACGCGGGGATACGCTGTGCCCATGATCCGGCGGAGGAGTCACCCCGAAGCGTCGGTGTCGGCCCGCCGCACCGAAGCGTTCACCGACGGGGTGTTCGCCATCGCCGCGACGCTGCTGGTGCTGGGGTTGACGGATCAGTCGCTCGGCTCCCCGACCACCGACGCCGATCTCGCCCGCGGCCTGCGCGACCTCGCGCACCCGGTGTTCTCGTTCGTCATCAGCTTCCTCATCCTCTGCGTGATGTGGATGACGCACGTGCGGCAGTTCGAGTGGATCGTCCGCATCGACGACACCGGTATGTGGATCAACAACATCCGTCTGCTCCTCGTCGTCCTCGTGCCGTTCACCTCGTCGCTGGACACCACGCACTCCGATCTGCTCCTGGGCCGCATCCTGCTGCCGGTCAACTTCTTCCTCGCGATCGTCCTCGGGTGGGTGCAGTGGAGCTGGGCCGTCCGTTCGGGCGCGATCACCGACCTCACGGCCGCC
The DNA here is from genome assembly GCF_030818075.1 of Microbacterium proteolyticum. Taxonomy (NCBI): domain Bacteria; kingdom Bacillati; phylum Actinomycetota; class Actinomycetes; order Micrococcales; family Microbacteriaceae; genus Microbacterium; species Microbacterium proteolyticum. The sequence continues at coordinate 3,752,769 of NZ_JAUSZZ010000001.1, read as the reverse complement.
GACGCGCGTCGACTCGGCCGGGCGAACCTGAGCGCGGTGATCCTCAGCGGTCTGGCGATGCTCCTCAGTCCGCTCGTCGGGTCCGTCGCGTTCCTGCTCTTCGCGTTCGACGGACTGCTCACGCGGCTGTTGCGTGGAGCGGATTCGCCCGCCGCGTCGCTCGCGGGCAGCGATCCCGGCGCCGCCGGCGATGTCCGAGGGCGCGGGTAGGCTGGGGACGTGAGCATGGAGATCGATCTCGGCCGCGCCAAGCGCGCCCGCCGCGCGTACACCTTCGACGACATCGCCGTCGTGCCGTCGCGGCGCACACGCAACCCCGAAGACGTCTCGACCGCGTGGACCATTGACGCGTTCTCGTTCGAGATCCCCGTGCTGGGCGCGCCGATGGACTCCGTCGTCAGCCCGCGCACCGCGATCGAGCTGGGCCGCCTCGGCGGCCTCGGCGTGCTCGACCTCGAGGGACTGTGGACGCGTTACGACGACCCGGAGCCGCTGCTGGCCGAGATCGCGACCCTCCCCGACGGCGATGCCACGCGTCGGATGCAGCAGCTCTACTCCGAGCCCATCAAGCCGGAGCTCGTGCGCGACCGGCTCGCGGAGGTGCGCGACGCGGGCGTCCCCGTCGCGGGAGCCCTCACCCCTCAGCGCACGCAAGACCTGTACGAGACCGTCGTTGCCGCGGGCGTCGACCTCTTCGTCATCCGCGGCACCACGGTGTCGGCCGAGCACGTGTCGAAGGTGGCCGAGCCGCTCAACCTCAAGAAGTTCATCTACGACCTCGACGTGCCGGTCATCGTCGGCGGTGCGGCCACCTACACCGCAGCCCTGCATCTGATGCGTACGGGAGCCGCCGGCGTGCTCGTCGGCTTCGGCGGGGGAGCTGCCTCCACCACTCGCGCGACCCTCGGCCTGCACGCCCCCATGGCCACGGCCGTCGCCGACGTCGCCGGTGCACGCCGCGACTACCTCGACGAGTCGGGCGGGCGCTACGTGCACGTCATCGCCGACGGTGGCGTGGGCACCTCGGGTGACATCGTCAAGGCGCTCGCCATGGGAGCGGATGCCGTCATGCTCGGCGTCGCGCTCGCGCGTGCGACCGACGCTCCCGGGCGCGGCTTCCACTGGGGCCCCGAAGCGCACCACGCGAAGCTGCCGCGCGGGCGCCGCGTCGCCGTCGACCGCGTCGGACCGCTCGAGCAGATCCTGTTCGGCCCGGCTCCCGTCGCCGACGGCACCGCCAACCTCATCGGCGCGCTGAAGAAGTCGATGGCCACCACCGGCTACTCCGACCTCAAGGAGTTCCAGCGGGTCGAGGTCGTCGTCGCCCCGTACGGTCGCTGAGTCGCCATCGTATGACGTCCACCTCCGCGACCGAACCGGACCCGCCGCAGATCTTCCCGCCCACCCTGCGGGAGGTCATGCTGCGGCCGCGCTGGATTGCGCTGCTGGCGTTCTCGCTCGTCGTGGCGGGCGTTCTCGCCTGGCTGGGGCAGTGGCAGCTCGGTCGCGCGGTCGACACCTCACCCCCCGAGCCCGGGATGACGGAGGTCGTCCGTCCGCTCGCCGAGGTCGTGCAGCCGGGCGACTACCTGCCCGAGCCGCTCGTCGGCCAGCGGGTCGTGGTGAGCGGCACGTGGGTGGCATCCGATTTCCTCGTCGTGTCCTCCCGTTTCAACGACGACGTCGAGGGGTACTGGGTCACCGGACAGTTGCGTGTGGCGGGTGCGGCGGAGCCGACGTCCGTCGCGGTGGCGACCGGGTGGACCCCGAGCCTCGACCAGGCGAACGCCGCGGCCGCCGATCTCGAGCGCCAGGTCCAAGCGGATCCGACGGCGGTCGTCGAGGTCACCGGTCGGCTCATCTCCGACGAGGGTCCCTCGGTCCCACCTGCGGGCGCCGACCCGCAGACGCTCGTGCGCATGTCGCCGGCGATGCTGCTCGGACGCTGGCACGACATCGACGGCGTCAGCGTCTACCGGCAGTACATCGCGTCGCAGACCGCCATCGGGCCGCTCGACGACATCGCCTCCCCGGCTCCCGACGAGCGCTCGCGGGTCAACTGGCTGAACATCTTCTACGCCGCCGAGTGGGCGGTGTTCGCGGGCTTCGCGCTCTACCTCTGGTACCGCCTCGCCCGCGACGCCTGGGAGAAAGAGGTCGAAGACCTCGAGGACGAGCAGGCGGAGGCGCTTGCGGCAGGTGCCGCGAGATCCCGCGACTAGACTGGCATCCATGCCCCGCGCCCCCAAGCTCGCCTCGTTCCCGGCGATCCGCGGAGCCCTGAAGTTCTACCAGATCTGCTCGATCATCACGGGTGTCGGCCTTCTGCTGCTCGTCGCCGAGATGATCCTGAAGTACACGCCGCTCCACGTGGAGTTGTTCCTCGGCGGATCGGGTGGCTTCCTGTGGTTCGCGGATGCCGTGCCCGGCCCCGACTGCCAGTGGTTCTCGCTCTTCGTGCCCGGTGGCAGCGGCTGCGAGATCCTCTCGACCGGAGACGGCGTCAACGTCTCGCTGGCCATCCTCGTCGCGCACGGCTGGTTCTACGTCGTGTATCTCTTCTCCTGCTTCCGGGTGTGGAGCCTCATGCGGTGGCCGTTCCGCCGCTTCGTCTTCCTCGCCCTCGGCGGCGTCGTGCCGTTCCTCTCCTTCATCCTCGAGGTGCGCACCGCCCGCCGCGTGCGCGCCTACCTCTCCGAGCGCGAAGCCGCCACGGCATCCGCTCCCGTTCCCGCCCCGGAAGGCAACCGGTGACCGAACAGACCGAAACGTCCCAGCGCCCCGTCCTCGTCGTCGACTTCGGCGCCCAGTACGCCCAGCTCATCGCGCGCCGCGTCCGCGAGGCCGGCGTCTACAGCGAAATCGTGCCCCACACGGCGTCGGCCGAAGAGATCGCCGCCAAGAACCCGGTGGGCATCATCCTGTCGGGCGGCCCCTCCTCGGTGTACGAAGACGGCGCCCCGAGCCTCGACACCGACGTGTTCGACCTCGATGTGCCCACGCTCGGCATCTGCTACGGCTTCCAGGTCATGGCCAAGGCCCTGGGCGGCGAAGTCGCCAACACCGGCCTGCGCGAGTACGGGGCGACGGATGCCACGGTGGTCACCGAGGGCACCCTGCTGCAGGGCCAGCCCGCCGAGCAGAACGTGTGGATGAGCCACGGCGACCAGGTGTCTCGGGCGCCCGACGGCTTCGAGGTGCTCGCCCGGACCGCCCACACGCCCGTCGCCGCGTTCGCGAACGACAGCCGTCGCATGTACGGCGTGCAGTGGCATCCCGAGGTCAAGCACTCCGACCACGGCCAGAACGTGCTCGAGAACTTCCTGCACAAGGCCGCGGGCCTTCCCGCTGACTGGAACAGCGGCAACGTCATCGCCGAGCAGGTGGAGCGCATCCGCCAGCAGGTCGGGACCGGCAGGGTCATCTCGGCCCTCTCGGGCGGCGTCGACTCCGCCGTGTCCACTGCGCTCGTGCACGAAGCCGTCGGCGACCAGCTGATCGCCGTGTTCGTCGATCACGGGCTCCTCCGCAAGGGCGAGCGCGAGCAGGTCGAGAACGACTACGTCGCCTCGACCGGCGTGAAGCTCATCACCGTCGACGCGCGCGAGACCTTCCTCGAGGCCCTCGCCGGTGTCAGCGACCCGGAGCAGAAGCGCAAGATCATCGGCCGCGAGTTCATCCGCGCGTTCGAGAAGGTGCAGGCCGACCTCGTCGCCGAGGCGAAGGCCGAGGGCGAGCAGGTGCGCTTCCTCGTGCAGGGCACGCTCTACCCCGACGTCGTCGAGTCCGGCGGCGGCACCGGCACCGCCAACATCAAGAGCCACCACAACGTCGGCGGGCTGCCGGAAGACCTGCAGTTCGAGCTCGTCGAGCCGCTGCGCACCCTCTTCAAAGACGAGGTGCGCGCGATCGGCCGCGAGCTGGGCCTGCCCGAAGCCATCGTCGGCCGCCAGCCCTTTCCGGGGCCCGGTCTTGGCATCCGCATCGTGGGTGAGGTCACCGCTGACCGTCTCGAGATCCTGCGTGAGGCCGACGCCATCGCCCGCGCCGAACTGACCAAGGCCGGCCTCGACACCGAGATCTGGCAGTGCCCCGTCGTGCTGCTCGCCGACGTGCGCTCGGTCGGCGTGCAGGGGGACGGCCGCACCTACGGCCACCCCATCGTGCTGCGGCCCGTCTCGAGCGAAGACGCGATGACCGCCGACTGGACGCGCCTGCCGTACGACGTGCTGTCGAAGATCTCCAACCGCATCACCAACGAGGTGAAAGACGTCAACCGCGTCGTGCTCGACGTGACGTCGAAGCCGCCGGGGACGATCGAATGGGAGTGAGCCGGAGCGTCGGTCGCGCCGTACGTCGCTGCTGACTCCCGGCTCCGTGACACGCCCTCCTGAGTCGAAAACGGGGCCCCTACCCCGATCGACTCCGGAGGGCGTGTCACTTCGCCTCGCGTCGACATCGGCGTGCCCGCTCCGCCCGCCCGGCAGTGGGTGTGGGAGCGGGGCCCCTACCCCGATCGACCCGGAGACGGTGCCCCTTCGCCGTCCGGCGCCGGCGGCGCTCTGTCTGGACGCGAAGGGGTGTGGCGGGGCCCCTACCCCGATCGACTCAGGAGGGCGTGTCACTTCGCCTCGCGTCGACATCGGCGTGCCCGCTCCGCCTGCCCGGCGGTGGGTGTGGGAGCGGGGCCCTACCCCGATCGACCCGGAGACGGTGCCCCTTCGCCGTCCGGCGTCGGCGGCGCTCTGTCTGGACGCGAAGGGGTGTGGCGGGGCCCCTACCCCGATCGACCGCAGACGACACCCCTCCACCGCACGGCGGCGCCGTTGCTCTGTCGTGGGCCGGTGTGGATGTGGGGAAGGGGGGGCCGTCCTCGATCCATCCCGCGACGGTGCTCGTTCGTCGTGCGGCGGCGGCGCTCTGCGCTCGGGCCTCGGTGCGGAATCCGTCGCCGTGGGCGGGATTTCTGCTCCTGCGCGTCGATCCACGGCGCGTGCGTGGCCCCGGGGCCATTTTCGCCGCTCCGGGGCCACTTGCAGCGCCCCGACCGGAGGTTGGCGTGCGGTTGCGCCGCCCCGGGGTCACGTGGGGCGCCCCGGGGCCACTTGCAGCGCCCCGACCGGCCCTCGTGGCGAGCTTGGCGCCGGTGGAGTCGTGCGCCGTTCGTGACTGTCTCACCGGGCCGCTGGCGTATCCCTCCCTCGGGATGGGGCGACGGCCGTCGGGTCCCCCCTTGGCCGGAGCGGGACCGAATGCCGCGGGACCCGTGTGGGGCGTCACCGTGATGGCCCTCAGCTGCGCGGCGATCCTCGCGATCGGTGCCGCCGGTGAGTCCCCGCTGCGTGCGAGGGCCGGATGGCGCCCCCGCGCCGTGAGCGAGTGCAACGCGTGACGAGACGTGCGAGAGGATGGGAGCATGAGCGAGAGGTTCGTGCGCCCGTCTCGTCTGGACGGCGTCTTCAACGCCGTCGTCGGTCGGCTGACCCGTCTCGGGCTGCCGTTGGCCGGGAGCCGCGTGCTCGCCGTCCGCGGCCGCTCGTCCGGTGAGTGGCGGACGACACCGGTGAACCCTCTGCGCGTCGACGGCGACCGCTACCTCGTGGCTCCCCGCGGAAACGCCCAGTGGGTACGCAACCTGCGGGCGGCGGGGGAGGGGGAGCTCCGACACGGTCGTTCGGTCGAGAGGTTCCGAGCGCAGGAGATTCCGGATGCCGAGAAGCCGCCCATCCTCCGGGCGTATCTCCAGGCGTGGGCGTGGGAAGTCGGACGGTTCTTCGAGGGCGTGGACAAGAACTCCCCCGACGAGCGGCTGGCCGACATCGCGCCCGGCTTCCCCGTCTTCCGGATCCGGCCCGGTGGGCGGTCGTGACCGCGTTCCCCGACGCCTGGTACCTGATCCTGTCCAGCAGGCTCATTCCCGATCTCGACGGCGGCTATACGATCTCCACTCTGGCTCGGGCTCGTCAGATGACGGAGGCGGGCGCGGACACGCGGTTGCTGACGGTCGATCCGGGGGCGGTCGACGCCCATGCGGCGCACCGGGCGACGTTCATCGAGCGCGGGGCTGCCGCGGCATCCGAGATCTTCCGCAATCTCTTCGACGAGGCCGTCGCGCCCGCCGGGGGAGCGGCCGGTTGGTTGCGCGAGGCGGCCCACGAAGGTCGCGCCGACCCGACGCTGGAGTACCGCGACGTCGCACGCGGCGCCATCTCGCTGCCCACCGTGGTCGACCCTGACTGGCTCCTCTCGCGGGCTCCCATCGTCATCCGCGACAGAGCGGGCGAGGCCGTCGGCGTGGTGGACGGCTTCGGTGCCCTCTACCGCGCCTGGTTGACGCACGTCGCGACCGAGCTGCGCGCGGAGGACGACCGCCCCATCGTCGTGATCTGCGAGTCACGGCAGCTCGGCGAACTGATCGTGGGCTGGGGTGACGACGAGGTCCGGATCGTGCACACCGTGCACACCATCCATCTCGAGCCGCCCTACGCTGCGGATTCCGACCTGAACAGGCTCTGGACGCGCTGGTTCGACATCGCGCCGCTCTTCGACGCGGTGCTCTGGCCGACCGCGCACCAGCGCGACGACGTGCGCGAGCGGTTCGGCGACGTCGCGAACGACGTCGTCGCGGCGCACGCCGTCGTCGGACCGGCCGAGATCGTGCCGGCGTCCGAGCGCGATCCCGGTCGCGTGGTCGTGCTCGGGCGCCTCGCTCCGGGTAAGCGGCTCGCCCACGCCGTCCGTGCCTTCGCCCGCGTGGTCGAGGAGCACCCGCAGGCCCGCCTCGAGCTCTGGGGCGAGGGGGCGCAGCGCGCCGAACTCGAGACGCTCGTCGCCGACCTCGGCCTGCGCGACGTGGTCGCGCTGCCCGGCCTGACCACCGACCCGGGTGCGGTGCTCGACCGCGCCGCCGTCTATCTCACGACCTCCGCCTTCGAGGGGCAGGGGCTGGCGCTGGCCGAAGCCCTCGCGCACGGCACACCCGTCGTGGCCTACGACATCCGCTACGGCCCGCGCGACATGCTGGCTGCCGGTGGTGGCATCCTCGTTCCCGACGCCGACGAGGACGCCCTGGCGGAGGCTCTGCGGCGTGTGCTGGCGGATGCCGGGCTGCGCGAGCGCCTGTCCACCGAGGCGGTGGATGCCGCGGCCGCCCTGACGCCCGCCCGGGCGATGCGGACGCTGGCCGGCGCGTGCCGCGAAGCCCTCTCGCGAGCGCGGCGCCGGTAGCCCCGCGCCGTGGAGGTCGAGCCGCGCGGAGCCGCGTTCCGGAGCGACCCTGCGCGCGTCAGGCGTTGGCCGCGCGGCCGGCCCAGGGGTCGTAGTCGGCGATCAGCTCCTCCTGCGCCGGGCGCTCGGCATCCGGAATGTGCTGGAGATTCACGCGCACGCGGTACCAGAGCGAACTGGAGCCGCGCATGCCGTCGACGAGCACGTCGGCGGGGTGCAGAGCGTCCGCCGCATCCGGATGCCGCTGCTTCCAGGTCTCGAGGGCTTCGAGCGCCTCGGGCTTTGTCTTCGTGCGAGCGACCTCGATGAGCGGCATGGTCGAGGCGCGGCGGCCCGAGCCGTCCGACCCGCGCGGGGGCTTGTCGGCCGGCCCGAGCTCCTTCGCGAGGGCCAAGAGTGCGTCGAGGGAGCCCGACGCGTCGTCGAGACCCGCGTGCGGGTCGCCGATCGCGGCGAAGCGCTCGGGAACGGTGAGCACCGTGAACTCTTCGGGGCGGCGGTCACGCACCTCGTCCCAGGTCAGCGGCGTGGAGACGCGGGCATCGGGGAGCGCGCGGATCGAGTAGGCCGAGGCGACCGTGCGGTCCTTCGCGTTCTGGTTGAAGTCGACGAAGACGCTCTCGCCGCGCTCCTCCTTCCACCATCGCGCCGTCGCAAGTCCGGGCGCGCGGTTCTCGACCTCTCGGGCGAGGGTCTCGGCGGCGAGGCGCACGTCGGCATAGTTCCACTCGGGGCGTATCCGCACGAGGATGTGCAGGCCGCGGGAGCCGGAGGTCTTCGGCCAGCCGACGAGGCCGTGATCCTCGAGCACCTCGCGGGCGATGAACGCGACATCGACGATCTGCGACCAGTCGACCCCGGGCATGGGGTCGAGGTCGATGCGGAGTTCGTCCGGGTGCTCGAGGTCTTCGGCGCGGACGGGATGCGGGTTGAGGTCGAGGCAGCCGAGGTTGACGACCCACGCCAGGCCCGCGGCATCCCGGATCACCGTCTCTTCGGCAGAGGTGCCGGAGGCGTAGCGGAGTATCGCGGTGTCGATGAAGGCCGGGTGTTTCTCGGGGACGCGCTTCTGGAAGAAGGGTTCCTGGTCGAGGCCCTTCGAGAAGCGCTTGAGCACCATGGGGCGGCCGCCGGCTCCACGCAGAGCGCCGTCGGCGACAGCGAGGTAGTACCGCACAAGGTCGAGCTTGGTGAGTCCCGGCTCGGGGAAGACGATGCGTTCGGGGCTGGTGACCCGCACCTCGTGTCCGTCGATGTCGAGGATCTCGGGCGCGGTCTTCGCGGGGCTCATGCAGCGACGCTAATGCCGCGGCGCGCGCGGATGAACCCCTTGCGGCGGGGACGCGTGGAGCACCGGGGCCGCGGCGGTGGGTGGCGGCGGAGGGGGTGGCGCGCGGCGCGGCGGTGGCGCGGGCGCGGCGCGCGGCGCGGCGGTGGGGCGGCGGGGGGTGTCGGCGGTGCGGGTGGCGCGGCGGGGGGTGTCGGCGGTGCGGGTGGCGCGCGTCGCGTGCGTAAACACGATCTGTGCGTGGAAACACGCTGTCGCTGTGTTTTTGCGCACCGATCGTATTTATGCGTGAGGGCGGGGGTGGGCGGCGGTGGCACGTGTGCATGCGTCGGAGTGTGCGGGGGTGGGCATCGAAGCGCGCGCGGGGGCGTCGGGTGTGTTCGGTCACGGGCATAAACACGATTCGTGCGTGGAAACACGCTGCCGGTGTGTTTCTGCGCACCGATTGTGTTTATGCGTGAGGGTGGGTGCCGGTGGCAGGTGTGCATGCGTCGGTGTGTGCGGGGGTGGGCGTCTGCATGCGAGGACGTGGGTCGGGGATGGGCGTCGAAGCGCGCGCGGGGGCCGCCGGGTGTGTTCGGTCGCGTGCGTAAACACGATTCGTGCGTGGAAACACGCTGCCGGTGTGTTTCCGCGCACCGATTGTGTTTATGGGTGAGGACGTCGGTGCGGCGGTGGGCGTCGGCCAGGTGTGCGGGGGTGGGCGTCTGCATGCGAGGGTGTGAGCCGGGATGGGCGTGTAGCGTGCGCGGGGTGCCGGGTGTTCGGTCGCGTGCGTAAACACGATTCGTGCGTGGAAACACGCTGCCGGTGTGTTTCTGCGCACCGAATGTGTTTATGCGTGAGGGGCGGCAGCCCGCACCCGCGCCGAGCACGCACCCGCGCGCACCCGCGCGCACCCGCGCGCATCCGCGCCGGCATCCGCGCGACCGCGCGCACCCGCGCCGGCATCCGCGCGACCGCGCGCACCCACGCCGGCACCCGCGCGCGCACCCGCGCCGATGATCGCGCGGGCGCGGGCCGAAGACCGGACCGGCGCGTCTCCCCGCCAAGGGGCCGGGGGCCGGCGAATCGCCCCGCCGCACGGCCGGATGCCGCCGGATGCCGCGGGGGCGAACGACGAAGGGCCGCCCCGGAACGGGACGGCCCTTCGTGGGGATCGGTGCGTCAGTTGTTGCCGCGGATGATCGCGATCATGCGCAGGATCTCGACGTACAGCCACACGACGGTCACCATGATGCCGAAGGCGCCGACCCAGCCATACACCCGGGGAGCGCCGTTGCGGACGCCGCGCTGGATCTGGTCGAAGTCGAGCACCAGCGAGTAGGCCGCCATGATGACCACGAGAACACCCAGGATCAGACCGATCGGGATGCCGGCGATCGTGGCGCTGCGAAGGCCGAACGCCATGCCGTCGGGAAGGACGCCGAAGAGCATCAGGCCGACGTTGAGCAGGCTGAAGACGAGGTAGCCGACCATCGCGATCATGAAGATCTTGGTCGCGCGGGCCGAGGCGCGGATCTTGCCGCTGGCGAAGAGCGCCAGGGTCACACCGACCACCGACAGGGTCGCCAGCGTCGCCTGCACGACGATGCCCGGCAGCTGGAACTCGAAGAACGCCGAGATACCGCCGACGAACAGGCCCTCGAACGCCGCGTAGGCGACGAAGACGGGGACGGACGGCTTCTTCTTGAAGACGGCGACCATCGCCAGCACGAAACCGCCGAGGCCACCGATGATCATCGGCGCGACGCTGGGCGACGGGTTGGCGGCGGAGACGCCGCTCATCGTCCAGATCCAGCCGATGACGGCGGTCACGACGAGCACGCCGAACAGGGCCAGCGTCTTCATGACGGTGTCTTCGACCGTCATCCGGCCGGTGTCGACGGCGCTCGCGGACGGGGCCGCGTAGGCGCCTTCGATCGTTGCGGCGGCGGCGGGGTCGACGGCCGGGGGCGGGCTGTAGCGCGTCTGGGCGCCACCGGCTCGAGGGTCCTGGAACGCCGGGTTGTTGAATGCCGGGTTGTTGAGGGCCACGGGAACTCACACTCCAAAGATGGTGATCACAGCACCGTGCTGTCAGACAACACTAGCCGAGGAGCGTGCAGGAATCCCGGGGCTGACTGGGATTCTGCTTTGAGCGATACTGTCGTTCACCCGCCGCCCGTACTCTTCCGGGATGCCCCTCGTCATCGGTCATCGTGGAGCGCCCGGCTCTCTGCCGGAGCACTCGCGCAGCTCCTACGAGCGCGCGATCTCGGCGGGCGTGGATGCCGTCGAGCCCGACGTCGTCCCCTCGCGCGACGGCGTCCTGGTGGTGCGGCACGAGAACGAGATCGCCGCCACCACCGACATATCGATGAAGGCCGAGTTCGCCGAGCGCCGCACGACGAAGCTCGTCGAGGGAGAGTGGGTGACGGGATGGTTCACCGAGGACTTCACCTGGGAGGAGTTGCGCACCCTCCGGTGTCGGGAGCGTCTTCCGGCCCTCCGTCGTGAGAGCGCGACGCACGACGACACCGAGCCGATCCTGCGCCTGCGCGACGTGCTTGACCTGGCGCGCGCGAGCGGCGTCGGGGTGATCCTGGAGATCAAGCACGCGGCATCCTTCGCCCGGCTCGGGTTCGACATGGCCGCGCTGGTCGCGGCGGAGCTGCGGGAGGCGGGATGGACGAATGCCGCCGAGCTGCTCATCATCGAGTCGTTCGAGCCCGGGGTGCTCGCACGGCTGCGGGAGCGTGGCATCCGGGTTCCGCTCGTGCAGCTCGTGGAGGCGGCCGGGGCGCCGTGGGATCTGCGTGAACACGACGGGGCGGAGGCGGCGACGTACGCGTCCATGCTGACCCCCGCGGGCCTCGACGCGCTCGCCGCCGAGGTCGAGGGGATCAGCGTCGACAAGGAGCTCCTGCTGGCACCCGACCGGGCGGCGCCCCTCGTCGCCGCGGCGCACGAGCGCGGGCTGCGGGTCTTCGCGTGGACGTGTCGGCCGGAGAACGCTTTCCTCCTCCCCGCTCATCGTCTGCCCGGCGGCGACGGCGCATTCGGCGACTGGCCGCGGGAGTGGGCCCTGCTGCGCGCGGCCGAGCTGGACGGCGTCTTCGTCGACCACCCGGATCTGGGCGTCGAGTTCTTCCGGGACTGAGTCCGGGTCAGGGGCCGACGGACTTCCGACGAGTGCTCGCGGAGGGGATCGTCGGGGGCGGGGCGCGCCTCGGCGGGTGGGGCGGTGGAGCGCGGCCGGCGGGCCGAACTCCGGAAAACCGGGGCGGTTTCGTCGAATTCTGCAGGCCCCGGCGCCGTTCCAGGCGGATTCTCCGGAGTTCCGCACGAGGGTCGGGCGGACAGGCGGGCGCGAGCGAGGTGCGGCCAGACTCAGGGCGGATTGAGGGCGCGGGTCGAGTCCGCGTCCGTAACTCCGGAGAACCGGGCCGGTTGCGTCCCCTCCCGGGCCCATAGGGCCTCCGCGGGCACGGATCGCCGGAGTTGCGCACGCGCTGCGGGGTTCGGGGTCGCGCGCGCCCGCCGCGCAACCCCGCCTCGCGGCCGCGCCCGCCGCGCAACCTCGCCTTGCGCCTCGCGCCCGCCGCGCAACCTCGCCTTGCGCCTCGCGCCCGCCGCGTAAACCCCGCCTCGCGGCCGCGCCCGCCGCGCAACCCCGCCTTGCGCCTCGCGCCCGCCGCGCCACCCGCCTCGCGGCCGCGCCCGCCGCGCAACCCCGCCTTGCGTCTCGCACCCGGCGCGCAACCCCGCCTCGCGGCCGCGCCCGCTCCGCGAGGATGACCGCATGACGGTGGACGTGACGGTGGTCGGCGGCGGCATCTCGGGGCTCGCGTGCGCGCGGGCCGTTCAGGATGCCGGGCGCTCGGTGCGGGTGCTCGATCGCGGGCGCCGCGTGGGCGGGCGGCTGTCGAGTCGCACCATCGACGGGCGTCCGGTCGATCTCGGCGCGTCCTACATCGTGGTCGGTGAGGCCGACGGATTCGGGCACGTCGTCGCGGAGTGGGAGGAGCGCGAGCTCGCCCGACCCTGGACCGACACGTTCCAGGTCATCGACCCCGATGGCGGACAGACCTCCAAGCCCGGGCCGATGCGGTGGGCCGCGCCCCTCGGGCTCCGCACGCTCGCGCTGGATCTCGCCGAGGGGCTCGACGTGTCGTCCGAGCGCGTCGTCGAGCGCGTGGCGCCGCACGAGGTCGACGGTGAGGAGGCGGGTGAGGTCGTGCTCGCGATGCCCGCGCCCCAGGCCGCACGCCTCACCGGCGACGCCCCCGGCGGGTCGCAGGAGTGGGAGCCGGTGATCGCGGTCGTCCTGCGATGGGACGAACGGCAGTGGGATGCCGATCTGCACGGCGCGTTCGCCGACGGCGACGCCGACGTGTCGTTCCTCGCCGACGACGGAGACCGCCGGGGCGACGGAGCGCCCGTGCTCGTCGTGCACACCACCGCCGACCGCGCGCGCCGGCACCTCGACGACCCCGACGCGGCGATCGCGCCCGTGCTGGCCGCGACGCGGCGCCTGCTGCGCATCGACGTCGAGCCGGTCGCCGTCCACGCGCACCGCTGGACGTTCGCCCGCCCGGCGGGCACGACGGGGGAGCCGTTCTTCCGCTCCCCGGGGCTGTCGGCCTGCGGCGACGCCTGGGGCGACAGCGCCGCGGTGCGCACCGCCTGGGCGTCGGGCGACGCGCTGGGGCGGGCGCTCGCGGCATCCTAGTGTCGAATGCTCCGGCACGGAGGTCGGCTCACGCACGCGGCCCCGGCGAGTACGGCGTCGCCGCCGGGTGGCGAAGCCCGCAACGCTGGCGTACAGCGGGTATCTGTGCGCGGTCCGGTCAGCAACGGTCTCCCGCACGGACGCCGCCCGAGGGGCGCAACGGCGCCCCGCCCGGCGGTGTCCTCAGCGCAGACGCTCGGCGAGCGACACCGCGTCCCACGGCGCCCGGCCGCGGGCGTCGTTGTCGAAGTAGACGTAGGTGTCGCGCGGCATGCCGTCCGGGGCGGATGAGCCGTCGAGCCAGCCGCGGATGCGTTCGGCCCACGCGTCGAGCTCTGGGGAGCTGCGCGAGGAACTCATCGAGGAGCCGTGCCTCGAACTCGAGCCGCTCCGGTAATTGCCACAGGAGCGGCCCGAGTGTGGGGCCGAGCGCCAGCACGCCCGAGGCGAAGAAGTTGGCCAGCGCCGTGCGCACCCCGTTCAACCGCAGCATGTGGGTGACGTAACGCGACCCCTTCACCGCGAAGACGAACTCGTCGGGCACCTCGCTGCGCCAGCGCTGATAGCTCGACGGTCGCTGCAGGGAGTAGAACGAGCCGTTCAGCTCGGCGCTCGGCATCCGATCGCCGACGTACTCCAACTCACGTCGCTGTGCGAGCCCGCGCGGATAGAAGTCACCGCGCCAGCGCGGGTAGCGCCAGCCCGAGATGCCGACGTACGCCGAAGCGGTCAGGCGTGGCCCTCGGCGGCGGGGAAGCCCGGGTCGGGCTCGAGCGCCTCGCCGGTGTGGTCGTCGAGGGGCACGTTCTCCTCGGCCTCGGCGGCGTCTTCGCGGACCTCGTCGGTCACGGCATCCGTGGGGGCGGCGGAGTCGGCGCGGGCGTCGTCGGAGTGGCGGCGGGGGATGTCAGGTGTGCTCATGGGTCAACGGTGCCGCAGGGTGCCGCCGCGGTGAACCGGCTTGCGCGGAGGGGCTGCGGATGCCAGGGGCGTGCGGCGTGGGGTGCTGGGACGTGCGGCGCGCCGGGGGCTGCGCGAGCGTGAGGTCGCCGGGGCTCGGAGGCGCGGGGATGCCGGGGCGTGCGAGCGTGAGGTCGCCGGAGCCGGAGGCATCGAGGATGCCGGGGGGGCTTCGCGAGCGTGAGGTCGCCGGGGCTCGGAAGCATCGGGGATGCCACGGGCTCGCGGCGGCGTCGGTGCCGGGCTCGGTTCGCCGGGGTGTGGCGAACGGAGGACAGGGGGTGAGCGGAGGACGATCCGGTCGGAGGCGTCCTCCCCTCGGCCCAGTCCTCCGCTCATCACGGGCGCGCCGTGGACGATGCGGCCGGCGTCAGTCCGTGGCATCCGGGATCGACGACTCCACCGCGGGCCACGCCGGCAGCGGGTCGTCGAAGGCGAGCCAGGAGGCGGGCCCGGCGGCGAGCTCGTCGTCGGTGAGGGCGGCCTCATCGAGCACGTGCGCGAGCTTCGGGGCCGACAGGTCGAGCCCGGTGAAGGCGATCTCCTGGCCCAGCCCCATGCGGCCGTCGTCGGCGCCGAGGGGTTCGATCCACATCGCGGAACCGACGTGCTCCCAGCGGGCGAGGATGCCGGGACGAGACGCCAGCCGGCAGAACCCGGCGGAGCGGACCAGGCGGCCGGCGGCGCCGGCGTCGAGGCGGTCGAGCGCGGTCGACAGGCGCCCGGGGTGGAAGGGGCGCACCTGCTCGTACCGCAGGGTCATGACGCGGTTGTCACGCATGTACGGGTCGTGCTCGCCGTTGAGCGCGCGCACCCACCCGGCGCGCTCGAGGATCTCGCCGTCGTGCTCCGCCGGTGATTGCAGGTCGCTGAGCGGGTCGCGCGACAGGCGCACGACCGCCGTGGGGTTGAGGTGCGACGCGAGCGCCATCTGCACGGCGAGGGCCGCCGTGGGCACGAGATCCCAGTTGATCCAGACGATTCGCGTTGCCAGCTCCAGCGCCAGCGCGGCCTGCCGGGCGCGTGCGCCGACGTCGCCGCGGGTGTCTCCGGCGCGGGCGGATGCCACGAGCGGGGCGTCGTCGAGCAGGTCGCCGATCATGTGCCGGGCGTCGACCACGCACACCGCTTCGACCTCGGCGCCCCCGCGGGCGGCGAGAGCGTGGATGAGATCGACGTCGTTCCCGAAGTCGACGACGGCGTTATCCTCCGCGGTGCGGGGACGGGGGTGGGGCAGGGCGTGCGAGGTGCGCAGGTCGGCGAAGCGCAGCAGGTGCAGTGGGCGGCCGAGAGCCGCAGCGGTGCGCTCGGCGTAGGAACGGCGCTCGGGGGCGCAGACGCCCATGATGGCGGTCGTGCGAGTCATGGCATCCATTTCTCGTTTGGCAAGGAGCTCTCGACACCTTACCGTGTTAATGAGAATGGTTATCAACAAGGAGGATCCCGTGAAGGTTCGCGCATCGATCAAGTCCCTCAAGAAGCAGCCCGGCGCGCAGGTGGTGCGTCGCCGCGGCAAGATCTTCGTCATCAACAAGCTCAACCCCCGCTTCAAGGGGCGTCAGGGGTGAGTGCGCGCCGGCCGCGATAACGCGAACGAGAACCGTTCCCGATTAGGTAAACACATTGCAATCTCTGCATGTGTGCGGTGAGATGAACGAGTGGACAAGATCGCCGGGCTCGACGAGGCCGCGGAGCTGTTCAAGGTTCTCGGCAACGAAGCGCGTCTCGCGCTCGTCTGGCTGCTGAGCCGCGAACCGCTGACCGTCGGTGCGCTCGCCGAGGAGGCCGGTCTGTCGCAGCCGTTGGTGTCACAGCACCTGCGGACGTTGCGGCAGGCGGGCCTGGTGAGCTCGGAGCGCGAGGGCAAGGAGATCCGATACTCCCTCGCCGACCAGCACGTCTCGCACGTCGTGCTCGATGCGATCGCCCACGTTCAAGAACCGAACGACCAGGGGAACGAAGAATGAGCACGACCGAGACGCACGCCGAGCACACCGTCGACGAGCACGCCCACGGCGACGACTGCGGCCACCAGAAGATCGAGCACGGCGACCACGTCGACTACGTGCACGGCACCCACCACCACGCCCTGCACGGCGACCACTACGACGAGCACGAGTCGAAGGCCGAGCACACGGTCGACGAGCACGCGCACGGCGACGACTGCGGGCACGAGAAGGTCGAGCACGACGACCACGTCGACTACGTTCACGACGGCCACCGTCACTCGCTGCACGCCGACCACTACGACGAGCACTGAGGTGTGACGGCATCCCGTGGCGTGAACGCGGGGTGCCGGACCGGGGCCCGCTTCTCCTCCGGAGAGGCGGGCCCTTCGTCTGCCGACGGTGGCGTCGTCTCAGGCGTCCCCGTGACGTTTCCAGTTGGCGGGCAACGGCGCGAGCTGCAGGCGGGTGCGATCGGCACGGAAGGCGTCGAGCGCCCACTCGAACGGCATCCCCGCGTCGTCCCAGGCGATGCGGCGGAGCATGAGAAGCGACGCGCCCCGATCGACGTCCAGCGCATCGGCCTGCTCGGCATCCGCTGAGACACCTTCCACCGTCTCCTCCGTCCTGCCGATGCGCAGAGAGAAGGCATCGCGCAGCAGGGCGTACAGCGAGCCCGACAGATCCGCGCGTTCGACACCGGGGAAGCGCGCGGCCGGGAGTACCGATTCGTCGAGCGACCAGCTCATGCCCTTCACGCTGCGCAGTCGCCGGATCCGCACGACGGGTGAGCCCGGGTCCAGGCGCAGAGCGCGGGCCTGCGCGGGGCTGGCCTTGACGACGTCGCACCCCCGGACCGTGGTCGTGACGTCGTACCCCTGCTGACGCGCGATCGCCGGCACGCCCAGGGTCGTGTTGACCTGCCGCTGCAGCTTGCCGTCGTCGGCGAAGACGCCGCCGGTGCGGCCCATCGCGCGACGCACCTCGTTGCCCGCTTCGAGACGGTCCAGGGCCCAGCGCAGAGCGGCCCGGCTGACGCCGAACCGCTCCGCGAGGCCACGCTCGCTCCCGAGGCGCTCGCCGGGGAGGAACGCGTTGGCCGTCATCCATTCACGCAGTCGCTGCTGCGCGACCTCCCCGGCCGAGCCCGTCGTCATGGGTCAATGTTCGACCACCGACAGGGCCTCGTCCAACGCGTCGATGACCGGATCGATGTCGGAGGACTGGAAGGCCAGCGGGGGTCGCAACTTCAAGACATTGCCGTGGGGCCCGGCGACGGAGGTCAGCACGCCCCGTCGGCGCAATTCCTCGAGGACCCGCAGTGCCGCCACGGTCGCGGGCTCCTTGGTGTCGCGATCGCTGACGAGCTCGAAACCGATGAACAGTCCCGCCCCGCGCACGTCGCCGACGAGCGGGTGCGTCAGCGCCAGCATCGACAGGCGCTCGAGGAGCTCCTCGCCGACGCGAGCGCTGTGCTGCATCAGGCGCTCCTCCTGCAGCGTGCGCAGCACCGCAGATGCCGCGGCCATCGATACGGGGTTGCCGCCGAACGTGTTGAAGTACGGCAGGTGGTCGCTGAAGGCGGCGAGCACGTCGCCCCGGGCGACGAGGCCCGAGACCGGCATCCCGTTGCCCATGGGCTTGCCGAGCGTGACGATCTCGGGGTCCAGACGATGACGGTCGAACCCCCAGAACGTCTCGCCGGTGCGTCCGAAGCCGGGCTGCACCTCGTCGGCGATCACCACGCCGCCGCCCGCCCGAACCGCAGCCGCCGCGTCGGAGAGCATGCCCCGCGGCCCGGGGAGCACCCCGTCGGAGGAGAGGATCGAGTCCACCAGCAGGCCGGCGACACCGTATCCGTGCTCGTCGAGGTCGGCGATCGCGGCGCGCACGTCGGCGGCGAACCTCGCACCCGCGGCATCCCCCTCCCGGTAGGTGTCGGGGGCGGCGACCGTTCGCACCTCCGGGGCGAGGGGCTGGCCCGATCCGAGGGCCGGCGATGCTCCACTGGTCAGGTCGCTCGTGCCGTGGTACGCCTCGGCTGTGACGATGATGCCGCGGTGGCCGGTGTACTGCCGCGCGACGCGGATCGCCAGGTCGTTCGCCTCCGAGCCCGTGCACATGTACATCGCCCGATCGATGTGCGCGGGGAACGTCTCCAACAGGCGTTCGGTGTAGTCCACGATGGTCTCGTGCACGTAGCGGGTGTGCGTGTTCAAGCGGGACATCTGCTCGGTGACCGCGGCGACGACGGCCGGGTGGCAGTGGCCGAGGCTCGCGACGTTGTTGTACATGTCGATGTACTCGCGGCCCTCCGCGTCCCACAGGCGCGCACCCTCACCGCGCACGAGGTGCACGGGCTCGCGGTAGAACAGGCGGTACGCCCCGCCCAGCACGCGCTGACGCCGGCCGATGAGCCGCTGCAGGTCGGTCTCGTCGCCGTCGGCGGCGAACCCGCGGAAGCTGTTGGCCTCCATGATGCTGGAGCCGCTCATCGCGCCACCCCCTCGGCAGCGACGATCTTCTCGTCGATCGGCTCGGACGGCATCCGGTTCCAGCTCGGCGCCAGGATGAGCGCGGCGACCACCGTCGCGCCGCCGAACACGAGGAACAGCGTCGACCCTTCGAAGTAGCCGGGGAGCAGGCCCCCGAGCACGGCTCCCACGGCGCCGGCGCCGTTGACGAAGCCGATGGATGCCGCGGCGGAGTCGTCGGTGCCGAAGTCGACCGCAGCGACCGCGGACACGACCGAGTCGGCGCTGTACAGGGCGAAACCGAGAGCGGCGAACATCAGTGCCAGACCCCACACCGATCCCGTGGCCGTGAGCGGGTAGAACAGAGCCAAGCAGGCGGCGGTGACCACGAGGGCGATGACGGCCACCGGAGCGCGTCGCGCGCCGAAGAGGGTGTCGGAGACCCACCCGGCCACGATGGGAGCGGCGAGTCCGGCGACGCCGAACGTGACCGGCAGCACGATGGCCGACAGGAAGTCGAGATCGGGGATGCGTTCGACCGCGATGATCGGGCCCCACAGCAGGATCGCGTATCGGGCGGGCTTGAGGAGGAAGTACACCGCCCCGAGGCGCACGACGTCGCGGTTGCGCAGAGCGTCGCGAAGAGCCTGGAAAGTGGAGCGGGTGCGCCGGGGAGCGGGGACCGCGTCGCCGGTGGTGTCCACGGCGCTTTCACGAACGAGCCCGGCGTCCTCGGGGGCGTTGCGCTGGAAGATCGCGAACAGCACGGCGACCGCCGCCACGATGAGCGCCGCCGCGATGAAGGCGGCCCGCCACGAGTCGAACACGGAGTACGCGAACCACCCGGCCAGGGGTGCGCCGACGAGTCCGCCGAAGACATACGTCGTCGACCAGAACCCGATGACGCGCCCGCGCGTGGCGGGGGAGAAGAACTGCGACACGTTCTTCAGCAGGGGTCCCCACCCTGACGACTGCGCGAGGCCCTGGACGATCACCAGTGGCAGGAAGAGCACGAGCGCCGGCACGACGCCCATCAGCAGAGCCGCGGCGGCCGAGCTGATCAGACCGCCGATGATCACGACACGTGCGCCCCACCGGTCGGCGATGCTCCCCCACACGAACTGCCCCACGGCGTAGGCGATGAGGTAGGCGGCGTCGAGGTTGCCCAGCATCTCTCGGGTGAGGAACTCACTGGCCGTCGGGTCGTCCAGGATGCCGAGCTTCGCTGCCGACATCGCCTGTCGGGTCACGTAGAACGCGGCGTAGGCGATCCAGGTGATCGCGAAGATGCGCACCTGCCAGTGCCGAACGGTGCGCATGCGGTTCGCCGCCGTTCCTCTCTCAGCCGTCAAGGGCGTGTCGGTCATGGGTCTCAGCTCCTCCGCCCACGCCGTCGGTCGGGTGGGTCGGCACGACGCTAATGGTCGATTTTCGCGCGTCCCGGGGCGGTGACGAGGCTCTTACAGAACCGACCCCAACCATTTACGCCGGGGGCCCGCCGACGGCGACCATTTACGTCCGAGTGACAATCCGACGCTCTCTCCGCGTGAACACCCGCCGTCTCCGACAGCCGCGGAGCGCGGTCTGCGGCGGCTCGGGACCCGTGCCCGCTCAGGCCTGAACGCGGAAGGAGCGCCCCTCGAACGTCACGACGTCGCCGACCTGCAGCTGCCGACCGCGGCGGCGATCGATCTCGCCGTTGACCTCGACGTAGCCGTCGATGATCGCCTCTTTCACGTCGCCGCCGGAGTCGAGCATGCCGGCGTACTTCATGAACGAGCCGAGGCGGATCATCTCGCTGCCGACCGAGACGTCCTGAGGTGCGGGGGAGGCCATGCCTCCAGCATGACAGTCTTCACGCGACGGGCGACGGCTCCGCGGGGCTGCTCCATCGCGCCGGCACGTCGCGCATGAGGAACGCGTGGTCGAAGACGGCGGAGCCTCGGGGCAGGGCGTCGAAGAACGACGACGCCAGGTCGGTGACCTCGAGCGGGTCGACGCGCCAGGCGTCGGTGTCGAGGCGCAGGCCCTCGAGTGCCCCCGACCGGGATGGCGACCATCCCACGGGGTCTTTCCGGAAGAACTCCGAGGACTCCTCGAGGGTGGTGAACAGCTCGCTGTGGAAGGCGACTCCGGGGCCGCGGCGAGCATTCATCCGCACGCGGAGATCTTCAGCGTCGACGCGGGCGTGGATCTTGCCGTCGGTGTCGCGGAAGGTGACGGAGGCGCGCGCATACAGGCCGGGGAAGACCCGCCCGCCGGCCGCCCGGGCAAGTCGCGAGGCACTGTGGCGACGCGGGATGTAGACCCCCGTGTGCCGCCCCGTCGCGTTCTCCCATTCCACCGCGATGCGGTGTGCGGTGCTTCGGCTGGCGAGGCCGATGGCCGGGCGAATCGCTGCCGGGCGGAAGGAGTCGAGCCGGATGAGGCAGACGCCCGCCACCGCGCTGCCATTGATCAGTTGAGGGTGCAGCCCGTCGGGCAGAAGGCTCTGCGCGATCCCGGGATCCACTCGATAGTTCACGAGTGCGCGGCGAGTGATGACGGCGGCCATCCGCGGCGTTCGAGGTGCGCCCGTTGCCCGGACCGTGCGGTCGAGTTCCGTTGTCATGTCCACTCCTTTGCTTATTAGCGAAGAAGCTACACAGTATTTAGCGAGAGTGCTAGATTGGATGCCATGAGCGACGCGGCATCCGACATCTTCGCCGCCCTGGCGCACCCGACGCGACGCCAGATCCTGCAAGACCTCAAGGATGGCGAGATGGCGGCCGGCGAGATCGCCGCGCGGTTCGACGCCAGCGGCCCGACGATCTCGCGTCATCTCGGAGTGCTCCGCCAGGCGGGACTCGTGACCGAGCGTCGGGATGCCAATCGCATCCTGTACTCGCTGGTGGGGGAGCGCCTCGCGCTCTCGGTCGGGGACTTCTTGTCGACGGTCTGCCCCGAGCAGATCGTGCTGCGCGAGGTGCGCAAGCGACGGCCCGCGGCTCGAGGCAAGAGCGCGCCGGTCGAGTCGTAGCCGCCGCACCGGACTGCGGCACAGCATGGGCCGTGTCTCCGCGGGAAGTGGACGCGACGGCGGGAGTCGAACCCGCCACGCCTCCGGTTATGAGCCGAGGCCCGGGACCGCCCGGATCGCCGCGATGTGACCCCACGCTAACCCCTCCGCCGCGCCGGAGCACCGAGCGTTTCGAGAGGTGACGGCATATGTCGTCGTGTGGCGGACCGGCGTCCGTCGATGATGGCGCGCGTCGAGTGCTCGAGGTGGGCACGGACGGCCCGCTCGGGGTCTGCCAACGCCGCCGCGACGTACGCGCGATGCTCGGCGGTGAGGGAGCCGGGCGCGTACGCAGGCCGCACGTGCGTCAGCAGCAGGTGCATCTCCGAATCGAGCCGGCGGTACTCCTCGGCGATGCGCGGCGATCCGGCCGCCTCGACGAGTGCGAGGTGCACGCGGGCGTGCGCGGCCAGCGTGGCCGGCCAGTCGCCCGCCGTCTCGGCCGCGGCGAGGTCGTCGAGCGCTGCGTCGACACCGGGGGGATGGATGCCGACCTCCCGCACGATGCGCAGCGCCTCGGTCTCGAGGGCGCACCGCAACTGCTGCAACGCGACGAGGGCATCGTCGTCGAGCAGCGCGACCCGCACCCCACGGTAGGGCTCAGCCGTGGCGAGGCGCTCGGCGGTGAGTGTCGCGAGTGCCGTGCGCGCCGTGTGTCGCGAGACGCCGTGAATCGCGCTCAACTCCTCTTCGCGCAGGGGCGTGCCCGGGGCGAGCTCACCCGACAGGATGCCGGTGCGCACGGCGTCGGCGACCAGGTCTGCGGCGCGTGGCCCTGTCGGTGCGGCCGGGCGGGGAGCGGCGGCAGCCTCCGTCGCGCGGCCGGAGGCGTCGCGGCGCTCGTTCGTGCCGGGGTCGTGGGCCCCGCCGCGGGTGGGTCCGGCGTCGCGGAGCTCGTCCGTGCCGAGGCCGTGGGCCCCGCCGCGGGTGGGTCCGGCGTCACGCGCGGGCCGTGGCATCCGGGACCTCCTCACGCCGCCGCGGCGGAGCCGACACCACGGCGAGGCCCACCGCGATGAGCGTCAGGCCGAGAGCGCCGGTCGGGGGTGAGCTGCTCGTGCAGCACGAACAGGCCGAGCAGCGTCGCGGCGAGCGGTTCGGCGAGAGTCAGCGTCGAGACCGTCACGGCCGTCAGTCGCGCCAGGCCCCAGCCGAACAGCAGGTACGCGACCGTCGTCGTCACCAGGCCGAGCCAGAGGGCGAGGCCGAGGCCGTTCGGTGTGAAGAGCCACGACGACCCGGCGATCACCAGCACCGGCACGCTGGCGACGGCGGCCACGCCGAAGACGGTGCCCATGACCCGCGTGGAGTCCCACCCCCTCTCGATCAGCGCCTTCCCGCACACCGTATAGAGGGCGTACGACATCCCGGCCCCCGCGGAGGCGAGCAGCCCGCCAGGGCCCAGGGCGATCGACCCGCCGGTCACCCCCGACACCAGCACGACGCCGGTGAGGGCGATGGCGGTGGCGAGCATCCAGCGCGTCGAGGGTGCGCGGCGAAGCCGCACGGCATCCACGATCCCCGTCGCGATCGGGGCCGACCCGAGGGCCACCACGGTTCCGATGGCGACGCCGTTCTCGCGCGTGCCCAGGAAGAAGAGCGGTTGATAGGCGAGCACGCCGATCGCTCCGACGGCGACCAGGACGGCGGGAGAGGCGCTCGTCGTCGTGCGCGCGGGAGCACGCGTCTGCCTCGCCAGGGCGAGGAGACCCAGGATGCCGCCGCCCACCACGATCCGCGCGGCGCCGACGGCGAGGGGCGAGGCGTCGACGCCCGCAAGGGCCTGCGCGGTGCCCGTCGTGGAGAAGCACAGGGCCGCGGCGAGCACGGCGAGGGCGGGAAGCATGGATGGATTGTTACACAATCTCGGGAGGGGCGTGCCCCGACCGGCGGTCCGTCGGCCGGACGTCACCCAACCGCGCGGTCATCACGTGCCCCTCCACAACGAGGCCTGAACGCCACCGACCGGATCGCGCGGTCAGGTCCGCCCGGACATGGCGGGTACCGTAGGTGCATGGCGACGACGGCGGGGCGAGGCATCCTGGCCCTGGGCGTCATCGGAATGCTTCTCGTCTCGGGGGCGATCCTCGCAACCGTCGTCGATCCCTTCGCCCGCGAACCGGTGACGGTCGACCCGATCACGGAATGGTCCGCGCGTCTCCTCCTCGTCCTCGGCGCCGCTTGGCTCGGCATCGGCATGGTCGCAGCGCGCACGCGGCTGGTGCGTCGCCCGGGCGCCGCCGCCGCGCGAGCGACATGGATCGCTTCGACGAGGCCGTGGCGGGCGCGCGAATCCAGCCTCGGACTGCTTCCTCTCGATCGCTGGCTCATGATCCTGGTTCCCGCGGGCGTCCTCGTCGGCACGCGCGTGGTGCAGAGTCCTCGAGACGGCCTGGGCAGCGTCGCGCTGGCCGTGCTCGGCTGGTTGGCCTTCGCCGTCGCCGTGCGGCTCCTGCTCGGCCGGCGCTCGCCGTGGCCCGTCATCGCCGCGGTCGGCGGCGCCATCGTGATGCGGTGCGTCGTCGCGCTCACCGCGATCTCGCTGTCGGGTCCCGACGGATTCTGGCCGGAACTCTGGTCGGCGCCGGCCGTCCGCATCCTCTACCTGACCGTGGCCTTCGCGCTGGTGGCCTGGGTGTTCGTCGTCGCCGGATGGTCCCTGGCCGAGCAGCTCGGGCGCCGCCGCGCGACCGGTGTCGCCCTCGCCGGAATGGGGGTGGCGTACGCGCTTCCCGCCGTCACGATCGCGGTGATGGGGGCGGGCGACGCATTGCGGTCGTGGAACGAGCGGATCGGCATCCTGCCGTGGGATCTCGCACGCCTGGCCGGGGGACGCGACGGCGCCATCCCCCTCGAGGCCGTGGTCACGACCGCCGTGGTCGCGACGGTGGTGATGCTCGTCGGGATCCTGCTCGCCTTCCGCGCGCCGACGCGCGGTCGGGCGGTCTGAACCGGGCCGTCAGCGTCCGATCCTCGTGTCGAACGGGCCCCCTCGACCGATCTCGCGCACTTCGGTGCCGAGCGGCATCAGCGACACGGGCACGAGCTTGAAGTTCGCGATGCCCAACGGGATGCCGATGATCGTCAGGCACAGCAGGAACCCGGTGAAGATGTGGCCGAGCGCCAGCCACCAGCCGGCGAGGACGACCCACACGATGTTGCCGAGCAGGGAGCCGAGGCCGGCGGTGGGCTTCGACACGGTCTCTCGTCCGAACGGCCAGAGAGCGTAGACCCCGATGCGGAACGACGCGATGCCCCACGGGATCGTGATGATGAGGATGCACAGGACGACCCCCGCGGCGAGGTAGCCGAGGAAGAGCCAGAAGTCCGACAGGACCAGCCACAGGATGTTGAGGATCAGTCGCATGGGTCCATCTTCGCGTCGGCGGCTGAGTGGCATCCACGGTTTGACAGGGTTCGCCTAACCGGGTGAGACGGCCCGCGCAAGCGCCCCTCGCGTGGCACCCCGCCCGGTCTAGCGTGGAGCCATCGAGGGAAGGAAACCCCATGTCTGACGTCACCCGCGCTACGCCGGAACGCCGCATCCTGTCGAGCTTCAGCGACTACACGGGTGCCCAGGCGGCTGTCGACCGTCTGTCCGACGCCGGATTCCCCGTCGAGCACACCGCCATCGTCGGGCACGGCGTGCGCATCGTCGAGCAGGTCACCGGACGACTGACGCGTGCACGCGCTGCGGGGCTCGGCGCCGCGTCGGGCGCGTGGTTCGGCCTGATGATCGGCGTGCTGCTCGGACTCTTCAGCCCCGGCGGCTTCCTCGGGCTGTTGCTGCTCGGCCTCGTGCTGGGCGCTGTGTGGGGTGCGGTCTTCGGCTTCATCGGCCACGCCTTCACCGGCGGCCGGCGCGACTTCTCGTCGGTCCAGGGGTTCGAGGCCGAGCGATGGGACGTGACGGTGGATGCCGAGCACTTCTCGCGCGCCCAGTCGCTGCTGTCGTCGGGCGCGGCGGGCGAAGCGCGGGCCTGAGACCGGCCGAGCGTCAATCCGGCGTTCTGGGGCGACGGAAGTGGCCCCGGGGCGTCACAGGTGGCCCCGGGGCCACCCCGCGAGTGCGTGCGTAGCGGTCTGAGCCTCACCGGGGCCGATGTCGGAGGCCCCGCCTAGACTTGAGCACGCCATGACCGACGCCTCCACGCCCCTCATCGTCGGCGGTCCCGCACCGTCTGACGCCCGTCCCGACGCCGACCTCCTCCAGGGGCTGAACGGCCCCCAGCGCGAGGCCGTCACCTACCGCGGTCAGGCGCTGCTCATCGTCGCGGGCGCGGGGTCGGGCAAGACGAGCGTGCTCACCCGGCGCATCGCGTCGCTGCTGCGCACGCGCGAGGCGTATCCGAGCCAGATCCTCGCCATCACCTTCACGAACAAGGCGGCGGGCGAGATGCGCGAGCGCGTCCACCAGCTCATCGGTCAGAAGGCCGACGGCATGTGGATCTCGACGTTCCACTCCGCGTGCGTGCGCATCCTCCGCCGCGAGGCCGAGCAGTTCGGTTTCACCAAGGCGTTCACCATCTATGACTCCGGCGACTCGCGCGCGCTCATCAAGCGGCTGGTCAAAGAGCACGAGGGTGACTCGTTCGGCCTCACCCCCGCGGGCACGCAGAGTCGCATCTCGAAGCTCAAGAACGAGCTGGCCGATGCGGAGTCCTATGCGCGCTCCGCCAACATGAGCGACCCGGCCGAGCGCGTGTTCGTCGAGATCTTCTCCTCGTACCAGCGCGAGCTGCAGCGGGCCAACGCCTTCGACTTCGACGACCTCATCGCACAGACGGTCTACCTCTTCCGCGCCTTCCCCCAGGTGGCCGACGTGTACCGCAAGCGGTTCCGCCACATCCTCGTCGACGAGTACCAAGACACCAACCACGCGCAGTACGCCCTCATCCACGAGTTGACCCGTCCTGTCGGCTCCGACGCCGAGCCGTTCTCGGTGGGCGGCATGATGATCTTCGAAGCCGACCCTTCGACAGGCTCAGGGACCGAGGGGGGCCCGGCATCCCTCACCGTCGTCGGCGACTCCGACCAGTCGATCTACGCGTTCCGCGGCGCCGACATCCGCAACATCAGCGAGTTCGAGCGCGACTACCCGGGGGCGAAGGTGGTGCTGCTCGAGCAGAACTACCGCTCGACGCAGAACATCCTCTCGGCGGCCAACGCCGTCATCGCGAACAACTTCGACCGCAAAGACAAGAAGCTCTGGACCGACGTCGGGGCGGGTGACCCGATCATCGGCTTCACCGGCTACTCGCAGCACGACGAGGCCCAGTTCGTCGCCGATGAGATCGAATCCCTCCACCGGAGAGGCATCGACTACTCCGGCATGGCGGTGTTCTACCGCACCAACTCGCAGTCACGCGCGCTGGAGGAGATCTTCATCCGGTCGGCCGTGCCGTACAAGATCATGGGCGGCACGAAGTTCTACGAGCGCGCCGAGATCAAAGACGCCCTCGCCTACCTCGTCGCCGTCGCCAACCCCGCCGACGGCATGGCCGTCCGCCGCATCCTGAACCGCCCGCGTCGCGGCATCGGCGACGTCACCGAGACCGCCATTGCCCGCTATGCCGCCGAGCACGGCATCACCTTCCGCGATGCCCTGGCCAACTCGGCGCAGCTCGGCGTGGGCCCCAAGCTGCAGAAAGCCATCGATCAGCTCGACGCGGTGCTCACCGAGGCCACGGCCGTCATGCTTCCGGCATCCGGGGAGCTCGCCCCCTCGACGTCGGTCACCGAGGGCCTCACGCTTCTACTCACCAAGAGCGGGTACTTCGATGCGCTGCGCGCCAGCAAAGACCCGCAAGACGAGGCGCGGCTCGAGAACCTCGACGAACTCATCGCCGTCACGCGCGAGTTCGCCCGCAACAACCCCGACGGCACCGTGATCGACTTCCTCACCGAGGTCACCCTGGTGGCGGATGCCGACGACCTCGACGACGCGTCCGGTTCCGTGTCGCTCATGACCCTGCACACAGCCAAGGGACTCGAGTACGACGCCGTGTTCCTCACCGGCGTGGAGGAAGACCTGCTGCCGCACCGCATCTCGGCGAACGAGCCGGGTGGCCCGCAGGAGGAACGGCGTCTGTTCTACGTCGGCATCACCCGCGCCCGTAAGCGCCTGCACGTCTCGCTCGCGATGACCCGCGCGCAGTTCGGCGAGGTGACGGTGGCGATGCCCAGCCGGTTCCTGCAAGAGATCCCGGGCGACCTCATCGACTGGCGGCAGTCTCCGGGCGACGTCAACGGCCGCGGCGGGTCGCAGTCCCGTGCGCTCAATGCCCGCGGGCGCCGTCCCGGCCAGCCCGGTGGTGGCGGCAACCGGTACGGCGACGACCTCGTGCCGCTGCCCAAGCGGGCGCCGGCCGATCCGAGCAAGTTCCCGAACCGCATCCCGGCAAAGGTGCGCGACAACGGCGACATGGTGCTGGCCGCCGGCGATCGCATCCGTCATGACGACTTCGGCGAAGGACGAGTGGATGCCGTCACCGGCGAGGGCGCGAAGCGCGTGGCCCACGTGCGCTTCGACACGGTGGGGCCGAAGAAGCTCCTGGTGAAGATCGCGCCGATCGCCAAGCTCTGAGGCTCCTCCGGCCGGTCGGGTGAAACGGCCCGGCTAGGCTTGCCTAATGGCTCTCTTCTCGCGCCGCAAGAAGTCCGATTCCGACGACGCATCGGCCGACCGCCCCGACACAGCGATCGAACCGGGCGAGCAGCCCGTCGATCCCGCCGGCCCGAGCGACGCCGCTCCGACCGCGCAGGCCTCCTCCGCCGACGCGGGCGCGTCGCCCGAGGCTGCGGAGGTGACGCCCACGGTCGGCATCTCGATGTCGTCGTTCCGCGGTGTCGGCGCCGCGCCCGAAACCCCCGCGCAGGCCTCGACGCCGCCGGTGGCGGCGCGCCCTTCGGCGCGGCAGCCCGGCGCGATGGTCGCCCCCGAAGCGCCCGAAACGATGCCCGGTCTGCGCGACAACGTGCTGCTCAGCAACGCCCTCGCGGAGATCGAAGGTCAGGCCGAGCCCGCGCAGCTGCTCAACGTCGCGCGGCAGCTGCTGCAGGGACACGTCTTCCTCCGCGTCAAGGGCAACGCCCGCGCCCTGATGGAAGAGGGGAAGGACCTGCCTCTCGCCGTCGCCAACAACGGCGACGAACAGCTCGTGCTCGGCTACAGCGGCGGCATGGCCCTGCGAGCCAGCGTCGACGCCGACGGCGACCTCGACACCTCGGCGATGGCGCAGCCCGTGCTCGCGCTGCTGCGCCATATCATCGACGGCCCCTACGCCGGCATCGTGCTCAACCCCGCCGCCGCGAACGGGCGAGCGGTACTGCCCAAGGCGCTGCTCGAGCGGATGGTGGCCGAGGTCGACCCGCAGCTGCGCATCAAGACGGCCCTGTGCGACGAGCGGACGGATGCCACGGCCTCGACCGTCGTCGACGCCATCGTCGACGACGCGCCGATGTGGATCGCCGTCAACCAGACCGAAGAGGGCGGCCCCATGGGAGTCGCCGAGTCGCGTGCCGCGACGGGCGAGCGCTTCCTCGAGGTGTTCTCGCACCCGCTCGAGCTGCTCGCCCTCGGCCGCGGTGACCAGCCGCTGCCGATCCGCAAGATCCAGTTGGCCAAGGCTTTGGCGCAGGATGCCGGGCTCACCGGCATCCTGATCGACGCGGCGGGTCCGTGGATCCGTCTCGAGCGCGACGAGCTCGCTCCGGTCATCGCCCTCGCCGACGAGGACGCCGCGCCGACCGCCTGACGTCCGACGACGGGCCGTTCCCCCACGGGAGCGGCCCGTCGCTGCGTCAGGGGTGCGGCCGGTCAGACGCCGTACATCTCCCCGACAGGTACCGCCACGGGCAGAACATTGCCCGCCGGTGCCAGGGGGCACGCCCACATCGGGTCGTACGCGCACGACGGGTTGTACGCGAAGTTGAAGTCGATCACGACGGTGTCGGGCGTCGCGCCGCGGCCCAGGTCGGCACCCTTGATGGTGTCGAGCAGGTAGCGCCCACCGCCGTACGTCCCGCCCGGACGACCCGCCGCGGCATCCCGAACGGGAACGAACAGGCCGCCCCCGTACGACGTCAGCCGCCACACATCGAGAGACCCCGTGTCGGGCAGCTCGACGCGGCCGATGCGCTCGAAGCCGACCTCGCCGTCGGTGCCGGTCGTGGCGACGAACGACGCCTCGTCAGCGTCGAGCACCGGCACCTCGAAGCGCCAGGCGGCGTCGTAGGGCGCCAGGGGCAGCCCCACGAAACCGTCGCGCTGCTCCGGAAGCAGGGGAGTGGCGGGGTGGTCGGCGAACAGCGCATCGCGCTCGATGCGCCACAGCTCGTGGGCCTCTTCGGGGTCGTCGGCCTCGCGCACGGCGTCGTACAACGCGAAGACGCGACGCCGCCAGTCGACGATGTCGAGGGCGGTGCGGGCAGCGGCGGTGGTCATGCTCCGAGCGTAAGCGGCGGCCGGATGCCGGGACTCGGGGTGGACACGGGGTCGGTGCCGTCTGCGCGCGGGTGGCTCCGGGGTCGGTGCCGCGGTTTGCGCGCGGGTGGACGCGGGTCGGTGCCGCCGTCTGCGCGCGGGTGGCCCTGGGGTGGTGGTGGGGGTCCCGGGGCCACTTTGGTCGCCCCGACTTGTGGTGTTCGGCGCGGTGCACTCGGAGGTGGGTTTGGGGTCGGTGTGCGGGTGGCCCCGGGGTAGTGGTGGGGGTCCCGGGGCCATTTTGGTCGCCCCGACTTGTGGTTCTCGGCGTGGTGCGCTTGTGGGCGGGTGCGCGGTCGGTGTGGGGGTGGCCCCGGGGTGGTGGTGGGGGTCCCGGGGCCATTTTGGTCGCCCCGACTTGTGGTTCTCGGCGTGGTGCGCTTGTGGGCGGGTGCGGGGGCGGTGTGGGGGTGGCCCCGGGGTGGTGGTGGGGGTCCCGGGGCCACTTTGGTCGCCCCAACGCGCCGCGCCCACAACCCGCGCGCGCCCCCCGCCCCGCGCTCGCCCCCGCCCCGCGCTCGCCCCCGTCCCGCGCGCCCCCCCCGCCCCGCGCTCGCCCCCGGCCCCCGGCCCGGCCCCGCGCCCGCGCCTCACCCCGCGCCCCCGCCCCGCCCGCCCCGCCCCCGCCCGCACCTCACCCACCCCGCCCGCAACCCGGCAGACACCGCCCCGGTCCTCGCACTAGCGTCGAGGCATGGCATCCCCCCGCATCACGCTGACCGTGCCGGGCCCCGACGGCGACCGCGAGGTCGGCATCTCGAACCCCGACCGCGTGCTCTGGCCCGAGGTGGGCATCACCAAGCGCGAGCTGGCCGAGTACCTGATCGCCGTCGCCGATCCGTTCATCGCGGCGAACGGGCATCGGCCGGTGTCACTCGAGCGCTTCCCCGAGGGCGTGGGCGGCGAGGCGTTCTTCTCGAAGAACCCGCCGAAGGGTGCGCCGGCCTTCGTGGAGGCCGTGACCGTGACCTACAACAGCGGGCGCCGGCATCCGCAGCTCTTCCTGGGCGAGATCGCGTCGGCGGTGTGGGCGGCGCAGATGAACACCATCGTGTTCCACCCCTGGGCCTCGCTGGCGAGCGACGCCGACCACCCCATCGAGTTGCGCATCGACCTCGACCCGCAGCCGGGCACGGGGATCGCCGAGGCGGTCGCGGCGGCCCACGAGTTGCGCGCGGTGCTGCGCGAAGCGGGCCTCGAGCCGTGGATCAAGACCAGCGGCAACCGCGGGCTGCACGTGTTCTGCCCCATCGAGCCGACGCACGAGTTCCTCGACGTGCGTCACGCGGTCATCGCCGCGGCGCGCGAGCTGGAACGACGGATGCCGGATGCCGTGACCACCAGCTGGTGGAAGGAAGAGCGGGGCGAGCGCATCTTCGTGGACTTCAACCAGGCGAATCGCGACCGCACGATGGCGGGGGCCTATTCGCCCCGAGCCCTGCCCACGGCGACCGTCTCGACGCCGGTGACGTGGGAGGAGCTCGACGGTCTCGACCCGCTCGCGTTCACGGTGCGTTCGATCCCTGAGCGGCTGGCATCCATCGGGGATCCGTGGGCCGGGTTCGCCGAGAAGCCCGGGCGCATCGACACGCTCCTGGAGTGGTGGCAGCGCGATCTCGACAGCGGGCTGGGGGAGCTGCCGTTCCCGCCCGAGTTCCCGAAGATGCCGGGCGAGCCGCCGCGCGTGCAGCCATCGCGGGCGAAGACCCCGGCGGCGGACTGACCCGGCATGATCGCATCTCGCGCGAAGGGATGCCAGCGCACACCCGACTGTTCACCGAACGGTGAGGACGCGAGGCGAACGTTCACCCGCGGGTGACCTGAGATTGGTTCTCACGAGAGGACCGTCCGTCAGCGTGGATGGTGACCGGCCCCCGACGGTCGGTGAATCCCATACGAAACGGAACAGAACACATGAACAAGCGCACGACCGGACGCACGCGTCTGATCGTCATGAGCACCGTCGCGGGCGTCGCCCTCGGCGCCACCCCCGCCGTCGCTGCCTCGGCGGAGACCACGGAGACCCCCGTCCCCCGCAACGTCATCGTCCTCATCTCGGACGGCGGCGGCTACAACCAGTTCGACGCCGCCCGCCTGTACGAGAACGGCACGAGCTACCAGCAGGTGGAGGTCGCACCGAACTCCGGCACAGCCACGAGAATCCCCGGCACCAAGAGCGAGGTCTACGACGACTTCCCCGTGCAGATCGCGCAGTCGCACTACTCCGCGGGCGGTCGGGCCGCCTACTCGCCGGAGCAGGCCTGGGGCGACTTCACCTGGGTCGCCTCGGGTGCGACCGACTCCGCAGCCGCCGGTACCGCCCTCGGCACCGGAGTGAAGACGACGAACGGCACCCTCGGCTTCGCCCCCGACGGCACGCGCCTGCTGACCGTCGGCGAGCAGGCCATGGAGGTCGGCAAGAAGGTGGGCCTGGTCACCAGCGTCCCCTTCAACCACGCCACTCCCGCCGGCTTCATCGCGCACAACAAGAGCCGCAACGATTACCACGGACTCGCCACCGAGATGATCGACTCGGGCGTGGACGTGCTGATCGGCGGTGGACACCCGAACTACACGGATGCCGGCACCTCACGCGCATCGCACTTCGGCGCGGGGTCGTGGATCTCCGAGGCGGACTTCGCGCGCGTCACGCAGGGCCAGACGCCCTTCTCGTACATCGAGAGCAAGGCGGACTTCGAGCGCGTCGCCGACGGCCAGAACGTGCCCGACAAGCTCTTCGGCCTCGCCCGTGTCGCTGAGACGTTCCAGTACAACCGTCCCGGCCTCGCCAACAGCACGGTGCTGCCGTTCACCGACGCGGCGAATGCCGACGTGCCCTCGCTCGCCACGTCGGCGAAGGCCGCACTGAACGTGCTCGAGAAGGACGAGGACGGCTTCTTCCTCATGGTCGAGAGCGGCGCGGTCGACTGGGCCGGTCACGCCAATCAGACCACGCGCATCGTGGAGGAGCAGCTGTCGTTCAACGACTCGGTCGACGCCGTCACCGAGTGGGTCGAGGAGAACTCGAGCTGGGACGAGACCCTCGTCATCGTCACCGCCGACCACGAGACCGGCTACCTCGCCGGTCCCGGCGCCGGTACCGAGAAGGGGTGGACGGCCCTGACCGGCACCGCGGGCCAGCTGCCGAACGTGTCGTGGCACTCGGGCGGCCACACCAATGCGCTCGTGCCGCTGTACGCGAAGGGTGCCGGGGCCGAGGTGCTCACCGCCCGTGCCACCAGCTGGGACTTCGTCCGCGGCGCTTACCTCGACAACACCGACCTCGGCAAGACCATCTTCGACGTGCTCGGGCACGCGGATGCCGAGGGTGACGCCGTCGGCGTCGAGGCGCTGGTGCCCCTGCCCGCTCAGGCCGGTCAGCTGAGCCTCGCGCTCCCCGCCGCCGACGGCCCGGTCACCTTCGCCGGCGACGCGTCGGCGCAGCAGGCCGAGCTGCCGGAGGTCGTCGTGAACGACTCCCGCAATGAGGCGCAGGCTCAGGGCCGCGGGTGGACGCTGTCGGGCTCGGCATCCGCGTTCGTCGCCGGTAACCGCTCGTTCGGTGCCGATAACCTCGCTTGGACGCCGAAGGTCGTGCGCACGGCCGCCGGTGCCACCGCCGGTGGCACCGCGACGCTGGACAAGCCGGCCACCCTCGCCGACGCCGGCCGCGTCGAGCGCAAGGGCGAGACCGTCGTCGCCGCCGACCTGGCGCTGACGATCCCCGCGACCGCTGAAAGCGGCCGCTACGGCAGCGAGATCACCCTCACGCTGTTCGCGAAGGACTGACCCTTCCGGCCGGTGCGCCCTCGATCGGGGGCGTACCGGCTCCTTTCGCGTCGTCGGCGCTCCGCTGGGATGTTCGATCGCCGCACGACCCCGCTTTCCGTTCGTCCCTTCACGACCCGAGGTATCCCGTGTTCCCCCGGACCTTCGCTCTCTCCGCGGCCATCGCTGCCGCGGTGCTGCTCCTCTCCGCCGCTCCCGCCGCCGCCGTCACCGTCGACCCGGCGCCCTCCTCCAGCTCGGCCGCGCAGTGGTCGGTTGCGCCGGCCACCTCCACCGGGCCCGACGGACGCATCTCGCTGCGTCACACGATCGCCCCGGGCGCCGGCATCGACGACGCGATCGCCGTCTCCAACCTTGGGACCGAACCCGCCACCTACTCCGTCGCTCCGGGCGACGGCGTGGTCGGTGACAGCGGCGCCTTCGACATCGCCGCGGGCGACCCGCAGGATTCCGGCGCCTGGATCTCCGTCGGAGGGCTGGATGCCGGCACACTGAGCCTCGCACCCGGCGAGACGCGCGTACTGCCGGTGCGCATCGACGTACCCTCCGGCGTCACCCCGGGCGACCATCCCGCCGGCATCGTCGTGGGGGTCACTCGATCCAGCGACGGCGTGGCCGTCACCAACCGGGTGGGTGTGCGCGTGCACCTGCAGGTGGCCGGTGAGATCGTCCCCGCGCTGCAAGTCTCCGATGTCGCGACGACCTTCACTCCCTCGTGGATCCCCTTCGCACCGGGTGTGGTCCGCGTCGAGACCCGGGTCGAGAACACCGGCAACGTGCGCCTCGGCGCGCTCGCCGCGGTGTCGGGCGCCGGCATCGACGCGGCGGCGCTCGCGGGCGAGCCCGCGGAACTGCTGCCGGGCGACAGCGCCACCCTCGTGGCGGAGACGAATGCGTGGCCGGTCTTCGCGCTCTTCGGGACGACGACGGTGCGTCCGGTCGTGCTCGGCGACGACGCGTTCACCGCGCCGGGCGTCGTCGACGAGAGCTTCACGACCGCGGCGGTGTCGTGGTCCGGGCTCGCTGTCGTGGCCATGCTCGCCGGCGGGATCGCGGTAGCGGTGGTCACGCGTCGTCGCGGCCGGCGCGACGTCCCCGCGGGTGCCGAGACCCCCACCCCGGGCGAGGCGACGACCGGATCGGCCGAGCATGCGAGGGCGGCGGCGCGGTAGCGCGCGTGCGCCCGTCCTGCCTGCATCGGCCGGGACGATACGGCTCGGCGGCGCGGGTGCCCCGGCCCGGGTCGGTGCAGCCCCCTCGCCTGAGGGGTCAATTTTTGTCGCCTGCGCGTCGCCTCAGCGACAAGAATTGACCCCTCACGCAACACGCGCGGCGCGTGACCCGCGAGGCAGCGCCGGCCCTCGCGCGAGCGGTCACGTCCTGTTGCTCCCGCGTCGGGTGTGCCGGTCGCCGATGGGCAGCGGGGATGCCGACGAGGTGCAGGCACGGGCGCCGGTCCGCCTTGGACAGAACGGAAGCCGCCCGGG
The DNA here is from genome assembly GCF_030818075.1 of Microbacterium proteolyticum. Taxonomy (NCBI): domain Bacteria; kingdom Bacillati; phylum Actinomycetota; class Actinomycetes; order Micrococcales; family Microbacteriaceae; genus Microbacterium; species Microbacterium proteolyticum. The sequence continues at coordinate 3,717,341 of NZ_JAUSZZ010000001.1, read as the reverse complement.
AGGCGGCAACGCCGCGTCCCTGGCCTCAGCCGGCGCGGATCACCGGCGGCGGGCGCCACTGAACCGGTGCGGGCGGGGAGCACGAGCCCCGGGTCTCAGTCGAGGACGTCGCCGAGGTCGTACGAGCTGACCGTCTCGAGCTGTGCGAACGTGCACGAGCGCGCCTCGCGGTCGGGGCGCCACCGGTCGAACTGCACGGTGTGGCGAAATCGCATCCCCTCGAGCTGGTCGTAGCGCACCTCGAGCACGAGCTCCGGGCGCAGGCGCACGAACGACACGTCTTTCGACGCCGAGAAGCGGGAGCGATCGGTCTCACCGACGACCGCCTCACCCTCGGCATCCCGTTCGACGAGAGGGGCGAGCTCGTCGATCAGTTCGCGCCGCCTCTTGTCGGTCCAGGCCGACACGCCGCCCACGCCGTGCAGCCGGCCGTCGTCGTCGTGGAGGCCCACGAGCAGGGAACCGACGCCTTCGCCCGACTTATGGATGCGGTAGCCGAGAGCGACGACGTCGGCGGTGCGCGCGTGCTTGATCTTGAACATCGTGCGCTTGTTCGGCGCGTAGGGCTGCGCGAGGGGCTTCGCGACGACGCCGTCGAGCCCGGCGCCCTCGAACTCGGCGAGCCAGCGGCGGGCCAGGTCGGGGTCGTCGGTGGTGCGCGTGACGTGCACCGGGTGGGGGACGCCTCCGAGCAGGTCTTCGAGCTGCGCGCGGCGCTCCGAGAACGGCTCGTTCTGCAGGTCGCGGTCGCCGCGGGCGAGGAGGTCGAACGCGATGAACATCGCCGGTGTCTCCTGCGCGAGCATGTTCACGCGGGATGCCGCCGGGTGGATGCGCTGCGACAGGGCCTCCCAATCGAGGCGCTGTGCACCCGGCTCACCCCGCGCGACCACGACCTCGCCGTCGATGAGGCACGGCTCCGGCAGCACCTCGGCGAAGGCCGCGACGAGCTCGGGGAAGTACCGGGTGAGCGGCTTGGCGCCGCGGCTGCCGATCTCGACATCGGTGCCGTCCCACGACACCAGTGCCCGGAACCCGTCCCATTTGGGTTCGTAGCTGAACCCGCCGGCGACCTTGGAGTGCTCGGGCACATCGGGCACCGACTTCGCCAGCATCGGCGCGGGGATGTCGTACGGCACGGTCAGGCCTTGCTCTTCGTCTTCTTCTTCTCGTCCGCGTCGTTGGTGTCGGCGAACGGGACCGGGTCACGGCGCTTCTTCGGACGAGCCCACTCCGCAGGCTGATCGGGACCGTTCCAGACGGTGACGATGCCCCACGCCACGGCCGTCAGTGGAACGGCGAGCAGCGTCCCCAGGATCCCGCCGATCGCCGTGCCGCCCGCGAGCACGACGAGCACGACGAACGAGTGCAGCTTCATCGAGCGGCCCATGAGTACGGGCTGGAGGAAGTTGCCCTCGAGCTGGTTGACCGCCACGACGATGCCCACGACGATGAGGGCCACGATCGGGCCGTTGGTGACGAGCGCGACGAGCGCGGCGAGGATGCCGGCGGTGACGGCACCGACGATCGGGATGAACGCGAGCAGGAACACCAGCACCGCGAGAGGCAGCGCGAGGGGCACCTGCAGGATGGCGAGACCGATGCCGATGCCGACCGCGTCGACGGCCGCGACCGAGGCGGTGCCGCGCACGTACGATCCGAGCACGGTCACCGTCTTGTCGCCGATGCGGCGGGCCCGGTCGTAGTCGGCACCGCGGAAGGGTCGCAGCACGAACTCCCACATGCGCGGGCCGTCTTTGAGGAAGAAGAACAGGATGACGACCATCAGCACCAAGCCCGTGACGAACGAGGCGATCGCGCTGACCCCGGCCAGTGCGCCCGTGCCGAACTCGGAGCTGGTCACGAAGCTCTGGATGCCCTGCACCGCCTGATTCACCTGCTCGGGTGAGATCGCGAAGGGCAGCGTGTGGTACCAGTCCTGCGCCCGCTGGAAGCCCTCGACCGCCTGCGAGCTCAGATAATCCCACTGGTTGATGACGGCGTTCGCAACCAGCCAACCGAGCGCGCCGAGTACGGCGACCACGGCGAGCAATGTGAGCAGGGTGGCCAGTACCGCGGGTACGCCCTTGCGCCTCATCCACATGGTGACGGGCCCGAAGGCGGACGCGAAGATGAGCGCGAGGATCAGCGGGATGATTACCAGCGTCAGCTGCCGGATGCCCCAGATGAGCCCCGCGACGAGCACGACCACCACGATGATCTGCACGCCGCGCACCGCAAGGCGGCCGAAACCGTCGGCCCAGAGGGTACGCGGCGGACCCGGATCGGCCGGCACGACGGCGGGGGCGACGACGGTGCGCGGCTCGGGACGGCGAGAGAACAAGCTCATGGGATGACGTTAGCGGCGGCCTCCGACATCGGGCGCGCGGGTTGCGCGCCGCGAGGGCGGGGATTAGGCCGCGAGAAGGTCGGCCGTTCCGTCACGCGGCACTCCGCGAGACAGGAGCGCCCACGTCGGGGCGAGGAGCGGGCACACCCCCGGCACGGGCTGCTCCCCCCGGCATCGAGGGTCGTCAGACGAAGGCGCTCACCCCGGTGATGTCGCGCCCGAGCAGCAGGGCCTGCACGCTCTCGGTGCCCTCGTAGGTGTGGATGGCCTCGATGTCGGCCATGTGCTGCATCACGCCGTTCTCGAGCAGGATGCCGTTGCCGCCCAGCAGATCGCGGGCGATCGCCGCCACACGACGAGCCGCGCGGGTGTTGTGGTACTTCGCGAGCGACGCCTGCGTCGGCCGCAGACCGCCCGAGGTCTCGAGGTCGGCCAGACGACGGCAATACAGCTGCATCGCGGTCAGCTCGTCGAGCATCTGCGCGAGCCGCTCCTGCACCATCTGGAAGCGCGCGAGGGGCTTTCCGAACTGCATGCGCTCGGTGGCATACGTCCGGGCGATGTCGTAGCAGGCGGTGGCGTGACCGAGCGCCGACCAGGCGACACCGGAACGCGTGGCGAACAGCACCCGGGAGGCATCCTTGAAGGAATGCGAGTCGGGGAGCACGGCATCCGCGGGTAGACGGACGTCGTCCATCGCGATGTGCGCCTGATGGATGCCGCGCAGCGACACCTTCCCGGTGATGACGGTGCCCGTGTAGCCCGGGGTGTCCTGCTCGATGAGGAAACAGCGGACGTTGCCGTGGTCAGCGCCGCCCTCGTTCTCGACGCGGGCCCAGACGAAGGTGATGCCGCCGGAGGCGCCGTTGCCGATCCACTTCTTGGTGCCGCTGAGCGACCAGCCCTCGGCGGTGCGGGTGGCGGTGGTCTCGAGCGAGACGGAGTCGGAGCCGTGGTCGGGCTCGGTCAGCGCGAACGCGCCCAGCACCGTTCCCTCGGCGAGGGGGCGCAGCCACCGCTGCTGCTGCTCGGGCGAGCCGAAGAGCGCGAGGGTGCGCAGGGCGAGTCCGCCCTGCACGGCCAGGGCGGTCGCGAGCGAGCCGTCATGGCGCGAGACCTCCATGTTCACCAGACCCGCCGCCAGCGGCGAGGTGTGCGGGAGCTCGGGGTGCTCGATGCCGTCGGTGAAGAGGTCGAGTTCACCCATGCGTCGAACGAGCTCGATCGGGTAGGTCGCGGCATCCCACTCGCCCTGCATGCGCGTGCCGACCTCGTCGGTGAATGCCTTCGCGCGGCCCCACACGGCGCGGTCGGCGTCGGGGATGTCGGTGAACACCGCGTAGTAGTCGGTGTCGCGGCGGCCGAGCAGGTCGTAGTGGGCGACTCGCTCGCCGGGGAGCGTGCGGGCATCGACGTCGATGGTCATGGGTCCCAGTATCGCGCATCTTGGTACTGAGTGTCACTCATCGCGTCGACGTGCGCCGAACGCTCGGCGAGGGCCGCGCGGTAGGGTCGCGGGCGTGACCTCGCTGACCTTCCTCCCTGCGCTCGACAACCCGCACCTGCTGGCCGAACCGGTCGCCGCCGCTCTGCTGACACTCGACCCCGAGACCGCCGCGCGCATTGAGGTGGCCGAAGTCGACCCGGCGCTGGCCGACACGGCCGCATTCTGCGCGGCCTACGGACAGAGCCTCGACATCTCGGCCAACTGCATCGTCGTGCAGGGCACGCGCGGTCCGGAGACCCGCACCGCCGCTTGCCTCGCCCTCGCCACGACCCGCCTCGATGTGAACGGGGCCGTGCGCAAGCTGCTCGACGCGCGCAAGGCGACGTTCGCCCCCATGGATGCCGCCGTGTCCGCGACGGGGATGGAGTACGGCGGGATCACCCCTCTCGGCATCCCCTCCGACTGGCGTCTGCTCGTGGACGCGCGCGTGGCGGCACTGCCGCGGGCCGTGGTGGGCGCCGGCATCCGCGGTGCGAAGCTCTTCCTGCCCGGTGAGGTGCTGGCATCCCTCCCCGCAGCGGAGGTGGTCGACGGCCTGGCGAAGCCCGTCGCCTGACGTCGCGGCGGAGCGGTCGCCCGCCATCGCCTCCCTCGGCGTCCGGGCGTCTCGGACACTCAGCCGAGGGGATCGCTGGGCGTCCGGGTGTCTCGGACACGCAGCCGAGGGGATTGCCCGGCGTCCGGGTGTCTCGGACATGCAGCCGAGGGGATCGCTGGGCGTCCGGGTGTCTCGGACACGCAGCCGAGGGAACCGCTCGACGTCCGGTGTTCCGCACACGCAGCTGAGGGGATCGCTCGGTGCTAGACGTGCGCAGAGGCGAAATTCCGGAGCGGGGTGGAGCGACCGGCCTCAGTCGCCCAGCGAGGCACGCAGGCGCCGCGCGACCTCCGCGGCGGGCATGCGGCGCGGGAATGCGGCGACGATGAGGTCGTCGCCCGCGGCGTCGTCGCCGTCGGAGTGCACGCCGTAGCGGCGGAGGGCGTCGTCGAGTGCGCGTCGCAGAACGGATGCCGGCACCCGGGCGCCGCGCATCAGCCGACGCAGCACGTGGTTGTGCACCGCCGTGACGAGGGCCGCGAAGCCGACGGCATCCAAGGGGTCCAGGCCCGGGAGGGCCTCGCGCAGGTACTGGTCGAAGAGGCGCTCGTAGCGGAAGACCGTGACGATCTCGCGGTCGCGCAGACCCGGGATCTCGCGCACGATCTTGTACCGGCGGCGCGCGAGCTCGGGGTCGGCTGCGAAGTGCCGGAACACCCGCACGGACGCTTCACACACCGCCGCCCAGGGGTCGGGGTGCGTCTGGGCGAGGAACGCGCGGGTCTGCGCGAGCAGCACCTCGTGGTCGGCGAAGACGACGTCTTCCTTGCCGCCGAATTGCCGGAAGAACGTCGAGCGCGACACCCCCGCCGCCTGCGCGATCTGCTCGACCGAGGTCTGGTCGTACCCGTGCTCGGCGAACAGGTCGATCGCGGCGGCCACGACCGCCGTGCGGCTGAACGGAGCGGCGCTGTCGGACACGAGCCGAGCATATCCGCGGCGCGCCCGGCGATGCGGCCACGACGGCGGGCGGGCGGCGGCGCGTCTCGGGTGAGCCGGCGGTGCCGCGCAACGGAACGCCGGTTCGCACGCGGGCGGCGGACGGTTCGCGCGCGGGCTGCGGCGCGTCTCGGGTGAGCCGGCGGCTCGGGCGCAGGCGACCGCCGGTTCGCACGCATAAACGCGATCGGTGCGCAGAAACACGCAGGGAGCGCGTTTCTGCGCACGAATCGTGTTTATGCGTGAGGGGGCAGCGGCCGCCGGCACCGCGGAGCGCACGACAGGGTCGGTAGACGATCGCCGGGATCGAGGCAAGCGGATGCCGCCCGCCCGCCGCCCACGATGGGATGAACGCATGAGCTCGCCCCTGTGGACCGCCGACCAGCCCTCCGTCGCGACGCCGTTCGAGGCGGGCGCGCGGCACGACGTCGTCATCGTCGGGGCCGGGATCACGGGCCTGGCGACCGCGGTGATGCTCGCGGAGGCGGGTGTGGATGTCGCCGTGGTCGACGCCGGCGACGTGGGACAGGGGGCGACGGCGGCCTCGGTGGGGATGGCATCCCTCCTCCAGGGCACGACACTCGCCACACTGCGACGGCACCACCCGGCGAGCCTCGTGCGCGCGTACGTGGATGCCAACCGCGCGGGACAGGAGTGGCTCGCCGATCGTGCGGGTGACGCCGCCGACCGCCGGACGGCGTTCACGTTCGGCCGCGGACTCGACACCGATTCCGCCCTCGACGCCGTGCGCGACGCGGCGCGCGAAGCGGGGCTGCCCGTGCGGGAGGACGCCCCCGGCGACCTCGGTGGGCGCACCCCGGTGCGCGCCGTCGCCCTCGACGATCAGCTCGCGCTCGATCCCGTCCTCACCGCGACGTCCCTCGCCCGTGCCGCCGTCGACGCCGGCGCGGTAATCCACACCGGCGTCCGGGCGACGGGCGTCGCCGCGCTGCCCGGCGGCCGCGTCGACACCGCTCACGGACCGCTCCTGGGCGACACGGTCGTCCTCGCCACGGGCACCCCGCTCACGCGCCGAGGCCTGTACGGGTTCAAGACGCGGGCGTTGCGGTCGTGGGCGATCGCCTTCGAGATGGAGGGGGATGCTGATGCCCCCGGCGGCATGTGGAGTGAGGTCGGCGCCGAGGGGCGCAGCGTCGTGGCCGCCCCCTCGTCATTCGGCCGTCGGGTGCTCATCGTGACCGGGGCGCGGCATCCGGTGGGCTCGGCGCGCTCGGAGGCCGCGCTCGCCGAGGAACTCGCTGCCTGGGCGCGGCGGACCCTCCCGGTCGGCGAGGAGATCACGCGGTGGTCGGGGCAGGACTACCAGTCGCACAATCTCGTGCCGTTCGTCGGAGGGATGCCCCGGGGGCTGGGCCGACTGCGCTTCGCCACCGGATATGCCGGTTGGGGCATGACCAACGCGCCTGCCGCCGCGATGCGGTTGACGGACGAGATCCGCGGCGTCTCGCGCAGCGATCGGCCGCAGTGGATGCGCACGATCGGCACGCGTCTGACCGTGCCCGCCGACCTCGGGCGGGGGATCGGCGAGGCCGCACGGCGCGTTCAGGTGTCGACGGACGCGTTGAGATCGGCGCTGCCCGCCCCGGTTGACGCTCCGGCGGACGGCGCGGGTGTGCTCGCGAGGCGGGGTCTCCGCACCGCGGCGGTCTCGACGGTCGACGGTCGGACCCGCACGGTCGCCACCCCGGCGCCGTTGACCTGGAACGACGCCGAGCGCTCCTGGGACAGTCCCGTCGACGGCTCGCGCTTCGCGCCCGACGGGACGCGGCTGGAGGGCGCAGCATCCGCGGATCTGAGGTCGATGGGCTGAGTCGCGGCGCTCGCGAGCGTAAGTCCTGAGTTTCGGCGTCTCGGCGGCGCAAGGAGCGGGCGCTTCCGCGGTGAGGGCGGCTGCCGGTGACGGTTTCTCCGGAGTTCGGCACGGGGTGGCGGCGCACCCGGCGATGGCGGTGCCGGGTGATGCCCTGGTCAGCTCTTCGCGCCGCTGAGGGCCAGCGCCCCGCCCAAACCGATCATCATGACGCCGCCCGTGCCCGACAGCGTCGAGATGCGCTTCGGTGAGCGGGCGAACCATGCCCGGGCGGTGCCGGCCGCCAGCGCCCAGGCGCTGTCGCACGCGAGCGCGAGGACCTGGAAGATCAGGCCCAGCGTCAGCAGCTGCAGCCAGGCGGCACCCGCGTGCGGGTCGACGAATTGGGGCAGCACCGCGACGAAGAAGGCGATGGTCTTGGGGTTGGTCAGGCCGACGATGAAGCCCTGGCGCAGGAGGGTCCACGAGGAGGTGGGGGCGACAGCGGCGCCCGCGATGTGCGCGTGCCGGTGGCGGATCGCCTGGATGCCGAGCCACACGAGATAGATCGCCCCGACGATCTTCAGCACGGTGAAGGCGACGATCGAGGATGCCACGATCGCGCCGACACCGAAGGCGACGGCGAGCACCGCGGGCACGGTGCCGAGGGCGTTGCCCACGACGCTGAGCACGCCCGCGCGGCGCCCGAGTGCGATCGAGCGCCCGATGACGAACAGCACGCTCGGGCCCGGGATGACGATGATGACGACCGACGCGGCGACGAAGGCCACGAGGTTCTCGATCGGTGGCATTCGTGCAGCGTACTGCGGTCATGTTTCCCCGCCGTTCCGGGCGCCCTCAGCCCGGCGCCCGGGGTCCTGGCGCCCCGGCGGTCTGGCGCCCCGGCGCCGAGGCGCCGAGCACGGCGCGTGAGGGGTCAATCTGTGTCGCCTGGGAGGCGCCCAGGCGACAAAAACTGACCCCTCGCGCGAGAGGGACGGACGCCACGGCCCCGCGGCGCCGAGCGCTGCGGGAGAGAGCGGCGGACGCCTTGGCCCGGAGGCGCAGCGAGCGGCGCGTGAGGAGTCAATCTGTGTCGCCTACGAGGTGTCCAGGCGACACATATTGACCCCTCACGCGAGAGCCGTGGACGTCTTGGCTCGGCGCCGAGACGCGTGCGCGGTGCGTGAGGGGTCAATCCGTGTCGCCTAGGAGGCGTCCAGGCGACAGAAACTGACCCCTCACGCGCGGGCGGGGGACGGGGGCTACGCGGGCACGGCCTCGCGCGCGAGCAGCTCGCTGATGCGGCCGACGCAGCCGCCGCAGCCCGTGCCGGCGCGGGTCGACGCCTTGACGCACGCGACGGTCGGCTCCCCGGCCGCCACCGCCTCGCGGATCGCACCGGCGCTCACCCCGTTGCACCAGCAGACCGTCGCATCGGCGGCGAAGGGGTCGCCGGATGCCGCCATGCCGACGTCGGGCGCATCGAGGCGCAGAAGCGTCGATCGGTCGGCGGGAAGCTCCGACCCGCGCTCGAAGAGCAGGGTGAGCTCGGCGCCGGTGCGTGGCATCCCGACCGAGACGAAACCGGTCAGCACGCCGTCAACGGTCACGAGCTTGACGTACGCCCCGCGCGCGGGGTCGGCCCAGAGGGTGACCTGGGAACCGTGGCATCCGGGAGCGTGAGCGAAGGGGTCGGCGTCGACCGCGCCTCCGGCGACGACGTCGATGCCCTCGGCCTTCAGCATGACGACACCGGGCCGCTCGGCGACGGCCGGCGTCTCGGCCCCCGTCGACAGCAGCGCCGCGAGCCGGTCGGCCTGCCGCCAGCCCGGACCGATGAGTCCGCTCGGGCCGCCCGGCACGCGGCCGTCGGCGTCGGCGTCGGCGGGGTCGGCGACGTGGGCGCAGTCGCCGATGGCGAAGATGTTCGGGTCGGTCCACGAGCGCGACGACCCGTCGACGAGCACGCCCGTCGAGGTCGCGAGGCCGGCGATGGATGCCACCTCGGTGCGCGCCGCGACGCCGCACGACAGCACGAGCAGGTCGCCCGCGAGCACCTTGCCGTCGGCGCAGACGAGCCCGTCGAACCAGGCCTGGCCGTGGTCGTCGTAGCGCTGCACGATGCTCTCGGCGCGGGCGTGGTGCATCATCTCGACGCCCACGGCGGTGGCGGCGGCGGCGAGCACGCGTCCGCCGTTCTCGTCGAGGGTGCGGTTCATCGGGGCGGCGGAGTGGTACGCGACCACGACCTCGGCCCCGGCTTCGGCGGCGGCCAGGGCCAGCTCCATGCCGAGCACCCCCGCGCCGAGCACGACGATGCGCTGCCCGGCCGAGACCGCCGCGCGCACGTGCTCGGCGTCGGCGAGGTCGCGCAGGGCCACGACGCCGCGGGGGAGCGGCGTCGAACCGCGGTCGAGCTCGGCGGGAACGCCGGGCCTGGTCGCGCGGTGCCGCTGGGCCTTCTCGAGCCCCGCGAGCGTGGGCACGTTGGCGCGGGCGCCGGTCGCCAGCACGAGTCGGTCGTACGGCAGACGGATGCCGTCATTGAGGCGCACGACGCGACGGTCGCGGTCGACGCCGACCACCGTCATCCCGAGCACGAAGGTGACGCCCGCTTCTTCGGCGGCGAGGCGGCCGCCCATGTCGAGGCCGTCGCGGTCGGTGCGGCCGACGGCGTATTCGGCGAGCAGCACGCGGTTGTAGACGTCGTGCGTCTCGGCGCCGACGACGGTGAGGTCGATGCGGCCCTCGCGCACGGCGGGCAGCAGGCCCTCGACGAGTCGCGCCCCGACGGGGCCGTAGCCCACCAGCACCACACGCTCAGCCATGGATTGCCTCCTCAGAGTTCGCGGCGACGAGCACCGGCGGACGCTCGACGACGTGCGGCGCGGCGGCGTCCGGTCGCTCGATGGGCGCAGCGGTCGTGGGCGCGGGGATCCCGGCATCCGGAGCCACCATGACCCGCGTGCGCTTGAACTCGGGCATCGCCGAGGTCGGGTCGACGATCGCCTCGGTCAGGCGGTTCGCGCACTCATCTCCCGCGTAGTGGAACGGCAAGAAGACGGTGTCGTGGCGGATGTCGGTCGTCACGCTCGCCCGCGCCTTCACCGTGCCGCGCTCGTTCGACACGGCGACGAGGGCACCCTCGCGGATGCCGAGCCGCGACGCCGTCGCGGGGTGGATCTCGAGCCGCGCCTCGGGGCGTGCGCCGTTCAGCTCGGCGACGCGGCGGGTCTGCGTGCCCGACTGGTACTGCTGCAGGTAGCGGCCGGTGACGAGGGTCAGCTCGGCGCCTCGGTCGGTGGGAGCGGGGGGAGTGGCATCCACGGGCACGAGCTTCGCACGGCCGTCGGCGTGAGCGAAGCGCTCGGTGAAGGGACGCGGGGTGCTCTCGGAGCGGTACGGCCAGTACGCCTCGATGCCGGTGTCGAGCAGAGCGTGCGACAGGCCGGAGTAGTCGGCGACGCCGCCCTCCGACGCGCGGGCGAGCTCGTCGAACACCTCGGCCGGATCGGTCGACCAGGTGGATGCCGCGCCCAGGCGCCGCGCAATCTCCGACATGATCCACAGCTCGCTGCGGGCACCGTCCGGCGCGGCCAGCGCGCGGCGGCGGCGGACGACCCGGCCCTCGAGCGAGGTCATCGTGCCCTCCTCCTCGGCCCACTGCAGCACGGGCAGCACGATGTCGGCGAGCTCGGCGGTCTCGCTGAGGAAGAAGTCGCACACGACGAGGGCGTCGAGGGCTTGGAGCCGCTCCCGCAGGGCGTCGACGTCGGGTGCCGAGACGACGACGTTGGAGCCGGCGACCAGCAGCGTCTTCACCGGCCCGCCGAGTTCGCCGAGCAGCGCGGTGGCCGGGATGCCGGCATCCGGAAGCTCATCCGGGTCGACGCCCCACACCCCGGCGACGTGCCGGCGCGCTTCGGGGTCGCGGATGGAGCGGTAGCCGGGCAGCTGGTCGGCCTTCTGGCCGTGCTCGCGTCCGCCCTGGCCGTTGCCCTGGCCGGTGAGGGTGCCGTAGCCCGAGCCCTCGCGGCCGACGAGGCCGAGTACGAGCGCGAGGTTGATCGCGGCGGTCGCGGTGGCGGTGCCGTCGACGTGCTGTTCGACGCCGCGTCCGGTGAGGATGTACGCGCCGCCCGCGGCGAGGCGCCGGGCGGTCTCGCGGAGCTGGGCGACCGGGATGCCGGTGGTGGAGGAGGTGCGTTCGGGCCACCACTGCGCAACCGAGCGGCGCAGGGCATCGAAGCCCGCCGTCCGCTCTTCTATATATGCGCGGTCGGCGAGGCCCTCGGCGATGACGATGTGGGTGAGCCCGAGCAGCAGCGGCAGGTCGGTGCCGGGTGCGGGCTGCAGGTGGGTGCCGGCGCCGTCTTCGGTGAGGCGCGCGGTGGCGGAGCGGCGCGGGTCGACGACGATCAGGCCGCCCGCGGCGCGGGCTCCGGCGAGGTGCGCGAGGAACGGCGGCATGGTCGCGGCGACGTTGGAGCCGAGCAGCAGGATGGTCCGCGCGTCGTCGAGGTCGGTGACGGGGAAGGGTAGGCCCCGGTCCATACCGAAGGCCCGATTGGATGCCGCGGCCGCCGACGACATGCAGAACCGGCCGTTGTAGTCGATGCGCGAGGTGCCGAGGGCGACGCGGGCGAACTTGCCGAGCTGGTACGCCTTCTCGTTGGTGAGTCCGCCGCCGCCGAAGATGGCGTTGGCGTCGGGTCCGTGGGTGGCTTTCGTGTCGCGGAAGGCCGCGGCGACGGCATCCAGTGCCTCATCCCAGGTGGTCTCGGCGAGCGTGCCGTTGGACTGCCGCATCAGCGGCATCCGGAGTCTGTGGGGGGATGCCAAGAGCTCCGCCGACGTCCAGCCCTTGGCGCAGAGTCCTCCCCGGTTGGTGGGGAAGTCGCGGCCGGTGACCGTTGTCACGGCGTCATCCGAAGAAGCGTCGTGAAGGACGGTCATGGCGCACTGCAGCGCGCAGTAGGGGCAGTGGGTGTCGGCGGAGCTCATGGACATCAGATGCGGGTGCCGCTCTTCTTCGACAGCGTCAGGTAGACGCTGGCGGTGATGGCGAGGAAGGCGACGTAGGCCAAGGCGAACCAACCGAGGGCGGGGGTGTACGAGCCGAACGTCGTCTTGGAGAAGCCGAGCAGCTGCGGGATGAAGAAGCCGCCGTACGCGCCGATCGCCGAGATGAGGCCGAGGGCCGCGGCCGCCTTGCGCTGCGCGCCGATGCCGCCGTTGGCCTTGAGGGTGAAGATCGTCGGGATCATGCGGTAGGTCGAGCCGTTGCCGATGCCCGCCGCGGCGAACAGCACCAGGAAGCACGCGAGGAACACGGCGAAGTTCTGCATCGGCAGGGTCAGGATGACGCTCAGGATGCCGAGACCCATCACCGTGAAGGCGCCCATCGTGATGACGGTGCCGCCGAAGCGGTCGGCGAGCTTGCCGCCGTAGGGGCGGGCGAGCGAGCCGACGAGCGCACCCATGAAGGCGAGGGTGACGGTGGCGGTGCCGATCGCGATGCCCTTGAAGTCGGGGAACGTGTCGGCGAGCAGCTTCGGGAAGACGCCGGCGAAGCCGATGAACGAGCCGAAGGTGCCGATGTAGAGCACGGCCATGATCCACAGGTGCGGCTCTTTGAGGGCGGCGAGGGATGCCGTGATGTCGGACTTCGCGTTGGAGAGGTTGTCCATACGGAAGTACGCGCCGATCATCGCGACGATGATGAGCGGCACCCAGATGAGACCCGCGAGCGGCAGGTTCAGGGTCGCCGCAGCACCGACCGTGATGACGATCGGCACGACGAACTGCGCGACCGAGGCGCCGAGGTTACCGCCGGCGGCGTTGAGTCCGAGGGCGTAGCCCTTCTGCGCGGCCGGGTAGAAGAAGGTGATGTTCGCCATGGAGCTGGCGAAGTTGCCGCCGCCGAAGCCGGCGAACGCGGCGATGAGGAGCAGCAGGCCGAAGGGCGTCGCGGGGTTCGACACCGCGATGGCAAGGCCGATGCTCGGGATGAGCAGCAGGGCTGCCGAGACGATCGTCCAGTTGCGACCGCCGAAACGGGGAACCATGAACGTGTAGGGGATGCGCAGCGTCGCGCCGACGAGGCTCGGCATGGAGATGAGCCAGAAGATCTGGCCCGTGTCGAGCTGGAAGCCCGCCGCGGGCAGCGAGACGACGACGACCGACCACAGCTGCCAGACAACGAAGCCCAGGAACTCTGCGAAGATCGACCACCGCAGGTTGCGGGAGGCGATGGCCTTGCCCTCCTTGGCCCACTGCGTGGCGTTCTCGGGGTTCCAGTTGTCGATCCAGCGGCCGGGGCGGTGTTCTAAGGCTGGGGCTTCCGCGGCGGCTGTAACGGCGGGCGGCGCGGCGGCGGCTTCGGGGCGCGGGTCGGTGACGGTCACGGGTTCCTCCATGGGCGATGTGGGGAGGTGCAGCGCCCCGCATGGGCTGGGCGTGCCGCCAGCGTAGGGAGGGGGCGTTACCCGTGACTGCGTCGTCGGGGGCGGGGAGGTAACGGTTGTTTCACCCGCGGAGGGGGTGGGGGAGAGGGGGAGTTTACGTGCGCGTTACATCGGAAGGTAGCGGGCCATATAGCTGAAGTAGCAGAAGAGTTGAGAATAGGCGACGTAGGGCATCGGGTGAGACCTAACCGTAACGTCGGCGATTTCATGCGTGCGTTTGACCAGTTTTGTAAGATGCCGGGTGTGTCCCTGGACGAGAAGTACGTGGTTCTCATTGACGCAGACAGTGCTGCGCTGACATCCCGCTTGCGAGCGCGCAGACAGAAGTACGTCTTGAAGCGACTCAGCTCGCGCGCTGACAACTGGAACGTCATGGCTAGCTTGATCGAGGCTGACGGGGCAAGTCTGGTGATTGCTCGACTGAACCGCCACAATCTGGAGCAGATGACGGCGTCAGGTACTCCGCACGCGGACGAGTTGTATAAGGAGCACGCTCTCTCGGCTCCGCGGTTGCTAAGAGCGATCTCTTCAATTCCGCACCTAGTCCTTCTGCACGAAGATATCGGCCTTGGTCGGGATTGGAAGTCGGAGGCCCCAGCGGGGTGGTTGTATGAAGGGGAAGAGTACGACGAAACGCTCAGTGAAGCGACGCGAGCATCAGCGTTCGAGCTTTTCGATAGGTGTGGAGTGCAGCCCACTTTTTACCGCCGCAACGCGGAGGCCGACGAGCTGGCCGTGCTTTTTGTCGACGACATCTCGAGCAATCTCCTCCTAAGAATATATATCCCTTCGGGGGCGGTTTTTGGCAACGAAGCCGCTGGAATTCTCGATATGTTCCGTGACTGGTTGGTAACAACTCAGCGCGTGGGCGTCCGGCGTGCTGGCTATCGTACGACGCGCGGCGAAGTGGTGGAGTTTTACGCGGACAGCTCCATTGCTCACGATGATATCGTTCCCCGCTTCGAGCAGTTCCAAAGATTCGTGGATCTCCTATCCGACGCGGATGCCGCGCTCGAATCTCTCATGGCACTGGGATTTGGTCCAGACGCAGCGAGTGAATTCATTGCTCGCAATGTGCGAGCACTTCGGCGCCTCCGGACCGATTTGCGACATGACTACGAGCGCAGACTTCTTGCTCTGCGCCAGGCTGCCGAGGCGGAAGTTGTCGAGGAAGTCGACACCAACGTTCCGTTTCCCACTGTTGAGAGCGCCGTGCTGCGACTCTTCGGCGGCTCGGAGGTGCTACCGAGGATCGCAGGCATCGAGATCCCAGGAACGGTTGTGAGTGATACAACCCGCCGCGAGCGAATCCAAATTGAAGGAGTGCAAGAGGGTCAAGAGCCGCGTGCGCTCATGGCGGCGGTTGAGGCCTTCGATACAACGGGACGTCTTGCCACCATGGTGCACGACATTGAAGATTTGGAGACGCCGCGGGACCGGCGGTCGGCGGCAACCGCAGCGCTAAAGTCCTTTCTGATACGAAGCCGCGACCGCATAGAAAGCGAAGGGTTCAAGGTCCTTTTCAGATGGATTGAGTATCAAGCCGGTCTCTAGTCAACGAGTATGAATTGGTTGTGTTCGAACGCTCCAATCCGTAACCAGCTGACGAAGTTGCCGCATTGCGCGCTGGCGAGCGACTTTCATGATGGACGCATAGGGCATCCGGGCAGAGCGCATTTGTATCTATTCCGTGGATCCCTGGCGCTTCGCCCGCACGCGCGCCATGCGGGCTGGCCCCTGGAATACTTCGGAGAGAACTTCGGACATCAGCGCCAGGATCTCTTCCGCATCGTTTGAGTTGGGCTGCACATCGATGTCGCCGTGAGCCATGTCGTTGCCCGCGAACCGTACTTCGTGCGCCTCGTCGGCGATTGCGGGTCGGATCAGGTTTCCGTCTCTCAGGTCTTCAATCTTGCTAGCCAGTGTGCCCCGGGTGTAGCCCTTCGCTTTAGCTGTGGCTTCGATCACAGTACGCGCCATCAGGATTGCTGCCATGTTGTTCCCAATCGACGCACTCGAGTAGGCCTGTCGCGCAGCGCTAGCGATGTGTTGAGGGACGTCATCCACTGCCGGAGTGACGCCGACTCGCGGAAGCCACGCGATCTCATTCGATCTCTCTATGAATTGCGTTGTTCGACCGCGGTCCGTGTCGCCGTGGTATCCCGGATCTCCCGCGAAAGATGCACTGGCCATCGATAGCCGCCCGCAGTTGTCACACGTAGCGGCAATTTGCACCAAAGTCCCCGACGGTGTCACCTGTCCCCACCTCGTCGTGAAATGGGAAAGTCTCTCGCAGTGTCCGCACGTCGTCGAGGCCATAGGTGAATGGTAGGCCTACTGGCCTGGTGTGTGGAGCGGCACCCATCGCGGCAGGAATATTAGTCGAGAGGGTTGGGCGGGTGCGAGCCCCGAGTTGCATAGCAAGGCCGCAGCGCGTGTCCAGGCGCCCGCTTCATCCCCGCCGCGCCCGCAACCGCGCCTTCTTCTCGTGATTGCCGCACGTGTTCATGTCGCACCACCGCCGCGTCCGGCCGCGACTGGTGTCGAAGAACGCTGCGCGGCAGGTGGGGGAGGCGCAGAGCGCGAGGGCGCCGGGGCGCACGCCGGCGAGGATCTCGATGGCGTCGGCGGCCACGACTCCGAGGGCTGCCGCGACGGTCGCGGGCTGCCCGAGGAACCATCGCCGGCGGCCGTCCTCGGCGAGCACCGCCACGGCGCCGCCGCGTGCGCTGAATCGGTTGATGACCTCGACGGCGTCGCGAGGGCGAGGCCGCCCGACGGCCTGAGCCGACGCGGCGATATGGATCGCCTCGCGCAGCTCCACCGCGGCGGCGAGGTCGGCGGGCGAGCACGCGCCGACCGTGAGGTCCACCTCCCGCAGCCAATCCGCGAGGCGCGCGGGGGTCGGGATCCGCTCTATGGGTGCGCCGAACCGTTCGGTGAGCGTCCCCGTGAAGGTGGTCGCGAGCACGGAGCCGAGACGAAACTCCGGGTCGCGAGCAGTCATGGAACCAGCATAGGAGGTTCCGATTCGTCGACCCAGGTGTTAGAACCGTCATAGCCGGTTCCATCCGCCGGTCGATGAGGAGCCTCGATGAGCGACCAGAAGACGACGAACCGGATCGAGCGCTTCGAGCCGCACGCCACCGACGAGGACCTCGTCGCGCTGCGCGCACGCCTGACATCGACGCGACTCCCCGAACGCGCAACAACACCTCACGACGCGCGAAGCCGCGATCGGTGGGAGCAAGGCCCACCCCTCGCCGACATCGTCGAGCTGATCGAGTACTGGCGCACCACCTATGACTGGCGTCCGTTCGAGCGTCGACTCAATGAGATCGGCCAGTTTCGCACGGTCGTCGACGGGCTCGGCATCCATTTCCTCCACCGCCGTTCGCCGCGGCCGGATGCCACTCCGCTCGTTCTCACCCACGGCTGGCCGGGGAGCGTCGCCGAGTTCGTCGACATCATCGACGAGCTCGCCGAGCCTCAGGATGCCGAGACCCCGGCGTTCCACGTCGTCGTGCCGTCGCTGCCGGGGTATGGCTACTCCGACAAGCCCACCGGAGAGGGGTGGGGCACGGAACGCATCGCGGCCGCGTGGGTCCAGCTCATGGGCAGGCTCGGGTACGACCGCTTCCTCGCCCACGGGGGCGATTGGGGCGGGCCGGTCACCATCGCGCTCGGTGGCCGGTTTCCGGCGCACGTCATCGGCATCCACACCACCATGCCGATCGCGCCGCCCGGGCTTAGCCTCGACGGGCTCGACGCCACCGAACGGCAGTGGGTCGAGCACACTCGCGCCTTTGAGAGGAACCGTCTCGCCTACGCGAGGGTCATGGCGACCGCGCCGCAGACGATCGGGTACTCCCTGGTCGACTCGCCCGTCGGGCTGCTCGCATGGATCCTGGAAAAGTTCTTCGAATGGAGCGACACGGTCGACTCGCCGTTCGAGACCATCTCGCGCGACCGCTTCCTTGACAACGTGACCCTGTACTGGCTCACCGCGACCGGCGCATCTGCGGCACGGATCTATTTCGAGAGTCACCAATCGCTCGATCCCGACCTGCGGGTGACGGTGCCCGCGGCCCTCACCACCTACCCGCACGACATCGAGAAGCATCCGCGGCCCTGGGCGGAGGAGCGGTTCCGCCATATCGTGCGATGGCGGGCGCCCGAGGCGGGCGGTCACTTTCCCGCGCTGGAGATGCCGGGGGAGTTTGTGCGCGATCTGCGGGAGGGGCTGGCGGCGGTGCTTGCGGCGTCGGAGTGAGGTGTCGTGGGCCTGATCGTGTTCGTCGTAGAGAAGGAGCGCAGGAGCTTCGGATCGCCCGAAGCAACGGGAACCGCGAGGGCAGTGGGCGTCGGGCGATGGCATCCACTTCTTTCCTGTTCCACGCCTCGCGCCGGAAAGAGATTCCGTGCCTCGACCGTCGCGGCCGCGCAGCGTCAGCGCCCCGCCGCGCTGCGCGCCTTCGCCACCCCCTCCGCGCGGCGCGTGACCGCGAGGGCGACCGCGGCGATCGCCGCAGACGCGAGCATGACGACGGCCAGGGGAGCGGCGGTGCCCTCACCGCCCAGGCTGACCAGCGGCGAGACCACTGCGGCCAGCCCGAACTGGGCGGCTCCCAGCACGGCCGAGGCGCTCCCGGCGATGCGGGGGACGGCACCGAGTGCCAGCGCGGTCGCGTTTCCGAACACCAGGCCCAGTGACCCGACGGCCGTGAAGAGCGGCACCGCGAGCCAGAACGCCGGTGCTCCCGAGAAGACGAGAAGCGCGAAGGCGATGGTCGACGCGGTCACGATCGCGATACCGAGGGTCAGGACGCTCTCGACCGAACGGGCGGCGGTGAGCTTCGGTGCGAGCGCGCTCACGAACACCAGCGCGAGCGCGTTCAGGCCGAACATCATTCCGTATCCGACCGTGTCGAGCCCGAGCATGTTCTGGTAGAGGAACGGCGACGCCGAGATGTACGCCATCATCACGGCGAAGCCGAACGCGAACACCGTCGTGTAGCCGATGAAGGTCCGAGACCACAGTGCCCGCAGGGGGGATCCGGATGCCACCCGCTCCGCGCGCAGCGCGTCGCGGCGGGCGCGCAGGTGCGTCTCGCGCACCACGACGAGCACGGCGACGAGCATGGCCACCGACAGCCCCAGAACGATCGCCAGCAACCCGCGCCAGCCGATGGGGCCGGTCAGCAGACCGCCGAGGAGCGGGGCGACGACCGGGGCGACGCCACCGACGATCATCATGAGGGAGAAGGCACGCGCGGCGGCCTTTCCGGTCGCGAGATCGGAGATGACCGCGCGGCCGATCACCATTCCGGCGGCCCCGCCCAGGCCCTGCAGAAGACGCGCGACGACGAGCACGGCGACGTTCGGCGCGAAGACCGCAATGGCGCTCGCGAGCACGCACAGCGCGGCTCCGGCGATGAGGGGCGGGACGCGCCCGAACCGGTCGGAGAGCGGGCCGAACACGAGCTGTCCGGCGGTCACGCCGATGAGGAACGCCGTCAACGTCAGTTGCACGGTCGTGGCCGACGTCGTCAGCTCGACGGTCATCTGCGGGAACGCCGGCAGATACAAGTCGGTGGCGAAGGGCGCGACGGCACTCAGGAGGCCGAGCACCAGCAGGAGGGGCGTCGTGATGCCGTTCGAAGGGGATGCCAGTTGCGTGTGCACGGAGTCGGTATCGGTCGTCATAGTTATGAAAGCATAACTTATTATCTCCGGCTGGTACAGTCGCCGCGTGCCCCCCGCGATCTCCGACGATGCTCTCGCCGAGTTCGCCGACGTCGTGATGCGCGTCGCGCGCGAGATCGATCCGAACGGCCCCCAGGCGCCCGACATCATTTCGCTGACGGGAACGGAAGCACTCGTCATGAGGTGGGTGCACCACAATCCCGGCGCCTCGCCGAGCGCCGTCGCCAAAGCAACCGCACTGCAGCGCAGCAACTGCAGCGTTGCGCTGCGCTCGCTGGTCGCGAAGGGCCTCATCGAGCGTCAGACTGCTCCGGATGATGCCCGCGCCGTGCGCTTGCAGCCCACCGCTCTGGCGGAGGAGAGCGTGCGGAAGCTCCACGCCTACTGGGCCGACCGCCTGCGTGTCGCGCTCGACGGCGACGATGCCGGGGTTCAGGCAGCGGCCGCCCTGCTCGCTCGTGTCGATGAGGCACTGCGCCGCGGCGACGATGCCCCTCCGGCGTCATGAGCGGGAGCGTGTCGGGGGACTGGCGGATGCTCTCGACATCGAGTCGTCGTCTCCGACTCAGTGCGTCCGCCCTGCCGTCATGAGCCTTTTACCGGTTCGCTGGCTGCGGTGCCGAGAGACGACGGCGATTCGTGACGCACGTGACGGAGCGAACCTCGCGAATCAGGCGACCCGCCGAAATCGCGGCCCCGAATAGCCGTCGCGCTCGACCGTCCCCGTGAACATCTCGACCGGACGCACCCAGTACGAGTAGTCGTCGTAGAGCTTGCGGTACGAGACGAAGACCTCTTCGGTCTCGGAATGCCTCGCCGTTCCGAACACCTCGTAGCGCTGGCCCTTGAAGTGTTCGTAGATGCCGGGTTCTATGTCCATGCGCAGCGTTCTCCCTGACAAGACTACGCCGTCGTGACGGCAGCCTCGTCGGTGCGCGACTGCAGGTACTCGCAGAGGCGCCCCGTCGTGAACAATTCCTCGCCGAGGGCGATGAGGTGTTTGCCCGAGAGCGGGAATTCGCCGGACCGCTCGGTGAGGGCGGCCGTCCACTTTCTGTCGCAGTCGACGTTCAGGTAGATCGACGCGGGTCCGTGGTTCAGGTGAATGGCGACGATCCCCGAGTCGAGGTGCTCGGGGTCTTCCTGGGCCAAGACGTGCACGGTCGCGTGAGCGACGTGGTCGGTCTCCTCGTACGCGGCCACCCACTCCGTGATCTCGTCGAACGTCGGGCGGGGACAACAGGCCATGGGTCGAGACTAATCGCTGGGGTGTTTGCCACCGCCACGGCCCTGCAGGAATCCCCGCGCGCCGTGGCATCCATGAAGCTGCCGTCGAGCCGTATCAACACCGGGCCACGCACGCAGGTGGGTTGTGCGGCATCCGCGTGGGAGCGACGGTGAGGCATGGACACACGACGGATGCTCCCGTGAGCGACGACCGCCGACGCGAGATCGGCGACTCGGACGAGGCCGTCGAAGACGAGCTCGCCGAATCGTTCGATGCGACGGTCACGGAGGGCGCGGAACGACTCAACAGGCCGTGGCGCATCGTTCTGATCACCGGGTTCTTCGGCGGACTCGAGGTGGGGTTGGGCGTCGCCGCGTACCTCGGGGTGCTGCATCAGACGGGCGACCACCTTCTCGCCGGCCTGGCGTTCAGCGTCGGACTCATCGCCCTGCTGCTTGCCCACAGCGAGCTGTTCACCGAGAACTTCCTCATGCCCATCGCCGCGCTGGTCGCCAAGGAGGGCACGTTCGGGCAGCTCGCCCGGCTCTGGGGTGGAACGCTCGTCGCCAACCTGGCCGGCGGGTGGGTGTTCATGGGATTGCTCACCACCGCGTTCCCCGACTGGCACGAGACGCTCGCCGAATCGGCGCACCACTACGTAGACGCCCCGTTCGGGTGGCAGAGCATCGTCCTCGCCGTGCTGGGCGGCAGCACCATCACCCTGATGACACGGATGCAGCAGGGCACCCAGTCCGACCCCGCCAAGATCGTCGCCACCGTCATCGGCGGCTTCCTCCTCGCCGGGTTGCAACTCTTCCACTCCATCCTCGACTCGCTCCTCATCTTCGGAGCGATCCAGTCGGGTGCCGACATCACCTATCTCGACTGGCTGGGCTGGTTCGGGTACGTCCTGCTCTTCAACGTGCTCGGCGGGCTCGTACTCGTCACGGCCCTTCGGCTGCTGCGCACGAAGGACCTTTTCGCGGAGCGCAAGAAGGGGTGACGCCGGCTCGCTGACGGCGTCGGCATCGCGGCATCCGGGGTGAGGCGGGGTGCCCCGTGAATTCGGTGGGCCGGCGCGCCTACCGCCGGCCGACGGTGGCGAGTAGCGTGGCCCCACACCCGCGACAGGGGAGGCATCGCATGGGGGCGTTCGGCTGGATCGAGGTCGTGTTCTGGGCCGCCATCGCGGTGGGCATGGTGGTGCGGCTCACCGTAGCCCTGCGGCGACGGCGGACGGAGCGCGGGCGCCAGGCGATGCGCTCGGCGTTCGCACCGGTCGTCGACGCGGCGGCGGTGCAGTCGTCGATCTACGGCTGGATGCCGACGTCGTCGCTGGAGGTGCCGGCCGCCTGGAGCTCGACGCAGACGGGGGAGGATGCCGATCGCCGGCCGCGTGATCTGCCCGATGACGTCCGCCGACCGGCGGACTGACGGCGCCAGCACCGCGGACGGGAACGGAATGCTCACCGTCGGGTCCATCGTCATCCGCGTCGACGACCTCGTTCGGCAACGGGAGTTCTGGACACGCGCGCTCGACTACGTGCCGCGCGGTGCCTCCGACGACTTCGTGGTCCTCGAACCGCGCGCGGGCGCGGGCCCCCACGTGTCGCTCGACGCCATGCGCTCGTCACGGGTGCTCCCCCCGCGCATCCACCTCGACCTGTACGCCGACGATCAGGCGGCAGAGGTCGCCCGGCTGGTCGAGCTCGGCGCCCGCGAGGTGGAGTGGAGCGGGCGACCGGCCGACGCGGACTACGTCATCCTCGAAGACCCCGAGGGCAACCGGTTCTGCGTCGTGGACATCGCCGAACGCTGAGAAAGGGTCGTCAGCGGTTGCGCAGCGTCATCGCCAAGGTCGCCGCGGCGATGATTGCGATGCCCAGCAATTGCAGGGCGTCGGGCAGGTGCCCGTAGACCAGGACGTCGACGAGCACGGCGACGGCGGGGTTCACGAATGACAGGGCGGCGAGCGTGATCGTCGAGAGCACGCGGGCGGTGCTGTAGAGGATCGAGTACAGCAGGCCGGTGTGGACGATGCCCATGACGGCGATCCACCCCCACGACGACCCGCCCCAGTCGAGCGAGTGCGCGAATGGGAGCAGGATCGCGGCGCCCACGACGCACTGGATGAGCGTCATCGGGTAGGGACGGATGCCACTGGTGTGCTGTGCCGCAAAGGTGGCGACGGCGTAGAGCGCGCCGGCGGCCAGCGCCGCCCCGACGCCCAGCAGCTGCGCCGCGTCGAGCGGTTGGATGCCGCGAGCGCCGACGAACTGCGTCGCGAGCAGCAGTCCGCCGAACGCGGCGAACAGCCACGCCACGTCGCCCCGCCGCGGCGCTGTGCGACTGGCGAGCGCACCGAGCGCGACGAGGAAGAACGGCTCGAGGTGATAGGCGACCGTCGTGATGGTGATCGTCGTCTGGCTGAACGAGAAGAAGAGGAACGCCCAGTTCGCGACCAGCGCGAGGCCACCGACCACGGTCAGCAGGACCGCGCGCCGCGTCCAGATCGAGGTCTGGAACGACCGCGTCGCAAGGGACAGCACGAGAAGTGTCGCCGCGCCGAACACGCAGCGCCAGGCGGTCGTCGTGATCGCGTCGGTGCCCGCCTGGATGCTGAACAGGCCGATCGTGCCCCACCCGGCCATCGCGAGCGCCAGCAGCACGCTCGCGCGCGTGCGCGGGTTCCGCGGCGTGGGGATGCCGATGGCAGGGGGCGTCGTCTGGGTCACCTCTCGATGATCGTGGCGCACATCGTGCAGCACAATCGAGCGTTTCCGCGCCCCGCGATTTACGATCAGTGAATGATTGATGTGCACGGGCTCCGCGCGCTCATCGCCGTGGCCGACGCGGGATCGGTGACCGCAGCCGCCGCCCTGCTGCACTACACCCCGTCGAACGTCACCCAGCGCGTGCAACGGCTGGAGCACGCGGTCGGCGCACCGCTTCTCGAGCGGGTGGGGCGCGGGGTCGTCCTGACCGAACTGGCTCGCCGGCTCGTGGACGAGGGCCGCCCGGCGGTGCTGCGTCTCGACGATCTCGCCGAGGTCGCGGCATCCGATCGCCCCGCCGGCCGCGTGCGGGTCGCCGCCTTTCCGACCGCCTTGCGCGGACTGGTCGTGCCGCTCATCGCCACGCTGCGCGACACGTGTCCGGCGGTGCGGATCGAGCCGGTCGAGCGCGAACCCGCGGATGCCACCCGTCAGGTGCGCCTCGGGCTCGCCGACCTCGCCGTCGTGAAGTCGTGGGGGGCCGCGCCGACCGGGCACGCCGACCCCGACCTGCACCGGGAGATGCTCGGGCACGACGCCGTCGACGTCATCCTTCCCGCCGACCACCCGCTCGGGGGCCGTTCGCGCCTGACCTGGGCCGACCTCGTCGACGAGAGCTGGGCCGTGACCCCCAACGATGACCCCTACCGCCGGTGGCTGGAGTCGACGACCGGACTCGGCCGGAGCGCCGGAACGGTGTACGAGGCCGCGGAGTTCCAGTCGCTTCTCGCCTTCGTCGAGCGCGGGTTGGCGATCGCGGCCCTGCCGAGGCTCGGGCGCGGGCCGCTGCCGCCCGGCACGGCCGCGGTGCCGCTGGCAGACGGGGCCGCCTTCCGCGAGATCGCGGCCATCGTGCGCACCCCTCGCCGCGACGGGGCGACGATCCGCGCCGTTCTCGACGGTCTTCGGCACGAGATGGTCGAGGCGGTGCGGGTGCACGTCCAGCGCTGCACGACGCGGTCACGTGCCGCGGTGGAGTCCCGCTCGAAAGCCGATCCCCAGGGCCAGCACGACCGATGCGGCGAAGATCCATCCCGATGCCGATGACGCCTGAATCCCCGACAAGAACACGCCGATCGTGCAGCCGAGCCCGAGGATCGCGCCCCAGCCGAGGAGGATGCCGCCGATCAGCGCCGTGCCGGTTCCGCGCACCGTCAGCCGCTCGAGGCGGAAGCGCCGCCCCGGCAGAGCGGCGGCGAGCGAACCAGCGAAGATGCCGATGAGCAGCCAGCCATTTTCGGTGATGGTCTCGACGACGAACGCGACGCATCCGCCCAGCGACGCATCGAGTCCGATCAACGTGTCGGGCATGAGGCCGTTCGTCTCGAGAGCGGTTCGGGTGAGGCTCGAGAGCTGGCTCGTCACCCCGAGGGGGCCCACCCGCAGGTAATAGACAACGCTCGCGAGACCGACCAGCGCCCCCGTGAGCAGCGCCGGCCACCGGCGGAAGAACAGCACGCGGCGCAGCTCGGTGGCATCCACCCGGTACGCGGGACGAGCGTCGACCGGCGGGTTCCACTTCAACAGCCAGATGCCGATCGCCACGATCACGGCGAGCTGGAAGGCGACGGCGACACCGTAGCCCGCCGCAGCCGGAAGCCAGGGCGCGGGGGCGCCCAGGATGAAGGTGGATGCGAGGGGATTCCAGGTGAGGAACCCGAGGCCGAAGCCGAGGATCGATCCCGCCAGGGCGGGAAAGGCTCGCAGGCTCCCTTCGCCGAGGCGATACAGGTGGCCGCCGATGCAGCCTCCCGAGATCACGACGCCGAGGCCGAAGGCGATGCCCGCGAACACTAGTGCGACACTGACCGGCCCGACGTGCGCTCCGGGTGCGGACGTACCCGGCACCGGGACGGGCACCCGCAGCGCGAAGACGACCGCGTACCCGACGAGGCCCACGGCTAAAGCAGTGAGGATCGCATACGCGCCGCGGCTGTTCCGCTTCTCGAAAAGGTCGCGGAAGATGCAGAAGAAGCAGAAGCGCCCCCTCTCGAACAGGATGCCGAGAGCCGTGCCCGTCAGCAGGGCGAACGCTGCGGTCGGCCCTTGGCCGGCGCCCCGACCGGCGTCGAGCAGAGCCGCCGTGGTGAGCAGTGCCGCCGCGATCGCGAGGGCGACGATCGTGCGGACGGTGTCGCCGCGCGTCCACCCGAGCACGCGGCGGTCGCCGGCGCCCTTCTCAGAAGGAACGCCGGCGACCGTCGCTGACTCGTGCGCCAGGGTCACTGCCCGCCCCAGAGGCCGCTGTATCCACCGCTCGCCTCGAGGGTCGGGTTGGCGACCGGAACGCCGACCGAGTTGCCCCACTCCGTCCATGAACCGTCGTACAGCTTGACGTCGTATCCCAGGATCTGGCTCAGCGCGTACCACGTGTGGCTGGCGCGCTCGCCGATGCGGCAGTAGACGTAGACGGGCTTGGTGCCGTCGACACCCAGCGCGGCATAGTGCTCGCGAATCGCCTCGATGTTTTTGAACGTGCCGTCGCCGCCGTCGGCCTGCTGATTGACGATCTTCCCCCACGGCGCGTTGATGGCACCGGGGATGTGGCCCCACTTCGCCGCAGCCTCTCCGCCGAAGCCCTCGGCGACGCCGATCTCGCCCGCGAACTCCTGCGGTCCGCGGATGTCGATGAGCACGCCGTCCTTCTCGCCCTGCGACACCGCGAGCACCTCGGACTGGAATGCGCGGATGTCGGAGTTGGGTGCTTCGGCCTCCCACGTTCCGGTCGCCGGGGTCGGGGCTGCCGGCGAGAGCTCACGGCCCTGGGCCTCCCACGCGGCGCGGCCACCGTCGAGCAGGCGCACGTCGTCGTGGCCGTAGAGCTTGAACACCCACGCGCCGTACGAGGCGAACCAGTTGTTCGCGTCGCCGTAGAGCACGACGGTGCTGTCGGGGTTCACGCCCGCGGACTGCGCGAGGGCGGTGAAGTGGTCTTGGCTGACGAGGTCGCGCTCGATCTGCTCGACGAAGTCGCGGTACCAGACGAACTCGACCGCGCCGGGGATGTGTCCGGCCTCGTAGCGCGTGAGGGCGCTCGACTGCCGGCCCTCGCTCACCTCGATCACCACCACGTTCGGGTCGTCGAGGTTCTCGTCGAGCCACTCGGTGCTCACGAGCACCTCGTCTTGGCGTACGTCGTCAAACCCGCGCGACTGTCCGTACTCGACAGTGAGGCTGGCGGCCCGCGCGGTGCCGTCGTTCACGGTGGTCGCGGGGGTGGTGGCCGGTGCGCGCAAGCTGTTCGCGCCGATCACGCCGGCGGTGACACCGAGTACGGCGACCGCGGCGAACGCGACGGGAGTCACCCAGGCCGGCCGGCGGGCAGCCGGCTTCTGCGGGTCGGCCGGGGTGGAATCGGGGGAAGAGGGGTGTGTCATCGGACTGCCTTTCATAGTCGTGCAGGGCGATGGCAAGTGCCAACGGCAGCAACTATGGGTCAGTCGATTGGGCATCGCGATCTTGTCGCAATGGAGGGTATCCGGGCGTCATACGGGGATATTTGGCCGGAAAGCGAAAGGGGCGTGATAAGCGCCGGCATTGATGTGCGCGGGGGAAGCTCTTTCCCGACTCGCAGTTCGAGCGCCTTCGGGAATCCCGCGCGGGCCGTCATCGGTGCCGGTTCGGCGCCCGGCGACAGTTGTTGTTACGCCCCGCTACGGCGTCCACCTCGCGACGGGGCGTCACCTCGTATCGTCGTGTCACCAACCCTCCGAAGGCAGGTGAAGCCATGTCCCGCACGATCTCGTCGACAGTCCACCCGATCCAGCGCTGCATGGCAGCCTCGAACCCCGCCGCATGGTGGGACGGCCTCGTGGTCGAGGCCGATGGCTCGGTTGCGACGGTTGCGCTGCTGAACGGCGCAACGGTGAACCTGCGGATAGTCGGCCCCGCGGTCGAGATCGCGGCGGGGGAGCCGGTGGCCTACCACCCGGTCGCGGAACTGCTCAGCGCGTCGACGGTCATCACGACCGCGCGCGTCGCCTGAGGTCGCCAGCGCCTCGAGAGGTCGAGTCGTCGCCGCGCGGTCTGCATGTCCGAGCGCCGCGCAAGCCGTGCCCGCATGAAAGCCGAGCGGCCGCCGACGAGTCGTCAGCGGCCGCACGTCACGAGAACTCAGGCGGACATCGAGGCCATCATCGCCTCGCACTTCATGGCCATGTCGTCGCAGGCCATCGCGCAGTAGCGGCACATCTCGTCCATGTCGGCGTGCGCGCGGCACTCGGCGGCGCAGGCCTTGCCCATGGTCATGCAGGCGGTCATCATGGCGCTCATCACGTCCATGTTCATGCCGGCCGGGCGCATCATCATGTGCATCGTCGCCTGGGCCATCTCGACCATGTTGGAACACATGGCGCAGCAGGTCGCCATCTCGGGGCCGTGCATCATGTCGCTGCCGGCGCACATCGCCGCGGCCATCGCGCACGCGTTGAGCGACTGCATGCACTCCTGCATTGCATCCATGTCCATCGACATCTCGCCCATGTCCATCGACTTCATCATTTCCATGGTGTCCATTGGTTCTCCCGTGTTCTCGTCGTGACGGAGGGACCGGATGCCGCGGAGGGACTCCGGCGTACGGGCGATGTTACGCCTGGAGTGAGAGCCGGCGACAGGCCTCATGGGAGGTTGATCGGGACGACGTGGGTGTGTGATCGGCGCGGGCCTGAGCGGTGGGGTCGACCGACGGCAGGGTGAGCGCACTTGTCGGATCTATCGATAGTCGACAGAATAAGATCGATTATCGACGATTGGATGCCGTCATGAACTCCCTCCTCAGTCGCGCCGCACAGACGGCGATCGCCATCGCTCTCATCGGGTCCGTCGTCGTGCAGGCCATGATCCTGCCGGCGATCTACCGGGATCTGACCGATGCACCCCCCGTCGCGAGGGTGACCTTCGTGGTGCTTTTGGGGCTTGGCATCCTGGCCCTTCAGGTCTTCGCGGTCTGTGTATGGCGCCTGCTGACGAGGGTGCGTGCAGGAACCGTGTTCGCGGTCGGTGCCTTTCGCGAGATCGACGTGATCGCTTGGTCGCTCGGTGTGGTCGTTGTTGTGCTCGTGACGATCGCCCTGATGCTCGCGCCGGGAGGAACCGCCCCCGGGGCGGTCGGACTCATCGGCGGTGCCGCGGTCGTCATCTGCGGTGTGGTGTTGCTCGTGCGGGTCATGAAGGGTCTGCTGCGTCAGGCCATTGCACGCGAGGACGAGGTCGTGGGCCTCCGCACCGAACTGGGCGAGGTGATCTGACGTGCCGATCATCATCGACATCGACGTGATGATCGCGCGCCGAAAGATGGGCGTCGGCGAGCTCGCGGAGCGGATCGGCATCACCCCTGCCAACCTCGCCGTCCTCAAGAACGGGCGGGCGAAGGCGGTACGGTTCTCGACGCTCGGCGCGCTCTGCGAGGTGCTCGACTGCCAGCCCGGTGATCTGCTGCGCTGGGAGCCCGAAGCCGAGCCCGCGGAGGACTCGGCGCTGGCCGGCACTCGAGCCTGAAAGCCGCCCTCAGGGGCAGCGGATGCCGACGGGCCTCAGCGCGAGCCGGCGCGTGACGTCGCGGTCGCCGCTCGAGATCGAGTCCGCCTCACTCAGCTGATGCAGCGCGAGCGGGGGAGGCGCCTGTCTGCAGCGGCTCGCGGACCGCCCTGCGCCGGCGGCTGCGCACAAGCCCCACCAGACCGATGCCGAACCAGACGAGGTTCAGGGCGGCCGACGGCCACGCCGAGAGCGAGATGCAGTTGATCAGCAGCGCGAGGCCTCCCACGAGGTTCATCGACTGGTAGATCCATCCGCCGGCGGTCAGTCTGCCCGCGGTCAACAGTGCGTAGGCCGCGACGAGCATCACCGTCCCCACCCAGCCGATGATTGCCATGACGATCTCCATGGTGGCCTCCACTTCCTCTGGGGGCAGGATGCCAGTCGGCGGGGCTTTCGCGGAATTCGCGTCGCGTCAGCGGTGCCGACGATCAACGCCGACGGCGTTCGGTCGTGGCACCCGGATGCCGGCGGCGCGCAGCTCGAGACCGGCGAGACGCCGCGTCACCTCGGGGTCTCCTCGACGCCAGGCTCCGAGCGCATCGGGGTCGATCTTCGTGATCGCGTCGACCTTCTGATTCGTCAATGCGCGGAGCGCGAGGAGATCCGTATCGAGGCCGGCCCGGATCTGCGTGCGGGTGCGCGACGCCCGCGTGATGAAGCGCAGGCGTGGCACGAGCCAGACCAGGAGGACGATGAGGATGGGCAGGGCGGCCACCCCCACGCCGAGCGCGATGGCGGCCTGCAGCACCAGATCTTGCTGGGTCTGTCCGGCGGAGGCCAACGTGTCGCCGGCGGAGCTGGCCGTATCGAAGGGCGCGCTGATGCCCTCCCCGATCAGGGGAATCCCGCCCAACCTGTCACCGACGTCCGTCATCGACGTGCGGAAATCCGCGCCTGCGGTCTGCATCTGACGACCGAACTGCGCGAGCTGGTTCACGGTCGAGAAGACGACGATGCCCGTCGCGATGCTGACCGCGATGAGCGCGAGAGCGATGATGTCGGCCGTGAGCTGACGTGCGCGCTGCGCGGCGAAGTCGGAATACAGTTTCACGTCGTCACTCTGGCATGCGGTGGTCGCTGAATGCGCCACCGTGACGACGGTGACGCTCCGGACGAGCCAGCGGCCCCGCGAGCACGGGCTCGGGCATTTCGCCCGAGCCCGTCCTCGCCACGATCACGGCCGACCGCCGCCCATGCCGCCTCCTCCCATTCCCATTCCGCCGGCCACCGCGACACCGGCGGTGACCGATGTCGCGGAACCGTCCACGGTCACCGTGTACGACTGACCGTCGGTGATCGCCGACGACGAGAACACCACCGTCGCGAAGGCCTTCTCGGCGGTGTACTCGGCGATGACCGCGCCCGTGGCATCCGTGATCCGAACCGTCGAGCCCGCGGAGCCCGAGACGGTCGCGGCCAGCCAGCCCTGCGCCGACGACTCGTCGGGGGACTCGGCCATGCCGCTGCTGCCGATCGCGACCAGCGTGCCGCCGGAGACGTCGATGCCGCCGTTCGAATCGAGCGCGCCGTTGCCCTGGCCGGTGGGGCCGTGAACGGTGACGTCTCCGCCGGTCATCGTGATGCTGCCGTTGGAGTCGAGGCCGTCGCCCTCGGCGTCGACCACGAGGGTGCCGCCCGAGATGGTGAGGCTCTCGCCGGTGTCCTGCATGCCGCCGCCCGTGCCGCCCGAGCTCGTCGTCGTGCCGCCCGACGCATTCACGCCGTCGTCGGACGCGGTGACGGAGGTGGTGCCGCCGGCGATGCGGATGTCGCCCGACTCGATGCCCTCGTTCGATCGGCTGATCGTGACATCGCCTCCGGAGATGGCCAGCGCGATCTCGGAATGGATGCCGTCGTCGTCGGTCGCGAGAGTCACGCTGCCGCCCGTGATCAGCGCGTCGGTCCACGCGTCGATGCCGTCGTCGGCCGCGGTGGCGGTGACGGTGCCACCGGCGATCCAGACGGAGCCCTGGGTGGCGTCGTCGGTCTGGTCGCTCTTCAGCGCGTCGCCGCCGGCGGTGAGGGTGAGCGTGCCGTCCTGCACGACGAGGGAGTCCTTGCCGCGGAGGGCGTCGTCGGAGGCGTCCACCGTGATCGTCCCGCCGATGACGGCGAGGTCGTCGGTGGCCGAGATGCCGTCGTTGCCGGTGTCGGTGACGGTCAGCGCCCCGGAGCCCGAGAGGGTGAGGTCGCTGTCGGCGTAGATCGCGGCGCTCGCGTCGGCGTCGGCGGAGGTCGCCGCGGTCACGGTGTTCGTCGAGCCGGCGGCGAGGTTGATGGCGACGTCGTCGGCGGTCACGACCTGGATCGCCGCGCCCGAGGTGCTGGCGATTGTCGCGTCGTCGAGCACGAGGACCACCTGCGCGTCGTCGGGGGCGGCGACGACCACGTTCCCGTCGAGCGTTCCGCTCAGTTCGTAGACCCCGGCGGCGGTGATCGTGACGGTCGAGCCGTCGACGCTCACTCCCGCGGAGTCGCTGGATGCCGTGGAGCCGGCGAGCGTGATGGTCTCGGCATCCGCGATGCTCCATTCGTCGTCGTTCACGACCGTGCCGTCGGCGTTCGCCGCGATGACGTCGGCGGCGGCCGCGGGGATCGTGGAGTCGATGTCGGAGGTGGTCTGCACACTTGTCTCGACACTGGATGCCTCGGCGGTCCGGGTCGCGGTCGAGGTGGGCTGGGCGGTGACGGCGCATCCGGCGAGCACGAGGCCGGCCAGGGCGAGGGGCAGGGTGAGGGGGATCAGGCGACGCATGAGATGTTCTTTCGGGTGGGGTGGGAGGAGGCGAAGGGCCCGGTGAGCACGCGGGTCCAGCGATTGCGGGGGAGGTCGGAGCGGAGGGCGGCCATGCCGGTGGCGTACTTGCTGATGCGCTGAGGCCGGTGCCCGGCGCGCCAGAGGGCGCGGTCGAGAGCGCCGGCTTGCCCCGGCGATTTGGTCTCGACGATGGCGAAGCGGGGGAGCGTGAACCCTCCGCCATCGGCGCCGACCCAGCGGAGGTCGAGGTCGATGGTCGCTCGCGAGGGGATTGTGCCCGGCAGCAGCAGCGTCGTGCGGCGGTAGTGGGTCTGCAGCCGGGCGTCGAGGTCGTCGGCGCGGTGCGGTTCGACGCCGATCGCGCCGAGGGCCTCGGCCACCTCGTCGCGGGCCTCGGCGGTGAGCCGGTCGGCGGCGTCGAGGTCGTACGCGTCGCGGTCCTTCCGGGTGAGGCCGCGGGCGCCGCGCGTCTTGAGCTCGAGGTACGCGGCACCGGTGTCGACGTAGGTGCGGGTGCGGAGCTTGAACCGGCGCCGGCGCCCGTGGGCCGCGAGACGGAAGCTCAACAGGTCGGGGGTGTCGAAGTACACGGAGCGGTAGGCGAGCTCGCGCTCGCCGCCGATCTCGAGGGCGGCAGGGGCTTCCTCGGCGTGGGTGAGGGTGTGGAGGAGGGATGCCGTGGCATCCATCGGCACGACGTACTTGCGGTCGACGCGGGTGAGGAGGGCGGCGTCGGTCGTGAGGGCGTCGAGGCCGATCGCGGGAAAGGCGGCGATGGCGTCCGCGGCGCGGTCGCGGGCGTTCATCGGGTGCCCCCGAGGAGGTCGGCGAAGGAGCGGTGGGCGGGGCCCGTGGCAGCGTTCGCGGGAACGGGGAGGGTGCCGGTCAGGGCCGACCCGCTGCCGCCCGCGTTGTCGCGACGGGAGGAGCCGGCCGCGCGCACCCGGTACCGCACGTCGACCAGCGTCGTGTCGTCGACGAGGTCCAGCTGCTGCACGGTGAGGCCGGTGACCTCGCCGTCGAGCAGGCGCTCGAGCTCGGCGCGCAGCTCGGACTCATCGGCGATCGCACGGTCGAGGTGCACGGTCTGGTGACGCGAGCGCGACAGGACGCGCGGGTGATCGGCGACGGCGAGGACGGCGACGATGAGGCCGACGAGAAGAAAAGGAGCGCCGAGGTCGGTGTGTGGCAGACCGCAGATGAGTCCGATCGCGAGGGCGGCGAAGTAGTAGGCGACCTCGCGTTGAGTGATCTCGCTCGAACGGAGGCGGATGATCGACAGCACGCCGAAGAGCCCGAGTCCCAGGCCGAGCGCGACCTCGGCCGTGCCCAGAACCGTCGCGACGGCGAGCACTCCGACGTTGACGCCCAGGAAGGCGACGACCAGGTCTCGACGGCGGTGACGCTGGAAGTAGATGGCGCTGAGCAGGACGGCGGCGAGAAGGTCGGTCGCGGCCAGGAGGAGGGCGGTGGTGGTCATGAGGTGCTCCTTGCGGGGGTCTGGGGGGTGGAACGGAGGGGGCTGAGCCTGTCGAAGTCGCCGGGCGCGGGGTGGGGGCCGGTCCCTTCGACGGGCTCAAGAACCTGGGGTGGTGCGAGGAGGCTGAGCTCGTCGACGCCTCCGGGGGTGACGCGGGCGCCGGTCCCCTCGACGGGCTCAGGGACCTGGGGTGCGGGCTGAGGGACCGGGGCTGGCGGGGAAGCCGGGGCATGGGGCCGGTCCGGCCGTGACATCGGCGGGCGCGCCGGGGGCCCGGCATCCGTTCGAGGGAAGACCAGCGCGCGCTGCACGCCGTAGCTGAGGACGAACAGCACGCCCTCGGTCACGACCTTGGCCGGCAGCAGGGCCAGCCCGTTGTCGGTGAGGAACGACATCCACGCGATGTTCGAGGCCAGCAGCGCGAGCGCGAGAACGCCGTAGCGCACGGCCTGCGGAAGCATCGACCCGCCCCGCGCCCGGAAGACGACGCGGCGGTTGACCACGAAGTTCGCGGTGGCCGACAACACCCGCGCAGCGACGATCGAGGGCACGAGCCAGCCGGTCAGCGCTTGCAGCACCAACAACGCGACGGTATCGACGGCGAAGGCCGCGAGCGACGAAGACGCGAACAGCAGCACCGGCAGCAGCACGCGCAGCGAGTCGCGCACCGGCCGGAAGTGGCTCGAGGCGTTGCGGTCGAGGTAGACCGTGTCGATCGGCACCTCGTGCGCGGCGAGCTGGTCGGGGCCCAGGCGCAGGAGCATCCGCTGCTCGTACTCGAAGCCGTCCCCGGGGATGCCGAGCGCCCACGGCAGGCGGTCGGACGGGATGCCGCGGAGCCCGGTCTGGGTGTCGCTGAGCCGGCGCCCGGTGGCGAGGCGGAACAGCCCCCGGGCCGCCGCGTTGCCGAGGCGGCTGCGCAACGGCACCTCGCCGCGCAAGCCGCGGACACCCAGCACGAGGGCGCTACGCCCGTCGGCCGCGTCGCGGCGCAGGGCGTCGGCCACGCGGCACACGTCGGCCGGCGTGTGCTGGCCGTCGGCGTCGGCGGTGACGACGTCGGCATCCGGGTTCTGGGCGGTGATGTGGGCGAAGCCCGTCTTGAGCGCCGCTCCCTTACCGCGGTTGCGGGCGTGGGCGATCACTCGGGCGCCGGCGGAACGCGCCGCGGCGAACGCCGGAGCGAACGCCGGGCCGCTGCCGTCGTCGACCACGAGCACATCGAGGTCGGGGTCGGCGCGGAGCAGTTCGGTGACGAGGGCCGGCATCCGCGGGCCCGGCTCGAAGGCGGGGATGAGCACGAACACCGCTCAGCCCGCCACGTAGAGGATGTCGCTCGTGCCGCGCTCGCCGCCGTTGGAGGGCGAGTTCACCACCTGGCCGTTGAAGTACATGGTCGATGAGCCGCCGCCGTCGAGGTTGTAGGCGGTCGTCGCGCCGAGCGAGAGCATGATGTCGGCGAGCTCGGGCAGCGTCACGCCCTCGCTATAGCCCTCCTGCCGGCCGTCGACGACGACGAAGACGAGGTGGTTGTCGTCGATGACGCCGACCGCCGTGCGGGGCTGGTCGCCCTGGATCGAGTGGTTTCCGACGTTCGTGTCGACCTCGACGCTGTCGATGCCGTCGACCACCTCGCCGTTCTCGACGATCGCGGGCCCGAAGCTGAGGGTGTTCCAGACCCCGGATGCCAGCAGCTCGGCGGCCGTGGTCTGCGTCTCGTCGTACACCTCGACGTGACCGTCGGTGTAGAAGGCGAGGCCCTGCCGGGCGCCCTCGTCGCGATACACCACGCCGTTGCGAATCTCGATACCCGTTGAGCGGAAGCCGTAGTAGTCGCCGTTGATCGCGAACACCGCCCCGTTGGCCGCGGCGATCTCGCTCGTCGTCTGCGTGATGTTCTCGCCGAACTGGTTGTTCGCGAATGCGGAGCGCAGGTCGGTCGCGTCGCCCAGCACGACGTCGGCGACGTAGTAGGTGAGCGTGTCGGTCGTGACCGTCGACACCGTGACCGAGGTCGATCCGTCGCTGTAGCTCATGTCGGTGAGGGTGGCCGAGGCCGTCGCGGTCGCCGTCTCCGTCGGCTCGGCGCTGGCCACCGCGGAGTGCTCCGCTTCGTACGCCGCGACGTCGGCGACCTCCACGTGAGGGACGAGGAAGCGGTTCGCCGCCCACGCCGCGGAACCGCCGGCGACGAGCGCAACCGTCAGTCCGCCTGCGAGAAAGGCGCGACGGGTGACGCGGCGCCTCTTCGCGCGGTTGTCCGTCGGGGCGAGCAGGGGCGAGCGGGTCGGACGGCGCGCCTGTGCCGAAGCGGCTTCGGTCGGGATGTCGGGGGTGTCGTCTGCGGGGTGCATGGCACCAGGAAAGGCGTCGCGCCCTGCCCGCTCCCTCAGGGATGCCTGCCCGGAGCCAAGAGAAGCTATGGATGCCGTATGAGCGGAGCGGCCCCTCCGGTCACAGGTAGCGCCTACCCTGGTGTCGACGAAGGGAGGTGCGCATGTCGCTCATCGCGGTGGCCGCACACCTTCGCGATCCGCGCAGACTCCTGCACCTCGCGCTCCTGAGCGTCATCGTCATCGCCGGACTGCTGGCGATGCACGCACTGAACACCCACAGCACCGCCGCGGGCCACGCCGTGGCCACCGCACACGCTCCGACGGTCGCCCACGGTGCCGCGCCCGACATTGCCGCGTCGCACGAGGGGATGACGGTCGCCCGAGCTGCCGAGTTCGACTCCGTCGTGTCGCATGCGGGGGCGGCGGCCGGCCGAGCTGCCGAGTTCGACTCCGTCGTGTCGCACGGGGGAACGGCCACCGGTCACACTCACGGAGGCGAGCCCACGGCATCCGAGATCGTCTCCGCGCACCCGGCGGCGACGCCGCCCCGGGCCGCCCACGACGGTCACGCCCCGTCGGGCGAGCACACGATGGCCTGGATGACATGCGTTCTGGCGCTGCTCGCCGCGGTGATCGCGTTCGTCGCCGCAGCGGCGATGCGGTCCGAGAGCCTGCGCGTGCTCTTGAGGCGGACGCGACCGTTCTCATGGTCGGTCGTGGCGCACGCGCTCCCGCCGCCCTCACTCACCGTTCTCTGCATCCGTCGCACGTGAGGATGCGCCGGCCCGCTCCGCGCGGGCAGCGCGAACCGCCCGATCACCCTCGGGCCTCATCACCGACCCTGGAGAACACACCATGAAGAACCGTTCCGCGGCGACCGCCGCACTCACCCTCACCGCCCTGCTCCTGCTCGCCGGGTGCAGCGGCGGCGGATCCGACAGCATGCCCGGCATGGACCACGGCGGCGGTGCCACGGCATCCACCTCCGACGACGCCGCTCCCCAGGCCGACGCCACCGAGGCCGACGTCATGTTCACGAGCATGATGATCCCGCACCACCAGCAGGCCGTCGAGATGTCGGACACCCTTCTGGCGAAGGACGGCGTCGACGAGCGCGTCACCGCTCTCGCGACCGAGATCAAGGCCGCACAGCAACCCGAGATCGAGACGATGCAGGGATGGCTGAGCGACTGGG
Source organism: Microbacterium proteolyticum (assembly GCF_030818075.1). Lineage (NCBI taxonomy): Bacteria > Bacillati > Actinomycetota > Actinomycetes > Micrococcales > Microbacteriaceae > Microbacterium > Microbacterium proteolyticum. The sequence continues at coordinate 3,680,652 of NZ_JAUSZZ010000001.1, read as the reverse complement.
GCGCCGCGCTGACCGACGGTGACGGCATGCACCACGGCAGCGGCATGATGAGCGAAGACGACATGCAGGCGCTCGACGCCGCGTCGGGCAGCGAGGCCGCCCGCCTCTTCCTGTCGCAGATGATCGAGCACCACCGTGGTGCGGTGGAGATGGCGCAGGACGAGATCGATGACGGCTCGAACGCCGATGCCGTCGCGCTCGCGGAGAGCATCGTCGAGACGCAGACGGCAGAGATCGCCGAGATGGAGCAGCTGCTGAGCGAGCTGTCCTGATGCCCGGGTGGGGCGCCGTCTCCGAGCGGACGGCGCCCCACCGCCTCCATCCGATCAGGGCCCTCAGCAACCCCCGGACGTCTTTCCGCTTGCGGCGCTTACGGTGACCGGCGTGACCACCCAGCACCACTCCGTGAACGGACTCGCGTTCCGCTCCTTCTCGACCCGGCGGTCGGGCGCTCCGGCTTACGTGCTCGTCCACGGCATCGGGATGTCGCACCGCTACTACACCCGCCTGCACGTGGCGCTGGCCGAGGACGCCGAGGTGCACGCCGTCGACCTGCCGGGCTTCGGCGGGGTGCCGAAGCCGGGCTGGGTACCCGGCATCCGCGAGACGGCCGATGCCCTCGGCCACGTGCTCGACGAGCTGGGAGTGCGCGACGCCGTGCTGGTCGGGCAGTCGATGGGATCGCAGTGGGTGGTCGAACTCGCGCAGCAGCGACCCGACCTGGCGCGGGGCATCGTCGCGCTCGGGCCGGTGGTCGACAGCGCGCGGCGCCGCGCGCTCACGCAGGCGCTGCTGCTGGCCCGCGACTCCGCGCTCGAGCCGCCGCGACTGAACGGCATCGTCGTCAGCGACTATCTGCGCTGCGGACCCGTTTGGTACGCGCGGCAGGCGGTGCACATGCTGCGGTACCCGATTGAGGACCGGGTGGCGACGCTCGCACCGCCCCTGCTCGTCCTGCGGGGCTCGAACGACCCGATCGCCGCACAGGAATGGGCGGTGCGGCTGGCGGCACGCGCCCCCGACGCCGAGGTCGCGGTCATCACCGGTCACCGACACCTCGCGCACTTCACCGCACCGCGCGAGACGGCGGAGCGGATCCGCGCCGTCAGCTCTCGTGCACGACCGCGGTCAGCTCCGGCAGCAGATCCCGAGCGAGGAACCCCACACCGAGACGTTCGGTGAGGCGGTCGCCGGCGCGCGCATGGGTCCACCCGCCCCAGACGGCCGCGCGTTCGGCATCCATTCCGAGGGCGGCGAAGCCCGTGATCGCTCCCGACAGCACGTCGCCGCTGCCCGCGGTGCCGAGTCCCGAGCCGCCTGGCTCGGCCTGCCAGCAGCGCCCGTCGGGGTGCGCGACCGTTCCGAAGCAGTGCACGACGGCGTCGTAGCGGCGGGCGATGTCTGCGACGTCCGCCTCCCGGTCGTCGCCCAGATCGCGCTCGAGCAGCAGGGCGGCCTCTTCTTCGTTGGCATTGATCAGCAGGTCGGTGGGAAGGATGCCGCGGTCGAAGGTCGGCAGGATGCCGAGGGCGAAGGCGTCGAGCACGAGCCGGTCGATGTCGGCGTCGGCCACGGTCTGCAGCGCCGCGCGGGTGGCATCCGGATCATCGAAACCCGGGCCGAGGAGCACGGCATCCGCGGATTCCAGGGCCGAACGCAGCGCGTCGTCGAGCGGCCCGGAGCCGGCCGGGAGGCCGTAGACACCTGCTTCGGGCATCGCCGGGCCCAGCTGCGGCGCGAGCTCGGCGGGTACGGCGAGACCGACGCGGCCAGCGCCGACGCGCAGCGACGCCTCGGCCGAGAGGAGCACGGCGCCGGGCGAACGCGGCGATCCGCCCACCACGACGACCTGGCCGCGCGACTTCTTCGACCCGCCCGCATCGGGTAGGCCCCATTCGCGCAGCAGTTGCAAGGTGACGGGCTCAGACATCGTCTTCTCCGGAGTGCACGGTGACGTCGGCGCCCTGACTCTCGAGGTGGTCGACGGCCGAGAAGGTGACGAGCTTCCAGCCCTCGTCGTTGTGGACGAGTTCGGTCACCGAGGCGTTGCGCACGGTGTGGCTCGCGGCGAACGCGAGGAGCTTCGCCTCATCGAGGTTCAGCAGGATGTACAGGATCAGCATGATCACGGCGTCGTGCGCGACGACCACGACGGTCGGCGCGGGTCGCTCGAGCGCATCGCGGAAGAACGACCGCAGCCGCAGCGCGACATCGGCCCACGACTCCCCGCCCGGCGGCCGGTGGAAGAACTTGCCCAGGTGGCGCCGGCGAGCGGCTTCTTCCGGGTGAAGCTCCTGCACGCCCTGCCAGGTGAGCAGATCCAGGATGCCGAGCTCCCGGTCGCGCAGTCTCTCGTCGACGAGCGCCTGGGATGCCGTGGGCACGTCGTCCAGCGCGATCGCCAGGGTCTGCCGCGCGCGGCGGTACGGCGACACCCAGTACTCGTCGACGTCGGACGCGACCGAGCGCAGCCAGGTGCCGAGCGCTTCGGCCTGGTCGCGGCCGGTGGGGGAGAGCTCCACGTCGGCGTCGCGGATGTCGAGCGCGATCACCGGGGACCCGGTGCGATCGGCCTCCGACGCCGCCACGTTCCCTTCGCTCTCTCCGTGTCGAATCAGCCAGAGTCGCGTCACTGCCATTGCGCGACGCTAAGACGACGTGCGGCATCGGCGCGCGGGCGTTGACAGCCGAGGCGGCTCCAAGGCAGACGGCGAAGTGGGGATGCCACGAGTCAGGCTGGTCGATTCGGGCTGCGGCGAGGTGTCGGGTGCCGCCCGGTCGGACGCGGCCGCCCCGCACGGGCACGCGAGGCGTCGTCGCCTCGCCTGCCCGGCAGCGGCGTTCCGTTCCCGGGAGTCAGGCCGCGATGCGGATGACGCCGGCGACGATCAGCGTGACGACGGTCGTCCACAGCACGATCGCGGCGGCCTGCCACGCGATCACGCGTACCGGCGGGACTCCCGTCGAGGTGAGCGCGGCCGCGGTGAACTGGGTGGGCAGCAGCAGTGGTCCGAGCAGGCTGACACCGGGGGTTCCGTAGCGGTGGTACGCGCGCTCGAACTTCTGACGGCGGGCGGTGACGGGCTTCTCGGGCGCCCCGCGGCGCGTGGTGACCGCGGTGCGCACCCGCGAGGTCGCCAACACGACGATCGCGACGCAGATGAGGTTGCCGACCGCGCCGGCGATAGCGGCGACGACCGGGTTGATCCCGCCGACGATGCCGATAGCCGCGGCGCCCTCGCCCTCGATGAACGGCACCGCGCCGGCGAGGGCGACGATGACCGGCTGCACGAGATCGGGAACGTCGGCGACCAGGCCCTGAAAGCCGAGGACGAGATCGCTGAGGGGGTTCGACATGACTGCTCCGGGGGGATCGGCCGCGGCGTGTTCCGCGGTGATCCCATCCCACCCATGGCGGGACGCCCGCGGCAGTGTCGCGGTGTCACGACCGCGCGGGAGGATGCGCGGGGCCACCCGTGACGAATGTCACGGCCGTACAGTGGCCGGGGTGAGCACCTCCTCCGCCGCCGCCTACGCCCGCGACGTGCGGGCGACGTGGTGGTACACCGTCGCGTCGATCCTTTCGCTGCAGGTGTTCGGCCTGGGGATCTGGGCGGTGGCCGTGATCCTCGACGGCACGCCGCTGTCGGCGACGCCGTACCTGGTCGGGGCGGCGGGTGCCACGGCATCCGCTGTCCTTCTTCTCCTGCGCTACCGGCGCGAGCCGCTCGACGACGGCGACGCCGTGCGGCCCGGGTGGCTCCCGCTGCTCGTCGGTGTCGCCTTCGGCGCTCTGGCCGGGGCCGCTGCCGGGTCGCTGCTGCTCGCCGTGGCCCTCGCGGCGCAGGCGCTGTGTCTCGTGCGCTGGCGGGTCGGCATCCGGCTGCGCATGGTCGTGCTGCTCATCGGAGTGATCGTCGCGACCTGGATCGTGGATGCCACCCGCCTCAACCCCGACGGTCTCGTCGCCGCCGCGTTCGGACTCGCTCTGTTCATCGCGATGCTTCCTCCGCTGTCGGCGACGTCGCTGTGGTGGTGGGACATCGTGCGCGAGCTCGACCGCGCGCGTCGCGCCGAGGGACGACTCGCCGCCGCGCAGGAGCGCCTGCGCCTCGCGAGCGACCTGCACGACCTGCAGGGACACCACCTGCAGGTGATCGCGCTGCAGCTCGAGCTCGCCGAGAAGATGATGGCGCGTGACCCGGATGCCGCGCTCGAGCAGGTGCGCGCGGCCCGGGTGAGCGTCGACGACGCCCGGCGGGGCACCCGCGATCTCGCCGCGCGGTTCCGCGGAGTGCCCCTGCCCGACGAGCTCGCGAACGCCGCCGACCTGCTCCGCGCCGCCGGCCTGGGCGTCGACCTGCTCGTCGACACCGAGGCCGGCCGGGCGCCTGCCGACGTGCTCGGCCCGGTCGTCCGCGAAGCCACGACCAACGTGCTCAAGCACGGCGGTGGTGGCGCGGCATCCCTCTCCCTCGCCCGTCACGAGGGGTCGTGGGTGCTCGTCGTCGAGAACGACTCCCGCTCCGCCGTAGACGTCGGCGACGGGGCCGGGCTTTCCGGGATCGCCGACCGCGTCGGAGCGGTCGGAGGGACGATGGATGCCGTCCGCCTCGGCGACCGATTCCGTCTCACCGTTCGGGTGCCCGAGGAGGTGGCGGCGTGATCCGCGTGCTGATCGCCGACGACGAGGACATGATCCGCACGGCCCTCGCCGCGTTGCTGCGACTGGAGGACGACCTCGAGGTCGTCGCCGAGTGCCGCGACGGCGAGAGCGCGCTCGCCGAGGCCGAACGTCTACGCCCCGACGTGTGCCTGCTCGACCTCGAGATGCCCGGTCTCGACGGCGTCGACACCGCCGCGCGGATCCTCCGGCGGGTGCCGTCGCGGTGCGTCATCGTCACGCGTCACGCGCGACCCGGAGTGCTGCGTCGGGCGCTCGGAGCCGGCGTCGACGGCTTCCTACCGAAGTCCCGCCCCGCCGATGACGTGGCCGCGGTGATCCGCGAAGTCGCCGCCGGGCGCCGCTACGTCGACCCCGAGATCGCCGCCGACGCCCTGAGCGACGAGCGGAGCCCCCTCACCGACCGCGAGCTCGACGTGCTGCGCGCCGGCGCGCGCGGGGAGACGGTCGCCGAGATCGCGACGGCCCTGCACTTGTCGGCCGGGACGGTGCGCAACCACGTCTCGTCGGTGCTCGGCAAACTCGGCCTGGCGAGTCGGCAGCAGGCGACGATTCATGCGCGCGAGCGGGGGTGGATCTAGAGGGCAGGCCCGGGGCGGCGCACTCGTCGGGGCGACGTCGAGGGCGACGAGAATTCTCGCCCCGCTTCACCCGTGGGCGAAGATGAGCCGCGGAAACCTCTCCGAATCGCGGGTCCCGCTCGTGCGTCGACCGGAGCGACGTGACCGGTCATTAACATGCGGACATGCCCACGACCCCCGCGCGCGAGCCTCGAACAGGCGGTCGTCCGTCGCGTCCAGCGAGCCGCGGACGCCGGGTCGACGTGCGGTACCGCGTCGCGGCCTGGCTCGTGATCACACAGGGCGCAGTCATGGAGATGAGCGCATTCTTCGCGCTTCCTGTTCTCCTGCTTCTGCGCGTCGAGCCGGGCGATGTGGGCGAACACGTCCGCTTCGCGCTGCCGTACTTTCAGGACAACTTGTACCTGCTCATGATCATGAGCGGGATCTTCGGCGTCCTTCGGGTTCTCGGGGGTGTCGGCATCCTGCGTGACCGCCTGTGGGGTCTCGCCGTGACAGCCGTGATGTGCGGGGTGACCCTCGCGCTCATGATCTTCCTGCTTCCGGCAGGGATCTTCGACGGTCTGCTGTCGGGCGGTGCGCTCGTCTTGATCGCATTCGCGTGGTTCGGCTCGCGCACCCTCTCCGCGCGGACGACCACGCGAGCGTCTGAACCGTCCGCCAGCCGCGGCACCGAGAACGACAGGGGCAACCATGGCCATTGACGTGAAGCATCTCAGAAAGAGTTACGGCTCCTTCGAGGCCGTCCGCGGTCTGTCGTTCGAGGTCCCCACGGGGTCGCTCTTCGCCTTCCTCGGTGCCAACGGGGCGGGCAAGAGCACGACGATCGGCTGCATCACCACGATCCTGCGACCCACGTCGGGCACGATCCGCGTGCACGGCCGCGACGTCGTCGACGATCCGAATGGGACGCGCGAGGTCATCGGCGCCGTCTTCCAGCAGTCGGTTCTGGATCCGCTCCTCACGGTTCGAGAGAATCTGGCGACACGCGCCGGCTTCTACGGGTTGCGACGTCGGGAGGCGACCGAGCGGATCCAAGAACTCTCCGAGCTCGTCGGCCTCGACGACTTCCTCGACCGTCGCTACGGCGTGCTCTCCGGAGGACAGAAGCGCCGGGCTGATATCGCCCGCGCGATCGTCCACCGCCCGAGCGTCGTCTTCCTCGACGAACCTACTGCGGGACTCGATCCGCAGTCGCGCGAACAGATCTGGTCGGCGATCGGGGAGCTTCGCGAGACGCGGGCGACGACGGTGTTCCTGACCACCCACTACATGGAAGAGACCGAGCGAGCCGATCAGGTGTGCATCGTCGCCCGGGGAGAGGTCGTCGCCGAGGGGACTCCGGCGCAGCTCCGTTCTTCGTTCAGCCGCAGCGTGCTCACCGTCCGTGCAGCAGACCTGACGTCCCTTCTCGCGCAGTGTCAAGCGCAAGGTCTCGAGGCGGAACACGTCGGCGATGTCGTGCGAGTAGCTGTAGACGACATCGAGCAGGCGAGAACGATCCTTCTCGCCCCACAGATCACAGACTTCGAGTTCCGCCACGGAACAATGGACGACGTCTTCCTCAACGTGACGGGAGGCCGCGCAGCATGAGATCGATCGCGATCCTCACCGGGCGGAACCTCCGCCTCTTCTTCCGAGACCGTGCCGGGGTGTTCTTCTCCCTTCTGTCGGCGCTGATTCTCATCGCGCTGTACGCGCTGTTTCTCGGAAATCTGCAGGTCGACAACCTGACCGAGCGCTTTCCGAACGCCGAGAGCAGCGACATCCCCTGGTTCGTGAACGCGTGGGTGTTCGCAGGCATCACCATGATCACGACCCTGACGACGGCACTCGCAGCCCTCACCGTCTTCGTCGACGATCGGGCCAGCGGACGTTTCAGCGACTTCCTGGTCTCGCCGGTTCGCCGCGTCGAGCTCATTCTGGGCTACCTCTTGTCGAGTTTCGTCATCTCGCTCACGATGACGCTCGTCATCCTCGTCGTGGGGCAGGTCTACCTGTTCACGCAGGGCAGTTCGGTCATGACCGCGAGCGAAGCAGGAGAGGTGCTCGCCTCCGTCGCTCTGTCGAGCGTGGCCTTCGCTGCCATGTCGAGCTTCGTGGTCACCTTCCTGCGCAGCTCCGGCGCCTTCGCGGCACTGTCCACCGTGGTCGGGACGATCATCGGCTTCCTCGCCGGGGCGTACATCCCCGTCGGGACTCTTCCGGACGGCATCGTGAACGGCATCAACGCACTCCCCTTCGCGCAGGCGGCGATGTTGATCCGCGGGCCGATGACCGCGCAGGCGTTGGAGGCGTTGGCCGGCGGCGAGGGTCCGGCGATGGATGCGGTGAAGGCGTTCTACGGGATCTCGGCGCACGTCGGTGACGTCGAGATCACTCCCTGGCTCGCCGTCGCGGTGCTCGTCGTGGTGTTCGTCGTCTTCGCCGCGCTCGGTGCGCGGGCGCTCGCTCACCGCATCCGTTGACGCGAGGTCGCTTCGCCTGGCCGCGCCGAGGTCATTCGCCTCGGCGGCGCCCCCGGCCGCCGTCAGTCGACGACTGCGGCCACCGCCTCGATCTCGACCAGTTGGTCGTCGTACCCGAGAACGGTCACGCCGAGCAGCGTGCTCGGCGCATCGTGCGCACCGAATGCCTCGCGCACGACTCCCCACGCCGCGACGAGGTCGACCTGTCGCGTTGAGGCGACGAGCACGCGCGTATTGATGACGTCGGTGATTTCGGCACCGGCCTCCGCCAGTGCGGTGCGCATGTTCTCCACGCACATCGCCGCCTGCGCCGCGTAGTCGCCGACGCCGACCGTCGCCCCCTCTGCGTCGAGCGGACAGGAACCCGCAAGGAAGATGAGGCGCGCGTTCGCCGGTGCGGTGGCGGCGTAGGCGTATTCCGCGCGTGCGGCGAGGGCGCGGGAGCGGATGAGGGTGACGGCCGACGGCATCGAAGAGACCTTCCGTAACGGGCACCGCCGAGCCTAGCGAGACGCTCTGAATCCGCGGAGCAGGTCGGCGGTGCCGCGACCGCCGCGGGCGCGCGTTCCCGTCGTCATGCACTGGCGGAGGCGGAGACCGATTTCCTGGGGCGCCCCACGGGGGACGAGACAGCAGAGAACGCCGGACTCACGCGCCACATCATCATCGGAATCGTCGTCGGCATGATCCCCGGCCCCGTCCTCGGCACGCTCGTGCCTCGATCGGCGTCGGCTTCGGCATGTCGATCGGGTTGGTGATCGGCATCCTGGGCGCCGTCATCGCGTTGTACTCGGTGCGGCCGAAGAGGGTGGGGACGGCACCAGCACGAGCCTCCCGACGAAGCCGTCGGCGGTGCGCGGCAGATCGCCTGTCTCCATGCGTCGGTGGGCATCGGCGGCATCCGCGAATCCGAGGACCCCACCGACCTGAGCCAAGAGGGGTCGCCCCTCCGCCCAGCGAGCGTTCACCTGTTCTGCGACCTCACGCAGCTCGGAGGCGTCCAGCGCGCTGAGGATGAACCCCACGACCCGCAGCTCGCGCACCTGCAGCGACCACAGGTCGATCTCGGCCGACGTCCGTCCGGCCAGCACGATCACCCGTCCGCGTGGGGCGAGGCGTCTGACGGCGGAGGCCGTGTCCGCGCGACCCGTGGTGTCGATGAAGACGTGGATGCCGTCCGGTCGGCGCTCCGCCACCGCTTCGGCCGCCGACCCCGCGTCGGCGACGACGACCTCGGCGCCCCACTCCTCGAGCGTCGCGACGCAGCGGGCATCGCGGACGACCGCGACCACGTCGGCCCCGGATGCCACGCCCTCCTGCACGAGCGCCGCACCGACCGCTCCGTTGGCTCCGACGACGACGAGCGTCTCGCCGGGCTGCACGCGCGCGCTAAGGTGGAGGGCCGCCACGGCGGTGGTCGCCGGGTGCAGTGACGCGACGAAGGCGACGGGGTCGGCGGCATCCGGAACGGGGTACAGACGATCGCGGTCGACGACGACCAGCTCCGCCGTCGCGCCGGGGCGCCCGGCGTAGCCGGCCGAGCTCGTCCACACGCGGTCGCCTTCACGCAGTCCGCCCACGCCCGGCCCGATCTGGTCGACGACCCCGACCAGATCGCGACCCACCGCGACGGGGAACGCCAGCGGAGTGCTCCAGCGGCCGGATCTCACCAGCGTGTCGACGGCATTTACGGCCACCGCCTCGGTCCGCACGCGCACCTGTCCCGGCCCGGGCACGGGGTCGGGCATCTCGACCCACTCGATGACGGACGGGTCGCCGGTTCGGGAGAAGAAGGCAGCGTGCACGGTGACTCCCGTCGTCGGTTGCGCGTGACGCTACTGCCGACCGGTCGTGGCCGCCAGTTCTCGCGCGACCGCCCATGGCATCCCTCCGTTCGACGGGGCAAGCGTCGGGGGGTTTCACCCCGGTCGGGTAGGGTTGTCGATTGGTGCAGATCTCTTGATATCGAGAGATATTCGCCTTCTCCCACCACCGATCGCCCAGCGAAGGATCATCCGTGGATCTCTACGAGTACCAGGCACGAGACCTGTTCGAAAAGTACGAGGTGCCGGTGCTCGCCGGCATCATCGCCGATACCCCTGAGGAGGCGAAGGCGGCCGCGGAGAAGCTCGGCGGTGTCGTCGTCGTCAAGGCTCAGGTCAAGACCGGAGGCCGCGGCAAGGCCGGCGGCGTGAAGGTCGCCAAGACCCCCGACGAGGCGTTCGAGGCGGCCCAGGCCATCCTCGGTCTCGACATCAAGGGCCACGTCGTCAAGCGCGTCATGGTCGCCGCCGGCGCCCGCATCGCCAAGGAGTTCTACTTCTCGGTGCTGCTCGACCGCGCCAACCGCTCCTACCTCTCGCTCTCCAGCGTCGAGGGCGGCATGGAGATCGAGGAGCTCGCCGTCGAGCGTCCCGAGGCGCTGGCGCGGGTCGAGGTCGACCCGATCGAGGGCATCACCCCCGAGAAGGCGCTCGAGATCGCCAAGGCCGCGAAGTTCGACGACGAGCTGGCGCCCAAGGTCGCCGACGTCTTCGTCAAGCTGTTCAACGTCTACAAGGGCGAGGACGCCACCCTCGTCGAGGTGAACCCGCTCATCCAGAGCGAAGACGGCGACATCATCGCCCTCGACGGCAAGGTCTCGCTCGACGAGAACGCCGGCTTCCGCCACCCCGACCACGAGGAGCTGGAAGACAAGGATGCCGCCGACCCCCTCGAGGCGAAGGCGAAGCAGCACGACCTGAACTACGTCAAGCTCGACGGTCAGGTCGGCATCATCGGCAACGGCGCGGGCCTGGTCATGTCGACGCTCGACGTCGTCGCCTACGCCGGCGAGAAGCACAACGGCGTCAAGCCCGCCAACTTCCTCGACATCGGTGGCGGCGCCTCGGCGACCGTCATGGCCGCCGGTCTCGACGTCATCCTGGGCGACGAGCAGGTCAAGAGCGTGTTCGTCAACGTCTTCGGTGGAATCACCTCGTGCGTCGCCGTCGCCGAGGGCATCGTGAAGGCCCTCGAGATCCTGGGCGACACCGCCACCAAGCCGCTGGTCGTGCGCCTCGACGGCAACCAGGTCGAGGAGGGCCGCCAGATCCTCGCCGCCGCCAACCACCCGCTCGTCACCCTCGCCGCCGGTATGGACGAGGGCGCCGACAAGGCCGCCGAGCTGGCCAACGCGTAAGGGATAGGGAAACAAGAACATGTCGATCTACCTCAACAAGGACTCCAAGGTCATCGTCCAGGGCATCACCGGCGGCGAAGGCACCAAGCACACCGCCCTCATGCTCAAGGCCGGCACCCAGGTCGTCGGCGGCGTGAACGCCCGCAAGGCCGGCACGACCGTCTCGCACACGGATGCCGACGGCAACGACGTCGAGCTCCCCGTCTTCGCCTCGGTCGAAGAGGCCATCCGCGAGACCGGCGCCGACGTGTCGATCGCGTTCGTGCCCCCGGCCTTCACGAAGGACGCGATGGTCGAGGCCATCGACGCCGAGATCCCTCTCCTCGTCGTGATCACCGAGGGCGTGCCCGTCGGCGATACCGCCGAGGCATGGGCGTACGCGAAGTCGAAGGGCGAGAAGACCCGCATCATCGGTCCGAACTGCCCCGGCATCATCACGCCCGGCGAGGCGCTCGTGGGCATCACCCCCGCGAACATCACGGGCAAGGGCCCCATCGGCCTGGTGTCGAAGTCGGGCACCCTGACCTACCAGATGATGTTCGAGCTGCGCGACCTCGGCTTCTCGACCGCGATCGGCATCGGCGGCGACCCGGTCATCGGCACCACGCACATCGACGCCCTCGCGGCGTTCGAGGCCGACCCCGAGACCAAGGCCATCGTCATGATCGGTGAGATCGGTGGCGACGCCGAAGAGCGCGCCGCCGCCTTCATCGAGGCCAACGTCACCAAGCCCGTCGTCGGCTACGTCGCCGGCTTCACCGCTCCCGAGGGCAAGACCATGGGCCACGCCGGCGCCATCGTCTCCGGCTCCGCCGGTACCGCCCAGGCGAAGAAGGAGGCCCTCGAGGCCGCCGGCGTGAAGGTCGGCAAGACGCCGTCCGAGACCGCCGCCCTGATGCGCGAGATCATCGAAGCGCTCTGACGTTTCGTTCGTGAGGGCCCGGATGCCATGGCATCCGGGCCCTTTCGTGTGCCCGGGGTCGTCGGGCGCGCGGGCTGGACGGCTGGCCGCGCGGGCGGCGCGGTTTGGCCGCGAGATGACCGGCGATTCACGAGATGACCCGCGTTTCGCGGGGATGGCGGGTCATCTCGCTGAACGGGGGTCGTCTCGGCGGGTGGCGCGGGCGCTGAGCCAGGGGAAACGCTCGGTTGGCGTCTGAGCGGGTGAGTCGAAGTCCTCGGCAGGGTGAGAACGCCCTGCGATCGGCTGACGTGAGGACGGGAGCTTCGTCGGTCGTCATAGCATCGGCGAAAGTCTCGTCGAAAGGTGCTGATGCGCGTGCTCGGAAACGCTTGGCGACAGCCGAGCCCGCCGCAACGGGTCTTGATCGCCCTCCCTGCCTGCGCGTGCTCGTTGACCGATTCGGCGTCCACACTCCTCGGACAGTCCGCGACGTACTGGTCTGATCCCGCGACCGGTCACGAGAACAACCCGATGTTCGCGTGGCTCCTGCACGCGGGACCGGGATGGTTCATCGTGGGCAAACTCGTCTGGTGCGCTGTCGTCATCGGCGTCGTGACCATGCTCCCCGGCGTCTTGAGCCTTCTCGTCGCGGTCGCCGTCTCGATCGGCCACACCTACGGAGCGCTGACATGGATGATCACCGTCGTGCCGATCCTCGGGTTGTACCCCGTCTTTGCGGTGTTCGGGTTGGCGCCGGTGATGCAGACGGCTCTCTCCCTCCAACCGCGCCGCCGACAGGCAGGGGAAGCCCCGGTGACGCTTACCTAGCGGCCAGCTCGAGCCGGGTCTCGCCCGGATGGTGTGATCCCGTCGCGCGCGGGCCCTTCGCGTCCCCCGCGTGGCGGGCTGCACGGGCGGGCCGGCCGCGAGATGACCGGCGATTCACGAGATGACCCGCGTTCCGCGGCGATCGCGGGTCATCTCGGTGAGCGGGGGTCATCTCGGCGGGGCGCGCGGGTCGCGCGGGGCGCGGGGCAGGGCTCAGCCGAGCAGCGCCTCCACCGGGCCGCGGGCGAAGTAGACGACGAAGCCGGCGGCGACGATCCACAGCAGCGGGCTGACGCGGCGCGCGCGGCCCGACAGGGCCTGGATCAGCACCCAGCTGACGAAGCCCGCGCCGATGCCGTTGGCGATCGAGTAGGTCAGGGGCATCACGGTGACCGTGAGGAAGACCGGGATGAGCACCGAGAGGTCGCTGAGGTCGACGTGGCGGATCTGGCCCATCATGAGCGCGCCGACGATGACCAGCGCGGCGGCGGCGATCTCGGTGGGGACGATGCTCGTGAGCGGCGTGAAGAACATCGCCAGCAGGAACAGACCGCCGGTGACGACGTTGGCGAGGCCCGTGCGGGCGCCCTCGCCGATGCCGGAGCCCGACTCGATGAACACCGTGTTCGACGAGGACGAGGTCGCGCCTCCGGCGACGGCGCCGACGCCCTCGATGATCAGGGCCGAGCGCAGCCGCGGGAAGGTGCCGTCGGGGGCGGCGAGACCGGCCTCGCGGGAGAGGCCGGTCATCGTGCCCATCGCGTCGAAGAAGTTCGTGAAGACGAGGGTGAACACGAGCATGAGGGCGGCGAGCACGCCGATGCGGCCGAACGACCCGAACAGGTCGACCTGGCCCACGAGCGAGAGGTCGGGCAGGCTCACCAGCTGTGCGGGGAGCGTGGGAACGCTGAGGCTCCAGCCGCCGGGGTTGCCGTCGGCGCGGGCGCCCAGGTGCGCCACGGCCTCGACGACCACCGCGATCACCGTGCCCGTCAGCAGGCCGATCAGCAGCGCGGCCTTGACCTTGCGCACGAGCAGCACGGCCGTGATCACGAGCGTGAGCACGAACAAGGCGGTGGGGATCGTGGCGATCGACCCGTTCACGCCGAGGCCGACCGGGGGAGAGCCGAGGCCGGTCGAGGTGACGAGGCCGCTGTCGACGAAGCCGATGAAGGCGATGAAGAGGCCGATGCCGACGGTGATCGCGGTCTTGAGGGCGAGCGGCACGGCCTCGAAGATCATGCGACGAAGGCCGGTGACGGCCAGCAGCACGATGATGAGGCCGTTGATGACGACGAGCCCCATCGCCTCGGGCCAGGTGACCCCGCCGACGATGCCGACCGCGAGGAACGAGTTGATGCCGAGGCCCGCGGCGAACGCGAACGGCAGGCGCGTGACGAGGCCGAACAGCATCGTCATGACGCCGGCGGTGAGTGCGGTGACGGCCGCGACCTGCGGGAAGCCGAGGGCATCACCGGCGACGTCGGGGGTCCCCGACAGGATGATCGGATTCAGGATGACGATGTACGCCATGGTCACGAAGGTGACGACGCCGCCGCGCACCTCGGCGCCGACGGTCGAGCCGCGGGCGGTGATCTCGAAGAACCGGTCGAGGCGGTGCTTCGGCGCGGGGGCAGCGGTGGTCTCGGGAGCGGAACTGCTCATGGGGGCTCCAGAAAAGCGGGGCGGTGGGGGATGACGCCGACGTATCGTGGGAGACATGTCGCTCACAGGAGAGTATCTGCCCAGCACCAGCGAGTGGGCCCGCACCCAGGCCGAGACCTTCGAGGCCTCGGGAGGTCAGGAAGCCGGTGAGCTGCGGGGCGTACCCATCATCGTGCTGACCACTATCGGCGCCAAAACCGGGGGACTGCGTAAAACGGCCCTCATGCGCGTCGAGCACGAGGGCCAGTACGCGGTCGTGGCATCCAAGGGAGGCGCTCCCGAGCACCCCGCGTGGTTCTACAACCTCGTGAAGAACCCCCGCGTCGCGCTGCAGGACGGCGACGTGAAGAAGGAGTACGACGCGCACCAGGCCGAGGGCACGGAGCGCGACGAGTGGTGGGCCCGCGCCGTGGCGGTCTGGCCCGACTACGACGAGTACCAGAAGAAGACCGACCGGCGCATCGAGCTGTTCGTGCTCGACCCCGTCCGCTGACCCATCTCGCGCGCGAGTCGCCAGGTTGTGTCGCTTCCATGCGTGCCGAAGCGACATTTCTTGGTGACTCACGCCCGGAGGGAGAGAGGGGAGGGGGATGCCGGGGCGTAAACCTCACACGAAAAGCACCGGCGCGTGAGAGAAACGTTCGCGGCGGGTAACGCCGAAGCGACGGCGGGGGAAATCTCGGCTGCTTAGCGTCTGAGCATGGCCCGCTCGAATCCCGCAACCGATGCGAAATACGCCGCTGACGCATCCGCAAAGTCCGCCGCCTACGGTGACGGCATGCTCCGCCCCGCGTCGTCCGGCACCGTCGTCGTCGTCGGCGCGGGCATGGTGGCGCACCGCTTCGTCGAGAGCCTGACCAGCCGCGACACCGAGGGTCGCTGGTCGATCACGGTGCTCGGCGACGAGACCCGCCGCCCCTACGACCGCGTCGGCCTCACCGGCATCTTCAACGGCAAGACGCCCGACGACCTCGCTCTGGACCCGGCCGTGCTCGACCACGAGCGGGTCTCGGTGCACACCGACGCGCGTGTCACGAAGATCGACCGCACCAGCCGCATCGTCACCACCGCGGCCGGCTCCACCTACGGCTACGACCGTCTCGTGCTCGCCACCGGTTCCTACGCCGCCCGCCTCGCGCTCGACGGCTTCGACCACCGCGGTTGCTTCGTCTACCGCACGCTCGACGACGTCGCCGGTATGCGCGAGTGGGTCGCCACGCGGTCGGCCCAGCTCGGTCGTCCCCTCCGCGGCGCCGTCGTCGGCGGGGGCCTGCTCGGCCTCGAAGCAGCCGGTGCGCTGCAGGCCGAGGGCGTGTCGCCGTTCGTGCTGCAGTCCAACGAGCGACTCATGTCGGCGCAGCTCGACCTGGGCGGCGCGAAGGCGCTGCAGCGGCTCATCGAGGCGCGCGGCATCGAGGTGCGCACGCAGTCGGTGACAACCCGGGTGGATGCCGACACCTCCGGCGCTGTGATCGGCCTCGAGCTGCGCGACGGCACGTGGGAGGCCGTCGACATCGTCGTGTTCACCGTCGGCGTCCGCCCCCGCGACGAGCTGGCCCGCGCTGCGGAGCTCGCCGTCGACGCCCGCGGCGGCGTCGTCATCGACGCGAACTGCGACACCTCCGACCCCTCGATCCTCGCGATCGGCGAGGTCGCGAGCTTCGACGGGCAGGCGATCGGTCTCGTCGCCCCCGGTTACGCGATGGCCGAGGTCGCCGCCACCCGTCTCCTCGGCGGCGAGGCCGCGTTCGACGGGTTCGACACTTCGGCCAAGCTGAAGCTCTCGGGCGTCGAGGTCGCGAGCTTCGGCGACGCCTTCGCCGAGACGCCGAACGCCCTCGACGTCACCTATGCCGACCCGATCTCGGGCGTCTACAAGAAGCTCGTGCTCAGCGACGACGCGCAGACGCTGCTCGGTGGCATCCTCGTCGGCGACGCCTCGGCGTACACGTCGTTGCGCCCCCTCGTCGGCCGCGCGCTCGGCGGCGACCCGGCGGCCTACCTCATGCCGTCCGACCTCGCCCCGGCCCCGCAGGGTGACCTTCCCGACGACGCCATTGTCTGCTCGTGCAACGGCGTCACCGCCGGCACCGTCCGCGGGGCCGTCACCGAGCACGACTGCGCGGATGCCGCCGAGGTCAAGGCCTGCACGAAGGCGGGCGCGGCGTGCGGCTCGTGCTTCACGCTCGTGAAGAAGCTCGTGGCGACCGAGCTCGCGGCATCCGGAAAAGAGGTCTCGAACGGGCTGTGCGAGCACTTCGCGTTCACCCGCGCGCAGCTCTTCGACGCCGTGCGCATCTCCGAGCTGCGCACCTTCACCTCGATCGTCGAGCGCTTCGGAACGGGCCGCGGCTGCGACATTTGCAAGCCGGCGCTCGCGAGCATCCTGGCGAGCCTCTACTCGGAGCACGTGCTCGACGGCGAGCTCGCGACGATGCAGGACACCAACGACCACGTCATGGCGAACATCCAGCGCGACGGCACGTACAGCGTCGTCCCGCGCATCGCGGGTGGCGAGATCACGCCCGAGGGGCTCGTCGTGATCGGCGAGGTCGCCCGCGACTTCGGGCTCTATACGAAGATCACCGGCGGCCAGCGCATCGACATGTTCGGCGCCCGCCTCGAGCAGCTGCCCGCGATCTGGAAGCGTCTCGTCGACGCCGGCTTCGAGTCGGGTCAGGCGTACGGCAAGTCGCTGCGCACGGTCAAGTCGTGCGTCGGGCAGACGTGGTGTCGCTACGGCGTGCAGGACTCGGTCGGCATGGCCGTGCAGCTCGAGTTGCGCTACCGGGGCCTGCGCTCGCCGCACAAGATCAAGTTCGGCGTCTCGGGCTGCGCGCGCGAGTGCGCCGAGGCCCGCGGCAAGGACGTCGGCGTCATCGCGACCGAGGCCGGCTGGAACATGTACGTCGGCGGCAACGGCGGCTTCACGCCGCGCCACGCGGTGCTCTTCGCCGAGGGTCTCGACGACGACGGGCTGCTGCAGGCGATCGACCGCTTCCTGATGTTCTACATCCGCACCGCCGACCGCCTGCAGCGCACGGCTCCCTGGATGGAGGACTACGAAGGCGGCATCGAGGCGCTCAAGGGCGTCGTGTTCGACGACACGCTCGGTATCGCGGAAGACCTCGACCGCGCCATGGCCGCCCACATCGACAACTACGAAGACGAGTGGGCCGCCACCCTCGCCGACCCCGAGAAGCTCAAGCGCTTCCAGAGCTTCGTCAACGCCCCCGACAAGGCCGACCCCACTCTCGCGTACGTCGCCGAGCGCGGGCAGCCGCGCCCCGCCACGGCGGAGGAGCGCTCGTCGGGCGCCGTGTTCATCGGCGGCACGACGCTGGCGGTGCGCTCATGACCATCCTGGATGCCACGACCGACGTCACGAGGACGGATGCCATGACCACGGATGCCGAAAGCCCCGCCGTCGACACCCCGACACCGGCCGCCGCCGACTGGGTGCGGATCTGCCGCGTGGACGACCTGCTCGTCGAGCGCGGCGCCGCCGCCCTCCTCGGCGGCCGGCAGATCGCGCTGTTCCGCACGTACGACGGCCGGCTGTACGCCACCGACCAGATCGACCCGTTCAGCGGCGCGGCGATCATGTCGCGCGGCATCGTCGGCGATCGCGCCGGGGCTCCGACCGTGGCCTCCCCGATGTACAAGCAGGTCTTCGATCTGCGCACCGGCATCTGTCTCGACACGCAGGGCAAGGAGCCGCTCTCGCTCGGCGTCTACCCCGTCGCGGTCAGCGACGGCGACGTGCTCGTAAAGATCGACGGAGGCGCGTCGTGATCGCGCTCGCCGGACTCGACCTCACCGACCGTCTGGTCGTGTGCGTGGGCGGGGGACAGGTCGCCGAGCGCCGCATCGCGCGGCTGCGCGCGGCCGGCGCACGGGTGCGCGTGGTCGCCCCCGAAGCGACCGACGGCCTCCGCGCGCTCGCCGCAGCGGGCGACATCGAATGGCTCGCGCGCCCGTTCCAGGCGTCCGACCTCGACGACGCCTGGTTCTGCCACACCGCGACCGGTTCGGCATCCGTCGATGCCCTCGTGGTCGACGCCGCCGAGGCGCGGCGCGTGTGGTGCGTCAACGCCGGGCACGGCGGCAAGGGCAGCGCACGCCTCGCCGCCGAGACCACGAGCGGCGACGTGATGGTGGGGGTCGTCTCCACCGCCGGCGCCGACCCCCGCCGCAGCGTCGCCGTGCGCGACGCCATCGCCTCGCGCCTGGCCGAAGGCGCCCTTCCGCTCCGCCGCCGACGTCGCACACCCGTGGGGGGTGTTGCGCTCGTCGGCGGCGGCCCTGGCCCGGTCGATCTGCTGACCGTCCGTGCTCGCGCCCTCCTCGCCGAGGCCGACGTGGTCGTGCACGACCGCCTCGGACCGACCGGAGTGCTCGCCGAGCTGGGCGACGACGTCGAGCTCATCGACGTCGGTAAACGGCCCCAGCACCACCCCGTGCCGCAGGACGAGATCAACGCGATCATCGTGGACCGCGCGTCGAAGGGCCTCCGGGTGGTCCGCCTGAAGGGTGGCGACCCGTTCGTCTACGGCCGCGGCGGCGAAGAGGTCGTCGCGTGCCGGGCCGCCGGCATCCCCGTCGAGGTCGTGCCGGGCATCTCGAGCTCTATCGCAGTGCCCGCGGCCGCCGGAATCCCCGTCACGCATCGCGGTGTGGCAGGTACCCTGCATGTCGTGAATGGTCAGGAGACGCCGAGCGAGGCGACACTCGCCGCCCTCCGCGACGACAGCGCCACCGTCGTCGCGCTGATGGGCGTGAGTGCGTTGCCCCGCTTCGTCGCCGCCGCCCGCGCTGCGGGCGCCCCCGAGACGCGTCCCGTCGCCTTCGTCGAGAACGGGCACACGCCCGCCCAGCGCACGATCCGCACGACCCTGGGCACGGCGATCCAGGATGCCGAGACCCACCGCCTCGCCAACCCGGCGGTGCTGGTGTTCGGCGAGGTCGCCCGCGCCGACCTGCTGCTGCCGGTGGCCGTCGCCCAGAGCGAGGGGATCGGGTGACCGCACCCCCGCGGACGATCAGCACGGTGCTGCAAGGCTGCACCGTGCTGCTTCCCGTCGACCGGCGGTCGGGGGAGCTGTCGGCCGCACTCGAGCGACACGGCGCCCGCGTGCGCGTCGCGCCGGCTCTCACGATCATTCCGCACGTCGACGACGAGGAGCTCATCGCGCAGACGGGTCGCCTCGTCGATGATCCGCCCGACGTCGTCGTCGCCACGACGGGCGTCGGCTTTCGCGCCTGGATGGAGACCGCCGACGAGGCGGGGCTGCACGACGACATCAGTGCGGTGCTGCAGCGGGCGCGCATCGTCGCCCGCGGTCCCAAGGCGCGCGGGGCGATCCAGCAGGCCGGGTTCGAGGCCGATTGGGTCGCCGAGAGCGAGACGGCGGCCGAGCTGCGCGACTTCCTCGTCGCCGAGGGCATCGACGGCATGCACGTCGCCGTGCAGCACCACGGCTCCGGCGCGGACGGCCTCGACGAGGCGTTCGAGGCGGCGGGCGCCCGCGTGACCAGCCTCACCATCTACCGGTGGGGTCCGCCGCCCGACGCCGAGGTGGTCGCCACCTCCACGCGTCAGGTCGCCCGGGGCGAGGTCGACGCCGTGCTGTTCACCTCGGCGCCCGCGGCACGCGAATGGATCCTCGCCGCCGAACGTGCCGACGCGCTGGAGGGTGTGGCATCCCGCGCCCGGGACGGCCGGGTGCTCGTCGCCGCTGTCGGTCCGATCACCGCCGGCCCCCTTCGCGAGGTCGGGATCGACCCTCTTGTTCCCGACCGAGGACGCCTGGGTGCGCTCGTGCGTTCGGTGGTGACGCATTACGGCGGTCCCGAGGCGCCGGTGATCCGCACGACCGCGGGGCGACTCGGCATCCGGTCGTCGGGGATCGTGCTCGACGGGGAGTTCCTTCCGCTGCCGCGGACCGGCGTCGAGATCCTGCGCGCGCTCGCCCGCCACCCCGGCGCCGTCGTGTCTCGTGCCGACCTGATCGCCGCCCTGTCGAACGCCGAGGCCAGCGGACACGCGGTGGAGGTGGCCGTGGCCCGCACGCGCGAGGCGCTCGCGGGGCTCGACCTGATCCGCACCGTCTACAAGCGCGGTTATCGGCTCGACGTGATCGACGAGGAGGACTGATGACCGCGGTACTGATCGCCTGCGCCCATGGCACCCGTTTCGAGGAGGGACGTGTCGTCATCCGGGCTCTGCTCGACGTGTTGCGCGACACCGCGCCCGAGGGCGTCGAGGTGCTCGAGGCCTACGTCGACGTGCACGGCCCGTACGTTTCCGACGTGGTCGCCGAGGCGCGCTCGCGCACGGACGACATCGTCATCGTCCCGCTGCTGTTGTCGACGGGCTACCACACCGAGGTCGACCTGGTGGAGGCCGCCGACGGTTTTCCGATCGCCCGCGCGCTCGGCCCCCACCCGGTGCTGGCTGAGATCCTCGTCGATCGCGTCCGCGCCGCCGGTGCCGATGCGACCGACACCGTCGTGCTCGCCGCGGCCGGCTCCACCCGTCCCGGGGCCGTCGTGGACGTCGAACGCATGGCACAGCTGATGACGGATGCCGGGATCTCCGGCCCCGTCGTGACGGCGTACGCCGCGGCATCCGAACCCCGCATCCCGGATGCCGTCGACACGGCGCGCACCGCCGGGCAGCGGACGGTGGCCGCCAGCTACGTGCTGGCCCCCGGACACTTCTCTCGGGTGATCGAGAAGGCGGAGGCCGACCTGACGTCGGCGCCGATCGGCGCCGACCCGCGCCTGGCCGCCGTCGTGTGGGAGCGCTGGCGGTGCGCGCGCGGGGCCCGCGTCCGGTGTGCAGGGTGCGACTCGCGTTGCCCCTTCGGCGGCCGCGGGGCGGGGGAGTCGCTCGACGCGACCGAGCGTGCCGCCGTCGCCGGTGGCTGAGCCTGTCGAGGCCGCCGGGCGTGCGTCGGCGCCGGGACCACCGACCCCGTCGCGGTCCGTTCCGCGGGGCTCGTCGAAGCGGCGGTCGTCACTGCCCGTCACCCCGGTGAGTCCGCCGCCGCGGGCCGGGCGCCTCACGCGACGCGCCCGCATCCTCGTCTTCGGCGCAGTCCTCTCCGCCGTCGGCGCCGCGGTCGCGATCATCTTCTTCTTCCAATCGTGGCGTTCCTGCGAGGGGGAGGACACGTCGGCGGGCTGCCCGATGCTCGCCGGCGACGCCGCCGTGCTGCAGATCTCGGTGATCGTGCTCCTGGTGGGCATCGTCGTCCTGGCGGCGGGTGTCCTCACACCCCGGAGCGGACTCCCTCGTCGCCGCCGCGCCTGAGAGGCGGGCTCCGGCGGCGCGGGTAGGGTTCCTCTCGCCCATGCATCGCCTACTCGTCGCCCTCCTCGCCGCCCTCGACGCCGTGCTGGCCGCCGCGGGCGGTATCGCGGTGATCCTCGCGCCGCTCACCCTGCTGTGGGTCTTCGGCGTGGGAGACCCCGACTGGGGCGCCCTGTGGCCGGCATCCGCCGCCGTGTGGCACCTCGGACACCTCGTGCCGATCACGGTCACGCTGCCCGACACCTACCTCGCCGCCACCGGCATCGATCCGACCTTCGCGACGTTCACGCTGTCGCTCGCGCCGCTCGCCTTCGCGGCCTTCACCGCGCTGTTCGCCGCCCGCTCGGGCACTCGCGCGGCGGAGGCGGGGGCCGCCCTCACCGGCTGGTTGTCGGGCTCCGCGGTCTTCGCGGGGCTCGCCGCCCTCGTCGGACTGACCGCCAACGCCGAGCTGGTGGCATCCGAGGTGTGGCTCGCGATCCTGATGCCGTCGCTGCTGTTCGCCGTGCCCTCGTTCGCGGGCGCCTTCGTCGGCTCGTGGCGCGTCGGCGACGAGGGACCGGTCGACGCCCTGCGCGCCCGTCTCGAACGACTGCCGAGCGCGTGGGCCGACGTACCCGCGCTCGTCGTGCGCGGGCTCGCGCTCACGACGCTGGGGCTGGTGGCCGTGGGCGGCGTCCTCGTCGTCGCGGGGCTCATCGCCCGCTCTTCCCAGGTGATCGGGCTGTACCAGGCCAGCAACGCCGACGGCATCGGTGCGACCGTCATCGCCCTGGGGCAGCTGGCGTACCTGCCCACCCTCGTGCTCTGGGCCGTGGCCTTCAGCGCCGGCCCCGGATTCTCCCTGGGTTCCGACACCGCGGTCACGCCGGCCGCGACGCAGGTCGGGGCTCTCCCCGGCATCCCGGTGCTCGGCGCGGTCCCCGAGTCGACCTCGTCGTGGCTGCTGCTGCTGGCGCTCCTGCCGATCGGCATCGGCGCGCTGACCGGGTGGATCCTGCGATCCCGGATGCCGCGCACCCTCGGCCCCGAACCCTTCGGGCCCCGACTGGTCGTGGCCCTCGCCGTCGCCGTCCTCACCGGGGGCGCCGGCGCGCTGGCCGCGCTCGCCGCGAGCGGGTCGATCGGTCCCGGCCGCCTCGCCGACACCGGACCCGAGCCGGGCCCGCTCGCCCTCGCCCTGGGGCTCGAGGTGCTGGTGGGCCTCGCCATTCTGCTGCTGAGCCCGCGCGCGGGCGGTGAGAGCAACGACTCGTCGCTGAGTGCGTGGGCGTCCAGCGAGAGCTCGCGGTCGGACTCCGGAACCGCCGGTGCGCGCGCCGGGGCGCCGGACACCGGTTCGTTGTGGGCGACCCTCGGGGCGATGGGTCCCGGTGCCCCGGGATCGGGTGTCGGCGTGCCGGGTTCCACTGATCCCGGGTCGGGTGTCGGGGCGTCGGATCGCGATGCGGCGGCGCCCGGGACTGCCGCGCCTTCGACGACGGCGCCGTGGACGACGGCGGCCGGGATGACCGAGCCCTGGACGACGGCGACGGGGACGACGCAGCCCTGGACGACTGAGCCCTGGACGGCGGCGACGGGCGCGGATCGTGACGAGACCGCAGCCCCGCCTGCGGGGCCGGGTGCGCCGGAATCCGACCGCGAACCGGAGCCGACTTCTTCTTCGGACAGGGGGTCCGACCTCCACGGTGACGTCGGCGGGACGAGCGCCCGGGACGAGCGAGCCGATCCCGATAGCGCCGCCGGGCCAGGGGCGACGAGCTCCCTCACCGGGCCGTGGGCGACGAGCGCTCCCGCCTGGCCAGGGGTGACCAGCGCCTCCCGCGAGCAAGGGGCGACGAGCGCCCCCGGCGAGCGAGGGGCGACGAGCGCCTGGGACGAGGAGCGGGGGCGCGCCGACGATCCCGCTTCCGCGTCGGATGACGACGAGGTGCGCGCCCGGATCCGCGCCGCCTGGGCGCGAGAGCCGGAAGAGAGCGGCGACACCGGCCGGCCGGATTCCCGCTGAGCCTTCCTGCGCGCGGGGTCGCCGCCTGGGCGGCGTCGTGCGTGCTCCCCGCTGCTCGCAGAAGTGTCCGTTGCTCGCAGGTTGTGGGCGGTGGGATGCGAGGATCGCACCGGATTGCGGGCGTGGGGCTGCGCGTTCGCGGGCCGTGGCGAGGGAGTGCTGCGCGACGGGTGGGGGTGGGCGTGTGGGGCATGTCATCCTCCCCGCTGCTCACAGAAGTGTCCGTTGCTCGCAGGTTGTGGGCGGTGGGATGCGAGGATCGCGCCGGATTGCGGGCGTGGGGCTGCGCGTTCGCGGGGCGTTGCGAGGGAGTGCTGCGCGACGGGTGGGGATCGGCGTCTCGGGTCTGTCTTCCGTGGAAGTCGGCGCGGCTGCCAGAAGTGTCCGTTCCTCGCAGGTTGTGGGCGGTGGGATGCGAGGATCGCGCCGGATTGCGGGCGTGGGGCTGCGCGCGCTGACGGGCGAGACGTTCTGCACCAGTGTGACCGCGCAGCGGCGAGGGAACGTCGAGAACGCCCGATGACGGGAGGGCGATGGGGGAGGGCCGGCAGGGGACTCGGGCGATGTCGCGCCCCCGGCTAGACTGGGCCGGTGCTCACGGTCGCCGTTCTCATCTCCGGCGCCGGCTCCAACCTCCGCGCCCTGCTCGAGGCGGCTGCCGCCCCCGACTTCCCCGCGCGCGTGGTCGCGGTCGGTGCGGATCGCGAGGCCGACGGCTTCGCCCACGCCGAGCACTTCGGCATCCCGACCTTCCTCGTGCCGTTCCGCACCTTCGCGACGCGCGAGGAGTGGGGCGCCGAGCTGGGCGCGCAGCTGGCCGTCTGGAACCCCGACCTCGTCGTGCTCAGCGGCATGATGCGGCTGCTGCCCGCCGACCTCGTCGCCGCGTGGGAACCGCGCATCATCAACACCCACCCCGCGTACCTGCCCGAGTTCCCCGGCGCGCACGGCGTGCGCGACGCGCTGGCCGCGGGTGTCGCGCAGACCGGGGCGAGCGTCATCGTCGTCGATTCCGGCGTCGACACCGGCCCGATCCTCGCCCAAGAGCGCATCCCCGTGCTGCCCGGCGACGACGAGCACGCCCTGCACGAACGCATCAAACCCGTCGAGCGGCGCCTGCTCATCGACGTGGTGCGACGCATCGCCGAGGGCGAGCTCGACCTCGCCGCCGCGGCATCCCGAACCGCCTGACCTCGCGGCGGGCGAGCGCCCGTCGCTTTCGAACCCGACTCGAGACACAGGAGCCGTACGCCATGGCCGGACCCCGCCACGACCCCGCCGACTACCGTCCCCGCGACGTCGTCCCGATCCGCCGCGCGCTGGTGTCGGTGAGCGACAAGACCGGACTTCTCGAGCTCGGCGAGGCGCTCGCCGGCGCCGGCGTCGAGATCATCTCGACGGGCGGCTCCGCCACGCTGCTGCGCGAGGCCGGGTACGAGGTCTCCGACGTCTCCGCCGTGACCGGCTTCCCCGAGTCGCTCGACGGACGCGTCAAGACCCTGCACCCGAACGTGCACGCGGGCCTGCTCGCCGACCTGCGACTCGCCTCGCACGAGGCGCAGCTCGTGGAGCTCGGCATCCGCCCCTTCGAGCTCGTCGTGGTGAACCTGTATCCGTTCGTCGAGACGGTGGCATCCGGTGCCGAGGGCGACGACGTCGTGGAGCAGATCGACATCGGCGGCCCCGCCATGGTGCGCGCGTCGGCGAAGAACCACGCCAACGTCGCCATCGTCGTCTCGCCCGAGTCGTACCCGGCGATCATCGAGGCGCTGCAGACGCAGGGCGGCACCTCGCTCGCGCAGCGTCGTGAACTCGCCGCACGTGCCTTCTCGCACACCGCCGCGTACGACACAGCCGTGTCGACGTGGTTCGCCGAGGGCACGCTCGGTGACGACATCGACCTGCCCGCGCACCTGACCATTCAGGCCGAGCGCCTCTCGACCCTGCGCTACGGCGAGAACTCCCACCAGCGCGCCGCGATCTACACGCGCGTCGGCGGACACGGCATCGCCCAGGCGACCCAGCTGCAGGGCAAGGAGATGTCGTACAACAACTACGTCGACGCCGACGCCGCCCTGCGCGCCGCGTTCGACATGGTCAAGCCGGCTGTGGCGATCATCAAGCACGCCAACCCCTGCGGCATCGCGGTCGCGGCCCCCAACGCGCTCGACCCGATCGCCTCGGCGCACCTGCGCGCGCACGAGTGCGACCCCGTCTCGGCGTTCGGCGGCGTCATCGCCGCGAACCGCACGGTGACGTTGAAGATGGCCGAGAACCTGCGCGACATCTTCACCGAGGTCATCATCGCCCCCGACTTCGAGCCGGCCGCGCTCGAGGTGTTCAAGCTCAAGAAGAATCTGCGCGTGCTTCAGCTCCCCGCCGACTGGCAGCAGGAGCGCATGGACGTGCGCCTGGTCTCGGGCGGCCTGCTGCTGCAGGATGCCGACCGCTTCCCCGACGACATCGAGTCGGTCGCGAAGAACTGGGAGCTCGTGTCGGGGGAGCGTCCCGCGGACGCCGACATGGAGAGCCTGATCTTCGCCTGGAAGTCGTGCCGCGCCGTGAAGTCCAACGCGATCGTGCTCGCGCAGGGCTCGGCCACCGTGGGCATCGGCATGGGGCAGGTCAACCGCGTCGACTCGTGCCGTCTCGCCGTGGAGCGCGCCGGTGACCGTGCGCGCGGCTCGATCGCGGCATCCGACGCGTTCTTCCCCTTCGCCGACGGCCCGCAGGTGCTGATCGACGCCGGGATCTCGGCCATCATCCAGCCCGGCGGTTCGGTTCGGGATGCCGAGGTCATCGACGCCGCGCGCGCGGCGGGCGTGACGATGTTCTTCACCGGCGAGCGTCACTTCTTCCACTGACGCGTCCCGCCCCGTTCGCGGGGACGGTGCGTATGCGGCGCCGCCGCGGCTTCGGTCGTGGCGGCGCCGTCGTGCGTGGGGGCGCGGTCCTGCGTGGGGCGTGCGCCTGCGCCATGTCGTTGTGTGCGTACGACGCATAAACGCGATTCGTGCGCGTAAATGCGGTGGCTGCGTGTTTACGCGCACCGATCGTGTTTATGCGTGGGGGTGGGGCCGCCCGGTTGTTCGGGCGCCGGGGTCGACGACCGGGTGAGGGCGATTGCCGAGCGGGCGGGCGCGGTGCGGCGGTCGGTGTTGAGCGGGTGCGCGGGTCGCAGCAGCGATGCATAAACGCGATTCGTGCGCGTAAACGCCGTGGCTGCGTGTTTACGCGCACCGATTTTGTTTATGCATGGGGTGGGGCTGCCGGCCGTTCTCGGAGCTCGGGGTGGGCACCGCCCAGACGATGTCACGGCCAGCGCTTGGGGGTGGGTCCCCGGGCAGGCGCGGTCGCGGCGTGAGTCGGGCGGGGTCGCGGCTTGGAGTGCCCGAGTCGGTGCGGTGCAGCGACGCATAAACACGATTCGTGCGCGTAAACGCGGTGGCTGCGTGTTTACGCGCACAGATCGTGTTTATGCGTGGGGTGGGGCCGCCCGGTGGTTCGGGCGGCGGGGTCGCCGGCTCGGGTGAGGGCGGTGGCCGCGTGGGTGGGCGCGGTGCGGCGGTCGGTGTCGAGCGCGCGAGTGGGGCGGTGCAGCGACGCATAAACACGGTTCGTGCGCAGAAACGCGGTGGCTGCGTGTTTACGCGCACCGATCGTGTTTATGCGTCGCGGGGCGGCGGCGGGAGGCGTCGGCGATGTGTGCGCGGGGCTACCGATCGGGGGAGCGGCGGCTTCGTCGCGGCGCGTGCGGGGAGCGGGTCAGCGACTCAGGGCGATGAGCTTCGCCACGGTGTTGGCGTTGCGGGCGGTGCCGGTGACACCGAGCCGCTTCTCGAACCAGCCTGCCTGCAGTTTCGACCCGCCGATTCCCTCCGGGTAACGCGCGAACACCTCGCGTCCGTCGAGCACCGCCTCTTCGGGAATGCCGTCGGGCAGCGCCAGGGATACCGCCGGGCGGCTGTCGAGGAACACGGTCTGCACCCAGCGGCCCTCGGGAACACCGGCGAAGGGGTTGCGCGCGTGGCTGTCGACCAGCTCGGCGTGCGTGCGGACGATGACAGAGAGGTCGAAGCCGAACGCCTCGCGGACGGCGCGGCGAATGATCACAGCCGCCTCGTCGGGGGATCGCCCGGCGTCGTCGAGCACGACGTTGCCGGCGACCTGCAGCGTGTCGACCTCGCCGAGACCCGCGGATGCCAGGACCTCGCGCAGCACCGGCATCTTCAAGGCCGTGGGACCACCGACCCCGCGAAGGAGGGCGACGCTACGGGGCATGCCGCGACTGTACGCCCGTCGAGCCCGTGAGGAGGGAGGCGCGTCGTGCTGTCGCGGTTCCTCGCAGCGGCGTCGACCGGCGGTTAGCGCTGCAGCGAGATGGTGCGCCGGACGGGGCGCTGCGCGGGGAGGCGGAGGTGCGGCAAGGCTCTGGTTGTCTCAGGCTCCGCGGTCGCCCGCCCGGGTCGTACGGTGCATACGCCGGTGCAGCCCCACGGCGATTCGTCGAGGCGCCGGTGGGTTTCAGGCTGGGCGCTCCGCCCCGCTCGACGTCGCACGGAGGGGGCTGGTACGCGGTCAGGCGGAATCGCGCCCCAGGCTCTCGAGCAGCCGCAGCCAGACCTCGCTGACGGTCGGATACGACGGCACAGCGTGCCACAGGCGCGTGATCGGCACCTCGCCGACGACCGCGATCGTGGCCGAGTGCAGGAGTTCGGCGATGTCGGGTCCGACGAAAGTCGCTCCGACGAGCACGCCGCGGTCCAGGTCGACGACCGCGCGCGCCTTGCCCACGTAGGCGTCGGACTGCTCGCTCGACCCGGCGACATCCGCGAGGTCGTAGTCGAGCACCTTCACGTTCAGGCCCTGCTCCTCGGCCTTCTTGGCGGTGAGCCCGACCGACGCGACCTCGGGGTCGGTGAACGTCACCTGCGGCACCGCGGCGTGGTCGGCGGGTGGCGACGTGCGCACCCCACGGCGCGTCGTCGACCTCGCCGCCCTGCGCGCGGGCGGCGATGACGTCCCCTGCCGCCCGCGCCTGGTACTTGCCCTGGTGGGTGAGGAGTGCGCGATGGTTGACGTCGCCGACGGCGTACAGCCAGTCGAAGCCGCGCACCAGCATCGTGTCATCGACGTCGAGCCAGGTGCCGGCGTCGAGGCCGACGGCATCCAGCCCGAGATCGTCTGTGCGGGGAGAGCGACCCGTCGCGACGAGCACCTCGTCGGCGGTCACGCTGGTGCCGTCCGACAGCTCGAGCACGACGCGCCCGGCGTCGTCGCGCCGTGCCGCCGTGGCATCCGCCCCCGTCTTGACCGTGACGCCGCGATCGCGCAGGGACGACGCCACGAGTTCGCCGGCGAAGGGCTCGTTGCCCCCCAGCAGCCCGGACCGGGCGATGATCGTGACGTCACTGCCCAGGCTTTCGAAGGCCGTCGCCATCTCGGCACCGACGACCCCGCCGCCGATGATCGCGAGAGAGCCGGGGATCTGCTGCACCGCGGTGGCCTCGCGGCTGGTCCACGGTGAGACTTCGGCGAGCCCGGGAACGTCGGGCAGGAGAGCCGCCGAGCCCGTGCACACGGCCACGGCGTGCCGGGCGGTGAGCGCGGTGACCGTGCCGTCGTCGGCGGTCACGTTCACGGTCCTCTCGCCGGTCAGCCGGCCATGCCCGCGCACGAGATCGATCCCCGCGCCCTGCAGCCACTCGACCTGACCGGAGTCGTTGTAGTCGCTGGTCATGGTGTCGCGTCGGCGCAGGACGGCGGCGACATCGAGCTCGCCGGTGACGGCCTGTTTCGCGCCGTCGACGTCGCGCGCGGCGCGCAGCGCGGCACCGCTGCGCAGGAGGGCCTTGGAGGGCATGCATGCCCAGTACGAGCACTCGCCGCCGACGAGCTCGGACTCGACGATTACCGCGGTGAGCCCGGCCTGGACGGCACGGTCGGCGACGTTCTCGCCCACGGGACCGGCGCCGATGACGATGAGGTCGTATTCGCGTTCGCTCATGCCGCCACGGTACCGGCGGCCTCCGACATTCCGCGGGGGTTGCGCCGAGTGCGGCCGGTCTCTGCGCCCGCGCCGCGTCGGGCTCCTCCGGTCCGTGCACCCGCGCCGCGCCGGACCCCGCCGGTCCGTGCGCTGCGCCGCAAAGGTGCCCGGATCGGCCCGTCGCGCGGCAAGGACGTCTGGGCGGTCGACCCGGTGGCGCCGCCCCTGGACATCTCCTGGATGCCCTTGACCCGCTCCTCTGAACCGGTTTAGAGTCAACGCAACTGAACCGGTTTAGTTGAACCGGTCCGTTGACACGACGAGGTGACGGATGACGAACGACGCACGGCCCACGATCGCCGACGTCGCCCGCCGCGCGGGCGTCAGCAAGGGTCTCGTCTCGTTCGCCCTGAACGGGAGAGCGGGGGTCGCCCCCGACACTCGGGAGCGCATCCTCTCCGTCGCCGCCGACATGGGTTTCAGCCCCAGCCTGCGCGCCCGCTCGCTGAGCACCGGACGCGCCTTCGCCTGCGGGCTCGTCATCGGTCGCAGCCCCGACGTGATCGCCGCCGACCCGTTCTTCCCCTCCTTCATCGCGGGCGTCGAAGACGAGTTCTCCGTGTCGGGCCAGGTGCTCGTCCTGGCGGCGGCCACCCCCGGTCGCCAGGAGGACGACACCTACCGCGGCCTCGTCGCGGACCGCCGCGTCGACGGCGTGATCCTCTCCGACCTGCGGGCGGACGACGCCCGCATCCCGCTCGTCGCCGACCTGGGGATCGCGGCCGTGACCCTCGGCGTCCCCGACGTCGACAGTCCCTTCACCTCGGTGTCCGTCGACGACGGCGCCGGCATCCGGCTGGCCGTCGACCACCTCGCCGATCTCGGTCATACCGACATCGCGCACGTCGCCGGCCCCGTCGGCATGCTGCACGGGCGCAGCCGCACGGATGCGTTCGAACGCGCGGCCGAGGCTCGTGGCATCCGGTCCCGCGTGGTCCGGACCGATTTCAGCGCCGCGGACGGTGCGCGAGCCACTGACGCGCTGCTCGATGCCGACGCCCCGCCCACCGCGATCGTGTACTCGAACGACAACATGGCCATCGCAGGCCTCGGACGCGCGCAGCGCCGCGGACTCGTGGTCCCGCGCGACCTGTCGATCACCGGGTTCGACGACGCCGAGATCGGGGGGTACCTGTTCCCCGCGCTCACCAGCGTCGCCACCGACGCCCGCGGGTGGGGAGCCGCGGCCGCGCGCTCTCTCCTCGCCGCCATCGCGGGGGCCCCGGCCGAAGCCCGGATGCTCCCCGACCCCCGGCTGATCGTGCGCGCCTCCACGGCGCCGCCGACCCGCGACCCCGGTGCCGCCTCGACGACACGCGACCCCGCCGCCGCGACGACCCGCGACCCCGCCACCGCCTCGACGGCTCCGCCGACCCGCGCCCCCGGCCCCGCCGCCGGAGCATCGGGGCCCCCCACCGCCTGACGCACCGCGGGCACCCCGCACTCACACAGAGGAAGCGGACACCCCGCACTCACAAGGAGGAAGACATGCGACGACGCATTCTCGCCACAGCAGCAGCCGCCACCGGCATCCTGGCCCTCTCCGCCTGCAGCGGCGGGGGAGGGGGAGCCGGGGGAATGGACTCCCGCGGCCCCATCACGATCTGGTACTCCAACAACGACGCGGAGATCGCGTGGGGCGAACAGATGGTCGAGGCCTGGAACAGCGCCAACCCCGACCAGCAGGTCACCGCGCAGGAGATTCCGGCCGGCTCGTCGAGCGAAGAGGTCATCGGCGCGGCGATCACCGCCGGCAATGCGCCGTGCCTCATCTTCAACACCTCGCCCGCGGCCGTGCCCGGCTTCCAGCGGCAGGGGGGTCTGGTGAACCTGTTGGAGTTCCCCGACGGCGAGCAGTACATCACCGACCGCAGCGGCGACCTGGCCGATCAGTACCGCTCCGACGACGGCGGCTTCTACCAGCTGCCGTGGAAGAGCAACCCCGTGATGATCTTCTACAACAAGGACCTGTTCGCCCAGGCCGGGCTCGACGCCGAGAACCCGAAGCTGTCGACCTATGACGACTTCCTCAGCACCGCGCGGACGCTGACGTCGGCGGGCGTCGCGCCCTACGCCATCAATCCGGCTCCGACCAGCGAGTTCTTCCAGTCGTGGTTCGACTTCTACCCGCTGTACGCGGCGCAGACCGGCGGGACGCAGCTCGTAGAGGACGGCCAGGCCACCTTCGACGACGCGAACGGCGAGGCCGTGGCCGACCTGTGGCGCACGGTCTACAGCGAGCAGCTTGCGGGTAACGAGCAGTATCAGGGCGATGCCTTCGCCGACGGCCAGGCCGCGATGGCGATCGTGGGCCCGTGGGCCATCTCGGTCTATGAGGGCAAGGTGAACTGGGGCTCGGTGCCCGTGCCCACCGAGAACGGCACGGCCGCCGACGACACGTGGACCTTCAGCGACGCGAAGAACGTCGGGCTCTTCACCGCGTGCGAGAACAAGGGCACGGCCTGGGACGTGCTGAAATTCGCCACCAGCGAGGAGCAGGACGGCATCTGGCTCGAGGAGACCGGCCAGATGCCGCTGCGTCAGAACCTCACCGACACCTACGCCGACTACTTCGCCGCCAACCCCGCCTACGCCCAGTTCGGCGACCAGGCCGCGCGCACCGTCGAGGTGCCCAACGTGCCGAACTCGGTCGAGATCTGGCAGGCGTTCCGCGACGGGTACTCCCAGGCGGTCATCTTCGGCGAGGGCGATGTGAAGACCTTCCTCTCGGATGCCAAGACCCGGATCGACCAGCTGGCGGCGGGGAACTGACATGACCACGTCTGTCGCCGGCACGGCCGGCCGCACCGGGGGCGACCCCGGGCGGCCCGGCCGCGGGAGCGGCACACAGGACACGAAGAAGACGCGGCGTCGCCCGTTCGGCGCGCAGCCGCTCGGCATCCTGTTCTCCGCCCCCTACCTGCTCTTCATCGGGGTGGTCTTCGCCTACCCCATCGTGTTCGCGGTGTGGATGTCGTTCCACGACTACTTCTTCACCGCCCCCGGGGCGAACGTCGAACGGCCCTTCGTCGGACTCGACAACTACGTCACCGCGCTCACCGATCCTGCCGTGTGGCGCGCGTTCGGCAACGTCGGCGTCTTCCTGCTCATCAACGTGCCGCTGACGGTCGTTCTGTCGATCCTGCTCGCGACGGCGCTGGACCGGGTGGTGCGCGCCCGCACGTTCTTCCGCGTCGCGTTCTACGTGCCCTACGTCACGGCATCCGTCGCCGTCGTCGCCGTGTGGCTGTTCCTGTTCTCCAACACGGGCCTGGTCAACAACGTGCTCGGCCCCCTGGCGCCGAACCCGTCGTGGCTCGTGAACTCGGCGCTCGCGATGCCGACCATCGCGCTGTTCGTGACGTGGAAGGGACTGGGGTTCTACATCCTGCTCTACCTCGCGGCGCTGCAGAACGTGCCGCGCGAGCTGCACGAGTCGGTCGCCGTCGACGGCGGCGGACGCATCCGCCAGTTCTTCGCGGTCACGGTGCCCGGAGTGCGCCCGGCGACGTTCCTCGTCGTGCTGCTGTCGACGATCACGGGCGCCAACCTCTTCACCGAGCCCTACCTGCTCACGAGCGGCGGCGGACCCAACGGCGCGTCCACGTCGCCCGTGCTGCTGATCTACCAGAAGGGCATCGAGCAGCAGAACCCCGACGTGGCCACGGCCATCGGCGTGGTGCTGATCGTCTTCGTGCTCGTCATCGCGCTGCTGCAGCGCCGGTTCGTCGGAAGGGAGGAATCGTGAGAAGCAAGCTCGCCACGTACGGCGTCCTCACCATCGGAGCGCTCGCGTTCCTGTTCCCCTTCTATTACATGGTGGCGGGATCGCTCCAGACGAACCCCGACACCTCGATCGCGGGGGCCTTCCCGCACCCGTCGAACCTGACGCTCGAGAACTACACCGCGATCGACGGGCGCATCAACCTGCTGCAGGGGCTGGTGAACTCGGGCATCTTCACCGGCGGCGTGATCCTCGGCACGATCGTGTTCGGCGTGCTCGCGGGCTACGCGCTCGCCGTCTTGACGTGGCGGGGACGTTCGGCGACGTTCGCCCTCGTGCTGCTCGTGCAGGTGATCCCGTTCCAGCTGCTGATGATCCCGCTGTACGTGATGATCGCTCGCGACTACGGCCTGAGCGACAGCTACCTGGGCATGATCCTGCCGTTCTTCATCAACTCCACAGCGGTGGTGATCTTCCGTCAGTACTTCCTGCAGTTGCCCAAGGAGTTGTTCGACGCCGCGCGCATCGACGGGGCGAACGAGTTCCGGCTGCTGTGGAGCGTCGCGCTGCCGCTGGTGCGCCCGGCCCTGCTGACGGCCGTGCTGCTGACCTTCATCGGCCCGTGGAACGAATTCCTCTGGCCGTTCCTCATCACGAAGGAGGCGGCGATGCAGCCCCTGGCGGTGTCGCTGGCCACCTTCATCTCCAACATCGCGGCCTCCACCGCCAACCCCTTCGGCGCGATGATGGCCGGCGCCGTCGTGCTCGCCGCCCCCGCGGTGGCGCTGTTCCTGATCTTCCAGCGCTACTTCACCTCGAACGACCTCGGATCCGGAGTGAAAGGATGACAATGACCCCCGAATCCCCCGTCCCCTACCGCCTCACGCGCGTCGGGGTGGTGATGACCCCCGAGCCCGGCAACGCCGAAGAGGCCGAGGGCGTGCTCAACCCGGCATCCGGTCGCGGACCCGACGGACAGCTGTATCTGCTGCCGCGCCTGGTCGCGGAGGGCAACGTCTCGCGCGTGGGCCTGGCCCGCGTCGTGATCGAGGACGGCGTGCCCGTCGCGGTCGAGCGCGAAGGCGTGGTGCTCCAGCCCGACCGCGGGTGGGAGCGCGGCGTCGGCAACGCCGGCACCGAGGACCCGCGCACGACCTGGATCGACGCGCTCGGCCTGCACGTCATGACCTACGTCGCCTACGGTCCGCTCGGGCCGCGCACGGCGGTCGCCGTCTCGAGCGACCTGCGCGAGTGGCGCCGGCTCGGACCGGTGCTGTTCCGCTACCAGGACGATCTCGACATGGACCTCAACCTGTTCCACAACAAGGACACGGTGTTCTTCCCCGAGCCGGTCACCGCGCCCGACGGCACCGAGGCGCTGGCGGTGCTGCACCGGCCCATGTGGGACATCGGCGAGACCAAGCCCGGCCAGGGCGTGCGCGTGCCCGCCGGCGTCGAGGACGAGCGTCAGTCGATCTGGATCAGCTACGTGCCGCTGGCATCCGTCCGCGACGACCTCGCGAACCTCACCCTCTGGGAGCAGCACCGCTTCGTCGCGGGTCCGGCGTTCCCGTTCGAGGAGGTCAAGATCGGCGGGGGACCGCCGCCGCTGCGCATCCCCGAGGGCTGGCTCGTGCTGCATCACGGCGTCACCGGCGTGATCGACAGCGCGTTCTCGCAGCAGCAGAAGGTCAACTACGCCGCCGGGGCGTTGGTCCTGGATGCCGCTGACCCGAGCCGCGTGCTCGCGCGCACGCCCGAGCCGCTGCTGGCACCCGAGACCGACGACGAGCGCGGCGGCATCGTGCCCAACGTCGTGTTCCCGACCGCGATCGAGGAGATCGACGGCCGCCACTTCGTGTTCTACGGCATGGCAGATTCGAAGATCGGCGTGGCTCTGCTCGAGCGCACGGACTGATGACAGCGCCGCGCCCGGTGCCGAGTCGGCTCGGGCGCGGTGTCCGTTCCCGGGCGTCCGCCGAACGGCACCCGCCCGGGCGCGGCCGGACCTCGACCACCTCACCCGGGCGCACGGGCCGGCCATGCGGGGCTCTGCCTCGATAGCCGCTGCCCCGGTGCAGCATCCTCCCGCTGCACCGAATACCGACGATTCCCCTCGAAACCCCCCGGAGTGCGGGGATCTCCTGCATTCTGTACCGATCACCCTCGAAAGGATCCCCCTCCCATGAACGCACGATGGAGTGCGCGCATCACGGCCGTCCTGGGCGCCGTCGCCCTCGCCGTCCCCGTCAGCGCCGCGCCCGCGACGGCCGCCGAGGCGTCCGGCGACGCGCTGACCAACCTCGCCCACCTCGACTTCCTGCTCGACGAGACCACCCCTCCCGCCGGTGTGCCGGGTCACTCGACCTACCGCCAGGCGGAGGAGCCGACCCTCCTCGCCCCGTGGACCTACGCCGACGCGCGCGAGGGCGGCACCTTCGAGCGGGTGGGAGGCGGGCCGCTCGACCCCGCGACGGGCGACTGGGCCCAGGGCGCGTTCAATGCCGACGACAACACCCGCGCGGCCGTCGTGTACACCCGGCACTGGGAGCTGACCGGCGACCCCGACAGCCGGCAGAAGGCCTACGAGTTGCTTCGGACGGTGGCGTATCACCAGACGACGGACGGCCCGTCGGCGGGCAACGTCGTGCTGTGGATGCAGCCCGACGGCGACCTGAACCCTTCGGCGGAGCCCATCGAACTGCCCGACCCCTCCGATTCCGGACCGAGCTACTGGACGGCCCGCACCGTCTGGGCGCTCGGCGAGGGCTACGCCGCCTTTGTCGACGACGACCCGGCTTTCGCCGCCTTTTTGAAGGACCGCCTCGCCCTCTCCCGCGGCGCGATCGAGCGCGACGTGCTGTCGCGGTACGGCCAGTACGACGAGGCCGACGGCATCAAGGTGCCGGCGTGGCTCATCGCGGACGGAGCGGATGCCACGGCCGAGGCCGTCCTCGGATTGACCGCCGCCGTCCAGGCGGGCGATGACACGTCCGCCATCGCGGCGCGCCGGCTCGCCGAGGGCGTGGCCGCGATGGCATCCGGATCCACCCGGCAGTGGCCCTACGGCGCCGTGCGGCCGTGGGCGAAGTCGCCCGCGATCTGGCACGCGTGGGGCTCGCAGATGCCCGCGGCGCTCGCCGTCGCCGGCGACCTGTTCGACGACGATGCGCTCGTCGCGCCCCGCGATCACGGATGCCACGAGTTTCACCACGACCCTCCTCACCGCCGGCGGACCCGACAACGGGTGGAACCCCAGCCCGACCGACCGCGTGCAGATCGCGTACGGTGCCGATTCGCGCGTGCAGTCGCTGCTCGCCCTCGCCGACACGACCGGTTCCGAATCCTTCGCGCAGCTCGCCGGTCTGCAGGCGGCGTGGTTCTTCGGTGCCAACCACGCGGGCGCCCGGATGTACGACCCGATGACGGGCGTCACCTTCGACGGCCTGCAGCCCGACGGCTCCGTCAACCGCAACAGCGGCGCCGAGTCGACGATCCACGGTCTGTTGACCGCGATCGCGCTCGATGCGCACCCCGCTGTCGCCGCGCGTGCCACCGCCCTCACCGCGGTCCAGGCGCGCGTCGGTCTCGAGTACATCGAGGCCGAAGACGCCGTGCGCACCGACGGCGCCGTCTTCACACCCGAGTCGTCGTGGACGGGGGAGTCCAGCTGGTCGGGCAACGGGCTCACCCTTCAACCGCGTCAGAGCGCCCGGTGGGACCTCGGGACGTCGGACACCCGCCGGTGGATCGAGCCGGTGGTCCTGACCACGCCGGGCGAGAGAACGCAGTCGGTGTGGCGCGGTGGCGGGCTGCTGAGCGTCACCGGTCCGCAGCAGGGCGTCTCTCCCACTCCGGGTGCGCTGCTGCCGTACGGATTGACCGCGCCGGTGTCCGGCACCGACGTGCGCGTCACGGCCCTGCGCGGAGAGCTGACGCTCGACGGGCTCATCGTGCGCCCGTGGATCTCCCGCCTCGTGCTGGGCGGCGACGCGTACGGCGAGCTCGTGCACTCCAGCGCGATCGCGCCGCAGCGCACGAGCGTCGGTGC
This sequence comes from Microbacterium proteolyticum, assembly GCF_030818075.1. Classification (NCBI taxonomy): domain Bacteria; kingdom Bacillati; phylum Actinomycetota; class Actinomycetes; order Micrococcales; family Microbacteriaceae; genus Microbacterium; species Microbacterium proteolyticum. The sequence goes on along the minus strand of NZ_JAUSZZ010000001.1, from coordinate 3,643,191 downwards.
GGACGGGGTGCGGGCGTCGGTGACGGTGTACGAGGCCGACGGTTCCCTCGTGCGGGCGACCTCGACCGACGGCGAGGTGTCGGTGGTCATCCCCGCCGGCGGGTTCGCGGTGGCGGAGGGCTGAGGCAGCCGCTCCCCGCTGGAAGGACGGGCGTCGGTCGGACCGTGGGGGGTCCGACCGGCGCCGTCGTCCTGCGGCCGACGGTCATGTCCGATTTCCGCCAGCCGATGTCGGAGGAGGGTGGCAGGGTGGATGCCATGACCCCCACCTCCCTCGACGCTCCGGGCTTCGCCGAGCGCTATCGCGTGATCCAGTCGCGCGATCGCCGCTTCGACGGGCAGTTCGTGACGGCGGTGCGCTCCACCGGCATCTACTGCCGCCCGAGTTGCCCGGCCCGCACGCCGAGTGAAGCGAACGTCACCTTCTACGCCACGTCGGCGGCAGCGCACGAGGCGGGCTTCCGCGCCTGCAAGCGGTGTCTGCCCGAGGCCGCGCCCGGTTCGCCGCAGTGGGACGTCCGCGGAGACGTCGTGGCGCGCGCCATGCGTCTGATCGCCGACGGCACGGTCGATCGAGAGGGCGTTCCGGGCCTCGCTCGACGCCTCGGCTATTCGTCTCGGCATCTCACGCGCCTGCTCCAGGCGGAGCTGGGGGCCGGACCCCTGGCTCTCGCGCGCGCCCACCGCGCCCACACGGCTCGCGCGCTCCTGGTGGGTACCGATCTGTCGTCCGCCGACGTCGCCTTCTCCTCCGGGTTCTCGAGCGTCCGCCAGTTCACCGAGACGATCGGCGAGGTGTTCGGGATGCCGCCGCGCGAGCTCCGCGCGCGCCGTTCCCGCGCCACGGGCGCAGAGGTCTCGGCGGGCGAGATCGACCTCGCGCTCCCCGTCCGGGGGCCGATCGACACCGTCGGGCTGTTCGGGTGGATGCGCGCTCACGCGATCCCGGGGGTCGAGGCGGGCGACGACCGCTCGTTCTCCCGGGTCGTGCGACTGCCCGGCGGACCCGCGTGGTTCGAGGTGCGCCTCGCCGACGACAGCCGTCTCCGCTTGCGCGCCCGGCTGACCTCGCTCGCCGACCTCGGCACGCTCATCTCGCGCGTGCGGCGGCTGTTCGATCTCGACGCCGACCCCCTCGCGATCGACGACGCCCTCTCGCAGCACCCCGAGCTCGCCGCGGCCGTCGCGGCGATCCCGGGCGTCCGGGTGCCCGGAGCGATCGATGCGCCCGAGATGCTGCTGCGCGCCATGATCGGTCAGCAGATCAGCGTCGCGTCGGCGCGCACCATGCAGGGGCGGTTGGCGGCCGAATTGGGCGAGGCGGTGGAGGTCGGCCCCGCGCCGATGGTGCTCTTCCCCGAGCCGGCGATCATCGCCGAACGCGGACTCGACGTGCTGCGGGGCCCCGCGGCACGCATGCGCGCGATCGTCGAGGCAGCGGCCGCGCTCGCCGACGGGTCTCTCGACATCGGGCCCGGTGACGACGCCGGCCAGCAGCGCGAGCGCCTGCTCGGCATGCGAGGGATCGGACCGTGGACCGCCGATTACGTGCGCATGAGGGTGCTCGGCGATCCCGACGTGCTGCTGCCCGGCGACGTCGCGGCGCGCGCCGGGGCGGCGGCACTCGGGCTCCCCTCCGACCCGGCCGGCTTCACCGCCTGGTCGGAGCGCCTCGCGCCCTGGCGCAGCTACGCGATGGCGCATTACTGGTACGCCGCCCCGGTCACCCAGGCGTGGCGGTCTCCGGCCGAGAGCGCGGCCGCCGCGACCATCCCGCGGCCGCGACGGCGATCGGCGGCACGGCCCGTCGATGTCGCGAGTTCCGACCTGGCGATCGAGCGGACCTCCCCTCGGCCCGTCGTCGACCCCGCGCCGCCGCCGGAGGCCGTGGCCCCGAGCCGCCGCCCCCGTCCCCGCCGTGCCGACACGGCATCCCCCTCCGCGACCGAGAGAGAGACCTCCGCATGACCACCGCGACCCTGCAGTTCGTCGACACCCCCGACGGGCCGTTCGCCATCCTCGCCGACGACGCCGACCGGGTCATCGTCTCGGGGTGGACGAGCGACCCTGACGCCGTCCTCGGGCGGCTCCGCCCCGACCGGCGGCCGACGGAGGTGTCGCCGGGAGAGACGTCCGCCGCCGACGCCGTCCTGGCGTACTACGGCGGAGACATCCGGGCGATCGATGACGTCCCCGTCGTCCAACACGGCACGACGATGCAACTCGCCGGGTGGAGGGCTCTGCGAGCGATCGCCCCCGGTGCGCCGCTCACCTACACGGGCTTCGCCACAGCCCTGGGCTCGCCGTCCGCCGTCCGAGCGGCGGCATCCGTCTGCGCCCGCAACGCGGTCGCGCTGTTCGTCCCGTGTCACCGCGTGCTGCGCGGCGACGGCACGATGGGAGGGTTCGCCTGGGGGACCGAGGTGAAGCAGAGTCTGCTGGCTCGCGAGAGCGCCGGCTGATCCGCGCTCGGGAGGGCAAGATCCTCTTGCCCTCAGCAATCTCACAGGGATACTCTGGAGGGCTACCGTTCCCCCGGCGGAAGCTTCACACGATGAAGGAGGATGCCATGTACCGAATCGACGCCCCCGTCGCACCGGTCGCCGCGCCCTCCGTCGCTGCGCGCACCGGCCGACGCTTCTAGGGCCTTCGCGCTTCGGCGCACCCGCGTCGCTCCCGTCCGACGATCTTCGTCGCGCGCCTCCGGCATCCCTGTCCGCGCCTCACCCCGGCGCCCGTTTCGACCCCACGAGGATCATGACCACCTCTTCGCCGCCACCCCGCCTCTCGACACCACGTGCGCTCGCACGACTGCTGCCCGTCGCGCGTCTGGTGCTGCCGCGTCTCATCGCCGGCGCCGCCACCGCTCTCGTCGCGAGCCTGCTCGCCCTCGCCATCCCGCTGGTGCTCGAGCAGATCGTCGCCGGCCCCATCGCTTCGCTCGATGCCTCCGCACTGGTGTGGGGCTCGCTCGCCGTGCTCGGCCTCGGCCTCGCCGAAGCGGCGATGGTGTGGCTGCGGCGATGGTTCGTGCTCGGTCCCGCCACCAAGGTCGAGTACGACCTGCGTCAGTCGTTCTACTCGCGTCTGCAGCGGCTGCCCGTGGCGTTCCACGACCGGTGGCAGTCCGGTCAGCTGCTCTCGCGCATGATGCAGGACATCAGCATGCTGCGCCGCTGGCTCGCCTTCGGCGTGATCCTGCTCGTGGTCAACCTGCTCACGATCCTCATCGGGGCGGTGCTGCTGTTCCGGTGGCACTGGCTGCTCGGCGCCCTCTTCCTGGTGACGTCGGCGCCCGTCATCTACATCGGATTCCGCTTCGAGAAGCGCTACGGAGCGCTGACCCGTCAGAGCCAGGACCAGGCCGGCGACCTCGCCACGTCGGTGGAAGAGAGCGTGCACGGCATCCGCGTGCTCAAGGCCTTCGGTCGCGGAAAGCACGCCCTGCAGAAGTTCACCCGCCAGGCCGAGTCCCTGCGCGAGACCGAGATCGACAAGGCCCGCGCCGTCGGGTGGATCTGGTTCTGGCTCGTCCTCCTGCCCGACATCGCCTTCGCCGTGTGCCTGGGCGCGGGCATCGTGCTCACGCAGCTGGGCCAGCTGCAGGTCGCCGAGCTCGTCGCCTTCTTCGCCATGGCCACCGTCCTGCGGTGGCCGATGGAGTCGATCGGCTTCCTCTTCTCGTTCCTCCTCGACGCGCGCACCGCCACCGACCGCATCTTCGAGGTGTTCGACGAGCAGAACACCATCGTCGACCCGGAGCACCCGCGCACGATCGACGCCCCCCGGGGCGAACTCACCTTCGAGAACGCGCATTTCCGGTATCAGGATGCCGCCGACACCGAGCCCGACCTTCTCGACGGTGTCGATCTCGTGCTGCGGCCGGGCGAGACCATGGCCCTCGTGGGCCTCACGGGGTCGGGGAAGACAACGCTCACCACCCTCCCCGGCCGCCTGTACGACGTCACCGGTGGCCGCGTGCTGCTCGACGGCGTCGACGTGCGCGACCTCGCGCTGGCCGAGCTGCGCCGCCATGTCGGCATGGCGTTCGAAGACGCGACGCTGTTCTCGCAGACCGTGCGCGACAATGTGCTGCTCGGCCGCGAAGACCTTGCGCCCGGCTCGCCCGAGACCGAGGAGATCCTGCGCGAGGCGCTCCAGGTGGCGCAGGCGCAGTTCGTCTACGACCTGCCCGACGGGCTCGACACCGTCATCGGCGAGGAGGGGTTGAGCCTCTCGGGTGGACAGCGCCAGCGCCTCGCGCTCGCCCGTGCCGTCGCCGCGCGGCCGGCCGTGCTCGTGCTGGACGATCCGCTGTCGGCGCTCGACGTCGACACCGAGGCGCTCGTCGAGGACGCCCTCCGCGAGGTGCTGAGCGAGACCACCGCCCTGATCGTCGCCCACCGGCCTTCCACCGTGACACTGGCCGACCGCGTCGCGCTCCTCGAGGACGGTCGCGTCACGGCCGTGGGTACCCACTCCGAACTCCTCCGCGAGAGCGACCACTACCGCTACGTGATCTCGAGTCTCGAAGAGGCCGAGCGCGAGGCGCGCACGGGCGCCATCCCCGTCATCCCGGATGCCGGAGCCTCGCGCTCGACACGGTCCGACGACGACGCCGCTCGCGACGCACGAACCCCGAAGGAGGCGACCCGATGACCACCGCGACCGTCGCCGGCACCAGCGGCGAAGACCGCTCCGACTACACGCGCGCCGAGAGCCGCGCCATCCGTCAGCGCTCGCTCCGGCTGCTCGGCTCCCTGGTGTCGCCCCTGCGCGGACAGCTCGTGCTCGCGGCGGCGGTGCTCGTGGTGTCGACGGCACTGCGCGTCGCCGGCCCCGCCCTCATCGCCTTCGGCATCGACAACGCGCTACCTGCGGTGATCGAGCGCAGCGATTGGATGCCGACCATCGGTGTCGTCGGCATCTACCTGCTCGCGGGTGTCGGCGGTGCCGTGCTCATCGGCTGGTACGTGGTGGTCGCCGCGCGCCTGACTCAGGCCGTGATGCTCGACCTGCGCAAGCGGATCTTCCTGCACACCCAGCGGTTGAGCCTGGAGTTCCACGAGTCGTACACGTCGGGTCGGATCATCTCGCGGCAGACGAGCGATCTCGACACCATCCGCGAACTGCTGGACGGCGGGCTGAACGAACTCGTGTCCGGCGTTCTCTACGGCCTCTTCACGCTGGCGGCACTGTTCCTCATCGATTGGCAGTCCGGGCTGATCCTGACGCTCATGGGCATCCCGATGTACCTGCTGATGCGCTGGTTCTACCGGCGCTCGCAGGTGGTCTACCGCGAGTCGCGCGTGATCAGCGCGCAGGTCATCGTCAGGTTCGTCGAGACGATGACCGGTATCCGCGCGGTGAAGGCGTTCCGCAAGGAGCCGCGCAACGACGACGAGTTCGGGTCGCTCGCGGCCGACTACCGCGATGTCAACATGCGCTCGATCAAGCTGTTCGGCACCTTCGAGCCCGGCATCATGGCCGTCGCGGCGGTGTCGGTCGCGGTCGTGCTGCTGTGGGGCGGTGGCCGGGTCATCGCGGGTCCGCTCGAGATCGGTGTGCTCACGGCCGCCGCGCTCTACGTGCGCAACTTCTTCTCGCCGTTGCAGGAGGTGGCGTTCTTCCTCAACTCCTACCAGTCGGCCACCGCCGCACTCGAGAAGGTGTCGGGCATTCTCGAAGAGCAGCCGACCGTGCCCGACCCGACCGACCCCGTCGACCTGTGGACGGCCCAGGGTCATGTGCGCTTCGACGAGGTCACCTTCGGGTACTCGGACGATCGCGTCATCCTGCCGCACTTCTCGCTCGACATCCCCGCCGGGCAGACGATCGCGCTCGTGGGCACGACCGGAGCCGGCAAGTCGACGCTCGCCAAGCTCGTGTCGCGGTTCTACGACCCCTCCCAGGGCGCCGTCACGCTCGACGGCGTGGACCTTCGCCGCCTGCACCCGAAAGACCTCCGACGCGCCATCGTGATGGTCACGCAGGAGGCCTACCTGTTCAGCGGAACCGTCGCCGACAACATCGCCCTCGGCAAGCCCGACGCGACGATGGACGAGATCCGCGCCGCCGCCCGCGCCGTCGGCGCCGACGGGTTCATCGAGAAACTGCCCGACGGCTACGACACCGACGTGAACAAGCGCGGCGGGCGTGTGTCGGCGGGACAGCGCCAGCTGATCTCGTTCGCACGCGCCTTCCTCGCCGACCCCGCGGTGCTCATCCTCGACGAGGCCACGGCGTCGCTCGACATCCCGAGCGAGCGACTCATCCAGGACGCCCTGCAGACGCTCCTCGCCGACCGGACCGCCATCATCATCGCCCACCGTCTGTCGACGGTCGCGATCGCGGACCGCGTGCTCGTGATGGAGCACGGCCGGATCATCGAGGACGACACCCCCGCCGCCCTCATCGCCGGCACCGGCAAGTTCGCCCAGCTCCACGCCGCCTGGCGCGAGTCTCTGGTCTGACGGAGCACGCGGGATGCCACGGCCTCGAGGCCGTGGCATCCCGCGTTTCGGCCCGAGTGGCACCCAGGCGACCCGGGTGAACGCGCCGGAGTAGCCGGGTGATTCCGCCCGTCCTCCTCTCGCGCTTTCAACGGGAGCATGGATACATTCTCTCGGGCTCTCCCCGATCTGCGGAGGGAGCCCCAGCTCCAAAGATGCGCGGAGCGATGACGAAGGGATGTATCGGTGACACGACGGGCAGCCGATGCGTCGTCGTGGCCATCGTGCTCGTCCCTGCAACCTTCTCGCGCCAGGGGGAGCACGGGGTGATGGTCGCGCACGGCGGCGGCCGTCCGCGCCGCGCCGCCCCGGGATCATGCTGCTCTATCTCGGTCCGGCGTTCTTCGTCGACGCCGCCGACGTGTGGTGGCTCCCGTGGCGCACGTTCCGCGTCCCTGCGCTCACCGGGTCGGCCGTCCCCACGGCGCTCGCCGCCATCGCAGCCTTGGGCGCGCTCGTCGCGCCCGACCCGGACGCGCGCCGTGCGCTCCTTGTCGTGAGCTGCGCGTGCCTCGCCGTCGTTCCGCCCCCACGCCCGACACGAAAGAGTCCCGATGACCGATCACGCCCTCGAGGTGCGACACCTCACCAAGACCTACGGCTCCCGCACCGCCGTCGACGACGTCTCGTTCGCGGTCCGTCGCGGCACCATCGTGGGACTGCTCGGCCCGAACGGCGCAGGCAAGTCCACGACGCTGCGGACGATCGTCGGGCTGTCGGCGCCGACCCGCGGCGAGGCCCTCGTCGACGGCGTGCCGTTCGCCCGCCTCGCACAGCCCTCGGCGCACATCGGCGTGCAGATGGACGGCTTCGGATTCGAGGTCGGCATCACCGCACGCCGACACCTCGAGGTCGCGCGCCTCGCGGTCGGTGCGCCGCGGAGCCGGGTCGACGAGGTCCTCGACGAGGTGGGGCTCACCGCCGACGCTCGTCGGCGGGTGAAGTCGTTTTCGACGGGCATGGTGCAGCGGCTCGGACTCGCCACGGCTCTCGTCGGCTCGCCCCGGACGCTCGTGCTCGACGAACCCTCGAACGGCCTCGACCCCGACGGCATCCGTTGGCTCCGCCGTTACCTGCGGGATTTCGCCCGGGCCGGCGGTACCGTTCTCGTCTCGAGTCACCAGCTCGCCGAACTCGAGAACACCGTCGACGAGGTCGTGATCCTGAAGCAATCGGTGCTGTTCTCCGGCGCCCTGAGTGACCTCGTCCCGGGCGACGGTGGTGCGTCGCTCGAGGAACGCTACTTCGACCTCGTCGAGGGGTGCCACGCGTGATCGGCGTCATCCGCTCCGAATTCCTCCGCGCGCGCAGCGGTGCGAACACGCTCGCGGTCCTCCTTCTCGGCGCGTTCATCCCGGTGATCGTCCTGACCAGCGACGACACCCTGGGACGGATCACATCGATGGATGCCGCCACCACGACGTCGCTCCTGCTGGCACCGCTCGCGTGGTCGTTCGTCGTGGCGGGGTTCGCAGGCGCCTTCGGAGTGACGCGGGAGTTCTACTACGGCTCGATGGGTCGGACGATCGCACAGATCGGCTTCCGGCGCGCATTCATCGCGAAGGGGGCCGCCTCGATCATGAGCGCGATCGTGCTCACGACGGGAATCGCCGCCGCGTGGTGCGGGGGCGCTGCGATCGTGCTTAAAGTGAACGGTCTGGCGTTCGCCCCGAGCGTCGAGGCCATCCGCACCGTCCTCGGGGCGTTTCCCGGGGCGGTGTTCGGCGCGATTCTCGGCTCCGCGGTCGGATGGATCATCGGCAACTACTATGCCGCCGCCGCCATCGCCCTGGCGGGACCGATCGCGTTCGAGATGGGGTTCCTCGGGTCCGCCCCAGACGTCGCACGTTTTTCACCCGGGCTTTCTCTCGCCGCCCTCGCGTCGCCAAGTGATCATCCGGTCCTGCTCGACCCGTGGATCGGCCTCGTCGTGGCGTTGGGCTGGACTGTCGTCCTGACAGCCGCAGGGTGGGTCGTCGGACGTCGGCGGTTCCAATGAGCGCGTCCGTGCCGCCGCTGCTCGGGCTGGCACGCGCCCTGCGCGCGCAGACTCGAGCCGCGGCCGGAGATCTGCCCCTCCTGGGGATCTGCCTCGCAGCCATCGTGCTGTCGGCGTCGATCGGCGCGAGCGTGCCTGACGTCTCGTTCGCGCCCGAAGAGGCGAAGTCCGCGATCGTAGAACCGCTGTCGACCGTGATCGCGGTCTACTCCGCGGTCATGGCGACGATCTACGGATCGTTTCGTTACACCGTCGACCGGCGCGGGGGAGTCGTGGCTCAACGGGCGACATTGCAGCCGCGGCGGTGGGGTCTCATCGCGCGGATTCCGTTCACCGCGCTCGGCGGCGTGCTCGTCGCGCTGGCGTCTCTGCTCGGCGGCCACGCGGCGTTGGCCGCGACCCTGGGCACGCGCGGCCTCGCGCCCGCCACACTCGGCGACGTCGCGATCGTCGGCGCGGCTGCGGCGGTGTGGGGATTGAGCATGGGACTGCTGGTGCAGGCCCATCTGCCATCGCTGTTCGTCGCCCCGCTGACGCTCAGCGCGGCGCTCCTGATTGCGCCGCTTTGGCCCGCCGTCGCGGCTTGGTTACCGTTACCGGCTCTGCTGCGCGCCGTCGGTTTCGACCTGACCCCGCTCGGCATCGACGTCGTCGTCGGTCCGCCATCCGGTGCGGCAGCACCGCTGACTATCGCCTGGCTGGTGTTGCTGCTCATCGGGGGCTCGGGAGCCTTCCTCCGCCGCGACTTTCGATGACACGTCGCTGCGGCCGGTCACACCGGCCCATGCCGCCGAATCCGCACGGGCCCCGGCCACGCCGGGTGTTGCGTCAGACGTTGACCCGCGCGACGACCTCGCCGTACTCGGTCTCGCCGACGGGCTCGAAGCCTGCATGGAGGAAGAACGACTCGGGGCCGCCGACTCCCGGTTCGTAGATGACGTCGACGTGGTCCATGCCGCGACGGCGTGCCTCGCTGAGGAGCTCGCCCAGCGCGAAGCTGCCCACACCGCGACCCTGGTCGTCGGCGTCGACGTTGATGCGCCACAGGACCGAGCGGAAGTGCTCCTCGGGGGCATCCGGATCGAAGTTGGCGCTGACGAAGCCGACGACCTCATCGCCGTCGACCACGACCCGCTGCCACGACGTCTGCGGGTTGCTCACCGTCGCGGCGATGCCATAACTGACGGGCGCGAGGAACTGCTCCTGCCCGGGCTTGAGCGACAGGGTGTTCACGGCCACGATCGTGGCGGCGGACAGTTCGACGAGACGCAGGTCAGCCATGCGCCCAGGCTATCGGCACGTCCCGGCCAGTCCCAAGATCGAATGCCGCCGCATGCGTTCCCCGTCACTCGGGCGTCGCGCGCCTGACTCCTCACGTTCATCCGCCAGCGGATCGTCGATGCGGAACCGGAGCGGCGGTTCGCAGAACTATCTCGACATCAAGAGACTTTACCGCGGTGCGATAGGCTGATCCGGCAACCCTGGCCGCCTCTACGGAGAGATCTGACGTGCCCGATTCCACCATCATCTACACGTACACCGACGAGGCGCCGGCTCTTGCCACCGCGTCGTTCCTGCCCATCGTGCAGGCCGTCACGAAGCAGGCGGGTGTCGACGTCGAGACCCGCGACATCTCGCTCGCCGGCCGCATCCTCGCGGCCTTCCCGCAGCGCCTGACCCCCGAGCAGCAGGTCGGCGACGCGCTCGCCGAGCTCGGCGGCCTGGCGACGCTGCCCGAGGCGAACATCATCAAGCTGCCGAACATCTCGGCATCCATCCCGCAGCTCAAGGCCGCCATCGCCGAGCTGCAGGCGCAGGGGTACGACATCCCCGACTACCCCGACGAGGCGTCGAGCGTCGAAGACAAGGACGTGCGCGCCCGCTACGACCGGATCAAGGGCTCCGCCGTGAACCCGGTCCTGCGCGAGGGCAACAGCGACCGCCGTGCGCCTCTCGCGGTGAAGAACTACGCGAAGAAGCACCCGCACCGCAACAAGGCATTCGGTGAGGGCTCGAAGACCCGCGTCGCCACTCTCGGCCACGACGACTTCCGCTCGAACGAGAAGTCCGTGGTCATCCCCGACGACGACGTCCTGACCATCCAGCACCTCGCCGCCGACGGCACCACGAAGACGCTGAAGGAGGGCCTGAAGGTCCTGCAGGGCGAGATCGTGGATGCCACCTTCCTCTCGGCCGCAGCGCTCGACGCGTTCCTCGCCGACACGCTGGCGCAGGCGAAGGCCGACGACGTGCTCTACTCGGTGCACCTCAAGGCGACCATGATGAAGGTCAGCGACCCGATCATCTTCGGCCACGTCGTCAAGGCGTTCTTCGCCGACGTGTTCGACCGCCACGGCGAGGCGCTCGCCGCCGCAGGGCTCACCCCGAACGACGGTCTCGGCTCGATCCTCGCCGGACTGTCCAAAGTCGAGGGCGGCGACGCGATCGCCGCAGAGATCCGTGACGCCCTGGCATCCGGCCCCCGCCTGTCGTACGTCAACAGCGACAAGGGCATCACCAACCTGCACGTCCCCTCCGACGTCATCGTGGATGCCTCGATGCCCGCGCTCATCCGCAACGGCGGCAAGCTGTGGGGCGTCGACGGCGGGGAAGACGACACGCTCGCGGTCATCCCCGACTCCTCGTACGCCGGTGTGTACCAGGCGACCATCGAGGACGTCATCGCCAACGGTCCTCTCGACCCGGCCACCATCGGCTCGGTGCCGAACGTGGGCCTCATGGCCCAGGCGGCCGAGGAGTACGGCAGCCACGACAAGACGTTCGAGATCGCGGCTCCCGGCCGCGTGCAGGTCGTGGCCTCGAACGGCGACGTGCTGCTCGAGCACGAGGTCAGCACCGGTGACATCTGGCGCGCGACGCAGACGAAGGACGTGGCCGTCCGCGACTGGGTGAAGCTCGCCGTCACGCGAGCGCGCGCCACGGGTGTTCCCGCGGTGTTCTGGCTCGACGAGAGCCGCGCCCACGACCGCAACCTCATCGCCAAGGTGCACGAGTACCTCGCCGACCACGACACCGAGGGGCTCACGATCGAGATCCTCGCCCCGGCCGAGGCCACGACGTACTCGCTCGAGCGCATCCGCCGCGGTGAGGACACCATCTCGGTCACCGGCAACGTGCTCCGCGACTACCTCACCGACCTGTTCCCGATCCTCGAGGTCGGCACGAGCGCCAAGATGCTCTCGATCGTGCCCCTGCTCGCCGGCGGTGGCCTGTTCGAGACGGGCGCCGGCGGTTCGGCGCCCAAGCACGTGCAGCAACTCGTCGAGGAGAACTACCTCCGTTGGGACTCGCTGGGTGAGTTCTTCGCCCTCGCGGCGTCGCTCGAGCACCTCGCCGACATCACGGGTAACGACCGTGCTCGCGTGCTCGCGCAGACCCTGGATGCCGCGACCGGCACGTTCCTCGAGAACGACAAGTCGCCCGGCCGTGCCCTCGGCACGATCGACAATCGCGGCAGCCACTTCTACCTCGCCCTGTACTGGGCGCAGGAGCTGGCGCAGCAGACCCAGGATGCCGAGCTGGCCGAGGTCTTCGCCCCGGTCGCCGAGAAGCTGGTCGCCGACGAAGAGACGATCGTCTCCGAACTCAACGCGGTGCAGGGTCAGAAGGCCGACATCGGCGGCTACTACCGCCCCGACGCCGATCTCGTCGAGAAGGTCATGCGCCCCTCGGCCACGCTGAACGCGGCGGTCGACGCCCTGCGCTGATCCACCATCCCGAGAGGGGCGGATGCCATTGCGGCATCCGCCCCTCTGTCGTCTCCCGGTGCGTCATGTCACCTGGGTGAGCGTGCGGCGAGTGCCGGCGCGTGGGCGGTGACTTCGGGCATGTGTACGGTTTCGGGCCGTCGGCGCGGGCATTCGGCGCAAGTCAGCGGGGGGTGGGTGGCGGGTGGTCTGGCGGTGACTTCGGGCATATGTACGGTTTCGGGCCGTCGGCGTGTGCATTTGGCGCAAGTCAGTGGGTGGTGGGGACTCGCGCATTGAGGTGAAGCCTGAGGCGCGGCCCGGCCGGCCGTGCGGGTTGTGGCCGAGGTCGACGGGGTGGCTGGGCGGTGACTTCGGGCATATGTACGGTTTCGGGCCGTCCGCGCGGGCATTCGGCGCAAGTCAGTGGGAGGTGGGTGGCGGGTGGTCTGGCGGTGACTTCGGGCATATGTACGGTTTCGGGCCGTCCGCGCGTGCATTCGGCGCAAGTCATCGAGTGGTGGGGACTCGCGCGTGACGTGAAGCATGTGGCGCGGCCCGGGCGGCCGTGCGGGTTGTGGCCGAGGTCGACGGGGTGGCTGGGCGGTGACTTCGGGCAAATGTAGGGTTTCGGGTCGTCGGCGTGGGCATTTGGCGCAAGTCAGCGGGGGTGCGTGGCGGGTGGTCTGGCGTTGACTTCGGGCATATGTACGGTTTCGGGCCGTCGGCGCGGGCATTTGGCGCAAGTCAGCGGGGGGTGGGTGCTTGGGCGATGACTCCGGGCGTGTGACGGGGCACGGGTCTCGCGGCGTCGTACCCGCCACGTCGGCGCGGGCGCGCGGGCTTCGTGGCGGGAGCCCGCGGCGGTGCGGCGCGCGGCGGGGGAGGGCCACCCGTGACGCGACGCAGCGACGGATCACGGCAGACGAAAGAGGCGGGGGCGGATGCCGATCGGCATCCGCCCCCGTCGAGGTCACCCGCTCAGTAGTGCACCGAGACCTGGGTGCCCTTGTACGCCCAGTCGTACAGCTCCTTGGCGTTGTTGACCGTGAGGTTGACGCAGCCGTGGCTCATCGGGGTGCCGAAGTTGTTGTGCCAGTAGGTGCCGTGGAAGCCCTCGTCGCCGTTGAAGTAGGCGACCCACGGCACGTCTTTGGTGCACCAGTCGTACCCGGGGGCACAGCCCATGTCCTGCATCGGCGTCTTCCACCCGATGCGGTACTCGCCCGTGTGGGTCTCCCATCCGCTCTTGCCCGACGACATCGACCAGTTGCGATACACCTGGCCGTTCTCGTACAGCGTGACCGTCTGGGCGCTGAGGTTCACGTCGATGCGACGCTCGGTCTTCGCCGTCTCGAAGGGCGTCTCGGAGACAGCCAACGCGTAGCGGCCGTTCCCCTCGGCGAGCTGCGCGGCGAACGCGGCGGCGATGCCGTTCGTGTCGCCGAGCGAGCGACCCGTCTGGCCTTCGGTGAGCGTCTTGATGACCTCGCCGCCGCTGTCGACGATGACGTCGGCATCGACCGCGGCGCGGTCCACGCTGCCGGCCAGGCCCGCGACGGCATTCTGGATCGCCGCCTCGTCGGCGGAGATCGCGAACTCTCCGGTGCCGTCGGGCGTCACGGTCAGCCACGACGCCGCGGTGGCGCGATCGACGGGAACCGTCCGCTCGTCGCCGATGTAGAAACCCGCGGAGTCCAGGATGCCGTTGAGCTTCGCCACGGCGGCGTCGGCCTCTTCGGTGGTCACGGTGGCGTCGACGGGGACGAGGCCCGCCTCGACGCTGGTCGCGGGGGTGCCGGCGTCGAAGGCCGACTGCAGCGCGGCCGTGATGACCGAGACGTCGAGGCCCTCGCCGGCTTCGGCGGGGGTCGTCACGTACGCCTGGGCGCCGGCGTCGTACGCCAGCGATGCGTCTCACCGGTGCACGGTAAGCGCCGGGCGAACGGTCGCGCAGGGCCGCGGCAGCCTCGGCGGCGTCGACCTCGATCGAGACGCCGGTGCCGGCGGGGAACCACGACGCGGGCTTCCACATCGGGTTGTCGGAGAAGGCCTTCTCGGCGAGAGCCGGAGCGTCGACCGTGGCGCCGAGGTCGGCGCCCGTGACGGTGACCTCACCGGCGGGGCTCTCGATCGTGACCGTCGTTTGCGCGAGGCGGGTCTCGATGGCCTGCGCCGCGGCGCCCGCGGTCAGCCCGCCGATCTGCACACCCGCGACGGAGGCGCCCGGGGCGATGAGCACGAGCGACGCGGCGATGAGCGCGACGGCCGTTGCGGCGGCAGGGATGCCGATCCACAGGCCGGAGCGGTTCTTGCGCGTCTTCGGCTCGGCCGGAGCCCAGGCGTAGGTCGCGCCGTCGGTGCCGTCGGTCATGTGAGGTACCCCCCGGTAGTCAGTCTTCCCATGTTATTAGACCGTGCTGCGCATTCACCGGGAGGCATGTCACGGTCTGATCACGCCGATCAGGGTCCGGGGGTGAAGACCTTGCCGGGGTTCAGGATGCCGAGCGGGTCGAAGACACGCGCGATGTCGCGCTGCAGCTGCCACTGGTCGTCGCCGAGCTCGTCGGCCAGCCAGCGGCGCTTGAGCACGCCGATGCCGTGCTCTCCGGTCAGCGTTCCGCCGAGCGCGAGGGCCGCGCGGAAGAGCTCTTCGGCGGCGTCCCACACCACCGGCGGCACATCGGGGCCGTCGAAGACGAAGTTCGGATGCAGATTGCCGTCGCCCGCGTGCGCGACAGCGGGGATGACGAGACCGAACTGCCGCTCGATCCGCGCGATCTCATCGAACATGTCGGGCAGCGCGCTGCGGGGGACCGAGACGTCTTCGATGAGCGTCGTCCCGAGGGTCTCCATGGCGGGGTGCATCGCCCGGCGGACGGCCAGCAGCGCCTCTCCCTCGGCCGCATCGGCAGCCACGGTGACGGCCCCACCCGCGTCGCGCAGCAGCTGGGCGATCGCGCGGGCCTCCTCGGCGGCGACGGGGCCGTCGGTCTGGATGGTCAGCTGCGCGGCGCCCGCGGACGGAGCCGGCAGAGACAGCAGGCGGTGCACGGCCGCGAGGCTCGTGGCATCCATCAGCTCCATGATCGCGGGCTGGACACCGGATGCCGTGACCGCGGCCGACGCGACAGCCGCCGTCCGGGCCGTGTCGAACACGGCGGTGAGGGTGACCCGCTCACCCTCGACGAGGCGCCGGAGCTTCAGCGTCGCCCCGACCACGACGCCGAGCGTGCCTTCGGAGCCGATCACGAGCGAGGTCAGGTCGAGGCCCGTCACGCCCTTCACGCTGCGGTGGCCCAGGTGCATCAGGCGTCCATCGGCGAGCACCAGGTCGACACCGAGCACCGCGTCGCGCACCACCCCGTACTTCGCGCAGAGCAGACCGCCGGCTCCCGTGGCGATGTTGCCGCCCACCGTCGAGATCGCGCGGCTGGCGGGATCGGGTGCCCACCACACGCCGTGCGGCTCGAGAAGGCCGTTCAGGTCGGCGTTCAGGATGCCGGGCTCGACCACGGCGAGCAGGTCGTCGGCTCGCACCTCGAGCACGCGGTCCATGCCGCGCACCGACAGGCTGATCTCGCCACCGCCGGTGTTGGCCCCGCCGGCGAGGCCCGTGCCCGCACCGCGCGGGACGACGGGCGTGCGCGTCGCGGTGGCGATGCGCATGACGGCCTGCACATCGGCGACGGATGCCGCGTGGATGACGGCGAGCGGGAGTCCGTCCGCCGCATGGCCCGACTTGTCGGCTCGGGCGGCCTCGAGGGAGGCGGTGGAAGTGTCGACGCGCTCACCGAGCTCCGCCCGGAGCAGCGAGACGGCGTCGACGGCGTTCACGCCAGGCGCCGGCGACCGTTCAGCGCGCCCAGCACCACGGCGACGATCGCGAAGCCGAGACCGATCCACGCCTGGCCCATGCTCCACCACGCGACGGTGGCCGCCGCGTAGACGAAGAGCTCGACGATCGCCCGCACGAAGGGGTGCACCGCGAGGACGGCGCGCGGGGAGACGAACAGCGCCCACACCACGATCGCGAGCGCGGGTGCGCCGATACCGGCGACGATGTTCCACGGGAACGGCCACGCGAGGAAGCCCCAGATGGCGAGGGTCACGAAGGCGAAGAGGCCGCACAGGACGCTGCCGATCTCCAGCCCGGACGGCCGTCGGCGCATGCCGGGGGCCAGGGGCGCCTGCGCGCGGACGTTGCGGGAGTCGGTCACCCGCCCATTTTACGCGGGCCTCGCTCCCCGGTATCCGCGATCCCTCGGCGTCGAGCCGAAGCCGCGCCTCGCGCGTTCCTGTGGAGGAACGGTGGATGCCGAGACACGCGGGGCGCGGGAGGGTTTACCCGCTAAAGTGGCACCGTCGCGACTGGCGTTGAGGTGGGCCACCACCGGGGAGCGACCGCTTGACGGTATTCGACCGCACGCCTGGGTCGATGCGGTATCTCCGCGGACTCGCCGAGTCCGTGGCATCCGGAACCATCGTCAAGGAGATCGCATGACCGATCCGTACTTCAACGCCCCTCTCTCGGAGGTCGACCCCGAGATCGCCGAGGTCCTCGAGCGCGAGCTGAACCGTCAGCGCGGCTTCCTCGAGATGATCGCCTCCGAGAACTTCGTGCCCGTGTCGGTGCTGCAGTCGCAGGGCTCGGTGCTCACGAACAAGTACGCCGAGGGCTACCCGGGCCGCCGCTACTACGGCGGCTGCGAAGAGGTCGACGTCGCCGAGTCGCTCGCGATCGAGCGCGCCAAGGCCCTCTTCGGCGCCGAGTTCGCCAACGTCCAGCCGCACTCGGGTGCGTCGGCGAACGCCGCCGTGCTGCACGCGATAGCGCGCCCCGGCGACACGCTGCTCGGCCTCGCCCTCGACCAGGGCGGTCATCTCACGCACGGCATGAAGATCAACTTCTCGGGCCGCCTCTACGACATCGTCGCGTACGGCGTCGACCCCGAGACGAGCGTCATCGACATGGACGAGGTGCGCCGCCTCGCCCTCGAGCACAAGCCGAAGGTCATCATCGCCGGCTGGTCGGCGTACCCGCGCCAGCTCGACTTCGCCGCGTTCCGCGCGATCGCCGACGAGGTGGGAGCACTTCTGTGGGTCGACATGGCGCACTTCGCCGGTCTCGTCGCCGCGGGCGTTCACCCCTCGCCGATCCCGCACGCCCACGTCGTCTCGACCACCGTGCACAAGACGATCGGCGGCCCCCGCTCGGGCCTCATCCTCACCAACGACGAGGGTCTCGCGAAGAAGATCAACACCGCGGTCTTCCCGGGCCAGCAGGGTGGCCCGCTCATGCACGTGATCGCCGCCAAGGCGACCGCGTTCAAGCTCGCGATGACGCCGGAGTTCAAGGAGCGTCAGGAGCGGACCCTGCGGGGCGCGTCGATCCTGGCCGACCGTCTCACCCAGGACGACGTGAAGAACGCCGGTATCGCCGTGCGCTCGGGCGGCACCGACGTGCACCTCGTGCTCGTCGACCTGCGCGACGCCGAGATGGACGGCAAGCAGGCCGAAGACCTGCTGCACGACATCCACATCACCGTCAACCGCAACGCCGTTCCGAACGACCCGCGCCCGCCGATGGTGACCTCGGGTCTGCGCATCGGCACCCCGGCGCTCGCGACCCGCGGCTTCGGCGATGCGGAGTTCACCGAGGTGGCCGACATCATCGCGCTCGCGCTCATCCCCGGCGCCGACGTCGAGGCCCTGCGCGCGCGCGTCGCGAAGCTCGCCGACGCGTTCCCGCTGTACCCCGACCTGCAGCAGTGAGCCCCGCCGGGGCGGGGTCGCTTCGCGGCGGTCCCGTCCCGGCATCCGGCCGGCGTCGCGGCGGCGTCGGGGCCCGGCATCCCGTCAGGCATCGGCAGACCGGTCGCGGCAGGCGGGCGTGCGACTCCCGGCACGCTCCGGCGGGGCCCGGCCGGCGCCGGGTGCGGCGTCTCGGGTCCGGTGCCCGCCCCGGTGCGGCGTCCCGCCTCGTGCGGCGTCCCGCCCCGGTGCGGCGTCCCGCGTCGTGCGGCGTCCCGCCTCGTGCGGCGTCCCGCCTCGTGCGGCGTCTCGCCCACTGCCGGTGCGGCGGCGCGAACCCGGCATCCGCTGCCCGAGGCCCACACACATAAACACGATTCGTGCGCAGAAACGCGCCGACATCGTGTTTCCGCGCAGGAATAGCGTTTACGCGGGGGTGACCCGCCGAACGTCACACCACACGACACGAACGACACACGGAACGAACGACACACGGAACGAGGGATGCCATGACGGCGACCATTCTCGACGGCAAGGCCGCCTCGGCGGCGATCAAGGCGGAGCTCACCGAGCGGGTCGCCGCCCTGCGCGAGCGGGGCATCGTGCCCGGCATCGCGACCGTGCTCGTGGGGGCAGACCCGGCGTCTCAGCTGTACGTCGGCATGAAGCACAAGCAGTCCGAGGCGATCGGTATGAACTCGATCCAGGTCGAGCTGCCCGCCGAGGCGACGCAGGAAGAGGTCGAGGCCGTCATCGACCGGCTGAACGCGGACCCCGCGTGCCACGGCTACATCGTGCAGCTGCCGCTGCCGAAGCACATCGACACCGACGCCATCCTCGAGCGCATTGATCCGGCCAAGGATGCCGACGGCCTGCACCCCACCAACCTCGGTCGCCTGGTGCTCAACGTCAACGCGCCGATCCTCACGCCGCTTCCGTGCACGCCCCGCGGGGTGATCGAGCTGCTGCTGCGCAACGATTACGACCTGAAGGGCAAAGAGGTCGTCGTCGTCGGCCGCGGTGTGACCATCGGCCGCTCGATCGGCCTGCTGCTCACCCGCCGCGAGATCAACGCCACCGTGACCCTCACGCACACGGGCACCGCCGATCTGTCGAAGCACCTGCGCGACGCCGACGTCATCGTGGCCGCCGCGGGCGTCAAGCACATCGTGCGCGCCGAAGACGTCAAGCCGGGTGCCGCCGTGCTCGACGTCGGCGTCACGCGCGAGATCGACCCCGAGACCGGGAAGTCCCGCGTGTTCGGCGACGTCCACCCGGACGTGGCCGAGGTGGCGGGCTTCGTCTCGCCCAACCCGGGCGGCGTCGGCCCCATGACTGTCGCCCTGTTGATGACGAATGTCGTCGAGGCTGCGGAGCGCGCGTCGGCCGTCTGACGTGAACCGTACGGTGCCGCCGCCTGAACAGACGGCGCTGCCGATGCAAGGGTGTACGCGGGATGCCGCGCGACGTGGGATCGTATGAACATGACTGAGTCCGTGCTGAACGACCTCCTCCGCCGCGTCTCCGAGAACGGCCTGCTCGACGACGCCCAGATCGACGAAGACAGCGTCATCGGTGCCGGACACCTGGATGCCGCGGGCGTCGAGGTGGAGGTCGACCTCGACCCCGAGCTCGACGACGAGGGCGAGCCCGACCTCGACGCCATCGTGGGCAACCTGCGGGACATCCTCGCGGTGAGCGAGGAGCGGTGGCGAGCGATCATCGAAGAAGTCGCGAGCGACATCGAAGATGCGCTGGAGGACGACGAGCTCGATGCCGACGTCGACCTGCGCACCGACCTCGAGGCGATCGGCGTGGGCGTCTTCGCCGACGCGATCATCGTCGTTTTCGCCGGCGAGACCTCGTTCCCCGACGCGCTGGTCCACGTGCAGCTCACGCCCGAACTCGAGGTCGAAGACATCGAGATCATCGGCGACGATGAAGACGATGAGGACGACGACGAGGACTGACGCTCAGGTGAGGGCCGCGGACGTTCGATGACGTGCGCGGCCCTCGCCGTTCCTGCCCCCGGGCGCCGTGGCATCCGCGTGAGGCGAGAAACGCCGTCCCGAGCGTGACCCGCCGTGAGGCGGAGTCTTCGACTCGGGACGGCGTCTGCTGCGACGGCCGGGCGGCGGTGGCGGCGCTGTCGCGCTGAATCAGGCGATCGCGGCGCGCAGCGCGGCGGCGGCGGCGCCCACGTCGGGCGCGCTGTAGATGGCGCTGCCCGCGACGGCGATCTTCGCGCCCGACTTCTGCACGTCGGGGATGCTCGAGGCGTTCACGCCGCCGGCGACCGAGAACGGCACGCCCGAGGCTTCGCCGTCGCGCAGCAGCGTGCCGAAGGTGAAGCCCTCTTCGGCCTGCTCGTCGAGGCCGGCGTGCATCTCGACGAACTCGGCGCCGAGAGCGACGACCTCCTTCGCGCGGGCCGGCTTGTCGGCGACGCCGATGAGGTCGACGACGACACCCTTGCCGTGCTTCTTGGCGGCCTTGACCGCGCCGGCGATGGTGCTGTCGCCGGCCGAGCCGAGGACGGTGACGAGGTCGGCGCCGGCGCTGAACGCGATGTCGGCCTCGAGCTCACCGGCATCCATCGTCTTGAGGTCGGCGAAGACGACCTTGTCGGGGTGCGCCTGCTTGATCGCGGTGATGGCCGAGAGACCCTCGCTCTTGATGAGCGGGGTGCCGAGCTCAAGGATGTCGACGTGCGGCGCTGCGGCGGCGGCGAGGTCGAGGGCGGCTTCGGTGGACAGGGTGTCGATGGCGAACTGCAGCTTCATGAGGGTCCTTGCTTTCTGCGGGTGGGTTATTCGAGGTTGGCGTGACGGGGCCACAGGTCGTCGGCGTCGAGGCCGGAGCGCTGCCAGAGGGCGTCGAAGATCGCGTCGCCCACGAGCACGACGGCCTGCTCGAAGAGGCTGCCGGCGTACTGCGCCGAGGCCGCGCCCGAGCGGTCGAGCTTGGCTGCGGCGGGGACGACGACGAGGGCGTCGGCGGCGCGCCCGAGGGGGGAGTCGGATGCCGTGGTGATCGCCGCGATCTTCGCCCCGACGTTCGTGGCCGTCTCGGCGGCCCGCACGATCCCGGTCGTCGTGCCGGAGCCGCTGGCGGTGAGGAGCGCGTCTCCGGCGCGGATGGCGGGCGTCGTGGTGTCGCCGACGACGTGGACGTCGAGGCCCAGGTGCATCAGGCGCATCGCGGTCATGCGCAGGGCCAGCCCCGAGCGTCCCGCGCCGAGCACGAAGACGCGGTCGGCGCCGGTGAGCACGTCGAGCACGCGGTCGAGGTCGCCCGGCTCCGCCACGAGGCGGTCGACGACGGATGCCACTTCCGCGGCGATGCGGGAGAGGGAGCGCTCGACGGTGGCGGCGTCGGAAGAGGGCATGGCCCCATGCTGCGTCTGGCGCGATGCTCATGCTGCCGGTCGATGGCAGGGGTGGACCTACCCGAACGGGTAGGTGCGCACGATGGGCTAGGTTGGGCCCGTGACCGACGCCCCCGCCCTGCCTTCGCCGGCCTCCCGTGCACTCGTGATCGAGCACGAGCGCGTCGTCGCGGAGCAGGCCGACCGGCATGCCGTGACCCTCGAATCCGTGCTGGCAATCCTGCGGTCCACCCGTCTCGACGACCGCGCTGCTCGCGCCCTCGCGATCGAGGCCGCCGCGGCCGCTCTCGTCGTGCTGCGCACCTCGACCGACAGCCAGCGCAGCGCGCTGCTCGAGCCCGTCACGGGCGCCTTCGCGCGCCTGCGCAGCGACCTACGACCCCTCGTTCGTCACGGCGATCTCGACGTGCAGTTCGTCGAGCCGCCGACCACCGGCCGGGCGCTCCCTGGCGAGGTCGCGCATGAGGCGCGGGCGATCGTGCGCAGCGCCGTGCTGGCCCTGCTCGACCGTGGGGCACCGCACCGGGTGCGCATCCAGTGGGACTGCGACGGCCTGAACCTGCTGATCGGCATCCGCGACGACGGCGAGGGGCGTCTCACCGCGCACGACGATTCCCTGCGGCCGATCGTCGAGCGGGTGAGTGCGCTCAACGGGGCGTTCGACGTCGCCTCGACCCCGGGGTGGGGCTCCGAGTTGTCGGTACGGCTCCCGCTCGACCCTCCGGCGCGACCCGACTTCCTCGATGACGCGGTCGACCTCAGCCCCCGTGAGCGCGAGGTGCTGAGCCTCGTCGTCGCCGGCTCGCGCAATCGCGCGATCGCGACGCAGCTCGGCATCAGCGAGAACACCGCGAAGTTCCACGTGTCGAATCTGCTCCGCAAGGCCGGTGTGACCACGCGGGCGGAGCTCGTGGCGCTGGGGGCGGCGCGGGTTCCGTGATCGGGGCGCGGCCCTGCGAACGCCGCGTTCCCGCCGAGAAACGCTTTCTCGTGGGGAACGCGATTTCTTACACAGAGCAGCGGTCCGCGTGGAGGAGACGCCGCCTCAGGCGAGTCTGAGTCGCCGGTCTTGCGCTCGCGCGGTGTTCCCCGCCGATACACGCCGTCTCGTGTGAGGCACGCGGTGAGACGCCGTTTCTACGCAGCGCAGCGTTTCTCGCGGAGGAGACGCCGCCTCAGGCGAGTCTGAGTCGCCGGTCTTGCGCTCGCGCGGCGTTCACCGCGGATAAACCCCGTCTTGTGCGAGACACGCGGTGAGACGCCGTTTCCTGCACGGCGGTGCGTCTCTCGCGGAGAATGCCGCCTCAGTAGCTTGTGCGTTCCTCGCCGCGGCCGGTGACGAACCGCGCCGCGAGGGCCTCCGACGCCCGGGCCAGCAGCGCCACGTCGGCGCCCACGGCGACGAAGTCGGCGCCGGCGTCGAGGTAGGCCTCGGCCACCGCAGGGTCGAAGGCGTTCACGCCGACCGGGGTCCCGGCATCCCGGCACGCGGCGAACACGGCGTGCACCGCCGCCACGACGTCGGGATGCGACTGCTGCCCGAGCAGACCCATGGATGCCGAGAGGTCGGAGGGGCCGACGAAGACGGCATCCACCCCCTCGACGGCGGCGATTTCGGCGGCGGCGGCGACTCCGGCGGTCGTCTCGATCTGCACGGTGAGAGACACGTGGCCGGAGGCGTCGGCGAGGTACCCGTCGACGCGGTTCCAGCGCGCGCTGCGAGCGAGCGCGCTACCGACGCCGCGAACGCCCGCCGGCGGGTAGCGCGTCGCGGCGGGACGGCGGCGCGGGCCTCGTCGGCCGACGAGACCATCGGCACGATGAGGTTCTGCGCGCCGACGTCGAGCACCTGCTTGATGACGACCGGGTCGTTCCAGGGAACGCGCACGACCGGGGTCACCGGGTAGGCCGCGGTGATCTGCAGCAGGGTGAGCACGGTCTCGAGCGATGTGGCCGAGTGCTCCATGTCGATCAGCAGCCAGTCGAGGCCCGAGCCCGCGGCGATCTCGGCGGCGACGGGGCTGCCCGAGCACACCCACATGCCTGCGAGAGGGCGATCGGATGCTGCGAGCACGGCCCGGAAGGTCGGGGTCAGACGAAGCGGCACGAGATCGTTCCCATCGGTCCGTAGTCGCAGAAGACGTCGTCGCCCCGCGACACCCACATCGGGCGCGTGAACGATCCTGCCAGGATGATCTCGCCCGCTTCCAGCCGGGCGCCGTGCTGAGAGAACTTGTTGGCGAGCCACGCGACGCCGGTCGCGGGGTGGCCGAGCACACCCGCGGCGACGCCGGTCTCCTCGATCTCGCCGTTGCGGCTCAGGACGCCGGGAACCCAGCGCAGGTCGATCTCGTCCTGTCGCTTGTGCACATCGCCGAGCACCATCGCGCCGTAGGCGGCGTTGTCGCTGATCGTGTCGACGATCGTTCGTCCCTCCAGTTCGATGTGCGAGTTGAGCACCTCGAGCGCGGGGACGGCGTAGTCGATCGCGGCGAGGGCGTCGTCGAGGGTGCAGTCGGGGCCGGCGAGCGGTTCCTTCATCACGAACGCGAGCTCGACCTCGATGCGGACGTTGGAGAAGTGCTCGACGGGGATCTCGTCGCCCGAGCGGTAGACGGTGTCGTCGAACATCACGCCATAGTCGGGTTCGGTGATGCCCGTCGCCTGCTGCATGGCCTTGGAGGTCAGGCCGATCTTGCGCCCCACGAGCGTGCGACCCGCGGCGAGCTGCGTGTCGCGCCAGCGGCCCTGGATGCGGTACGAGTCGTCGACCGTGGCATCCGGGAATCTCGCCGTGATGCGCGGGATGACCGAGTGGGTGCGGTCGGCCTCGGCGAGCTCGGCCGCAATGGCGTCGATCTGGTCGTCGGTGAGCATGGATCTCCTTCTTGTTTCGCGTGAGGGGTCAAGAAGTGTCGCCTGGCGCTCGTCTCGGCGACAAAGCTTGACTCCTCACGCGATGTGGGGCGGCGTTAGAGCTGGTTGCCGAGCTTGAACTCGGAACCGGATGCCGTGGGCTCGGGCGCGCGGGTGTAGCTGAAGCCGTCGGCGCCGATGGTCACGGCCATCTCGCTGTTGTCCTCGCGGGCGCGGACCGGCTGCGGGTGGCCGTCGAGGTCGAGCACGAGGGAGCCGTCGGTGTACCACGACGGGACGACGGGGTTGCCCCACCAGTCGCGGCGCTGGTTGTCGTGCACGTCCCACGTGATGACGGGGTTGTCGGGATCGCCGGTGTAGTAATCCTGCGTGTAGACCTCGACGCGGTGACCGTCGGGGTCGCGCAGGTACAGGTAGAACGCATTCGAGACGCCGTGGCGGCCGGGGCCGCGCTCGATGGCATCCGATCGGCGGAGGGCGCCGAGCTTGTCGCAGATGGCGAGGATGTTGTGCTTCTCGTGCGTCGCGAAGCACACGTGGTGCATGCGCGGGCCGTCGCCGCCGGTCATGGCGGTGTCGTGCACGGTGGGCTTGCGGCGCATCCAGGCGGCGTACACCGTGCCCTCGGCATCCTGAATGTCTTCGGTGACGCGGAAGCCGAGGGCCTGCATGAAGTTGACCGCGCGCGGGACGTCGGGGGTGATCTGGTTGAAGTGGTCGAGGCGGACGAGCTCGCCGGGGGAGTGCAGGTCGTAGCGCCACGACAGGCGCTCCTGGTGCTCGGTGTCGAAGAAGAACTCGTACGGGAAGCCGAGCGGATCGACCACGCGCACCGAGTCGCCGATGCCCTTCGTGAAGCCGTTCGGCTCGCGGCGCACGTCGCAGCCGAGCTCCTCGTAGAACGCCACCGCCTTGTCGAGGTCGTCGGACGACCGCACGCGATACGAGAACGCGGCGACCGCGGCGACCTCGCCCCGGCGCAGCACGAGATTGTGGTGGATGAACTCCTCGGTGGAGCGGAGGTAGATCGCCTCGTCGTCCTCCTCGGTGACGTGCAGGCCCAGCACGTCGACGTAGAAGACACGGGATGCCGCGAGGTCGGTGACCACGAGCTCCATGTACGCGCAGCGCAGGATGTCGGGCGCGGGTGAGGTGGGGGTGGGGATCGGGTCGTCGGAGACGATCGGGGCCTCCTGGGTCACCCAGAACCCGGAGGAGGTCTTCTGTTCTTCGGTGTGCTTTGCCATTTCGCGTCCTTGCGTGGAGTGGTCGGCGGGTCGGGGGTGGCTTCGACGGGCTCAGCCACCGTGTGGCGGGGGAGGTCCCTGAGCTTGTCGAAGGGGCCGGGGGTTCGTGGGTCGGGGGTGGCTTCGACAGGCTCAGCCACCGGCGGCGGGCTCAGCCACCGGCGGCGGGCTCAGCCACCGGGGCGGGCTCAGCCGCCGGCAGAGGTCCCTGAGCCCGTCGATGGGCCCGGGCTCAGTGCCCCGGCGCCTTGCCGAACGTGGGGTTGTGGGCGGGGCCGAGCGTGATGTGCACGGCCTGCTGGTCGGTGTAGAAGTCGATCGAGCGGTACCCGCCCTCGTGGCCGAGGCCCGAGGCCTTCACCCCGCCGAAGGGAGTGCGGAGGTCGCGGACGTTGTTGGAATTCAGCCACACCATGCCGGCTTCGACGTTCTGCGCGAAGTTGTGGGCGCGCTTGAGGTCGCTCGTCCAGACGTAGGCGGCGAGACCGTACTTCGTGTTGTTGGCCAGCGCGAGCGCCTCCTCGTCAGTGTCGAAGGGGGTGATCGCCACGACCGGGCCGAAGATCTCCTCCTGGAAGATGCGCGCGTCGGGGGAGACGTCGGCGAAGACGGTGGGCTGCACGAAGTTGCCCTCGGGGAACTCCTCGGGGCGGCCGCCGCCGGCGACCAGGCGCCCCTCGGTCTTGCCGAGTTCGACGTACGACATGACCTTGGCGTAATGCTCGGGGTGCACGAGCGCGCCGACCTCGGTCTCCGGGTCGTCAGGGAAGCCCACCTTCACGCGCTCGGCCTGAGCGGCGTAGCGCTCGACGAAGTCGTCGTACACGTCGCGCTGCACGAGGATGCGGCTGCCGGCCGTGCAGCGCTCGCCGTTGAGCGAGAAGACGCCGAAGATGGTCGCGTCGATCGCGGCATCCAGATCCGCGTCGGCGAAGACGATCGCCGGGCTCTTGCCGCCGAGCTCCATCGACAGGCCCTTCAGGAAGGGCGCGGCGTTGGCGAAGATGAGCTGACCCGTCGAGCTTTCCCCGGTGAACGAGATGAGCGGCACGTCGGGGTGCTTCACGAGCGCGTCGCCGGCATCCTCTCCGAGCCCGTTGACGAGGTTGAACACGCCCTCGGGAAGGCCCGCCTCCTCGAAGATCCCGGCCCAGAGCGATGCCGACAGCGGCGTGAACTCCGCGGGCTTGAGCACCACGGTGTTGCCGGTCGCGAGTGCGGGGCCGAGCTTCCACGACTCGAGCATGAACGGGGTGTTCCACGGCGTGATGAGGCCCGCCACGCCGATCGGCTTGCGGTTGACGTAGTTGAGCTGACGGCCCGGCACCTTGAAGGCGTCGTCGGTCTGCGCGACGATCAGGTCGGCGAAGAAGCGGAAGTTCTCCGCCGCGCGTCGGGCCTGGCCAAGGGCCTGGGTGATCGGCAGCCCCGAGTCGAACGACTCCAGCTCCGCCAGGCGCTCGTCGCGCGACTCGACGAGGTCGGCGATGCGGTGCAGCACGCGCGAGCGCTCGCGGGGCAGCATGCGCGGCCACGGCCCCTCGGTGAACGCCTTCCGTGCCGCGGCGACGGCGAGGTCGATGTCGGCCTTCTTGCCGGCCGCGGCCTGCAGGTAGGTCTTGTTCGTCACCGGGTCGAGTACGTCGAACGTGTCTCCGTCGACCGAGTCGACGAACGAGCCGCCGATGTAGTGCTGGATGCGCTCGGGCAGGTCGGCCGGGATGCGGCGGGCGGTGGTGAGCGGGGTGGTCATGAGGGCTCCTTCGTTGGAGGGGTGGATGCCACGGCTGAGCCCGTCGTGACGGCGGGCGGTGGTCATGGCATCCACAATCAAAAAGCGGGGAGGCCGAGCACCTGATCGGGGTGCTCGTGGATCATGTACGCGTCGAGAGTGGCCGAGCGGTGACGGCGCGAGACCTGCTCGATCTCGGCGAGCGGGGCGCCGGTCTCGATGAGGACGAGGATGTTCTCGTGCTCGCGCACCGACTCCGCGGCGCGGCCGGGCACGAAGCTGAAGGTGGAGTCGCGCAGGTGCCCCAGACGGGCCCACTCGGCCTGTACGAGTTCGAGCATGCGCGGGTTGGCGCACTTGGCGAACAGGATCGCGTGGAACTCCTGGTTCAACGCGGTGAAGGCGCGGGGGTCGAAGTGCGCGAGCGTCTCGACCATGAGCTCGTTGACCTCGCGGGCGCGGCGCACGTCGTTCGTCGTCAGCGCCCGGGCCGACAGGGCCGTCGCCGCGCCCTCGAGCAGGCTCAGCGCCTGCATGCTGAAGCGGTAGGCGGTGTCGTCGACCATCGAGACGCGGGCACCGACGTTGCGCTCGAAGGTGACGAGACCCTCGGCCTCGAGCTGGCGGATCGCTTCGCGCACCGGCACGACGCTCATGTCGAGCTCGCCGGCGATGCTCCCCAGCACGAGCCGGTAGCCGGGCGTGAACTCCTGCGAGGCGATGCGCTGCTTGATCCAGTGGTACGCCTGCTGCGACTTGCTCTGACCGGGGGCGGTGGTCGCGCTCGCGGCGAGGCCGGCGAGGGTGCCCGGGCGGGGCGCGGCGGTCGCCGGGCTCGCGGCCGCGGGGATGTCGGCATCCATCACGCGTTCCTTTCGCTCTCGTAACGGGCGCGCCACTCGGCGTTCATCGGGAACAGTCCCTCGATGGGGTGACCGGATGCCACCTGCCCGGCGATCCACGCGTCCTCTTCCTCCTGGGCGAGGGCGGCGTCTGCCACCTCGTCGGCCAGGGCGGGTGGGATGACGATCACGCCGTCGCCGTCGCCGACGAGGATGTCGCCGGGCTCCACGGTGGTGCCGCCGCAGCCGACGGCGACGTCGGTCTGCCAGGGCACGTGCCGGCGTCCGAGCACGGCGGGGTGCGGGCCGGCGGTGAACACGGGGATGCCGACGGCGGCCACGGCCTCGGCGTCGCGGACGCCTCCGTCGGTGACGATCGCGGCGGCGCCGCGGGCATGCGCGCGGATGGCGAGGATGTCGCCGAGCGTTCCCGAGCCGGTCTCACCGCGAGCCTCGATGACGATGACCTCGCCCTCGCCGACCGCGTCGAACGCGCGCTTCTGCGCGTTCTGGCCGCCGCCGTGGGTGGCGAAGAGGTCTTCGCGGTGCGGGACGAACCGGAGCGTCCGGGCCGTGCCGACGAAGCGGCTGCCCGGGGTGAGCGGGCGCACGCCGTCGATGGTGACGTCGTTCAGGCCGCGCTTGCGCAGCTGGCCGCTGAGGGCGGCGACGGGGATGCGCTCGAGCTTCGCGCGCAGCGCGGGGGAGAGGGCGGAGGCCGGGGTCTCGGCATCCGTCACGGGAACAGGGGATGCGACGGCAACAGGCTGATCCGCCGGATCCTGGCCTGTTTCGGTGACATCTCCTGTTCTCGGCGCGGTGTGGGGCGCGGCGGCGTCCGTCACAAGAACAGGGGATGCGACGGGGACAGGGCGATCGGCCGGATTTCCACCTGTTCCGGTGACGTCTCCTGTTCTCGTGGCAGTGGAGGCCGCCGCAGCCTCTGCCGATCCCCACGCCTCGGTGCGCTGCGTGTCGTCGACCGCGGGGAGCGAGCCGATCGCGGCATCGAACGCGCGCTCGCCCTGCACCACCGTGGTGCGGAGCCTGGCGGTCGAGAGACTGCCGGCATCCACCTGCACCTCGACGACCTGGCCCGGCGTGACCACCGACGAGCCCGCGGGGGTTCCGGTGAGCACGACGTCTCCGGTCTCGAGGGTGAAGTGCTGCGACAGGTCGGCGACGATCTGGGCGAGCGAGAAGATGAGTCCCGCGGTCGTGTCGTCTTGCACGAGGTCGCCGTCGACCCAGGTGCGCAGGCGGAGGTTCGCCGGATCGACCGCGCGAGCGTCGAGGAGCGCCGGGCCGAGCGGGGTGTACCCGTCACCGCCCTTGGAGCGCACGTTCGAGCCCTTGTCGTTCGCGCGCAGGTCGTAGAGACCGAAGTCGTTCGCGGCGGTGACGGATGCCACGTGCGACCACGCGGCATCCGGAGTCACCCACCGGGCCGGCTCGCCGATGACGAGCGCGATCTCACCCTCGAAGGCGAGGAGTTCGGTGCCCGCGGGGCGCACGATCTCGGACTCGGATGCCGCGAGCGAACTCGACGGCTTGAAGAAGTAGGACGGGGCGGCCGGGCGGCGGCCGCGCTGATCGGCGCGCGAGGCGTACGAGAGGTGGACGGCCACGATCTTGCCGGGGCGTGTGCCGAGGACGGCGAACCGGGGGTCGGTGGTGTCGGTCATGATGCTCCCTCGCGTCGTATCTGAAATCGTATATGATCGTGTGTACGCGCCGCAAGACTCGGTGTCGGTGGTGCGCGGTCGAGCTGAGCGGGCCGAACTCCTCACCCTTCGTCGCGATCCGTACGTCTGAGATGAGCCAGGGCTCGTTGCGACCGGTTGCTCAGGAGTTCGGCTCGCCGGAGTTCCGGCCCGCCCGATGTTCGGGCTGCGCGGTCGGCTCGCCCTGCGCGCGGTCGGCTCGCCCTGCAGCTATGCGGCTCGCCCTGTGCGCGCTCGGCTCGCCCTGCTCCCGTGCGGCTCGCCCTGCATCCGGGCGGCTCGCCCTGCTCCCGTGCGGCTCGCCCTGCACCCGTGCGGCTCGCCCTGCGCGTGGCCTGCTCGCCCTGCGCGTGGCCTGCTCGCCCCGTCCCGGTCGGCTCGCTCTGCGCGAACCGAACTCCTGACTTTTCGTCGCGTCAGGTGCCGGATGCCGCTGTGTCGCGCCGTGAGAGACGATCGTTCAGGGGTTCGGCCCGCCCGGCCCGCCCGCGCCGCTCCCGTGCGGGGCGTCGGCGAACTGCATCCCCGGCGCATCCTCCGGCCGCCGCACGAAGCCGTTGCGCTCGTAGAACGCCGTGCGGCCGCGGGCGGCGAACAGCTGGACGTCGCTCACGCCGAGGCGGTGCGCCTCCTCGACGAGACGGCGTACGATCTCGGCACCGATCCCGCCGCCCCGGGCGCGCTCCGACACGATCATCTCGGTCACGAAGGCGTGCAGGGCGCCATCGCTGATGAGGCGGCCGATGCCGACGAGGCGGCCATCGTCGTCGCGCGCGACGCAGACGACCCAGCTGCCGGCGAGGGCGCGCTCGAAGGTCTCGGCGGGCCACTCGCCCCAGCCGGTCTCGGCGTACAGGGTCGCGAACTCGGCGGCGGTCGGGGGCGTGAGCGAGAACAGCACGTCCCGAAGATTAGCGCGCCGCCGGTCGGGCCAGATCACTGCGGGGTCCTCACCGCGCCGCAATCTCCTCCCAGTAGGGGGCCACGATCGCTGCGCTCACCCGCAGGTCGAGCAGGAGGAAGCCGCGGTCTTCGACGGAACGGGAGGTCCAGGATGCCACGGCCTCGAGGTCGTCGACCGACTCGACCACCACGCCCTCGGCGCCGAACCCGCGCGCGACGGCGGCGAAGTCGACCTGCGGGATGAGCATGGGGTCGGGGTGCAGGCCCTTCACGCCGTAGTTGAGGACCTCCGCGCCGTACTGCGCGTCGTTCCAGACGACGGCGATGCCGCGCCCTCGGGCGACGCGGATCGCCGTCTCGAGGTCGGCCAGGGCCATCAGCCCCCCGCCGTCGCCGGTGGTCAGCACGATCGTCGACTCGGGACGGGCGACGGCCGCGCCCGCAACGCTGGGGAAGCCCAGGCCGATCGACTGATACGCCGTCCCGACCATGATCATGCGGTCGGGGGATGCTACCGGCCAGTACATGTTCGACCAGCCGAGGAAGTGCCCACCGTCGGAGACGACGACGCGGTCCTCGGGCAGCAGCTCCGCGAGGCAGGCGGCGGCGGTGCGCGGGTCGAGGCGACCGTCCGGGCCCTGCCCCTGACCCTCGGGCTGGCGACGCGCCGCGGCGAGGTCGAGACCCCGGCCCCAGGTCGAGGGGGTGGCACCGCGCTCGCGGAGACGTCGCGTGATCTCGGTCGCGATGTCGGCGGCATCCCCCCGCACGTATCCGCCGACATGCGCGTGCGTCGCGGTCGGTGCGAGGTCGACCTGGAACAGGCGCGTACCGGGGGCGAAGAGCTCGCCGAAGCGCATCGTGAACTGGTTGAGGCCGGCGCCGAAGATTACGGCGACGTCCGCCTCGCGGACCAGCTGCATCGCGCCGGGGGCGCCGAAGCCCCCGGCGACGCCGAGGTCGCGCGCGGGGTCGGAGAAGAGGCCCCGTCCGAGGGCGCTCGTGGTGGTGAGGGACCCGGTCGTCGCGGCGAGGTGGTCGAGTGCTGACCCCGCCCCGGCCAGCCACGCGCCGCGTCCGCCGAGCAGCACGGGACGCGCCGCTCCCGCCAGTGCGTCGACGATCTGCTCGATCACGCCGTCGGCGTACGCGTCGAGCGGCGGGTGCTCGGGCGTCACCTCGGGTTCGGCGCCGGGGGCCGTGGCATCCGGGATCGGACCCGCCTCGCGAGTCGCCACGTCGTACGGGATGCCGAGGACCACCGGCAGGCGATAGGTGAGGGCGTGCTCGATCGCGATGACGATCGTGGCGGCGGCGTCCCGATGACCCACCGTGTAGGTGCGGGCGCCGACCGCCGAAGCGAGCGCGATTTGGTCGACGCCCCACGGCCGCGGGCCCGAGGTGGGCTCGTCGCCGACGATGAGCACGAGGGGCGTCCGCGCCTGCACGGCTTCGGCGAGAGCGGTCAGCGTGTTCGTGAAGCCGGCGCCGTAGGTGGCGGTGGCGGCGGCGATGCGCCCCGAGGCGCGGTAGTGCGCGTCGGCGGCGACGACTCCCGCGGCCTCGTGCCGCACGGCGACGAAGCCCGAGTCGGTGTCGCGGCCGAGCGCGTCGAGGAAGTAGGCGTTGCCGTTGCCCATGACCCCGAAGACGGTGTCGATATGGCGGGCGAGGGTGTGCGCGACGTGCGCGGAGACAGTGGGCATGACGAAGGAAGCCTTTCGAGACGAACGGAATGGATGCCGTATGTGTCTCGCGGATGCCCGCTACGTGCCCTTTTTTCGAGCAGCGACGCGCGACCTCGTGCGCCTGACGGGATCGAGTATAGGGCCCGCTCCTCCCCGAGCAACCGCTCCCCGCCCGAGCCCGCGCGCGCCTCGCGTGAGGGGTCATTTTCTGTCGCTTCGGAGGCGCGCCAGGCGACGAAAAGCGACCCCTCACGCGCGATGAGGCGGGAGTCTCGTGCGTCAGAGCGCCTGGCGGATCGCCGCCGCGGCGGCCGTCAGGCGGGCGGCGATCGCGGCGTCGTCGGCGTCCGCCGCAACGTGGACCGCCGCGATCGCCGCGGGCTCGCGCCCCTGCACGGCCAGCGGCACCGCCACCGCGCGCAGCGATGGCACCACCTCGTCGTGGCTGATCGCCCACCCGCGCTCCGCGGCATCCGCGACCTCGGCGGCGAGACGGGCGTCGACGTCGTCGGGCCAGCGCCGCGGCGGGAGCTGGGCGAGGATCGCGCGTCCGGGGGCTCCCCGGGTCACCGGATGCCGCGCCCCCGGCCGCTGTGCCACCGCGGTCACCGCGTGCCGCGGTTCGACGCTGGCGAGTGTCACGCACTCGTCGTGGTCGAGCACGACGAGGAAGCACGTCATCCCGAGCTCGTTCGCCGCGACCGTGAGTTCGGGCAGCGCCTCGGCCTGCAGGTCGGCGGCCACGCCCGCGGCTAGTGCGGCCAGGCCCGTTCCCAGGCGCACGGCGCCCGCGGCATCCCTCGTCACGAGCCCGTGGTCTTCGAGGGTGCGCAGCAATCGATAGACCACCGAGCGATGCAGCTCCACGCGAGCGGCGAGGTCGTCGATCGTCAGCGGCGTGCGGGCGTCGGCGAGCTCTTCGAGCAGACGGATGCCACGGCTCAACGTCTGAGAAGCGGGCGGCGCATCTTGCCGTGGGGGCATGGGGCGGCTAGCCTCTCGTTCGATAGCTGAACGTCGCGTTCGAATATAGAACATGCGCCGCGACGAGGCAACCCCGACATCGACGTCAGGAGAAACGATGCAGTTCCACCACCACGGCTACGTCTCGGGCGACCCCCGCGTGCAGAACGCGGCCGGCACCGGTATCGACAGGCCGGCGGAGCTCCCGGACGAGGTCGACGTGCTCATCGTCGGCTCGGGCCCCGCGGGCATGCTGCTCGCCGCGCAGCTGTCGCAGTTCCCGCAGCTCACCACCCGCATCATCGAGAAGCGCGACGGGCGCCTCGCCGTCGGCCAAGCCGACGGCATCCAACCCCGCAGTGTCGAGACCTTCGAGGCCTTCGGCTTCGCCGACCGCATCACCGCCGAGGCGTACAACATCGGCTGGATGAACTTCTGGGCCCCCGACCCCGAGAATCCGGATCGCATCGTGCGCCACTCGCGCACCGAGGATTACGCGTACAAGATCAGCGAGTACCCGCACCTCATCGTCAACCAGGCGCGGGTGCTCGACTACTTCGCCGAGGCCGCCGCGAACGGCCCCGCGCGCATCACTCCCGATTACGGCGTCGAGTTCCTCGGCCTCGCCGTGGGTGTCGACGCCGTCGAGGTGCGCGTGCGCGCGGCGACGGGAGAGCGGACCATCCGCGCACGGTACGTCGTCGGCTGCGACGGCGCGCGCAGCGGCGTGCGCCAGGCGATCGGCCGCACGCACGTCGGCGTCGCCGCCCGCCACGCCTGGGGCGTGATGGACGTGCTCGTCGAGACGGACTTCCCCGACTGGCGCATCAAGTGCGCGATCAACGCCGTGGCCGGCAACATCCTGCACATCCCGCGCGAGGGCGGGTATCTCAGCCGCATGTACATCGACCTCGGCGAGGTCGCGGAGGACGACGACCACCGCGTGCGCCAGACGCCGATCGAGGAGGTGATCGCCCGGGCGAACGCGATCCTGCACCCCTACACGATCGACGTGAGGCAGGTCGTCTGGCACAGCGTGTACGAGGTGGGCCACCGGGTGACCGATCAGTTCGTCGACGACCTCGACGACCCCCGCGTCTTCCTCACCGGAGACGCCTGCCACACGCACAGCGCCAAGGCCGGGCAGGGCATGAACGTGTCGATACAGGACGGCTTCAACCTCGGCTGGAAGCTCGGGCACGTGCTCACCGGCCTCGCCCCCGCCGAGCTCCTGCGCACGTACGATTCCGAGCGACGCCCCGTCGCCCAGCAGCTGATCGACTTCGACCGCGAGTGGTCGTCGCTGATGGCGCGCAAGCCCGGTGAGATCACCGATCCCGATGAGCTCGCGACCTACTACCTCGCCACCGCCGAGTTCCCCTCCGGCTTCGGCACGCGCTACGCCCCGTCGCCGCTCGTCGCGGCGGACGCGGCGGCGGAATCGGCATCCGGATTCCCCGTGGGCAAGCGCTTCCAGAGCGTCGAGGTCGTGCGCGTGTGCGACGGCAACGCCGTGCACCTCGGGCATCACGCGAAGGCCGACGGGCGGTGGCGGATCTATGCCTTCGCGGATGCCGCGGGCTCCGCGCTGGCGGCCTGGGCGGCGGAGGCGCACCGGATCGTCGAGCGATTCACGCCTGAGGGAGCCGACCTCGACGCGGTGTTCGATGTGAAGGCCATCTTCCCCGGCCGGTGGGAGGACGTCGCCGAGGTACCGGCGCTGTTCCGGCCGCGGTCGGGGCCGCTCGGTCTGACCGACCTCGAGAAGGTCTTCGCCGCAGCGCCCTCGGCGTGGACGACCGCCGACATCTTCGCCGAGCGCGGCATCGGCGCCGCGGGTGCGGTCGTGGTGGTGCGGCCCGATCAGTACGTCGCGCACGTGCTGCCGCTCGGCGACCCGGCTGGGCTCGAGCGGTTCCTCGCCGGGGCGCTGCTGGAGCGCCGTGCGACGGCGATGACCCCCGCGGCTGTGTCGCTCGCTGCGTCGGGCGTCGGCGCTGCCGCGCCGGTGGGGGCTGGGGCGGTGGGGGCTGCGGCGGATGCGTCTGCTCAGGCTGCGGCGGCCGCGCCGGTTGCGTCGGTGTCGGCTGCGGCGGTGGCGGGTGCGCCGCATGCATAAACACGATCGGTGCGTATAAACGCGCTGTGGGAGTGTTTCCGCGCAGCAATCGTGTTTATGCGTAGGGCGCCGGCCGCGGCGGCCGCGCCGGCTGCGGCGGTGCTGGCCGCGCCGGTTGCGTCGGTGTCGGCTGCGGCGGTGGCGGGTGCGCCGCACGCATAAACACGATCGGTGCGCATAAACGCGCTGTGGGACTGTTTCCGCGCAGCAATCGTGTTTATGCGTAGGGCGCCGGCTGCGGCGGCCGCGCCGGCTGCGGCGGTGCCGTCTGCAGCGGTGGCGGGTGCGCCGCACGCATAAACACGATCGGTGCGTATAAACGCGCTGTGGGAGTGTTTCCGCGCAGCAATCGTGTTTATGCGAAGGCCCCGCGCGACTGCCCGCGCCGCCCGCGCCGCACCGCCCGCACCGCCCGCCCGCCCCCGCATCGCCCACGCGCACCGCCCCCCGCCGCACCGCCCACCGCACCTGCACGACCTTCCCTCGTCCACGACGGCGAGACCGCGGCCCACTTTGTACGTCACGTATATCGGCCCCGCGTCGCGGGCTGACGAGAATTGGCGGGAATCCCGCCCCGATCCAGGAGGAACCATGACCGATCCGCGCGAGAGCGAGCTGCTGGCATCCGTCCCCACCGGTCTGCTGATCAACGGCGAGTGGCGTTCGGCCAGCGGAGGCAAGACGGTCGCCGTCAACGACCCCGCCACCGGCGACGTGCTCCTCGAGATCGCCGACGCCTCGGTCGACGACGGCGTCGCCGCGATGGATGCCGCGGCCGAGGCGTTCCCGTCGTGGGCGGCGACCCCGGCGCGGGAGCGTGCCGAGATCCTCCGCCGCGCGTTCGACCTGCTGCAGGAGCGCAAGGACGACGTCGCGCTGCTCATGACGCTCGAGATGGGCAAGCCCCTCGCCGAGGCGCGCGGCGAGGTCGTGTACGGCGGGGAGTTCCTGCGCTGGTTCAGCGAGGTCACCGCGCACACCCAGGGCCGCTACGGCGCGAACCCCGAGGGCACCGGCCGCATGATCGTCACGCAGCATCCGGTGGGCCCCTGTTACCTGATCACGCCGTGGAACTTCCCCCTCGCCATGGCCACCCGCAAGATCGCCCCGGCGCTCGCCGCCGGCTGCACGGTCGTCATCAAGCCCGCGACGCTCACCCCGCTCACCACGCTGTTCTTCGCGCAGATCCTTCAGGATGCCGGCGTGCCCGCGGGCGTGGTCAACGTCGTCACCACCACGAACACCGGACCGGTGTCGGAGCGCATCATCTCCGACCCGCGCCTGCGCAAGCTGTCGTTCACCGGCTCAACCCCCGTCGGCGTGAAGCTGCTGCAGCAGGCGGCTCCCGGCATCCTGCGCACGTCGATGGAGCTCGGCGGAAACGCGCCCTTCGTCGTGTTCGACGACGCCGACCTCGACAAGGCGGTCGAGGGCGCGATGCTGGCGAAGTTCCGCAACATCGGTCAGGCCTGCACCGCGGCGAACCGCTTCATCGTGCAGCGCTCGGTCGTCGAGGAGTTCACGCGCCGCGTCACGGAGCGGGTGCAGGCGATGAAGATCGGCCGCGGCACCGAGGAGGGCGTGCAGATCGGCCCCCTCATCGATGACCGCGCGGTCGACAAGGCCAGGACCCTCGTGGGGGATGCCGTGGAGCGCGGCGCCACGGTCACCACCGGCGGGTCGCCGGTCGAGGGCCCGGGGACGTTCTTCGAGCCGACGGTGGTGTCGGACGTGCGGCCGGGCAGCGACATCCTGCGGGAGGAGATCTTCGGACCGGTGCTTGCGATCATCCCGTTCGACGACGAGGACGACGCCGTGCGCCTCGCCAACGACACCGAATACGGCCTGGTGTCGTACGTCTTCACCGAATCGCTCGCCCGCGGTCAGCGCATGATCGACAAGCTCGAGACCGGGATGATGGGCCTGAACGTCGGCGTCGTCTCCAACGCCGCGGCCCCCTTCGGCGGCTGGAAGCAGTCGGGCCTCGGCCGCGAGGGCGGCGACGAGGGCATCCACGAGTACCTGCAGACGAAGTACACGTTGACGGCCAACCCCTACGCCTGACGACACCGGATGCCACGACCCCGCGCTCCACGGAGCGCCCGGGCCGTGGCATCCGCCGTTCCCCGCCCCGGCCGCTGACGACACCGGGTGCCGCGGCCCCGCGCTTTCCGCAATACCGGGTCCGTGCCGTGCCGTGCCGTGCCGTGCCGTGCCGTGCCGTGCCGTGCCGTGCCGTGCCGTGCCGTGCCGTGCCGTGCCGTGCCGTGCGCCGTTCCAAATCCTGCGCCGACGGCCGCCGTGCCGAACTCCTGAGTATCGGCCGCCGGCGGCGCCGTGCGGGCGGCGGGGGCGGCACGGGGCGCCGATTCTCCGGAAATCGGCCCACCCGCTCGCGAGCCGCCCCCGCGCGACCGGCGTCAGCCGTCGGCGTGGCGGTCGAGGAACGCGAACACTTCGGTGTCGTCGACCCCGGGGAACATCCCGCGGGGGAGCGGCGAGAACATGTACCGGTGCACGCGCGCGCTCGGCCAGGCCTTGCCCTGCCACCGCTCGGCGGCCTCGGCGTCGGGCCGGCGGCAGCACGACTCGTCGGGGCAATGCGAGATCCCGCGCTTCGCTGTCTCGCGGCCGCGGAACCAACGGGCGTCGTCGAAGGGCACCCCGACGGTGATCGAGAAGTCGCCGTCGCTGGTCGACCCGGTCTGCGTGGAGCACCAGAACGTGCCCGCGGGGGTGTCGGTGTACTGGTAGTGCTCGGTGGTGCGGTTGTGTTCGGCGAACGCCGACCGCGCCGAGAACTTCTTGCACACCACCTGTCCCTCCACCGACCCGGTCACGTCGGTCGGCAGTGGCAGGCCGTCGTTCTCGTAGACCCGCGAGATGGCCCCGTCACCGTCGACGCGGAGGAAGTGCAGGCGCACGCCGAAATGCGTCGTCATGAGGTTGGTCATCCGCATGGCCGCGGCTTCGTGCGTCACGCCGAACGCATCGCGGAAGTCCTCGACGGCGAGGTTGCGCTCCTTCTTCGCCTGGGCGAGGAACGCCACCGAGTTGGTCTCCGGCATGAGGCAGCACGCGGCGTAGTAGTTGATCTCGAGCCGCTGCTGCAGGAAGTCGGCGTAGTCGGTGGGCGGGCGGTGCCCGAGCAGGCGGTGCGCCATGGCCTGCAGCGCCATCGACCGCAGACCGTGGCCGCCGGGGATCGAAGCCGGCGGGAGGTAGATGCGACCGTTCTCGAGATCGGTGACCGAGCGGGCCGAGTGCGGCAGGTCGCTGACGTAGATCAGCTCGAAGCCGAGTTGTTCGGCCATGATGCTCACCGTGCGGTGGGTCAGCGCGCCCGTGCTGTGGCCGGCCGCCTTGAGCTGCTTCTCGGCGAGGCGCTCGATGTCGGGCAAGTGGTTGGCGGTCTCGCGCATGCGCAGGCGCAGCTCGGTGTTGGCACGGCGTGCCTCTTCGGGACTGGCGATCGTCGCCCGTTCGCGACGCTGCAGTTCGCGGTGCAGGCCCAGTACGGCCTCGATCGTGTCGTCGCTCGTGCCTTTGGTGACCTTGACCGGCGGGATGCCGAGCTGCCGGAAGAACGGACTGCCCTGCGCGCGGTCGAGTTCGATCTCGAGCGCCGCCCTCCGGTTGGGCGGTTCGGTCGACAGCAGCTCGGTGACCTCGGTCTCGGTCGCGCGCGCGATCTCCTGCAGGAGCGAGAGTTTGGGTTCGCGCTTGCCGTTCTCGATCAGGCTGAGCTGGCTTCCCGCCACGCCCACCAGGGCGCCGAGCTCGTCCAGCGTCAGACCGCTCGCGAGGCGGTGGTGACGGATGCGATGACCCAGGGTGGACAGCTCGAACGACGACGCCATTCCTTGACCATACCGAAAGAAGTCGGTTTTTTATATCGACATGGGCCTGAAAGACGCGGTTGCAAGCCCTCACCATGGAGGAACGACACCGAGTTTGCTCTCAACCGAGGAGAACGACATGGCTCTCGCCGACATCTTCAGCTCCAGCTCGCGCACCGCTGCGCCCGCCGCTCGCGCCGCCCGCCCCGGTCACGGTGTGCGTCCGGCTGTCGAGGGTCCGGGCCTGGCCGCACTCACCGCGTGGGTCGACCAGGTGGCCGCCCTCACGCAGCCCGACCGCATCCACTGGGTCGACGGCTCGCCCGCCGAGAACGACGCGCTGCTGCGCGAGATGGTCGACGAGGGCAAGCTCATCAAGCTCAACCCCGAGTGGCGTCCCGGCTCGTACCTCGCCCGCTCGCACCCCGGAGACGTCGCCCGTCTCGAGTCGCGCACCTACATCGCCTCCGAGAGCGAAGAGGATGCCGGGCCCACCAACAACTGGATCGCTCCGGCCGAGATCCGCGAGACCCTGAACGGCGTCTTCGAGGGTTCCATGCGCGGTCGCACCATGTACGTGGTGCCCTTTTCGATGGGAGCCGTCGGCGGACCCCTCAGCCACATCGGCGTGCAGATCACCGACAGCGCCTACGCCGTGGCATCCATCGGCGTGATGACGCGCGTGGGTACCTCCGTCCTGCAGAAGATCGCGGACGGGGCCCCGTGGGTCAAGACCGTCCACTCGGTCGGTGCCCCGCTCGCGCCGGGGGAGGCGGACGTCACCTGGCCGTGCAACGACGAGAAGTACATCGTGCACTTCCCCGACACCCTCGAGGTGTGGTCGTTCGGCTCGGGCTACGGCGGGAACGCGATCCTCGCGAAAAAGTGCTTCGCCCTGCGTATCGCCTCGGTCATCGGCCGTGACGAGGGCTGGCTGGCCGAGCACATGCTGCTCATCCGCGTGATCGACCCCAAGGGCAAGGCCTACCACGTCGCCGCCGCCTTCCCGTCGGCGTGCGGCAAGACCAACCTCGCGATGCTGCGTCCCACGATCCCCGGCTGGCGGGTCGAGACGCTCGGCGACGACATCACGTGGATCCGTCCCGGGGAGGACGGGCGCCTGTGGGCCATCAACCCCGAGGCCGGCTTCTTCGGTGTCGCACCGGGCACGGGTGAGTCGACCAACGTCACCGCCATCGAGACGCTGTGGGGCAACACGATCTTCACCAACGTCGCGCTCCGCCCCGACGGCGACGTGTGGTGGGAGGGCCTGACCGACGAGGCGCCGCCGCACCTCATCGACTGGCAGGGCAACCCGTGGACGCCCGCGTCGGGCCGCCCCGCGGCGCACCCCAACTCGCGTTTCACGGTCGGCGCCGCCCAGTGCCCGCAGATCGCGGAGGACTGGGAGGCTCCCGAGGGCGTGCCCCTCGACGTCATCCTGTTTGGGGGCCGTCGCGCGACGAACGTGCCGCTCGTCGTCGAGGCGACCGACTGGTCGCACGGCGTCTTCATCGGCTCGACGGTGTCGTCGGAGAAGACCGCGGCCCAGGAGGGCACGGTCGGGGAACTGCGCCGCGACCCCTTCGCGATGCTTCCCTTCTGCGGCTACAACATGGGCGACTACTTCGGCCACTGGCTGAGCGTCGGCCAGAAGCTGCGCTTCGACCGGGCGCCCCGCATCTTCCAGGTCAACTGGTTCCGCAAGGGTGACGACGGCCGCTTCCTCTGGCCCGGGTTCGGCGACAACGCCCGCGTGATCGACTGGATCATCCGCCGCGTGGACGGCCAGGTCGACGCCGTCGAGAGCCCGATCGGACGTCTGCCCAAGATCGAGGACCTCGACCTGTCGGGGCTCGACCTGCCGGCTGCCGACCTCGAGGAGTTGTTCTCGATCGACTCCCGCTCGTGGCTGGCGGAAGCCGACCTGACCGAGGAATTCTACGACACCTTCGGTTCGCACCTGCCGGCGGCGCTCCGCGCGGAACTCGCCGCGCTCCGGTACCGCCTGCAGCGCAGCTGAATCC
Source organism: Microbacterium proteolyticum (assembly GCF_030818075.1). Lineage (NCBI taxonomy): Bacteria > Bacillati > Actinomycetota > Actinomycetes > Micrococcales > Microbacteriaceae > Microbacterium > Microbacterium proteolyticum. The sequence goes on along the minus strand of NZ_JAUSZZ010000001.1, from coordinate 3,601,870 downwards.
GGTTCGCGCTCTCGCCCCGCCCGCCGTTTCGCGCGGCGGGGCGAGCGTCTCGACTCGACGCCCCCTTTCGTTCTTGGCGCGCGGAAGGGGGCGTCGTTCTGCGTGCGGCGCGCTGCCCCCCCGCTCCGTGACCGCTCCGTCCCCGCGCGTGCCCTCTGCCGCCCTGCCCGCCCCGCCCCGCCCGCGCCGCTGCGCTCGCGCTGGCTGTTGAGTTGCGCCGTATGCGCGCGCGCGGTGCCGTCGCGTGAGCATTCGGCCGAAGTCAGCGGGGTTGTGGCGCGCGCCCGGGCCTGGCTCTCAGCCCGCCCAAGCCGCCCCGCTGCGCCGGCGCTGGGTGTTGAGTTGCGCCACGTGCACGCGCACGGTGCTGTCGCGTGAGCATTCGGCCGAAGTCAACGGGGCTTCCGCGCCCCCGCCCCGCCCCGCTGCGCCCCGCTGCGCCCGCTGCGCTCGCGGTCTGTTGAGTTGCGCCATATGCGCGGGCGCGGTGCTGTCGCGTGAACATTTGGCCGAAGTCAGCGGGGTTGTGGCGCGCGCCCGGGCCTGGCTCCTAGCCTGCCCAAGCCGCCCCGCTGCGCCGGCGCTGGGTGTTGAGTTGAGCCACGTGCACGCGCACGGTGCTGTCGCGTGAGCATTCGGCCGAACTCAACGGGGCTTCCGCGCCCCCGCCCCGCCCCGCCCCGCTGCGCTCGCGGGTGGCTGTTGAGTTGCGCCATATGCGCGGGCACAGTGCCGTCGCGTGAGCATTCGGCCGAAGTCGGAGTCAGCGGGGTTGTGGCGCGCGCCCGGGCCTCGCTGCGCTCGCGTGGGCTGTTGAGTTGCACCATATGCGCGGGCACGGTGCCGTCGCATGTGCATTCGGCCGAAGTCAGCGGAGTTTTCGCGCGCCCCCGCCGCGCGTGCCTGGCCCCGCCGCACGCACCCCGCCCCGCCTCGCGCACCCCGCCCCGGAGCAAGCGAACGGGTTAGACCAGCAGCTGGTGCTTCGCGAGCTCGCGGTACAGGGGGGTGGATGCCACGAGCTCACTGTGCGTGCCCTGCCCGACGACCCGGCCGTCCTCCAGCACGACGATGAGGTCGCTGTCGACGACGGTCGACAGGCGGTGCGCGATGACGAGGAGCGTGCGGTCGGTCGCGACGGCGTCGATGGCCTCGCGCATGCGCTGCTCGTTCACGCCGTCGAGCGACGACGTCGATTCGTCGAGGAGCAGAACCGGGGGAGCGGCCAGCAGGGCGCGCGCGATCGCGAGGCGCTGGCGCTCGCCGCCGGACAGCATCACGCCGTCTTCGCCGACCGGCGCGTCGATGCCCAGCGCACTGCGCTCGAGCACATCACCGAGGTTCACCGCGCGCAGGACGCGCTCGCACTCCGCGTCGGATGCCGCGGGCGACGCCAGGCGCAGGTTGTCGGCGATGGTGCCGGCGAGTGTCGGGGCGTCCTGTTCGACGTAGCCGAAGCGGGCGCGCAGCGCCTCGCGCGGTAGATCGCGGGCGTCGACACCGTCGACGAGGATGGCGCCGGCGGTGGGGTCGTAGAAGCGCTCGACCAGCGACAGCACCGTGCTCTTCCCGGCACCCGAGGGACCGACCAGGGCGACGCGCGCCCCGCGCGGCACGGTGAAGGACACTCCGCGCAGGACCTCGCGGTCGGTGTCGGCGGGAACGTCGGCGGTGTCCAGGTGCACGTCCGCCAGCATCGACCGCGCTTCGCGAGCGGCTGCCTCGCGCGCCTTGACGACAAAGTCGGGGTAGCGGAACCGCACGTCGCGGAACTCGATGGCCACGGCATCCGTCCCGTGCGACGCGCCCGCCCCGCTGGCGCTCGCCGCCTGGGCCGGCGCGGAAGACGCGGCGACCGAATCGGCCCCGCCGACGCGGTCGCCGTCGCTCTCGAGCGGCAGGTCGAGGATCTCCTGGATGCGCCCCAGCGCACCCAGCGCCTGATTGACGGAGGTGATCGCGCCGATCGCCGAGGCGAGCGGCTGCACGAGCAGAAAGAGGAAGATGACGAAGGTCACGAGGGCCGCGACGTCGATGGCCCCGGATGCCACGCGGTACCCGCCCACGCCGAGCACCACCAGCAGCGACACCTGCAGGGCGACGAAGGCGATCGGCACGATCAGCGCCGATACGCGTGCGATGCGCACCCCGGCCTCGTACGCTGCCGTCGCGGTCTGCGTCACCGCCGCCGTCTCGCGTTCGGTCGCCCCGGAGGCGAGGATTATGCGGATCGAGCCCACCGCCCGCTCGACGCCCGACGAGAGCTCGCCGACCTTGGCCTGTTGCTCCGCGGATGCCGTGCGGATGCGCGTGCTGAGCAGCACGACGACGGCGAGCGAGGCGCCCACGACCACCACGATGAGCCCGAGCAGCAGCGGGTCGATGAACGCCATCGCGACGACGGCGCCGACGAGGATGAGGGCGTTGCCCACGGCATCCGCGAACCCCTGGGTCAGCACGGCGTAGAGCAGCGTGGTGTCGGTGCCGACGCGTGAGACGAGGTCGCCCGTGCGGCGGGCGTCGAACTCGCTGATGGGCAGGCGCAGGATGCGCGCGATGAGCCGTCGCCGCGAGGAGTACACCACGGCGGTTCCGGTGCGCTGCAGCAGATAGTGCTGGTAGCCCGAGATCACCGACGACAGCACGACGAAACCCACGAGCAGCCAGACCAGACCGCCCAGCGGCACGCTGTTCTGCACGCGCGAGATGACCTCGCCCACGAGCAGGGGCTGGGCGAGAGTGGCAGCCGCCCCCAGCACGCTCAGTACCGCGACGACGACGAGGGTGCGCTTGTGTTCGAGCAGGAAGGGCAGCAGCTGACGGAACGACGCGCGCGGGCCCTCGGGCACGCGGCGACCGCGCCGACCGCGCCCGGAAGCGAGAGAAGACATGCAGACCTCGGGAGAAGAAACGGGTTGCTTCGACCGTACCTCGCGCCGCCGACACTGTCGGCCGGTCCTCTCGTCGGCGCGGAATCGCCCGGAGCCGGGTAGGTCAGGCGCGGCCGTACTTCTTGTGCGCTGCCTGTTTCGACACGCCGAGAGCGCTGGCGATCGCGAGCCAGGAGAACCCGCGCAGCCGGGCGCGGCGCACCTGGGCGTCTTCGAGGCGCGCGATCTCCTGGCGCAGCGCCGCGAGGTGGTGCAGCTCCGCCAGAGGGTCGTCGTCGCCGACCCCGCCGAGGGTCGTTCGGATCGTCTCGCTCATAACGTCAACATTGGTTGACGAAGGGGTTTTTGTCAACAAAGATTGACGACCGCGGCTGACGCGCCACCCCGAGCCCGCGCAGGCACCGTTTTCTGAGAACGACGGATGCCACGAGGCCCAGGCCCCGTGGCATCCGCTGTCCCGTCAGAAAGCGGGTTACGGCGCGATCGCTCCGGCGGCGATGTTGTCGTCGTAGTCGACGTCCTTCGTCTCGGGCGAGAGCACCAGGGCGATGAGCGTCAGAACGCCCATGGCCGAGAGGTAGAGGCCCACGAGCCAGGGGTTGCCGTCGCCGGCCGCCCAGAGCGCCACGGCGACGATCGGTGCGAGCGCGGCGCCCAGGATTGACGAGACGTTGTACGAGATCGCCGAGCCGGTGTAGCGGGTGTTCGTCGGGAACAGCTCGGGCAGCACCGCGCCCATCGGGCCGAAGGTGGACCCCATCAGCAGGAAGCCGAACACGAGGAATGCCTGAACGAGCGCACCGGTGAACTTCGGGTCGGTGTGCGGCAGCAGGAAGATCGAGAACGTCAGACCGAACACGATGATCGCGATCGTCACGCCGATGAGCAGGCGCTTACGGCCGATCGCGTCGGCGACCGGGCCTGACAGCATCGTGAAGACGCCGAAGAACACCACGCCGATGATCTGCATGATCACGAAGTCGGTGTAGCCGAAGCCGAGCCCCGGTACGTAGGTGGCGGCGTCGAACGGGGTACCGGCCTTCTCGGCTGCGGCGGCGGCAGCCTCGGCGGTGGGCTTGGTGCCGTACGAGAGGGTGAAGCTCGTCATCAGGTAGAACAGCACGTAGGTCGCCAGCATGATGAACGTGCCGAGGATGAGCTGCTTGCCGTTGCGACGCACGACCTCGCCGAGCGGGAACTTGCGGATGACGCCGCTCTTCTCGGCCTTCGCGAACGACTCGCTCTCGACCAGCTTGAGGCGCACGTACAGGCCGACGATGACCATCACGGCCGAGAACAGGAACGGCACGCGCCAGCCCCAAGACAGGAACTCCGCCGAACGCTGCGCGGTGCCGTCGGGGTGCGGCAGCGCGAAGTTGATGACGAGGAACACCGTGTTGGCGATGATGAAGCCGATCGGGGCGCCCAGCTGCGGGAACGTGCCGAACAGCGCGCGCTTGCCCTGCGGGGCGTTCTCGGTCGCGACCAGCGCCGCGCCCGACCACTCGCCGCCGAGCGCGAAACCCTGCGCGAGGCGCATGATCAGCAGCAGGACGGCAGCCCAGACGCCGATCTCGTTGAACGTGGGCAGGCAGCCGATGAGGAAGGTCGCGACGCCCATCGTGAGGAGGGATGCCACGAGCGTGGCCTTGCGGCCGAAGCGGTCGCCGAAGTGGCCGAAGACGATGGCGCCGAGCGGCCGCGCGACCATGGCGGCGCCGAAGACGCTGAACGACAGCAGCAGCGAGGTCGTCTCGTTGCCGGTGGGGAAGAAGAGCACCGGGAAGACGAGCACGGCGGCCGTGGCGTACGCGTAGAAGTCGTAGAACTCGATCGTCGTGCCGACGAGGCTGGCCGTGATGACGCGGGAGCGCGGGTTGGCCGGCGCGGTCGCGGCGGATCGGTTCGAGCGGGTGGAGGGGGATATGAGCTGGTCATGACTGCCTGACGAGAGGGTCGAACGGTCGCGTCCGGGGTCGGACGCGGCGGTGCCGCACCGCCGTCACGGGGTGGCCGCGAGGGCGGATGCGAGGGAACACCGAGACGCCCCCTGCGTGGGGGGCGTCAGGGGGCCCAGTCTATGCGTGCGCTGAGCGCGCCACACGTCGTCGTCAGCGCCAGATGACCGCAAGGCCCGCGTTGAGCAGGGTCAGGATGCCGATGAGCCAGAAAATCGCGGAGGGCTGCGCGTCCGTGCGCTTCTGCCGCGCCGATCCGATACCGAGCAGGGCGCCGATCACGAGCAGCACGACGAGCTTGATCGCGATCTTCGTGTAGTTGAGGTCGTGGTCGAGGCCCCAGGGAGCCGACAGCGCCAGGCCCGAAAGCAGGGAGATCCCGAGGGCGGGGTTCATCAGCCGGGTGATGCGGTTGCGGCGCGCCACCGCCTCGACGACCCACGCGCCGAACAGCACCGCGAAGCCGACGAGGTGCACGAGGATGACGACGTTGCGCAGAAGCTCCATACCGGTCAGATTATGGATGCCGTGCCGCAGTCGCCAGCAAGGCGGGCCTCACCGTGGGCCTCAGATCCGACGCCGACGTGAGGTCCCTGAGCCTGTCGAAGGGACCGGCCCCACGGGGTCTCCGGTGGCTTTGACAGGCTCAGCCACCTCGCTCGGGGCAGGGCCCTGAGCCTGTCAAAGCAACGACGCTCAGCCGCGCAGCTCCCGCAGCAGCAGCGCCGTGCGGATCGCCGCGTCGGCGGCCTCGGCGCCCTTGTCCTCCTTCGAGCCCGCGAGTCCCGCGCGGTCGAGACCCTGCTGCTCGTCGTCGAGGGTCAGGACGCCGAAGCCGACCGGCTTGCCGGTGTCGAGCGCGACGCGTGTGAGACCGTCCGTCGCCGCCGACGAGACGAACTCGAAGTGCGGCGTCCCACCCCGGATGATCACGCCGAGGGCCACGACGGCATCCGCCCCGCCCTCCAATGCGGCCTTGGCGGCGACGGGCAGCTCGAACGAACCCGCGACGCGCACGACGCGGTACGCCGCACCCGTGGCATCCAGGATTCGCTCGGCTCCGGCGATGAGGCCGTCGGTGATGACGTCGTGCCAGGTCCCCGCGACGACGACGACGTTCAGACCCGACGCATCGACGCCGCCGGTCTCGGGTGCTCCACTGCCGGCCATCAGACGCTCTCTTCCTTCAGGTGCGCGAGCGCGTCGCGCAGGTCGTCCTCGGCGATCACGTGACCCATGCGGTCGCGCTTGGTCTCGAGGTACTGGTGGTTGTTGGGGCCGACGCCCACGAGCAGGGGCACCTGCTCGACGACGTCGAGGCCGAAGCCGCGCAGCTGCGCGACCTTGTCGGTGTTGTTCGTGAGCAGGCGCACCTGTTCGACGCCGAGATCGGCGAGGATGCCGGCTGCGGCGGCGTAGTCGCGCGCGTCGGCGGGCAGACCCAGCGCGAGGTTGGCGTCGACGGTGTCGAGGCCGCGCTCCTGCAGGCTGTACGCGCGCAGCTTGTTGATGAGGCCGATGCCGCGTCCCTCGTGTCCGCGCATGTAGATGACGACTCCGCCGTCGCGGTCGATGGTGTCGAGGGCGGCATCCAGCTGCGGACCGCACTCGCACTTCAGCGAACCGAAGGCCTCACCGGTCAGGCACTCCGAGTGCACGCGCACGAGCGGTGCCTTCTCGGTCAGATCCCCCGACACGACGGCGAGGTGGTCGGTGCCGGTGACGCGGTCCTTGTATGCGAGGAAGCGGAACGTCCCGTGCGAGGTGGGGACGTTCGACTCCGCGCGCAGGCTCACGCGGCGCCGGGCGGGCGCTGCCGCGGGCGTGGGGTCGGTCTCGTTGAGATACGCGATGAGCTGCTCGATCGTGATGACGGGGATGCCATCGCGCTCGCCGAGCTCGAACAGGCCGGGCAGACGCATCATGCTGCCGTCCTCCGCGACGACCTCGGCGATCGCGCCGACCGGCTCGAGGCCGGCGAGACGCATGAGGTCGACGGCGGCCTCGGTGTGGCCGGCGCGTTCGCGGACACCCCCGTCGACGGCACGAAGAGGCAGGACGTGGCCGGGGCGGATGAGGCTGGTGGGCACCGACTCCGGGTCGGCCAGCACGTTCAGCGTGCGGGCGCGGTCGGCCGCGCTGATGCCGGTGGTGACACCGGAAGCCGCGTCGACGCTCACCGTGTACGCCGTGCCCCGGGCGTCCTGGCTGACCTCGACCATGGGCGGCAGGTCGAGCCGGTCGGCCCACTCCGCGGGCATGGGCGCGCAGACGTAGCCGCTCGACCAGCGGACCGTCCACGCCAGCCACTCGGGCGTGGCGAGCTGCGCCGAGATGACGACGTCGCCCTCGTTCTCACGGTTCTCGTCGTCGGCCACCAGGATCGGTCGGCCCTGGCGCAGGGCCTCCAGGGCCTCGGGGATGGGGGACAGGCTCATGCGGAGCCCCTCTCGGTCGGAGCGGCGGGCGCCGCGGGGTTCTCTGAGGTTCGGAAGGCGAGCATCCGCTGCACGTGCCGCGCCAGGATGTCGGTCTCGAGGTTGACGGGGGTGCCGGCCTCGGCGCGGCCGAGCGTGGTCGCCGCCAGGGTCTCGGGGATGAGTGAGACCTCCAGCCACGGCTCGGGATCGGCGGCATCGCTGACCGCACTGACGGTGAGCGAGACGCCGTCGATCGCGATGGATCCCTTGTCGACGACGAGCGGAGCGAGGTGAGCCGGGATGCCGACCCGCACGACGCTCCACTGCGCTCCGGGTCGCACCTCGCGAACCACGCCGGTGCCGTCGATGTGACCCTGCACGATGTGGCCGCCGAGGCGACCGTGTGCGGCTGTCGCCCGCTCGAGGTTGACCGCGCGGCCGGGGGCGACGTCGGCGAGGGTCGACATGTCGAGGGTCTGCTTCATGACGTCGGCGGTGAACCAGTCGTCTCCTTGGTCGACGACCGTGAGGCACACCCCGCTGACCGAGATCGAATCGCCGTGCCCGGCATCCGACACCGACAGGGGGGCGCGGAGGGTGAGGCGCACGCCGTCGCCCGAGGGCTCGACCGCGGTGACGGCGCCGATCTCTTCGACGATTCCGGTGAACATCAGACGTCTCCTCTGTGCTGGGGCGCTGTCGCGCGGGCGGGTTCGGGGCCGGTGGATGCCGGGGCGAGGGCTGTCGACCCGTCGACGGCCGGTCGGTCGGCTCGCGTGGCGGGCGCGGCTGCCGCCGAGCGCGTGGCGGGCGCGGCTGCCGCCGGCCCCGTGGCGGGCGCGGCTGCCGGTCGGGCGACGAGCAGCATGTCGTCGCCCAGGATCTCGACGGATGCCACGGCCAGCCGACGGGCGTTCGCGATGCTCGGTACGCCGAGGTCGCCGAGCGCGAGGCGCGAGCCGCCGAGCAGGACCGGCGCGAGGTAGACGAGCAGCTCGTCGGCGAGACCCGCGCGGATGAAGGCGCTGGCGAGGGTCGGGCCGCCCTCGACGAAGACGCGCTGGACGCCCCGGCCGGCAAGATCGGCGAGCACGGCGGGCAGGTCGTGGGTCGGATAGAAGAGGGGCTCGTGGGGATGACGGCGCACAGCGGCATCCGGAGCCGTCTCGGTCGAGCCGATGACCACCGGGATCGGCTGGGCCGGGAGCAACGAGCCGTCCTCCGCCCGTGCGGTCAGCGCGGGATCGTCGGCATGGATGGTTCCGGTGCCGGCGACGATCGCATCCGCGATCGCACGCCGGGCGTGCACATCGCGGCGGGCGACCGCTCCCGTGATCCACTGACTGGTCCCGTCGTCGGCCGCGGCGCGCCCGTCCAGGCTCTGCGCCCACTTGACGGTGACGTGCGGGCGGCCGGTGCGCTGGAGGGCGACCCAGTCGTGGATCACCTCCTCCGCGGCGTCCGCTTCGACGCCGCTCTCCACCACCACGCCGGCGCCGCGGAGGCGATCGGCGCCGCCGGCCGCGGCATCCGTGGGATCGTCGAGCGCATAGACGACCCGGGCGACGCCCGCCTCGATCAGCGCCACGGCGCACGGGCCGGTGCGGCCGGTGTGGTTGCACGGCTCCAGAGTGACGACGGCGGTCGCGCCGCGCGCGGCATCCGCCGTCACCTGCGACAGCGCGTCGACCTCGGCGTGCGGCGTGCCGGCACCGCGGTGGTACCCCTCCGCCAGCACCTCGCCGCCGGGGGACAGAAGGATCGCGCCGACCTGCGGATTGAGCCCGCGTGGGCCGCGCCGGGCGAGCTGCAGCGCTCGCCGCATGGCGTCGATCTCGATGGCGGATGCCATTTCCCTGTCCTTCCCGCGGTGTTCGGGGCAGGACCAGCGGGAAGGCGCGACGCGCCATCCGTGCTGCCTCCTATCCGGACTAGCGAGGGAGGACCCTCGCATCACCGTCGGTTCCGGAATTCCACCGGATCGGCCCCACCGCGTGATGCGGAGGGGTTCGCGGACTGTCACCGCCGGTTCGGATTCTCACCGACCCCGGAGCACGTTGTTGCACTTCTGAGTGTAGTGAACGTGCGTGCGACGGTTTCATTCCCCGGAACGGAGGGACACACAGGACGGCGTCCTCGGCGGGCGGAGTCGATCGACGTCGGCGAGACGGGGGGTGAGGGAGGGTCGGCGGGGGCACGTGATCAGCGACGCCATCGGAAAGGCGAGCGGCGGGGCGGAACGAGAATGCGCGGGCGAATTCACCGCATCTACCAAAGAATTCTTTCCCGGTCACCCAGTTGAAACGTTCTCCCCCTATTCTGATCGTCGGCGGGCGTTCCTCCCATTCCGCCCTGAATTCTTCACGGGGGTAGAAGAATGACTTCGAAAATTTTCCGTCCCGCGAGTTCGATGGTGGCTGTGGCCGCCATCCTGCTCGCCGGTGTGGTCGGCGCAGCGCCGGCGTCGGCGTCGACGCGGTCGGCCGGCGACTACATCATCGGGCTCGCCGACGGCGTCGACGCCGCGGCGCTCGCGACGCGATACGGCGTCGACGTCGACGAACGGTACACGGCCGCGCTCAACGGTTTCGCGGCGACGCTGACGGCCGAGGAGGCGACCGCGCTGGCGAACGATCCGCGCGTGGGTGCCCTGACCGCCGACGTCGAGATCGAGGGGTTCGCGCAGGCCGACACGCCCACACCGAAGACCGTGCAGGCCGACAAGGCGCCCATCAGCGCGGGCGACGGCGTGCAGAAGGCGTGGACGGGCCCGGCGGTCGCCGTGATCGACTCCGGGGTCAACCCGCACATCGACTACAACCTGGTCAAGGCGGTCAACTGCCTCGGCTTCAGCGACGAGTTGGACGGCAACGGTCACGGCACCGGCGTCTCGGGCTACATGGCCGCGTACGACAACGACTTCGGAACGGTCGGTGTCGCCCCCGGCGCCCCGATCTACTCGGTGCGTGTCATGGACAGCAAGAACAAGGGCACGCTGTCGTCGCTGCTGTGCGGCCTGGACTGGGTGGCCGCCAACGCGAAGACCTACAACATCAAGGTCGCCAACATGAGCCTCGGCTTCGGCGGCACCGACGACGACAACTGCGGCTACAGCAACGGCGACGCGCTGCACCAGGCTGTGTGCCGCGTGGTGAACGGCGGCGTGGTCGTGGTGGCGGCGGGCGGCAACAGCGCCGCCGACCTCGCGGGAACGCTGCCCGGTGCCTACGACGAGGTCCTCACGGCCACGAACATGGCCGACTACGACGGCAAGCCGGGTGGCCTGGCGGCGAGCTCGTGCGGTCTGAGCACGCGCGACGACCAGCCCTGGCTCAACACGAACTTCGCCGTCTCGGCCGACGACAAGGCGCACACGCTCGCAGCGCCCGGCACGTGCCCGTACACGACGCAGAAGGGCGACCGCTTCGGCTACATCCAGTCCGGCACGAGCATGGCCACCGCGGCTCTCAGTGGCGTCGTCCTGGATTGCTTCGCCATCGGCACCTGCTCCGGCATGGCGCCCGCGCAGGTCATCAAGCAGCTCGTCTCGCAGGCGTCGGCGGCTGATGCCAAGGGCCACACCTGGTTCGGCAGCCCGTCGGCCGCGGGCTCGTCGCCGAACAAGTACTACGGATACCTGGCGACCGTCTCGGCCTCGGGTTCGGGCACGGCGCCGACGCCCACCGCCTCTCCCACGCCCACGCGCACGCCGAGCCCGACGCCGACTCCCACCCGGACGCCGAGCCCGTCGCCGACCCCCACGCGCACGGCGACCCCGACGCCGTCGCCGACCGCCGGCGCCGACCGGGTCGCTCCGACCACGTCGATCGTCAGCCCCGCCTCGGGGTCGACGGTCTCGGGGACCGGCACGCTCGTGGCCTCCGCGAGCGACAACGTCGGTGTGACCGGTGTGAGCTTCTGGGCGGGCTCCACCAAGCTCGGCGATGGCGTGCGAGGGAGCGACGGACAGTGGCGCACGACGCTGGACTCCTCGAAGTACCCCAAGGGGACGTACCAGGTGCGATCCCGCGCCACCGACGCCGCCGGCAATGTCGGGTGGAGCGCGACCGTGACGATCCGGATCGCTTGATCCTCTGAATCACGCGGCGGGCGGCACTCCGGTGCCGCCCGCCGTTGTCATACGGCGGCTCGGTCTCGGCGGTTCTCCGACCCGACCGGCCGGGGTGGTCGGTCCCCGCGCCCGGCGTCCGATCGCGCGAACGGCCTACTTCAGAAGCCGGGACAACCGTCGGTCGGCTAGCAGCTTCCCGCCCGTTTGGCACGTCGGACAGTACTCGAGGGAGTTGTCCGCGAAGAACACGCTGCGCACCTCGTCGCCGCAGACCGGGCACGCTTGCCCGCGCCGCCCGTGCACGCGCATGCCGCGCCGCTTCGCATCCTTCAATTCCGCCGGTGGCTTTCCGCGGGCTGCGTGGACGGCCTCTGCGAGGGTTTCGGTCATGGCGGTGAAGAGTCGGTCCACGTCTTCGTCGGTGAGCGTGGCGGCGAGGGCGTAGGGCGACATTTTCGCGGCGTGCAGAATCTCGTCGGAATACGCGTTTCCGACGCCCGCGATGATCGTCTGGTCGCGCAGAACGCCTTTGATCTGCGTGCGACGGCCGGCGAGCAGGGCGCCGAACTGCGCGCGATCGACGTCGTCGTCGAGCGGGTCGGGTCCGAGGCGCGCAATCCCGGGCACCTGGTCGGGCGACGTCACCGCGTAGACGGCGAGGGATTTCTTGGTGCCGGCCTCGGTGAGGTCGAAGCCCGAGCCGTCGTCGAGCCCGATCCGGAGGGCGATGGGCGTCCGGCCCGGCTTGATCAGCGTCGACGGCAGCGCGTCGTACCAGCGCAGCCAGCCCGCCTTCGCGAGGTGGAAGACGAGATGGATGCCACCATCGGTCGCGAAATCGACGAACTTCCCGTGCCGTTCGACGCCCGTCACCTGGGCGCCGACGAGGTCGGTGAGGGGCGGGTCGTACGTCTTCAGGGCGTTGATCGCCGACACGGTGGCTTTCGCGATGCGCAGCCCGCTCAGGCGTCCGTGTAAGAACTCGACGAGGCCCTCGACCTCCGGCATCTCCGGCATGCGCCCATGGTGCCACGTCCCACCGACATCGCGGTCGGGACTTGCGCCGGCCAGGGGGAGGGGCGTGTGCGGCGGACGGGGATGCCCGTCGCTCCGGTCCGCGACGCCCGGAATCGCTCTCCGCAGGCCCCGCCGGGCGTCGTCGGTTTCCGCCTCGGATTCGCGCCGCGCCTGTCGTGTCCGCCCGGCATGCCGGGGAACGACGACGAGCGCCGCACCCGTCGTGCCCGCCGGGCAGTGCCGGGGAACGACGACTCCCGCGGCATCCGGAGTTGAGCGGGCGTCGTCGCCGGTGAGCGTCGGGAGATGAGCTGGCGTCGTCGCCCGCGACATCCGGAGATCCGCGGGCGTCGATGCCGGTGAGCGTCAGCCGCGGCGCAGCAGGCCGATGCGGTCGTACACGTCGGCGAGGGTCTTCTCGGCGACGGATGCCGCCTTGTCGGCGTTGACCGCCAGCACGCGGTCGAGTTCGGCGGGGTCGGCCAGCAGCTCGAGCGCGCGCTCGCGCACCGGCTCGAACTCGTTCACGACGACCTCGGCGAGGCCCTTCTTGAAGTCGCCGTATCCGCGACCGGCGTACTCGTCTTCGATCGAGCCGATCTCGCGACCGGTCAAGGCCGAGTAGATCACCAAGAGGTTCGAGACGCCGGGCTTCTCGTCGCGGTCGAAACGCACCGCGCCCTCGGAGTCGGTGACCGCGCGCATGATCTTCTTCGCGCTGACCTTCGGCTCGTCGAGCAGCCACAGTACGCCGGCGTCGGACTCGGCGGATTTCGACATCTTCGACGTGGGGTTCTGCAGGTCGTAGATGCGGGCCGTCTCGCGTTGGATCACCGGCTTCGGCACGGTGAACGTCTCACCGAAGCGCTGGTTGAAGCGCTCGGCGAGGTCGCGCGTGAGCTCGATGTGCTGCTTCTGGTCGTCGCCGACGGGCACGACGTCGGTCTGGTAGAGCAGGATGTCGGCCGCCATGAGCACCGGGTAGGTGAAGAGACCGACGTTGGTGGCATCCGCGCCGTACCGGGCCGACTTGTCTTTGAACTGGGTCATGCGCCCGGCCTCGCCGAAGCCGGTCATCGTCGACAGCACCCACTGCAGCTCGGCGTGCGCGGGCACGTGCGACTGCACGTACAGCGTCGAACGGGAGGGCTCGATGCCCGCGGCGATGTACTGCGCCGCGGTGCGACGGGTCTTCTCGCGACGCTCGGCGGGGTCGCCTGGCTGCGTCAGGGCGTGGAGGTCGACAACGGAGAAGAACGCGTCGTACTCGTCTTGCAGGTTGCGCCACTGCAGGAGAGCCCCGATGTAGTTGCCGATCTGGAGGCTGTCGGCGGAGGGCTGCATTCCGGAGTAGAGGCGCTGCTGAGTCACCTTCCGATCCTAGGTGCCGGGGGCGGTCACGACCGCCCGAGCGTGTAGTCGACGACGACGGGGGAGTGGTCGCTCCACCGGGTGTCGTACGACGGGGCCCGGTCGACCCGGTAGTCCGTCACGCGCTCCGCGAGGGCGGGCGTGACGACGTGGTAATCGATGCGCCAGCCCGAGTCGTTGTCGAAGGCCTTCCCGCGCATCGACCACCACGTATACGGACCCTCGACCTCGCCGGCGTGCCGACGACCGACGTCGACCCACCCCAGGCCCGTGCCGGTGGAGCCGTCGGCACCCTGGACCTGTTCCCCCGCGGGGCCGAAGAACCGGTCGAAGTATGCCCGCTCGCGCGGGAGGAAGCCGGCGTTCTTCCGATTGCCCTTCCAGTTCTTGATGTCGAGCTCGCGGTGCCCGACGTTCAGGTCGCCCATGACGACCGCCAGCTCGGTCGCGTCGCCGAGCTCCGCCAGGCGGCGCTCCATGGCATCCAGGAACTGCCACTTCGCCTCCTGCTTCGGGGTGTCGACTTCGCCGCTGTGCACATAGGCGCTGATGACGGTGACGGTCTCGCCGTCGATGTCGAAGTCGGTCTCGATCCACCGCCCCGACGCGTCGAGCGGTTCGGGGCCGAGATGCGTGCGCGTCTCGACACCGGGCAGGCGGCTGATGATGGCGACGCCCGCGCGCCCCTTCTGCAGGGACTCGTCGTTGACGACCTCCCACCCGGGCAGGGCCTCGGCCAGCTGCTCGGCGGTCGCGCGCACCTCTTGCAGGGCGACGATGTCGGCGCCCGAGGCGTCGAGCCACTCGGTCATGCCCTTGCGGACGGCGGCACGGATGCCATTGACGTTGACGGAGACGATACGCACGGAACGAGCCACCCGATGAGCCTAACGTCGACCTCCGACATCGCCCCGGGCGTCGCGCGGCCCTCCCTCACTCGGGAATGAGCGACACCCGACGCGGCGCGGGCACGTCGGCCTCGGCCCGGGCCAGGGCCTTCTGCGCCGCGGCGAGCCGGCGGCGAGCCCGCCGGCGCCACGGCCAGCGTGCGAGCGCCAGCGCCTTCTCGGCCTCGCGCACCCCCACCTGCGCGGCGATGACCAGCGCGGCCTGCTCCATCGCGCGGCGATCCTCGGGCGAGCGCAGCGGCACGTCGCGATCTCCGGCGGCCACGGCGATCCACGCGGCCGACACCAGGATGACGATGCCGATGAAGCGGAACCACAGCAGGAACCCGATGAGCACCGTGAAGGTGGACAGCAGCGGATTGGTGGGCGTGTACACCACGAGGAAGCCGGCTCCCACCTGCAGCAGCACCGTCCCCGTCGCCCCGACGATCGCGCCCGGCCACGCCCGCCGCCACGACAGGCTGGTGCCGGTCAGGAAGCGGAACAGGGCGGCGAGGGCGACCGTGTTGATGCCGAACGCGACCACCAGCGACACCGCCCGCGCGCCCAGGATCCAGCCCGCGCTCTCCCGATCCCACCCGATGAGGGCGAAGACGAGGTCGATGGCACCGGTCGTCACGGTGCCGAGCAGGGCGCCGGCGAGCAGCGAGAGGCCGAACAGCACGGATGCCAGGAAATCGCGGGCCTTGAGCATGACGTAGTTGCGCGTGTCGAACGGCAGGCCGAAGGTGTCGCGCACCGCGCGGCGGGTGAAGGTCACGAAGCCGATGGCCGTCCAGACGACCACCACGACGGCGACACCGCCGGTGATCGTCAGCAGGCTCCCGCTCTGCTGCGTCGCCTCCTCGACCTGCTCGGGCTTGACGAGGCCGTTGTCACTGACGAGGCCGGGGATGTAGCCGTTGACGATCCGGATCAGGCCTTCCACCGCCTGCCTGCTGCCGCCGAGCCAGAGACCCACGGCGGCGAACGCCAGGTAAAGCGCCGAGAACACGGCGAAGAGCGCCTGATAGCTCATGCCCGCCGCCAGCAGGAAGCCGTTGTGCTGCAGGAAGTGCCGCCACACCCGGATCGGGAACCACCGAGCGATCCTGGCCGCCCGGGCGATCGGCTGATCGAGGCGCTCGCGCACGGCCGTCTGCGCCGCCTCCAGACGTGCGCGCAGCGGTGCCTCCTCGTCGCGCACCGCGGGCAGCGGGCGGGCGTCGGGGCGGCTCTCGGTCACCCGTCGAGCCTAATGAATGGATGCCGCCGCCCTCAGCGCGCGCGGGGATCGCCGTACCGCGCGGTGGCGTCCGCGGGTGGTGCGCTCGCAGATCGGCGCGTTCCCCGCATCCGTCCGCCAGGAATCTGCGGGGAGAGCGCGTTTCTGCGCGCAGGTGACCGCGTGGATGCCGTGCCCTCAGCGCGCGGGGCGTGCGCTCGCAGATCGGTGCGTTCTTCGCATCCGTCCGCCGGGAATCTGCGGGGAGAGCGCATTTCTGCGATCAGGCGACCGCGTGGATGCCGTGCCCTCAGCCCGCGGAGCGTGCGCTCGCAGATCGGCGCGTTCTTCGCATCCGTCCGCCGAGAATCTGCGAGGAGAGCGCGTTTCTGCGCGCAGGTGACCGCGTGGATGCCGTGCCCTCAGCCCGCGGGGTGATCGCCGTACCGCGCGTGGCGTCCGCGGGTGGTGCGCTCGCAGATCGGCGTGTTCCTCGCATCCGTCCGCCAGGAATCTGCGGGGAGAACGCATTTCTGCGAGCTGGCGACCGCGTGGACGCTGGCCCTCAGCGCGCGGTGACCGCCGTAGCGCGGTGGCTTCCGCCGGCGGACGCTCGCAGATCGGCGCGATTTTCGCATCCGTCCGCCAGGAATCTGCGGGGAGAGTGCGCTTCTGCGAGAAGGGCGGGCGACCGCGTGGATGCCGTGCCCTCGGCACGCGCGGTGATCGCCGTACCGCGCAGTGGCGTCCGCGGGTGGTGCGCTCGCAGATCAGCGCGATCCTCGCATCCATCCCGCAAGAACCTGCGCGGAAAGCACGCTTCTGCGAGCAGGCGACCGGGTGGATGCCGCCGCGGCGTCGGACACTGCGCGGCGGCGCTGCCGGGGCCGCGCGGGACCCCGCAAACGCCGAACGGCGGGACGCCGGGACCGAAGCCCGGGCGCACCCGCCGTTCGAGAGGGGAGGAGGGTCAGCGACCGCCGCGCAGGACGGCCTGCTTGACCTCGGCGATGGCCTTGGTGACCTCGATGCCGCGGGGGCACGCCTCGGTGCAGTTGAAGGTCGTCCGGCAGCGCCACACGCCCTCTTTGTCGTTGAGGATGTCGAGACGCACATCGCCCGCGTCGTCGCGCGAGTCGAAGATGAAGCGGTGCGCGTTGACGATCGCGGCGGGGCCGAAGTACTGCCCGTCGGTCCAGAACACCGGGCACGACGAGGTGCACGCGGCGCACAGGATGCACTTGGTGGTGTCGTCGAAGACCTCGCGGTCGACGATCGACTGCACGCGCTCCTTGCCCGGCTCCGGCTTGGAGTTCGCGATGAGGAACGGCTGCACCTCGCGGTAGGAGGCGAAGAACGGCTCCATGTCGACGATGAGGTCTTTCTCCAGCGGCAGGCCCTTGATCGCCTCGACGTAGATCGGCTGCGAGATGTCGAGATCCTTGATCAGCGTCTTGCAGGCCAGGCGGTTACGGCCGTTGATGCGCATGGCATCCGATCCGCAGATGCCGTGCGCGCACGAGCGGCGGAACGACAGCGAGCCGTCGGTCTCCCACTTGATCTTGTGCAGCGCGTCGAGAACGCGGTCGGTGGAGTACAGCTCCACGTCGTAGTCGACCCACCGGGGCTCGTCGTCGACCTCGGGGTCGAAGCGGCGGATGTTGAAGGTGACGAGGAACGACTGGATGCCGGTGTCGGCGGGAGCCTGCTCGATCTCGTCCGAGGTGTCCACTGAGGTCTCGGGTCCCTGAGCCTGTCGAAGGGCGGTGGATGCCATCTCAGTACTTCCTCTCCAGCGGCGGGTAGCGCAATTCGCCCGCCTCGTTCTTGGTGAAGACCACGGGCTTCCAGCCGAGCTCGATGTGATCGGCCGGGTGCGACGAGTGGGGGTCTCCCGACAGGTACGCCATGGTGTGCTGCATGTACTTCTCGTCGTCGCGCGTGGGGAAGTCGTCGCGCATGTGACCGCCACGGCTCTCTTCGCGGTTCTGCGCCGAGTAGACGACGACCTCGGCGAGGTCGAGCAGGAAGCCGAGTTCGACGGCCTCGAGCAGGTCGGTGTTGAACCGCTTGCCCTTGTCGTCGACGTGGATGTTCTTGTAGCGCTCTCGCAGGTCGGCGATCACATCCATGACGTGGGCGAGGGACTCGTGCGTGCGGAACACCTGCGCGCCCTTGTCCATCTCGTCCTGCAGGGTCTTGCGCAGCACCGCGATGCGCTCGGTGCCGCTGTTGTTGCGCAGGCCCTCGATGAGGCCGCGCACCTCGGCGGCGGGGTCTTCGGGCAGCGGCACGAAGTCGGCCGTCTTGACGTACTCGACGGCGTTGCGGCCGGCGCGCTTGCCGAAGACGTTGATGTCGAGCAGCGAGTTGGTGCCGAGGCGGTTGGAGCCGTGCACCGAAACGCACGCGCACTCGCCGGCGGCGTAGAGGCCCGGAACGACGGTGTCGTTGTCGGCGAGCACCTCGGCCTTGATGTTGGTGGGGATGCCGCCCATCGCGTAGTGCGCGGTCGGCATGACGGGCACCGGCTCGACGACCGGGTCGACACCGAGGTAGGTGCGCGCGAATTCGGTGATGTCGGGGAGCTTGGTCTCGAGAACCTCGGCGCCCAGGTGCGTGCAGTCCAGCAGCACGTAGTCGCGGTGGGGGCCGGCGCCGCGGCCCTCGGCCACCTCCTGCACCATGCAGCGGGCGACGATGTCGCGGGGCGCGAGGTCCTTGATGGTGGGGGCGTAGCGCTCCATGAAGCGCTCACCGCTGGCGTTGCGCAGGATCGCGCCCTCACCGCGGGCACCCTCGGTGAGCAGGATGCCGAGACCCGCGAGCCCGGTGGGGTGGAACTGGAAGAACTCCATGTCCTCCAGCGGCAGACCCTTGCGCCACACGATGCCGACGCCGTCACCGGTGAGGGTGTGGGCGTTCGAGGTGGTCTTGAAGATCTTGCCGAAGCCGCCGGTCGCGAAGACGACGGCCTTCGACTGGAACACGTGCAGCTCGCCGGTGGCGAGGTCGTAGGCGACGACGCCGGCGACCTGCGTCTTGCCCGCGGCATCCTTCACCGTGATGAGGTCGAGCACGTAGAACTCGTTGAAGAAGTTGATGCCGAGCTTGACGCAGTTCTGGAACAGCGTCTGCAGGATCATGTGACCCGTACGGTCGGCGGCGTAGCACGCGCGGCGCACGGGGGTCTTGCCGTGATCGGCCGTGTGGCCGCCGAAGCGGCGCTGGTCGATCTTGCCCTCGGGCGTGCGGTTGAACGGCAGGCCCATGTTCTCGAGGTCGATGACGGCGTCGATCGCCTCTTTGGCGAGGATCTCCGCGGCATCCTGGTCGACGAGGTAGTCGCCGCCCTTGATGGTGTCGAAGGTGTGCCACTCCCACGAGTCCTCTTCGACGTTGGCGAGCGCCGCCGCCATGCCGCCCTGCGCCGCACCGGTGTGCGAGCGGGTGGGGTAGAGCTTGGAGATGACGGCGGTCTTCGCGCCGGGACCGGCCTCGATGGCCGCGCGCATGCCCGCACCGCCGGCGCCGACGATGACCACGTCGAACTGGTGGTAGTGGACGCCGTCCTTGACGATCGAGTCCGAGGAAGTCTGAGTGCTCACGTGTGCGATACCTCTGCTGTCAGGGGAAGGAAGGGATGCCGCCGGCTCACGCCGCCTGGCACACGTCCCACAGGGAGCTGCTCTCGGTGACACCGAGGCAGGGGTCGAACGTGAAGACGACGAGGGTGCCGAGGAGGATCAGGAATCCGGCCGAGACCCACAGCGAGCCGACGAGGATCGTGCGGATCTTCGCGTTCGTGACGTAGTCGTTCACGATCGTGCGCATGCCGTTGGCGCCGTGGATGAGGGCGAGCCACAGCATCAGCACGTCCCACCACTGCCAGAAGGGCGAAGCGAGCTTGCCCGCGACGAACGCGAAGTCGATCTGGTGGATGCCGTCGCCCGTCATCAGGTTGACGAACAGGTGCCCGAAGATGAGGACGATCAGCAGCACGCCGGAGGCGCGCATGTAGATCCAGCCCCACTTCTCGAGATTGGAGCCCTTCTTGCGCACGCTGGGCGTGCGGGGGGCGGGGATGGTTGCGGCTTCTTGGGCGACGGACATCAGTGGCTCCCGGTGACGGCGCTGAAGACGTTGATCAGGTGGCGGGGGGTGAAGCCGAGCATCGTGACCACCCAGAGCCCGAGGACGCCCCACCACAGCTGACGCTGGTGACGCGTGGCCCACGGCCAGAAGTCGACGAGGATGATGCGCAGGCCGTTGAACGCGTGATAAGCGATGGCGCCGACCAGGGCCACCTCGCCGAGACCCATGATCGGGTTCTTGTAGGTGCCGATGACGGCGTCGTACGCCTCGGGGGAGACGCGGATGAGAGCCGTGTCCAGGATGTGCACGAGGAGGAAGAAGAAGATCGCCACACCGGTGATGCGGTGCAGGACCCACGACCACATTCCCTCGCGACCGCGGTAGAGCGTGCCGCGCGGCCTCTTCGACGTCGTCTCTTTCACCGACGGTGTGGCGCGTGCTGGTGCTGACACGGTCGTCCTCCCTGATCGAACACGGTGTTGGGGACCCGCACGGGCCCCGAGCGTCACACGGGCGCCTTTGAATACTACGTCCGGCCTATGAACGGCAGGGATTAGGGCGGCCTAAGACTCTCTCGATATCGAGATATCCGGATGCCGTCGTGTCCTGCCGCGGTGAGGGCTCGAATCCAGGCGGACGCCGCCGCGACCAGTAGGGTCGGTCCCATGGCTGATCCCGCTATCGACGACTTCTACGCCGTGATCCCCGCCGGGGGGATCGGCAGCCGCCTCTGGCCGCTTTCGCGGGCGGACGCCCCCAAGTTCCTCCACGATCTCACCGGCTCGGGGCAGACGCTGCTGCGCGACACGTGGGACCGGCTCGCCCCGCTCTCCGGCGAGGGGCGCATCGCCGTCGTGACGGGTCGCGCCCACCGGGCCGCCGTCGAGCGCGAGCTGCCGGGCGTGCCCGATCACAACGTCTTCCTCGAGTCCGAGCCGCGCGACTCGTCGGCGGCCATCGGCCTCGCGGCGGCCATCCTGGTGCGCCGCGAGCCCGACGTGATCATCGGTTCGTTCGCGGCCGACCACGTCATCCGTCAGACGCGGCAGTTCGAGTTCGCGGTGCGCCAGGCGGCGGCCGTGGCGCGCGAGGGATACATCTGCACCATCGGCATCCAGCCGGCCGAGCCCTCGGTGGGCTTCGGCTACATCAAGCAGTCCGGCGAGCTCATCGTCGACGGCGCTCCCGAGGCCTACATGGTCGAGCGATTCGTGGAGAAGCCCGACCTCGACACGGCCAAGCAGTACTTCGCCGACCGGTCCTATCTCTGGAACGCCGGCATGTTCATCACCCGCGCCGACGTGCTGCTCGCCGAGCTCGCCGTGAACGAGCCGGAGCTGCATGCCGGGCTGATCGAGCTCGCCGAGGCCTGGGACGACCGCGACCGTCGCGGCCCCGCGGTCGACCGCATCTGGCCGGGTCTGAAGAAGATCGCCATCGATTACTCGGTCGCCGAGCCGGCTGCCGAGAAGGGCCGTCTCGCCGTCATTCCCGGGCACTTCGACTGGGACGACGTGGGAGACTTCGCGAGCCTGTCGAAGCTCAACTCCGGCGGGGGGCGCAACGAGCTCGCCATCCTCGGCGAGGACGCCCGCGTGCTCTCCGACGCCTCCAGCGGCATCGTCGTCTCGCAGACCAAGCGCGTCATCAGCCTCATCGGCGTGCGCGACATCGTCGTGGTCGACACCCCCGACGCCCTCCTGGTCACCACGACCGAGAACGCCCAGCGCGTCAAGGGTGTCGTCGATGCGTTGAAGCTCACCGGTCGCGGCGACGTCCTCTGAGCCTGGCGAGTGAGACCGGGTGCCGGGGAATGCGGCATCCGGTTTCTCCCGACGTGGCATCGACGTGACGTGGGATTGCCGGCGTGTAAACGAGATTGCGGCTTTGTAACCATTGCTGCGTATGGCACGGCACCGGTCGTGGGGGCGCCGTCACAGTAGGTAACGTGACGGGATCGTCCCCCGAACCCGTTGGGGGCATCCGTCTTGGAGGATCATTCGTGAAGACCACGAAGAAGGCCGTCATCAGCGGCCTCGCCATGATCGGCGCCACCGTGCTGCTCGCCGGTTGCGGTGCAGCGCCCGAGGGCACCGGCGCGTCGGGCGGTGCCGCATCCGGCGCCAGCGACTACCTGCCCTGCATGGTGTCGGACGCCGGTGGCTTCGACGACAAGTCGTTCAACCAGCTCGGCAAGGAGGGCGTCGACGAGGCCGCTGCGGAGCTCGGCTCGCAGACCCCGATCGAGGTCGAGTCGCAGGCCGAGACCGACTACGCCTCCAACCTCCAGAACCTCGTCGACCAGGGCTGCGACACGATCGTCACGGTCGGCTTCCTTCTCGCGCCCGCCGCACTCGAGTCGGCCACGGCCAACGCGGATGTCGAGTACGTCTCGATCGACGACACCGTCGACAGCGACTTCGACGGCCAGACCGACGCTCCCAACATCAAGCCGATCATCTTCGACACCGCTCAGGCGGCCTACCTCGCCGGCTACCTCGCCGCGGGCACCTCGCAGACCGGCGTCGTCGGCACCTTCGGCGGTCTCAACATCCCGACCGTGAGCATCTTCATGGACGGCTTCGCGCAGGGCGTCGAGAAGTACAACACCGACAACGGCACCAGCGTGCGCGTGGTCGGCTGGGACCGTGCGGCGCAGGACGGCTCGTTCACCGGCGGTTTCGAGGCCAACGACACCGCGCGTCAGACCGCGCAGGCGCTCATCGACCAGAACGTCGACGTCCTGCTGCCCGTCGGCGGCCCGATCTACCAGTCGGCCGCGGTCGCCATCCGCGACGCCGGTCGTGAGATCGCCCTCGTCGGTGTCGACGCCGACGTGTTCGAGACCGACCCCACCGTGGGCGACCTGCTGCTGACCTCGATCCTCAAGGGCATCGACGTCGGCACGAAGGACGCCATCGTCGCCGCCGGCAACGGCGAGTTCGACGCGGCTCCCTTCGTCGGCACCCTCGAGAACGAGGGCGTGGGCCTCGCGCCGTACCACGACTGGTCCGACCGGGTTCCCGCCGACCTGACGAGCAAGATCGACGAGCTCAAGACGCAGATCATCGACGGCTCGATCGCCGTCGAGTCCTACCTCGCCGGCTGATCTCGGCACCACCTCGGGGGAGGTCGGCGGTTGCCGGCCTCCCCTGCCTTTATGGGCGGTGATGATCAGCCCGCCCGTGATCGGGTCCGCTCGCGAAGCGGCCCGTCCCGCCGGACGCCTGCCGCGTCGGGCGTCGAGAACTTAGGATCGGGAACATGAAGCTCGAACTCCGCGGGATCACGAAAACCTTCGGATCCCTGGTGGCGAACGACCACATCGACCTCACGGTGGAGGCGGGCGAGATCCACTGCCTGCTCGGTGAGAACGGTGCCGGCAAGTCGACCCTGATGAACGTGCTCTACGGCCTCTATCAGGCCGACGGCGGCGAGATCCTGCTGAACGACACGGTGCAGCACTTCGCCGGTCCGGGCGATGCGATGCGTGCGGGCATCGGCATGGTCCATCAGCACTTCATGCTCATCCCCGTCTTCACCGTCGCCGAGAACGTCATGCTCGGCCACGAGCCCACCACCTTCGGGGGGCGGCTCGACCTGAACGCCGCGCGGGCGAAGGTGAGGGAGATCTCCGACCGCTTCGGGTTCGACGTCGACCCCGACGCGCTCGTCGACGACCTGCCGGTCGGCGTGCAGCAGCGCGTCGAGATCATCAAGGCGCTCTCGCGCGATGCGAAGGTGCTCGTCTTCGACGAGCCGACCGCCGTGCTGACCCCGCAGGAGACCGACGAGCTCATGGCGATCATGCGCCAGCTCAAGGCCGCCGGCACCTCCATCGTCTTCATCACGCACAAGCTGCGCGAGGTCCGCGAGGTCGCGGACCGCATCACCGTCATCCGTCTGGGCAAGGTGGTCGGCGAAGCCGAGCCCACCGCATCGAACGCCGAGCTCGCTTCGCTCATGGTCGGCCGTGCGGTCGAACTCACCGTGCAGAAGGATGCGCCCACCCTCGGCGAGGTGGGGCTGTCGGTCACCGGGCTGACGGTCGTCGACGCGATCGGCCAGGTCGTCGTCAACGACGTCAGCTTCGACGTGCGTCGCGGGGAAGTGCTCGCGATCGCCGGCGTGCAGGGCAACGGTCAGACCGAGCTCACCGAGGCGTTGGTGGGTCTGCAGGAACGCGTGGAGGGCTCGATCGTGCTCGACGGGACGGAACTGAACGGGTCGTCGGTGCGCGCGGTGCTGGACGCCGGCGTCGGGTTCGTCCCCGAGGACCGCAAGGAGGACGGCCTGGTGGGGGAGTTCTCGATCGCGGAGAACCTCATGCTCGACCGGGCGGACGGCGCGCCCTTCGTCAAGAGCGGCGCACTGCAGCTGAGCACGCTCGCAGCCTTCGCTCGCGACAAGGTCGCCGAGTTCGACGTGCGCACCCCCTCCATCGAGACGCCCGTCGGACGCCTCTCGGGGGGTAACCAGCAGAAGGTGGTGCTCGCCCGCGAGCTGAGCCGCGACCTTCGACTCTTCGTCGCCGCCCAGCCCACTCGCGGCGTCGACGTGGGCTCGATCGAGTTCATCCACAAGCGCGTCGTCGAGACCCGCGACGCAGGCGTCCCGGTCATCGTCGTCTCGACCGAGCTCGACGAGGTCACCGCGCTCGCCGACCGGATCATGGTGATGTACCGGGGCCGGGTCGTCGGCATCGTCCCCGGCGACACCTCGCGCGACGTGCTGGGCCTCATGATGGCCGGCGAAGCGCCCCAGAACGAAGGAGTCGCCGCGTGAGCGATCCCCACAGCCCGCACGACCCGAACATCTCGCGCGCGGATCGCGCCGCCGAAGTCACCGATGCCACGCGGGCCGACGTCGCCCTCGAGGGCGGGTCGAAGGTCGACCCCGCCGCGGGGGCGCGCATCGTCGCGCCGGCGCCCGCGCCGGATGAGGACCGCTGGCGCCGCGCGCTGCGGGAGATCGCGACGGGCAACGCGATCATCTCCGTTCTCGCGGTGATCCTCGCCCTCGTCGTCGGCGCGATCATGATCGCTGCGACCGACGAGAACGTCCAGGCGGCCGCGGGCTACTTCTTCGCCCGACCCGGCGACACCTTCGTCGCCATCTGGCAGTCGGTCTCGGGTGCGTACGCGTCGTTCTTCCAGGGAGCGATCTACAACTTCCGCCGCCCCGAGTTCGCCACCGGCATCCGGCCGCTCACCGAGACGTTGACGTTCGCGACGCCCCTGATCGCCGCCGGGCTCGGTGTCGCGCTGGCGTTCCGAGTCGGGATGTTCAACATCGGCGGTCGCGGGCAGATGCTCGTCGCCGCCGCAGCGGGTGGCTACGTCGCGTTCGCGTTCGACCTGCCGTGGGGCCTGCACATGATCGTCGCGCTCGTCGCGGGCGTCGTGGCCGGAGCCCTGTGGGCGGGGATCGCGGGCCTGCTCAAGGCGCGCACCGGCGCACACGAGGTGATCGTCACGATCATGCTCAACTACGTCGCCTTCTACCTGGTGTACTACCTGCTGCGCACGCCGGGGCTGCTGCAGGCTCCCGGGTCGAACAACCCGACGACGCCCGCGATGAAGGACACCGCCGTGTTCCCCGACCTGTTCGGGCCGGCGTACAACCTGCACTTCGGCTTCCTGCTGTCGCTCGCCGCGGTCGCCCTGGTGTGGTGGATCCTGGAGCGTTCCTCGCTGGGCTTCCGCTTCCGCGCGGTCGGCCTCAACCCCAACGCGGCGCGCGTGGCCGGCATCAACGTCAAGTCGATGTACGTGACGGCGATGCTCATCTCCGGCGCGCTCATCGGGCTGGCCGGTGTCGACCAGGTGCTCGGCACCGTGACCACCGGCTTCTCCAGCGGCATCGACGCGGGCATCGGCTTCGACGCCATCACCGTGGCGCTGCTCGGGCGTTCCACCCCGGTGGGCGTGCTGGTGGCCGGCACCCTGTTCGGGGCGTTCAAGGCCGGCGGCTTCGCCATGCAGGCCGCCAACGGCGTGCCGATCGACATCGTGCTGGTCGTCCAGTCGCTCATCGTGCTGTTCATCGCCGCCCCGCCGCTCGTCCGTGCGATCTTCCGTCTGCCCGCGCCGGGTGCGCGCTCGGCGAAGGCCCGCGCCCCCAAGAAGAAGGAGACGGCCGCGTGAGTACGACCGCTCAGCGACACGAGGCATCGCCGCAGCCGGACGCGCTCGACAAGACCGTTGTCCTCAGCTGGAAGGCGCCGATCGTCTACGGCGTGATCACGCTGCTCGCCGTGGTCCTCTTCGTCGTCGCGCGTCAGGACGGCGACGCGGTCTTCCGCATCTCGAGCCCGGGGGAGTTCCTGCAACTGCCCGAGGTCGTGCTCGGCGGCGCCGTGACGGGGGCGGTCTGCGCCGTCCTGCTCGCCCTGATCACCGTCGCGAGCGTTCTGCTCGTGCGCGCCCACCGCCGCCCGCCGCTGTGGCTGGCCGTGATCTTCGCGCTCGTGTTCATGGTGGGCTTCCTCACGTGGGCCGCGGCCGGGGCCACTACCTCGGTGATCCCGTTGACGGGTCTGCTCGCGGGTGGCCTGAGCCTGTCGGTCCCGCTGATCTTCGGCGCGATGGCGGGCGTGCTGAGCGAGCGCGTCGGCGTCGTCAACATCGCCATCGAGGGTCAGCTGCTCGCCGGCGCCTTCACCTCGGCGGTCGTCGCGACCGCCACGGGCAACCCCTTCGTCGGGCTCCTCGCCGCCGGTGTCTCGGGCGTGCTGGTGTCGTTCGTGCTCGCCGCCTTCGCGATCAAGTACTTCGTCGACCAGGTCATCGTCGGCGTGGTGCTGAACGTGCTCGTCGTGGGGCTCACCAGCTTCTTCTTCTCGCAGCTGCTGGCACCGAATGCGGCGACCCTCAACTCCCCGCCGCGGTTCCCCCGCGTGCCCATCCCGTTCCTGGCCGACATCCCGATCATCGGGCCCATGCTGTTCAATCAGACCGTCATCGTCTACCTGATGTACGTCACCGTCGCGCTGGTCTACGTGGGCCTGTTCCACACCCGGTGGGGTCTGCGGCTCCGCGCGGTCGGTGAGCACCCGCAGGCCGCCGACACCGTCGGCATCAACATCGCCAAGACCCGCTTCTGGAACGTCTCGCTGGGTGGCGCGATCGCGGGCCTCGGCGGCGCGTTCTTCACGCTCGGCTCCGTCGGCGCGTTCAACAAGGAGATGACGGCCGGTGCCGGCTACATCGCCCTGGCAGCGGTCATCTTCGGGCAGTGGGACCCGGTTCGCGCCACTCTGGCCGCCCTGCTCTTCGGCTTCGCCTCGAACCTGCAGAACACCCTCGGCGTCATCGGCTCGCCCGTGCCCAGCGAGTTCATGCTGATGCTGCCGTACGTGGTGACGATCTTCGCGGTCGCCGGCCTCGTCGGAAAGGTCCGCGGACCGGCGGCGGCGGGCACACCATATATCAAGGGCTGACCCGGCCCTTCCCTTCCTGAGAGGACTCCTCACTCCACGATGACCGACATCGACTGGGACGAACTCCGTTCCGCCGCGACGGATGCCATGCACCGCGCCTACGCGCCCTACTCCCGCTTCAAGGTGGGCGCCGCAGCGCTCGTCGCCGACGGCCGCATCGTCTCGGGATGCAACGTCGAGAACGCCTCGTACGGGGTGACACTCTGCGCCGAATGCGGACTGGTGTCGGAGCTGCACATGTCGGGCGGGGGACAGCTCGTCGCGTTCGTCTGCGTCGACGGCGAAGGCCGCACGCTCATGCCGTGCGGGCGATGCCGTCAGCTGCTGTTCGAGCACGCGATCCCGGGCATGCTGCTCGAGACGGTCAGCGGCATCCGGACCATCGACGAAGTGCTGCCCGACGCCTTCGGTCCGCGCGAGCTCGAGGAGGCCGCTCGATGACCACCGTGCACCCGCACGACGCGGTCGAGGTCATCCGCACCAAGCGCGACGGGGGAGCGGTCTCGGAGTCGGCGCTGCGTTGGCTCATCGAGCACTACACGAAGGGCTACGTCTCCGACGCGCAGATGGCGTCCTTCGCCATGGCCGTGCTGCTGCGGGGGATGGAACGCGACGAGATCCGCGTGATGACGGATGCCATGATCGCCTCGGGCGAGCGGATGGATTTCGCCTCGCTCGGCAAGCCCACCGTCGACAAGCACTCCACCGGCGGCGTCGGCGACAAGATCACCCTGCCGCTGGCGCCTCTCGTGGCCTCCTTCGGCGTCGCGGTCCCGCAGCTGTCGGGCCGGGGTCTCGGCCACACGGGCGGCACCCTCGACAAGCTCGAGTCGATTCCCGGCTGGCGCGCGGCGCTGTCGAACGACGAGATCCTGGCCCAGCTCGCCGATGTCGGCGCGGTCATCTGCGCGGCGGGAACGGGCCTCGCGCCCGCGGACAAGAAGCTGTACGCGCTGCGCGACGTCACCGGCACCGTCGAGGCCATCCCGCTGATCGCCTCGAGCATCATGTCGAAGAAGATCGCCGAGGGCACCGACTCGCTCGTGCTCGACGTCAAGTTCGGCTCGGGCGCCTTCATGCAGGACATCGACCGCGCCCGCGAGCTCGCCCGCACGATGGTGGCCCTGGGCACCGACTCGGGCGTGAACACCACCGCGCTCCTGACCGACATGAACACCCCGCTGGGCCTCGCCATCGGCAACGCGAACGAGGTGCGCGAGTCGGTCGAGGTGCTCGCCGGCGGCGGCCCCGCCGACGTGGTCGAGCTGACCGTCGCGCTCGCCCGCGAGATGCTCACGCTCGCCGGGCAGCCCGACGCCGACGTCGAGGCGGCGCTGGCCGACGGCCGGGCGATGGACGTGTGGAAGCGCATGATCCGCGCCCAGGACGGCGATCCGGATGCCCCGCTCCCCACTCCCCGCGAGACCCACACGGTCGTCGCCGAACGGTCGGGCGTGGTCACGCGCATCGAGGCGCTGCCCTTCGGCATCGGCGCCTGGCGCCTGGGCGCCGGCCGGGCGCGGGCGGAGGACGCCGTCGTGCACGCCGCGGGAATCGACCTGCACGTCACCGTCGGCCAGACGGTGACCGCCGGTCAGCCGCTGTTCACGCTTTCGGCCGACGACGGTGCCCGCTTCGACCGCGCCCTCGGGGCGGTCGACGGCGCCTGGGAGATCGGCGACGCCGCCCCCGTGGCATCCGCCCTCGTCCGCGAACGCATCACCGCGTGATGGCCGCACAGCAAAGGAACACCATGGCATCCGACGACGTCCGCATCGGCGGCCGCAAGATCCGCGACCTCCCCAAGGTCTCGCTGCACGACCACCTCGACGGCGGGCTGCGCCCCCAGACGGTGCTCGAGCTCGCCGACCAGGTCGGCCTCGACCTGCCCGCGAGCGACGCGAAGGGTCTCGGCGCGTGGTTCTCGGACCACATCGACGGCGGGTCGCTCGAGGACTACCTCGAGAAGTTCTCGGTGACGGTCGGTGTGATGCAGACGCGCGAGGGGCTCGTCCGTACCGCCAAGGAGTTCGTGGAAGACCTCGCCGCCGACGGCGTGGTCTACGGCGAGGTCCGCTGGGCACCCGAGCAGCACCTCACCGGCGGTCTGAGCCTCGACGAGGTCGTGGATGCCGTGCAGGAGGGCATCGAGGAGGGCGAGGACGCCGCCGACGCGCGCGGTCAGGACATCCGGGTCGGTCAGCTGCTGACGGCGCTGCGTCACAACGACAACGCCCGCGACATCGCCGAGCTCGCCGTGTCGTGGCGGGGTCGCGGCGTCGTCGGATTCGACTTGGCCGGACCCGAGGACGGTTTCCTGCCGTCGGGCCACCGCGCCGCGTTCGACTATCTCGCCGAGCAGTTCTTCCCCGCCACCGTGCACGCCGGCGAGGGGGCGGGCCTGGCATCCATCCGTTCCGCGCTCATCGACGGGCGCGCCCCTGCGGCTCGGCCACGGTGTGCGCATCGCCAACGACCTGGACGTCGTCTCGCGCGAGGGCGAGGAGGTGCAGGTCACTTTCGGCGACCTGGCGCGCTGGGTCCGCGACCGTGAGATCACGCTGGAGCTCTCGCCGACGTCGAACCTGCAGAGCGGGGCGGTCACGGCGTGGGGCGACACGATGGACGCCCACCCGTTCGACCTGCTCTACCAGCTCGACTTCTCGGTCACCGTGAACGTCGACAACCGCCTGATGAGCGCGACGACGCTCACCCGCGAGCTGGGGCTTCTCGCCCAGGCGTTCGACTACGACCTCGACGACCTCGAGGCGTTCCAGCTCAACGCCGCCGCTGGTGCGTTCCTCCCGGTGGAGGAGCGCGAAGAGCTCATCGAGATCATCGCGGAGGGCTTCCGGCGCTGAGCCGGGAGGGGGTGCGGCGCTGGTCGTCTGAGCATTCACGACGCCCGAACCGTTCCGGCGGACGTCCGGGCGTCGTGGGCGCTCAGGTCGCGGGGGTGGCGACCGTGTACCGGGTGCTCGGACGGCCGGCGGTGGAATAGTCCAGGCTGCGCGCGCACTCGCCGTCGTCGGCGAGGTGCTCGAGGTAGCGCCGGCAGCTCACCCGCGACAGCCCGAGGTGGTCGGCGACCTCCGCGGCGCTGGCCGACCCCAGCTCGCGCAGCGCGGTGCGCACCAGATCGAGCGTCGGTTGCGACAGCCCCTTCGGCAGGGGGCGTCGCGTCACGGGTCGCATCACCGCGTCGACGCTCTGCTGGTCGAGAGACCCCGAGACCGCCGCCGACGACCGCCGGTCGGCGAGGACGTCGTCGATGCGCGCGTGCAGCTCACCGGCGGTGAACGGCTTCACGAGGTAGTGCTGCACGCCCATCAACCGCGCCGTGCGCACGGTGTCGACGTCGCGCGCCGCCGTCACGGCGATCACCTCCGGCTGCACGAGGGTGCCGTCGGCGCGCACGCTGCGGAGGGCGTCGAGCCCCGAGAATCCCGGCAGGTGCACGTCGAGCAGCACGAGATCGGGGTGCAGGTCGGCCACCGCGGCCACGGCATCCGGTCCGCTCCCTGCCGTCCCGACGAGCTCGCACCCCGCATGCGCCGACACGAAGCGGCCGTGCAGCGACGCCACGGCGGGGATGTCGTCGACGACGAGCACGCGCAGCATCACGACACCCGCTCCGCCGCGGGAAGCACCACGTCGAAGCGCGCCCCGCCCAGCGGCGAGCTCTCGACCCGCGCGTCGCCACCGCGGCGACGCGCCACCCGTCGCACGAGAGCGAGCCCGATGCCCCGGGTCCGGGCGTTCGTACCCTTGGTGCTCACGCCCTCCTCGAATACGCGCGGGCGCAGGGCTTCGGGCACACCGGCGCCGCTGTCGTCGACGCGGACCCGCACCGCGGAGTCCTCGGCATCCACCGTCACCCGCAGGGTGTCGCCCGGGCGGCACGCCTCGAGCGCGTTGTCGACGAGATTGCCGATCACCGTGACGAGATCGCCCGTGGACTCCGGTGGCGGTGTGCCGTTGGCGGCGACCTCGAGCGACACGTCGAGCTCGCGCGCACGGGCGAGCTTGACCGACAGCAGCGCGGTCAGCTCGCTGCCCAGGGCCGCGGCGTCGGGGCCCGGATCCAGCGGCCCGCCCGGACGCACGCGGGCGATGAACTCGCGCGCGTCGTCCCACGCGCCGAGTTCGAGCAGCCCCGACACCACGTGCAGCGAGTTGGCGAACTCGTGCGCCTGCGCGCGCAGACCCTCGGTGAGCGACTGCTGGCCGTCCATGCTGCGCAGCGCCTCATGTAGTTCGCTGTGGTCGCGCAGCAGCAGGGTCCCGCCCACGACCCGGCCTCGATCGTCGCGGAGCCCGGTGGAGCGCGCGATGACGGGGCGTTCCCCCGCGAGGACCAGGCGGCCCTCGGGCTCGCCGTCCTCCATGACCTGGAGGAGCGGCCCGTCCAGCGTGTCGACGGCGCGGCGTCCCCCGAGGGGCCCGCGGCCGATCAGGCGTTCGGCGGCGTCGTTCGCGCTGGCGACGACGCCGCGGTGGTCGACGCGGATCACGCCCTCGCTGAGGCGGTGCAGCATCGTCTCGCGCTCTCCCACCAGGTCGGCGATCTCGTCGGGCTCGAGTCCCAGGATGCGGCGGCGGATCAGGGCCGCGACCCACGCCGCCCCGAACACCCCCGCGACGGCAGCGCCGCCGAAGGCCAGGAGAAGGCCCGGCAGCCGCGACTGCAGGTCGGCGGCGAGCTCGGACTCCAGCACCCCCACCGAGACGGAGCCGATGATCTCGGCGCCTTCCTCGTCGGCATCCGCGAAGACGGGGACCTTCACGCGGTACGACACGCCCAGCGTGCCCGTCTCGGTGCCCGACCAGACCTGCCCCGACAGGGGGATCGACGGGTCGGTCGATACGGCCTCACCGATCCGGTCGGGGTTGGGGTGCGAGAGGCGGATGCCGTCGAGGTCGGTCACGACGACATAGGTCAACGCGGACGCGTCGCGGATGACCTCGGCCACGGGCTGGATCGTCGCAGAGGGGTCGGGGTCGTCGAACGCCTCGACGATGACGGGCAGCCGCGCGATCGACAGGGCCACCCCGACCATGCGTTCGCGGTAGGAGTCGCGGATCGCGCTCTCCTGGATCCACACGGTGACGATCCCCGCCCCGAGGGTCACGACGCACACGATCAACGCCTGCAGCAGCAACAGCTGCAGTCTCAGCGACAGTGCTCGGACCACGCTTCATTGTCCCCCGCGAGGGCGGTCGGGCGCAGGCCGGTCCGCGACCAATAGTTGCCGAACTCGACGTTAGTTGCGCAAGCGCGACGGGCGACGGTGCTGTCCGTACGGTGAGCGGACAGTTGGGAGGCGACGGTGCCTTCCGCACTCGAAGAGGAGTAGCGCGCATGCGTCGCACCACCATCGCCCTCGTCCCCCTCGCCGCGCTCTCGCTCGCGGCTCTCACCGGCTGCAACCCGCAGGGTGCGGGCGCCGGGGGAGCGGCCGGGTCGCAGGACGCCGCGGCCATCGACGCGGTGAACATCATCGTCCCCGCCGACCCCGGCGGCGGCTGGGACCAGACCGGTCGCGCCGTCTCCGACGTGCTGACCGGCGACGGCCTGGTCGGCACGGCCGCCGTCAGCAACGTCGGCGGTGCCGGCGGGACGGTCGGCCTCGCCTCCCTCGCGAATGAGCGCGACCCCTACACGCTCATGGTCACGGGACTGGTGATGGTCGGCGCCGTCGAGACGAACGCCGCCGAGAACCGTATCGAAGACACGACGCCCATCGCCCGCCTCACCGAGGAGCCGCTCGTCGTCGTGGTCCCCGC
The DNA here is from genome assembly GCF_030818075.1 of Microbacterium proteolyticum. Classification (NCBI taxonomy): domain Bacteria; kingdom Bacillati; phylum Actinomycetota; class Actinomycetes; order Micrococcales; family Microbacteriaceae; genus Microbacterium; species Microbacterium proteolyticum. The sequence goes on along the minus strand of NZ_JAUSZZ010000001.1, from coordinate 3,568,706 downwards.
GGCCAGCGAATACCAGACGCTGCAGGACCTGGTCGACGCCGTGGTCGCCGACGGACAGGGCGTCACCATCACCGGCGGCTCCGCCGGCGGTGCCGACCACATCCTCGCCGGGCTCCTGCTGGAGGAGGCGGGGCTGACGGGCGCCGAGGTCACCGAGAAGCTCAACTACGTCCCCAACGCGGGCGGTGGCGAGGCGGTCTCGCTGTTGCTGGGCAACAACGCGGCGGCCGGCATCTCGGGTGTCGGCGAGTTCGCCGAGTACGTCGACTCCGGCGACCTGCGGGCCCTCGCCGTGTCGAGCGAGGAGGCGGCGACGCTGCTGCCCGACGTCCCGACGATGACCTCCGAGGGCTTCGACATCGTCTACACCAACTGGCGCGGGCTCCTCGCTCCCGGCGGGATCAGCGAAGCGGATGCCGCCGGCCTCACCGCCCTGGTCACCGAGATGCACGAGTCCGACGCGTGGAAGACCGTGCTCGAGGAGCGCGGCTGGACCGATGCCTTCCTGACCGGCGAGGAGTTCACGTCGTTCGTCGATGAGAACATCGTCGACGTCTCCGGCACGCTGAAGACCATCGGGTTGATCTCGTGACGACCACCGCGTCACCGGGGGCGGACACCGCCCGCCCCCGGTGGGGGGCCGACCGCATCGGCAACGCGATCTTCGCGGGCGTCGTCTTCGGCCTGGGCGTCTTCGCGCTCGTCGGCGCCTTCGCGATCCGCGTCCCCGCGGGCCAGGCGATCGGCCCGCAGGTGTTCCCCTTCGCCGTCGCCGTCATCCTGCTCGGCTCCGGCGGTGCGCTCGTCGTCTCGGCCCTCCGCGGCCGCGTGGCGCCGCGCGAAGAGGGCGAGGACATCGATCCGGATGCCAAGACCGACTGGTGGACGATCCTGAAGCTCGTCGCACTACTGGTCGCCGTGCTGCTGCTGCTCGAACTGCTCGGGTGGTGGATGGTCGCCGCCCTCCTGTTCGGCGGGGTCGCGTGGACGCTCGGCGCGAAGCGCCCCTGGGTGGCGTTCCTGGTCGGGCTCGGCATCGGCATCGGCACCCAGCTCCTCTTCGGTGAGGGCCTGGGCCTCTTCCTTCCCCGCGGGGCCGCCTTCGACTGGTGGTACGGCCCCGGACCCCTGTTCGGCTAGGAGACCGTCGACATGGATTCAGTGAACTCCCTCATGGAGGGCTTCGCCACCGCGCTGCAGCCGGAGTACCTGCTGTTCGCGCTGCTCGGCGTGATCATCGGAACCGCGGTCGGGGTGCTGCCGGGCATCGGCCCCGCCATGACCGTGGCGCTCCTGCTGCCTCTGACGTACTCGCTGTCGCCGACGGCGGCCATCATCACCTTTGCGGGCATCTACTACGGCGGGATGTACGGCGGCTCGACCACCAGCATCCTGTTGAACACGCCGGGTGAGTCGGCATCCGTCATCACTGCCATCGAGGGCAACAAGATGGCCAAGCTCGGGCGCGGGGCCGCGGCCCTCGCGACGGCGGCGATCGGATCGTTTGTCGCGGGAACCATCGCCACCGCGCTGCTGACGCTGTTCGCACCGCTGCTGGCACGCTTCGCGGTGAATCTGTCACCCGCGGATTTCGTCGCCCTGATCGTCGTCGCCTTCATCACCGTGGGCGCGCTGCTCGGTTCGTCGCCGGCGCGGGGCCTCGCCTCCCTCGGCATCGGCCTGCTCGTCGGGCTGATCGGCACCGAGGCGACCACCGGCCAGGCGCGGTACACGATGGGCGTGCTCGCGCTGTCGGACGGGGTGAGCGTCGTGCTCGTTGCCGTCGGTCTCTTCGCCGTGGGCGAGACGCTGTACGTCGCGGCTCGTTTGCGGCACGGGCCGATCCCGGTCATCCCGGTCACGCGCGGCTGGCGCAACTGGATGACGCGCGAGGACTGGCGTCGTTCCTGGAAGCCCTGGCTGCGCGGCACCTTCATCGGCTTCCCCATCGGCACGATCCCCGCCGGCGGTGCGGACGTGGCGACCTTCCTCTCCTACGCCAGCGAGAAGAAGCTGTCGAAGAACAAGGAGCAGTTCGGTCGCGGCGCGATCGAAGGCGTCGCCGGACCCGAGGCGGCGAACAACGCCGCGGCGGCGGGCGTGCTCGTGCCGCTTCTGACCCTCGGTCTTCCGACGACGGCCACCGCGGCCATCATCATCACGGCCTTCCAGTCGTACGGCATCCAGCCCGGACCCCAGCTCTTCCAGAACCAGGGCGACCTGGTGTGGGCGCTGATCGCGAGCCTGTACATCGGCAACGTGCTGCTCATCGTGCTCAACCTGCCGCTGGCGGGGCTGTGGGTGAAGGTGCTGCAGATCCCGCGGCCGTACCTGTACGCCGGCATCCTCACCTTCGCGGTGCTCGGTGCTTACGCGGTGAGCTTCTCGACGCTCGACATCGTCATCCTGCTGATCGTCGGGGCACTGGGATACTTCATGCGCCGGTTCGGCTTCCCGATCGCACCGCTCATCGTCGGACTCATCCTGGGGCCGATGGGGGAGCAGCAGCTGCGCAAGGCCCTGCAGCTGAGCCAGGGCAACGTCGCCGACCTCGTGCTGCACCCGTTCGCCGCGTCGGCGTACGTGGTGCTGGCGGTGTTCCTCGTGGTGGGGCTGTGGCTCAAGCGCCGCCAGAGCCGCTACGAGCGGGCGCTCGAGGCGTCGCTCGCCGCGACCGAGGGTCACCCGCAGGCGGGCGTCGACCGTCTGTGGGAGCCGGGCGAGCGACCCACCGACGTGCGCACCGAGACCATTCGCGCCGAGCTCGCCGCCGAGAAGGCCCGCGCCGCACGTGGGGAGCCGCCGCGCGAGTGACTCGCGCGTCTCACCGTTGAGCGTCCAGGACACGCCGCCGCCGACAGCGGCGTGTCCTGGACGCGCGGGTGTGGGGGTGGGGCCTCACGGCCGCGGCAGCTCCCGCGGACCGAGCCCCGGCGGCGGGGCCTCACGCTCTGCGCGGGCCGGCGCTCGTGGGCCGAGCTCCCGGCGGCGGGGCCTCACGCTTTGTGCCGGCCAACGCTCGTGGGCCGAACTCCGGAGAAGAGGGCCGACTGCGCCCGTGCGCGCCGCGCTCGCCGCGCGTCAGCCTGACTTCTCCGGAGTTCGGCACGCCGCCCACGACCGAGGATGCGCTCGAGAGACGCGCGGACGGCGTCGGGGCGGTAGAGGATGTCCTCCGCGAGCAACCTCACCGTGCAGAAGCCGCGCTCGAGGGCCGCGGAGTCCCGTCGACGGTCGCGTTTGTGCGACTGCCAGTCGCCGTGGAACCGTTCGCTGTCACACTCCACGATCAGCCAGCCATCAACCAGGAAGTCCACCCGTCCCACGCCATCGATTCGCACCTGCACGTCGACGTGGCACCCCAAGGTCCGTAGGAGCAGACGCACGAGCGACTCGGGCCCGGATTCGCTGCGTCCCTCGAGGAGCCCGCGGAGCACCTGATAGCGGCGCGGAAGTCGCGCGAAGATTTGACCGAGACCGTCCTCATCGACGAAGCCGAGGTGCCACGCGCTGTCGAGCGTCGCAACCGCAGACCGCGGTGCCTGACACCGAACGGACTGAGCGAGCGCCTCGATCAGGGCGGTCACGGCACTGTCGGGAGGCGCCGTCGACGAACGCCAGTGGTAGCGCACGTCGGGCGGCGCAGCAGGGCGGCGGCTCGCTCCTTCCTCCTGCTGGACGTGCAGCCCCGCTCGCCGGTGCACGAAGACGCCGACCAGGCTCACGAGGCTGACGCAGTCGAGTCGACCGCCGCAGCGGGCGGCGGCGATGACGTCGGGGTGGGATTGGCCCGCGAGGTATCGACCGCGTCGGACACGGTGGAGCGCCCCGCTTTCGACCGCCGCGCCGATCGCTCGGCGAGTCATCCCCGCCTCTCGCAGCGTCGCGGTGGTCCACACGATGAGGGGGCCGTCGGAAGCAGGAGCCAGAGATGCCATCGACTCACGGTGCCGCACTCGGGCCCCTGTGCAGGGTGCGCGAGGCGAGACTGTGGATATCTCGTCCGGGTGGCGCTTGTCGTCTCGGCGCCGTCGAGCCCCGCGGCACCCCCGCCCCCGCGGCGCGCTGGCGCACGGTGTGACCGGTCCGAACTCCGGAGATTCCGCGGCGCCTGCCCCTCATGTCGCCCGGCGTCACCGCGTGCGCAACTCCGGAGGAACAGGGCACCAGCGCCGCATATCGCCGCGGTCTCGATGCGAGCCGGTGATTTCTCCGGAGTTCGGCACGCGAGGCGTTGAGCTCCGTGTCCCGGCGCTGCAGCCTGAGGGCGGGCGATGCGGCGGCCACTGTCCGGGCCCGCGGCGGCTGCCCGTCCGCCCCGCTCGGCACGACGATGTCGCTCGGCGTCGCGGCGTGCGCAACTCCGGAGGAATGAGGCGTCAGCGCCGCATAACGCCGCGGTCTCGATGCGAGCCGGGCATTTCTCCGGAGTTCGGCACGTCGCCCGGTCGCTACCGCCGCCTCGCGGGCAGGCCCGGAGCCGACCCACCCGAGGCCCTCGGGCGAGGGTCGCGTTACGGCCGCGGCAGGAAGCCGGCCAGCTCCTCGGCGATGGCGCGGTCCACTTCGGCGGGGTCCGCAGTGGGGGTGCCGTCGCCGGGCTGGGGGCCGTAGGCGCCGAACGAGGCGTGCGAGGCGCCGGGGATCTCGACGAAGGTCGCGTCCGCGGGCAGCTCGTCCTTGGCATCCGCGATCTTCTGCGGCGTCGACAGCCCGTCCTCCGAACCCGACAGGCTCAGCACGGGCAGACCGGATGCCGAGAGGTCGTTGGCGCAGTACGAGGCGAACAACACGAGCGCAGCGGCATCCGTCGCCAGCTGGCACGCGCGGACGCCGCCGAGGGAATGACCGCCGACGGCCCAGGTCGTGACATCGGGGGCGAGGTCGGTGAAGGTCGACAGCGGGCGCGGATCGAAGAACGCCAGGTTGAGCCACGGGCGCGTGATGACGACGGTGACGCCGTCGTCGACGACGGTGTCGGCGAGGGTCGCGATGTAGCCCTCGGCCTCGACCTTCGCGCCCGGGATGAAGACCAGCCCCTGACCGGTCGCGCCGGCCGTGGGGGAGAGGACGAGGCCCGCTCCGCCGTCGGTGATCGTCAGACCGGGGTTCTGCTCGGCCTCGGCGAGCGGACCGGGCTCGGCCCCCATCACGCCCACCTGCGTGTAGATCAGGATGCCGGCGATCAGCACAACGACCAGGGCGCCGAGGCCGCCGAGCGTCCATCTCAGCCAGCGACGGCGGCGTCGCCGTTGCGGGGAGGCGCTGTCGGCGGGGATGTCGCGAGGGGCCACCTCTCGAGCGTAACGCCGTCCGCCGGACGCTCCGCCCCGGATGGCCCTCCACCCGTGTCGCGCGGTGAACGCGAACGCCGCCGCGATGCACGAAGCGTCGCGGCGGCGTGTGCCGTCGGCGCAGCGCTCAGGCGGCCAGAGCCGCCTGCCGGGTTGCGACGATCTCCACGATCCGGCCGTACAGCGGGTGCTCGGGACCGAGTCCCGTCACCTCTGCCGTGAACGCGTCGGCGTCGAGCTCGCGCAGCAGTCGCTGCAGCTCGACGGCCTGGGCGTCCTCGGCGTCCGAGAACTCCAGCGCCGCCGCCATGGCGGAAACGAGCGCGTCGACGGACAGACCCCGCTCGACGGCCTCCGCCGCCGGGCCGACGAAGCGCTCGTGTCGCGAGAGCTTGCGCAGCGGCTGCCGGCCGACGCGCCACACGGTGTCGGGCAGGGCGGCGTTTCGGAAACGGCGCAAGATCGTCGCGCGGTACTCGCCCTGCACGTCGGCGTCGAGCTCGTGCTTCTGCACGAGCAGGGCGCTGGTCTCCTCGAGCGTCGCTTCGACCTTCGCCGCGATCGCCGGGTCGGCGAGGGCGTCGGAGATGCGCTCGACGCCGGCCTGGGCACCGAAGTACGCGGTGGTGGCATGGCCGGTGTTCACCGTGAAGAGCTTGCGCTCGATGTACGGCTCGAGATCGTCCACGAAGTGCGCACCGGGGATGTGCGGCGGGGTGTCGCCGAAGGGCGCGCGTTCGATCGCCCACTCGTAGAACGGCTCGACGGTCACGTCGACGCCGCCCTGCGCCTGGGCGGGGACGATGCGGTCGACCGCGGTGTTGGCGAAGACGGCGCGGGATGCCAGGGCGTCCCACGATTCGCCGGCCAGCTCGATCACGTGCTCGCGCAGCTGATCGGTCGCCCCGATCGCGTTCTCGCACGCCATGATCTGCACGGGCGCGAGCGAGGGGTCGCGAAGTGCCAGACCGGCGACGATGTGCGGCGCGACGAACTTCAGGATCGTGGGGCCGACGGCGGTCGTGACCACGTCGGCCGTGGCGATCTCGTCGACGAGGGCCTCGGCATCCACCGAGCTGTCGATCGCACGGAAGCCCGTGACCTCCTTGTCGACGCCGCCCTCGCCCACTTCGTGGACGGTGTACGACGACGCCGCGTTGATCGCGGCGACCAGGGCCGCCGAGACGTCGGAGAAGACGAGGTCGTACCCGCCCTCGTGCAGCAGCAGTCCGACGAAGCCCCGACCGATGTTGCCGGCGCCGAAGTGGACGGCCTTCATGCGTTGACGGACCCGGACAGGGCCTCGAACAGCTCCTCGGGGGAGGAGGCGGCCTTCAGGCGCGTGACGTCGTCCTCCTCCGAGAAGAGGATGGCGATCTGCGACAGGATCTCGAGGTGCTCGTCGCCCTTGCCGGCGATGCCGACGACGAAGGTGACGGGCTCTCCGCCCCAGTCGACGCCGCCGTCGTAGCGAACGACGCTCAGGCCCGAGGCGAGGATGGCCTGCTTGGTCTCGTTGGTGCCATGGGGGATCGCGAGCTCGTTGCCCATGTAGGTCGACACGGTCTCTTCGCGCTGCTGCATGGCGGCGAAGTAGTCGGCGGTGACCGATCCCGCGGCCTGCAGCAGGTCGGCGGCCTCTTTCATCGCCTCCTCACGGGTGGCGCTCCCGGGGTGGATGCGGACGGATTCGATGCGGAGCACGTCTGACATGGTTCTCGCCTTTCTCGTCGTGCTGTCCAGCCTCGCAAAGCACGGGCCGGACCGGAAGACGCCAGGGGCCGGGCTGACGCACCGGCCCCTGGCGTGCCAGGGGATTACTTCGCCGCGTGCTGCGAGCGGACCATCTCCACGACCTCGTCGTACTTCGGCGAGTTCATGAAGTTGTCCACGGACACGTGGACGGAGCCGGGCGACTGCGCCTTGGCGCGGTCGGTGAGCTGGTTCTGCGTGATGACCAGGTCGGCCGAGCCATCGAGGTTGGCGATGGCCTGGTTGGTGACCGTCACCCCGTCGATACCGGCCTTCTTGATCTTGTTCCGCAGGACGCTCGCGCCCATCGCCGAAGAGCCCATGCCGGCGTCGCAGGCGAACACGATGGTGTTCAGCTGCTTTGTGGCGACCCCGCCCTCGAGGCCGCCCAGGGCGCCCTCGACGTCGCGGTCGGCCGACTCGGTCGTGCCGGAGCCGGTGGTGCCGGCCGCGCGGGTGCGGAGCGCGCCGAGCGCCGACGACTCCTTGCCCTTGTTCGCCGCGGTCTGGTCGATGGCCGCGGCGAAGCTGTCGCCCTCGGCCTCGGCGTCGCGCTTGCGCGAGGCGCGGAGGATGATGCCGGCGATGAGGAAGGTCACCACGGCCGCGACGATCACCGAGAGGTAGACCACCAGCACGTTGGCGACACCGCCGCCGGCCGCCGCAGCCGTGACCGCGATGATGCTGCCGGGGGCCGCCGGGAAGACCAGGCCACCGCCGAAGATCATGTTGGTCGCGACGCCGGAGGCGCCACCCGCGATGAGCGCGAGGATCGTCGCGGGCTTGGCGAGCGCGTAGGGGAAGTAGATCTCGTGGATGCCACCGAGGAACTGGATGACGATGGCGCCGGGCGCCGAGGCCTTCGCCGCGCCGACACCGAAGAAGGTGAAGGCGAGGAGGAGCCCCAGGCCGGGGCCGGGGTTGGCCTCGATGAGGAACAGGATCGACTTGCCCGTGTCGGCGGCCTGCTCGATGCCGAGCGGGGTGAACACGCCGTGGTTGATGGCGTTGTTGAGGAACAGCACCTTGGCGGGCTCGACGATGATCGACAGCACCGGCAGCAGGTTGAACTGCACGAGGAACGCCACGATGCTGCCGAGCACCGCGCTGATGCCGAGGAAGACTGGGCCGAAGGCGAAGAAGCCGACGATCGCGAGGATCATGCCCAGGATGCCGGCGGAGAAGTTGTTCACGAGCATCTCGAAGCCGGGGCGGATCTTGCCGTCCCACAGCTTGTCCATCTGCTTGGTGATCCACGCCGCGAGCGGGCCCATGATCATCGCGCCGAGGAACATGGGGATGTTCGTGCCGACGATGACGCCCATGACGGCGATGGTCGCCACGACGCCACCGCGGGCGCCGTACACGATGCGTCCACCAGTGTTGGCGATGAGCAGCGGCAGCAGATAGGTGATCATGACGCTGACCAGGCCGACGTAGCCCTGGTAGGTTCCGCCGTCCGCGTTCGCGGTCAGCGCGGTCGCAGCTCCCGGCCATCCGATGGCGGCGGCGTCACCGCCGCCACCGATGATCTCGGCGACCGGTGCCCAGTGCCAGCCGAAGGGGCTGTCGGCGCCGAAGAATCCGGCGGGGATGAAGAGCATGGTGATGAAGCCCCAGGCGATGAATGCCGCGATGTTCGGCATGATCATGCCCGAGAGGAACGTGCCGAACCGCTGTACGGCGATCCGCGCTCCTCCCGGCTTCTTCGTGGGTGACGTCGTCGTCATTGCTGTGTCTCCTTGTATGGTGCGCGGCCGGGGTCGCGCTTTTGGGGGGAGCGGCGTACGCCGCGGGTGGGTGCGGGGCGGCCGGAGCCGCCCCGCGCGGTTCACGACGCGGCCGTGAGGGCCTCGCGTGCGGTGGCCGAAGCGGCCTGGGCCGCCTCCCGTGCGGATGCCGCGTCGTCGGCGCCGAGCGCGGCTTCGGCGATGCGCAGGGCGTCGTCGAGGGTGTGGGCGAGGAGGGTGGCGCGCACGTCGGCGAGGGCCGTGGGGGCCATCGACAGCGTGGTGGCGCCGAGCCCGACCAGTACGACGGCGAGCAGCGGGTCGGCCGCCGCCTCGCCGCAGATGCCGACGGGCTTGCCGTGCGTGCGTCCGGCGGCTCCGACCTCGCGGATGAGGCGGAGGACGGCCGGATGCCACGGGTCCTGGAACGAGGCGACCGAACCGAGCAGGCGGTCGGCGGCGAGCGTGTACTGCGTCAGGTCGTTCGTGCCGATCGAGGCGAAGTCCGCGATCTGCAGGATGCGGTCGGCCAGCAGCGCCGAGGAGGGCACCTCCACCATCACGCCGGTCGTCTTCAGGCCGTAGTCCTTCGCCAGCTCGGTGAAGTACCGGGTCTCCTCGACCGTCGACACCATGGGCGCCATGACCCACAGGTCGGCGGGGCCGGCCTCGGTCTTGCGGGTGGCAGCATCCGCCTCGGCCAGCGCGGTCAGCTGCTCGCGCAGGATGTCCTCGCTGGCGCGCAGGGCACGGAGGCCGCGGAGACCCAGCGCCGGGTTCTCCTCGTGCGCGTCGTTGAGGAACGGCAGCGGCTTGTCGGCTCCGGCGTCGAGCATGCGCACCACGACCTTCTTGCCGGGGAACGCGCTCAGCAGCTCCGTGTAGGCGGTGCGCTGCTCCTCGACCGTGGGGGCGGAGCTGGAGCTGAGGAAGAGGAACTCGGTGCGGAACAGACCCACACCCTCGGCGCCGAGCTCGACGGCCTCCGACGCCCCGCCCGGCTTCCCGAGGTTGGCCAGCAGCGGCACCTTCGTGCCGTCGGCGAGGGCACCGTCGGTGATGGGGGCGGATGCCGCGGCGGCGCGGGCGTCGGCGCGGTTCTGCGCACGGGCCAGGTCGTCGTCGCTGGGGTCGACCGTGACGACGCCCGCGGCGGCATCCACGATCACCGTCTGGCCGTCGACGAGACCCTTGGCGTCGGCGGCGCCGACCACGGCGACGATCGACTTCTCGCGGGCGAGGATCGCGGTGTGCGAGGTGGGCCCCCCCTCGGTGGTGACCAGGGCGAGCACCTTGTCGAGGTCGAGCAGGGCGGTGTCGGCGGGCGCGAGGTCCTTCGCGACGAGCACGAACGGGTGACCAGGGTCGGGGACGCCGGGTGCGGCCACGCCGCGCAGACGCGCGATGACCCGCTGGGCGACGTCGTCGAGGTCGGCGGCGCGCTCACCGAGGTAGCCGCCGAGGGCGACGAGTTGCTCGCGGAACGAGGCGAAGGCGTCGTGCACGGCGAACTCGCCGGTCTTCCCGGCCGCGAGGCGACTGTCGACCTCGGCCTCGAGCGTCGGGTCCTCGGCGATCATCGCCTGCGCCTCGAGCACGTCGCGGGCCGCGCCGCCGGCCTGCGCACCGCGGGCCTCGAGTTCACGGGCGACGGCGCCGATGGCCTCGCGCACGCGTGCCGTCTCGTCCTCGATCGACAGCTCGCTCTTGGCATCCTTCGGGGCGGGCAGGGGCTCGGCCATGCGCGCGATGGGTCCCTGGGCGACGCCCAGTCCGATTCCAACTCCACGGAGTTCCGTCATGGTGCTGTTCTTTCTCTGCAGGGCCTGATCGGCCGGCGTTGTCACGCGGCGTCTCTACTCGGCGTCGTGGTCGGTCGTCAGCAGTTCGCTGAGGCGGTCGATGGTGGCTTCGGCGTTGTCGCCGTCGGCGGTGAGGGTGACGTAGTCGCCGTACTCGAGGCCCAGCGCGATGATGCCCAGGATGCTCGCCGCGTTCACGGGGCCGCCGGCGTCCTTGGCGACGGTCACGGGGATGCCGGACTCCTTCGCGGCCTGGGCGAAGAGCTTCGCGGGGCGCGCGTGCAAGCCGTGCGACGATCCGATGCGGACGGTGCGGGTGAGGTGCGGCATGGGGTCCTTTCCGTCGGTGTCAGATCGTGTCGGCGGGCTGGCGGACGCGCATCGCGTCTTCGACCAGGGCGAGGGTACGGACGCCGCTGAGGTCGGCGAAGATGTCGTCGGGCAGCAGCACAACGGTGACGCCGCGCGTGGTGGCATCCCGGCGGATCCGTTCGACGTCGTCGGCCAGGTGCGGCCCGACGAGCACGACGTCGACGGCGTCGAGGTCGATCGGCAGGGAGCGTGCGGTTCCGGCCGAGGCGGAGTAGTCCAGGCCGCGCTCGTGCGCAGCACGACGGACGCGTTGCGCGACGAACGTGCTCGACGCACCCGCTCCACACACCACGAGGATCCTCATCGACCGGCCTTTCTCCTTCTCGATTGTGCGCAGCGTTCTCCCAGCCGACAACCAGGTTGATTTCCCACCCCCCGGAATGTTCGTCCGCCCCACGCGTCGCTCGCCCGCGCAGAGTCGCGGCATCGCTCCTCCCGGCGCGCCGTCGGCGACGCGGCGAGACCTTCGTCTCCGTCCTGCGGCGAAGGTGCGGCCACGCGCAGGTGCATACCGTCGATGTATGGCCGATTCCGAGAACGCCCCCGCCTCCGGGAGCGTGTGGTCCTTCGTCGCCGCGGTCTTCGTGTGCACGTCGCCGATGGTGATGTTCCCTGACATGCCCGGATGGGCCCGGGCAGGCACGCTCGTCGTGGGCATCGCCCTGATCGGCGCCGGATTCGCGCAGCTGCGCCGTGAGAAGTCCGACCCGGACCGAGGCGGAGGGGCAGCGCCGCCGGCATGAGGGTCCTGCGGGGTCGACGCGCCGACATGGTGTCTCGCGGTCGGCGCGGCGCGGGCGCCCGCGATCGGTCGAGGCGGCGCCGCGTCAGCTACGACCGGTGCGGGCGCGCGACGTCGCGGTCGGCGATCAGGTGCTCGCGCCGCAGCCAGTCGCGCACGCCGTCGAGGGCGAGGTAGTCCTGCGGGTCGCGGCGCAGGACGGCATCGTGTTCGCCGTATGCCGCGAAGACGTCGAGCTTGCGCGCCACTGCTGCGGGCGCGAGATTGACCGGTTGCGCGCTCACCGGGTATCCGATGGCGTAGCGCACGATCGCGCTGTCGACGAGCCCGGCATCGACCGCCGCCGCGACGACTCGGCCGCCGACGCCGTGGTCCGGGTGGTCGCCGTCGCTGCCCGGGGCGAAGTCGGGAAGTGTGGCGAGCACCTCCGTCGCCGCCGATTCCGCGATGAACGCCGCGACGGCGTCGATCAGCTGTCGGGCGGTGATCTCCTGACCCGTGTCCAGCGTCTTCATCGAGGGGATCTGCGCGTCGAGGAGTTTGGGCATCGTGGCGTACCCGGTGGCGAACCATCCTCTGCCGGTCAGTCCGCCGTCGGGGAGGCGCAGGAAAGCCAGAGAGATCCGGGGATCGTCGTCCGGCGAGGTCGTCGTGACGGCGACGCCGTTCGAGAGCACCGTCTCCCGATCCGACCAGGGCGATGACGAGCCGCGCATGACGTCGTAGGCGGCGCGGATGCCGTTCTCGCGGCCCTCCACATACGGCGACAGGCCGGTGCCGGCATCCGAGGCAGTCAAGAACAGGTTCCGCACGCGGGAGCCCTGCCGGATCGCGTGGTCGATGGTGGGAGTGGCGAACAGCAGGTCGTCGTCGTAATGCGCCCAGATCCCCGCGATCGTCGGCTTCGTCGCGGTCACCGGCGCGTGAAGAAGTCGTACCGGTGGGCGTACGGGGTGGCGCTCACGAGGTGGTCGGCCCGTGCCGCGGGCAAGATCGCGCGGTCGAAGCGAGGGGCGGCGAGCGCGTCGAGGTCGGGGATGCGCCGACCGGCCATGTCGTTCCAGCCCACCACGAGCCAGCCGCCCGGTCGCAGCACCTCGGCGCAGGCGTCGAGACCGCGCCCGACCTCGTCGGCCGTGTCCAAGCCCCACCCGAACACGCCGTTGCACACGACCAGATCGAAGGTGTCCGCCGGGTACACCGTGGGCAGCTCGGTCATCGAAAGGGTGTGGTGATGCGGGCCCGCGATCCGGCGCATGGCGGGATCGACGTCGATGGTGTGGTACTCGATCCCCTCGTACAGACGCGGATACGTCCGCGTGTACCAGGCAACGCCCACGTCGAGCATCCGCCGGATGTCGTCTTGACGGAGGAACTCGGGCGCGATGACGTCCTCGAGCAGGACGCGGTCGGGCGTGTCGAGGCGCCAGCGGCCGTTCTTCAGACGCAGCCGGCTGCGAAGGCGCAGGCTACGGGGGACGAGTCGTCTCCAGGTGGGGGACATTCGCTCTCCAACGTCGGCGCGCTCGGGGATGGACGTCTGCCCATGATGACTCATCACCCGCACGAAAAACGACATATCCGTACGAGTTGTCACCGAAACGATGGGGAAAAGAGGCAGCGGACGCCGTGCCCACGGTCGCGCGGCATCCGTCCGCCGGGGCGGCCGCGGACCGCAGCCCGTCCGCGCCCGGGCGCGGCGGCCCCGCTTCGCGCCGGGGGAGCCCACGCGTGGTTGGATTGAGGCAGGACGCTGCCCACCGGGGCGGTGCGGAGGACGGATCGTGACGACGAAGACTCGCCAAGACCGCCTCCTGGCTCTGCTTCTGCGCGATGGGGAATGGTCGACGGCGGCGTCGCTCGCCGACGCGCTGGGGGTCACCCCACGCAGCATCCGCTCCTACGTCACCGCCGTCAACGCGCGTGTGACCGGCGGCGTCGCGATCGAATCGGGCCCGCTGGGGTATCGCGCGGGTACCAACGCGGCGGCGGCGCTGCGGACGACGACCGCATCGGATGCCGGAACCCCGCGCGACCGCCTCCACACCCTGGTGCGCCGGCTGCTCGATGCGCCCGACGGCATCGACGTCTTCGAGACCGCGGACTCCCTGCACGTCAGTCCCGCCACCGTCGAGGCCGACCTGTCGCGCGTGCGCGGCCTGCTCGGCGGCACCGAGCTGACGCTGGAGCGTTCGGCATCCACCGCCCGTTTGCGAGGGACGGAGGTCGCGCAGCGGCGACTGCTGTCGAAGCTCGCGCACGATGAGATGGATGCCGGCCTGTTCGACCTCGACGCGCTGCGACGCACGCTGGGGGAGCGTTCCGTCGGTGCCCGGGCCTTCGGACCGTTCAAGGCGGAGCTGGTCGCCGAGCTCGGAGCGCTCGGCTACTACGTCAACGAGATCGGCATCGGCGACGTGGTCATGCACATCGCCATCGCCGCGGATCGCACGACGCGCGACCGGGCCCTCGGCTCGCCCGGGGGCGACTCCTCCGACGCGGCGGCAGCCGTGGTGACGCTTCTGGACCGCCTCACGCTTAAGCACATCGGCGTCCCGCTGGGCTCGGGCGACCTGCACCACCTCGCGACGCTCGTGCTCACCCGGATCGTGGCCCCCGACTCTCCGGGCGACGGCGACGTGCGTGCCCGCCTCGATCCGGCCGTCGAGGCCGCGGTGCGCGTGGTGGTCGAGAACGCGGCATCCGAGTTCCTCGTCGACATCGCCCACGACGACTTCGTCCTGCGCCTGGCGCTGCACGTGCAGAATCTGCTGGCGCGATCACGGGAACAGGCGTGGTCGCGCAATCCGCTGACGCGGTCGTTGAAGTCGACGTACCCGATGATCTTCGAGGTCGCGGTGTACATCGCCAAGGGGCTGCAGGACGGCCTCGGCATCCCGATCCTCGACGACGAGATCGCCTACATCGCCATGCACGTCGGCGGCCGCCTCGAACGCAGCCGTCGTGCCGACCAGCTGCTGACCGCGACCATCGTCTGTCCCGGGTACTACGAGATGCAGGAGCTGCTGCGCTCGAGCGTCGACCGCTCGCTCGGGCAGGCGATCGAGGTGGTGGGCGTCGAGACGCGCATCGATCCGGCATGGGATGCCATCGACAGCGACCTGGTGCTCACCACGATCGACCCGCCGCGTCCCGGCGACCGGTTCGTTCGCATCCAGCCGTTCCTGACCGACGCCGACGTGGAGCGCGTTCAGGCCGCGGCCGGGCGCATCCGCCGCGGGCGGCGTCTCGCGCGCCTGCGGGCCGAGCTCGAGCGGTACTTCGCGCCGGAGGCGTTCGTCCGGGGCCTGGATGCCACTGCGGGCGAGGCCGGCGTCATCCGGCGCCTGGGCGGGCTGCTGGTGGAGCAGAACGTGATCGACGACGACTACGTCACCCGCGCCGTCGAGCGCGAGGCCATCTCGTCGACGGCGTTCACCGACGCCCTCGCCGTGCCGCACGCGATGGGTATGACCGCGACCCAGACCCGCATCGCCATCGGCATCGCCGACCCCTCCATCACGTGGGGTGAGGGGCGCGTGCAGGTGGTGGCGCTCGTGGCGTTCAGCGAGACCGACCGCGAGGCGTTCCAGACGGTGTTCGAGCAGTTCGTCGAGGTCTTCAGCGAGCGCGACAGCGTGCAGCGCATCGTGCGTCGCGCGACGTCGTTCCCCGCGTTCCTCGACGAGCTGGTCGCCGTCATCGACGGCTGACGCCGGGTCGTTCCTCGCCCGTAGGTGGCCCCGGGGCCACTTCTGTCGCCCCGGGGCCACGGGCGCTGCGGTCGGCTGGTGGTGCGCGGCGCGGGTCGATGGCCGCAAGCGCCGGCGTGGCCCCGGGGCCATTTCTGTCGCCCCGGGGCCATGTGGTGGCTGCGGTGAGCGGGCGGTTGTGGTGGGGGTTGGCGGTGGTCGGGGCCCGGTGTGGCCCCGGGGTCATTTCTGTCGCCCCGGGGCCATGGGGGCGCTGCGGTCGGCTGGTGGTGCGCGGCGCGGGTCGGTGGCCGCAAGCGCCGGCGTGGCCCCGGGGCCACTTCTGTCGCCCCGGGGCCATGTGGTGGCTGCGGTGAGCGGGCGGTTGTGGTGGGGGTTGGCGGTGGTCGGGGCCCGGTGTGGCCCCGGGGTCATTTCTGTCGCCCCGGGGCCACCTCGCTGCGGGGTGCGTCGCCGGCATCGAGGCGCTCGGCTCATCGGGGCCTGACGCCGAATGCTGCGAGGCGGCGTCCGAGCGAGGCGGCGTCTGTGATGTCACCCCAGCCCCACCGGACGAGAGCCCGCTTGGTCACGCCGCGAATCCAATCTTCGCGGCGCTTTTCGCGCTCGACGACCTCGGATGTGCTTCGTCCCCCGGTCATGGTCTGGTCGCGATACTTCGACGTGCCGTCGAACTCGCCCCAGGCATCGGCGTCGTCGAGGCCGAAGTCGACCCAGTACGTGCAGCCCCTCGGTCCCGCGACGGGGACCTGGAGGGACGGCGGCGCGAACCCGAGTTCGCGGAGGCGGATCCGGCTGATGCTCTCCCCGGGCAGCTGGGCGCGCCCGTTTGCGAACGTGAGGACCCATCGAGCTTTCGCGCGCCCCACGCTCGTGGGGCTTATATGCGCCAGCGCCATGTCGGTGAAGCCGTCAGCCGCGTCATCGTCGTAGGTCTCCGGCGCGCGGAAGGCGACCTTGCGGAGCGCCGCGTCTGCGGCGGACACGGCGCGCTCTCGGGAATCGGTCCGCGCGAGGTCCGCGACGGTGCGACTGAGCGACGTGCAACGCAACCCGCCGATCTCGGTGAGGTCGTCTTCGTCGAGCTGACCTCGATGCCGCACGACCTCGTACCCGGAGCCGGGGCGATCCGCCGTGGAGATGACATGCGTCTTCTCGTCGTCGGCCAGGAGGGGGAGGCCGTGCAGAGCCGCGGCTGTCCTGGTGGCGAAGATGGGGGGAATCGAGGCGATGGCAGCGTACGCCCGGGCCCCGGAGGACCGCCCGGTCCTCGACGGTGAGGTCGGCGAGCTCCGTTGTCCGAGCAAAGATTCCCCGTCTCAGAAGCGTGAGTTGCCCGGCATCCACGGCTCTTCGGATGCGCCGCGAGTCGTATCCGAGGATGGCGAGGTCGCGGCGCTGGCGGAGAGGAATGACGAATCCGTTGGTCACGAGGCCGAGTCTGGTCTCGACCGGCGCGCATTCAGGGCTCGAAGACCCCCGGTGTGGACAGGCACCCAGATTCGCCAGATGTGAAGAAGCGCTCGGCCGGCAGCTTCGTCATCGTGAATCGCGCGGGTGGCCCCGTGGTCATTTCTGACGCCCCGGGGCCACGGGGGCGCTGCGGTCGGCTGGTGGTGCGCGGCGCGGGTCGGTGGCCGCAAGCGCCGGCGTGGCCCCGGGGCCATTTCTGTCGCCCCGGGGCCACGGGGGCGCTGCGGTCGGCTGGTGGTGCGCGGCGCGGGTCGGTGGCCGCAAGCGCCGGCGTGGCCCCGGGGCCATTTCTGTCGCCCCGGGGCCACCTCGGAGCAGGGGACCCGACTCCCCCTCAGCGCCCCGACGCCAGCCGATCGTGCGCCCCGGGGCCACCTCGGAGCAGGGGACCTGACTCCCCCTCAGCGCACCGACGCCAGCAGATCGTGCGCCCCGGGGCCACCTCGGAGCAGGGGACCTGACTCCCCCTCAGCGCACCGACGCCAGCAGCTCGTGCGCCCCGGCCCGCAGCGCCGACAGCCGCCGCGCGGCCTTCTTCGCCGACGACCCGCGCACGTCGAGGTACAGCTTCAGCTTCGGCTCGGTGCCGCTCGGGCGCACGATCACCCGCGAGCCGTCGTCGAGCCAGATGCGCAGCACGTCGCCCGGCGGCAGACCGTCGACGCCGTGGAGCAGATCGTCGATGCGCGACACGGCGACCTCGCCCACCGCGGACGGCGGCTGGGCGCGGAGGGATGCCATGATCCCGGCGATCTCGCCCACGTCGCTGACGCGCACGGAGATCTGGTCGCTGGCGAACGCGCCGAAGGTGTCGCGAAACTCCTTCAGCAGGTCGGCGATCGTGCGGCCCTCGCCCCGTGCCTCGGCCGCCATGCCGAGAAGCGCGACGGCGGCCGAGATGCCGTCCTTGTCGCGTACCGTCTCCGGGTTCACGAGGT
Source organism: Microbacterium proteolyticum (assembly GCF_030818075.1). Classification (NCBI taxonomy): domain Bacteria; kingdom Bacillati; phylum Actinomycetota; class Actinomycetes; order Micrococcales; family Microbacteriaceae; genus Microbacterium; species Microbacterium proteolyticum. Next base: position 3,550,890 of record NZ_JAUSZZ010000001.1, on the reverse strand, counting down.
AGCCCAGGGCTTCCTCGAAGCCGAACACGATGCCCGGCGCCCGCGAGATCCACTTGAACCCGGTGAGCGTGGCGTGGAAGTCGAGCCCGTAGTGCTCAGCGACCGCCTGCAGGCCCGGCGACGACACGAGCGAGCAGGCGAGGGATGCCGGGGCGCTGCCGCCGCGCTCGACCGAGGCGTCCGCTGCGCCGGCGGCTGCCGCAAGTCCCGCGTCCGCTGCGTCGGCCTCGGCCGGGAGCACGGCATCCGCCCCGCCCGTGTGGGCGGGGACGACCGCGTCTGCGCCGGCCGGCAGTCCCGCACCCGCACCGGCGACACCGGCCGGCGTCGTGCGGTCCGCTGCGCCGGCGTCGCGCGCCGCCGCCACCGCCCGCGCCGCCCGCCAACCGAGCAGCAGCCCGATCTCGTTGCCGGTGAGCCGCCGCCAGCCGCCCTCGGCGTCGGCGTCGGGGATGGCGACGGCGAGGCGGTCGGCATCCGGGTCGTTCGCGATGACGAGTTCGGCGTCCGACGCCCGCGCGGTCTCGAAGGCGAGGTCCATCGCGCCCGGTTCTTCCGGGTTGGGGAAGGCGACGGTGGGGAAACGTCCGTCCGGCTCGATCTGCGCCTCGACGAGGGTGGGGGCCGGGTATCCGGCCTCGGCCAGCACGCGCGAGACGGTCTCCCATCCCACCCCGTGCATCGCGGTGTAGACCCAGCGCAGGCCGTCCGCCCCGGTGGGTGCTGGGGCCACGGCCGCGCTGGCGGCGACGTACGCGTCGACCAGCGATTCGGGCGCGTTGGCGTACCCGACGGAGCGGGGCAGCACGGTGATGTTCCCCGCGTCGGCGATGCGCTGGATGTGCGCGGCGATCTCGCCGTCGGCGGGCGAGACGATCTGCGCTCCCGCGTCGGCGCCGCCGAGATAGACCTTGTAGCCGTTGTCGTCCGGCGGGTTGTGGCTGGCCGTCACCATCACCCCCGCGTCGGCGCCGAGGTGGCGGACGGCGAAGGCGAGCACGGGCGTCGGGAGCGTCCGGGGCAGCAGCACGGCGTTCAGCCCGGCTCCGGCGAAGATCTCGACCGAGTCGCGGGCGAACACGTCGGAGTTGCGTCGACCGTCGAAGCCGACCACGACGGTCGGCGTGTCGCCGGCGGACCGCTCGCGCAGGTAGGCGGCGAAACCCGCCGCCGCCTGCGCCACCAGCACGCGGTTCATGCGGTTGGGGCCGGCGCCCAGCGCACCGCGCAGCCCCGCGGTGCCGAACGCCAGACGCGTGGAGAAGCGATCCGCGAGGTCGTCCGCGGCTGCGGCATCCCCGTCCTCCACCCGCGCCAGCAGCGCGGTCAGCTCGTCGCGGGTCACGGCATCCGGATCCTGCGCGAGCCAGGCGCGAGCGGCCTCGAGGTGCGTGTCGACGGAGCCGCCGCCCTCTCCTCGGGATGCCGCGTCGTCGGCGCCCGGGAGGCCGAGACCGGCGACGCCCGCGCTCACAGCGCCCCGATCACGCGGGCCAGCAGCGCCGAGATGACGGGCTCGGCGTCACGCCCGGCTTCGAGCACCTCCGCGTGGCTGAGCGGCGTCTGCTGGATGCCCGCGGCCAGGTTCGTGATGAGCGAGAAGCCGAGGATTTCCATGCCCGCCTGCCGCGCGGCGATCGCTTCGAGCGCCGTGGACATCCCGACGATGTGCCCGCCGATGGTCTTGGCCATCTGCACCTCGGCCGGTGTCTCGTAGTGCGGGCCGCGGAACTGGCAGTACACGCCCTCGTCGAGCGACGGGTCGATCCCGCGCGCGATCTCACGCAGCCGTGACGAGTAGAGGTCGGTGAGGTCGACGAAGGTCGCGCCCTCGAGCGGCGAGTCGGCGGTGAGGTTGATGTGGTCGCTGATGAGCACGGGTTGGCCGGGCTTCCACGTTTCGCGGATGCCGCCGGCGCCGTTGGTGAGGATCATCGTGGTCGCACCCGTGGCCGCCGCCGTGCGCACGCTGTGCACGACCCGGCGCACGCCGTGGCCTTCGTAGTAGTGCGTGCGCGCGCCGATGACGAGCACGTTCTTGCCGCTCGGGGTGCGGACGCTGCGGAGCGTGCCCACGTGCCCCTCGAGGGCGGGTTTCGAGAAGCCGGTGACCTCGGTGGCGGGGAACGACGCCGTCTCCTCGCCGATGAGTTCGGCGGCGCGGCCCCAGCCGGAGCCGAGGGTCACGGCGATGTCGTGGTGCGCCACGCCCGAGAGGCGGGCGATGTCGTGCGCTGCCGCCTGGGCGACCTCGAACGGGTCGACCGCCGGGTCGTCGAGCGGGTGAGGAGTGCTGTTGGACATCCCCCCACTCTAGGAAGGGCGGCGCCCGCGGGCCAGGCGCCGGGCCCGTGGTGCGCGTGTCGCGCAACGGCGGGCGGGTCGGCCGCCCCCGTCGCGCTGACAGAATGGATGTCATGGTGCAGAGCTTCGAGCGCAAGCAGTCCGTCGCGATCGTCGGGGGCGGCCCCGGCGGCTACGAGGCCGCCCTGTCCGCGGCGCAGCTGGGCGCGGACGTCACCCTCGTGGAGCGTGCGGGTGTCGGCGGCTCCGCCGTCATCACCGACGTCGTGCCCTCGAAGACCCTGATCGCCACGGCCGATGCCGCCGTCGCGATCCGCAACGCCAGCAGCCTGGGCGTGCAGTTGTTCGCCAAAGACGACCGCGGCAAGCCGCTGACCCCCGAGGTGGCGATCAACCTCGCCGCCGTCAACCAGCGCCTGCTCTCGCTCGCGCGTCAGCAGTCCGACGACATGCGCTCGTCGCTGCTCGAGGCCGGGGTGCGCATCATCTCCGGGCACGGCCGTCTCGACGGTTCCGGCGCGGTCGTGGTGTCGACCGAGGCCGGCGGGACCGATTTCGACCGCGTCGAGGCGGAGACGCTCGTCGTCTCGGTCGGCGCCTCGCCCCGCGAACTGGCCTCGGCTAAGCCCGACGGCGAGCGCATCCTCACGTGGACGCAGCTCTACAACATGAAGTCGGTGCCCTCGCACCTCATCGTCGTCGGCTCGGGCGTCACGGGGGCGGAGTTCGCCTCCGCGTACATGAACCTCGGCGCCAAGGTCACGCTCGTCTCGAGCCGCGACCAGGTGCTTCCCGGTGAGGATCAGGATGCCGCCGCGGTGCTGGAACGCGTCTTCCAGCGCGGCGGCATGACTCTGCTGGCGAAGGCGCGCGCCGAGTCCGTCGTCAACACCGGCGACGGTGTCGTGGTCACCCTCGCCGACGGCCAGACGATCGAGGGCAGCCACTGCCTCATGGCCGTGGGGTCGATCCCCAACACCGCCGGTCTCGGCCTCGAGCAGGCGGGTGTGCAGATGACGGCATCCGGTCACATCCGTGTCAACCGCGTCGCGCGCACCTCGGTGCCCAACATCTACGCCGCCGGCGATTGCACGAACTTCTTCCCGTTGGCCTCGGTGGCATCCATGCAGGGCCGTCAGGCGATCTTCCACGCGCTCGGCGACATCGTCATCCCGCTCGAGACGCGCCGCATCACGGCCAACATCTTCACCGCGCCCGAGATCGCCACCGTCGGCTTCAGCGAGCAGGACGTGACCGAGGGCCGCATCGCCGGCGTCGTGCGCAAGCTGCCGCTGTCGGCCAATCCCCGCGCCAAGATGCAGGGCATCACCGACGGTTTCGTCAAGCTCATCGCCCGCAAGGGGAGCGGCACCGTGATGGGCGGCGTGATCGTCGGCCCGAAGGCGTCGGAGCTCATCTACCCGATCGCGATCGCCGTGGAGCGTCGTCTCACGGTCGACCAGGTCGCGCGGGTGTTCGCGGTGTACCCGTCGCTCACGTCGAGCATCACCGACGCCGCCCGCGCGATGCACATCGTCGACCGCGACGACCCCGGCGAGGACTGAGCTCCCGGATGCCGCGCCCACGCGGCATCCACCCCCGCGCGGCCACCAACCCTCGCGCGTTCCGTCCGCGCCGCGTGCGCTCCCGGGCGTTCCCTCCGCGCCGCGTGCGCTCCCGCGCGTTCTGCCCGCGCCGCGTGGCCACGCATAAACACACTTCGTGCGCAGAAACATGCTCAGAGCGTGTTTCCGCGCACGAACGGTGTTTATGCGCGCGGCTCCGCCGCCCGGCGCCGCGATCCGGGGGAGGTCGCGGCGTCCGCGGGCGGCGACCCGCGCGGGCCGGCGGCGTGGGATCACGCATAAACACTTTCCGTGCGTAGAAACATGCTGAGAGCGTGTTTCCGCGCACGAACGGTGTTTATGCGTGTCACTCCGCCGCCCGCCGCCGCGATCCGGCGGGGGAGGTCGCGGCGTCCGGGGCGGCGACCCGTGCGGGCCTGTGGTGTGGGATCACGCATAAACACTTTCCGTGCGGAGAAACATGCTGAGAGCGTGTTTGTGCGCACGAACGGTGTTTATGCGTGCCACTCCGCCGCCCGGCGCCGCGATGCGGGGGAGGTCGCGGCGTCCGCGGGCGGCGACCCGCGCGGGCCTGTGGTGTGGGGTCTCGCATAAACGCATTTCGTGCGCAGAAACATGCTGAGAGCGTGTTTCTGCGCACGAACGGTGTTTATGCGTGTCACTCCGCCGCCTGCCGCCGCGATCCGGGGGAGGTCGTGGCGTCCGGGGCGGCGACCTGTGCGGGCCTGTGGTGTGGGGTCATGCATAAACGCATTTCGTGCGGAGAAACATGCTGAGAGCGTGTTTCTGCGCACGAACGGTGTTTATGCGTGCCTTTCCGCCGCCTGCCGCCGCGATCCGGGGGAGGTCGCGGCGTCCGCGGGCGGCGGCCCGTGCGGGCCTGTGGTGTGGGGTCACGCATAAACACTTTCCGTGCGGAGAAACATGCTGAGAGCGTGTTTCTGCGCACGAACGGTGTTTATGCGTGCCTTTCCGCCGCCCGCCGCCCCGATTCGGCGGGGGAGGTCGTGGCGTCCGGGGCGGCGACCTGTGCGGGCCTGCGGTGTGGGATCACGCATAAACACGATTCGTGCGGTTATACACGACGGCAGCGTGTTTGTGCGCACGAACGGTGTTTATGCGTGCCACTCCGCCGCCTGCCGCCGCGATCCGGCGGGGGAGGTCGCGGCGTCCGCGGGCGGCGACCCGCGCGGGCCTGCGGCGTGTGATCAGGCATAAACGCATTTCGTGCGGATAAACACGACGGCAGCGTGTTTCTCTGCCGGAATCGTGTTTATGCGTGTGGTCCGGCGGCCCGTGCCGCGTTCCCGGGGCCGCACCGCCGTGCCGCACCATCCGGCGCCGCGCGCTGCGCGCCGGCGGCCGCCCTCGCCCCGCCGCCCGCCCCGCCGAGCGCTGCGCCTCGGCCGCTGCGCGCCTCGGTCGCCGCACCCCGGCGCCGCACCCGCGCTGTCACGCCTGAACACCGCAGCGCCGCCGATTCAACGGGGTGCCGTGACGAACGCCCCCGCAAAACGACGGCGCCGCAACCCCTGAAGGGATGCGGCGCCGTTCTCGTGCGAGACGCGTCAGCTGATCAGCAGGAGCTGGTGACCGGCCGAGACCGTGGTGCCGGGGTTGGCGTCGATGCCGGCGACCGTCCCGTCCTTATGCGCCTGGATGGGCTGCTCCATCTTCATCGCCTCGAGCACGACGACCAGGTCGCCCTTGACGACCTGCTGACCTTCCTCGACCGCGACCTTGACGATGGTGGCCTGCATCGGCGACTTCACCGCGTCTCCCGTGGCGCCGGCCGTGGGGGAGGAGGCGTGCGCACGGCGGGTCGGGGGAGCGGCAGCGGGCCGACCGACCTGAGGCGCGGCGGCGGTGATGCGGTCGGGCAGGCTCACCTCGAGGCGCTTGCCGCCGACCTCGACGACCACGGTGTGCCGGCCGGGGGCGGCGGCGGGCGCCTCCAACTCACCGTCCCACGCGGGGATGTCGTTGACGAACTCGGTCTCGATCCACCGCGTGAAGACGCCGAAGGCGCCGTCCTCGGCGGTGAAGGCGGGCTCGCGCACGACCTTGCGGTGGAACGGCAGCACAGTGGGCATGCCGGCGACCTCGAACTCGTCGAGTGCCCGACGCGAGCGCTCGAGGGCCTCCGCGCGGTCACGGCCGGTGACGATGATCTTGGCCAGCAGCGAGTCGAACGCGCCCGAGACGCTGTCGCCCGCGGTGACGCCCGAGTCGAGGCGGATGCCGGGGCCGCCGAACGTCTTGAAGACGTGGATGGGACCGGGCTGGGGCAGGAAGCCTCGGCCCGGGTCCTCGCCGTTGATGCGGAACTCGATCGAGTGGCCCACCGGGGCGGGGTCGTCGTAGCCGAGCTCCTCGCCCTCGGCGAGGCGGAACTGCTCGCGCACGAGGTCGAGGCCGGTGATCTCTTCGGAGACGGGGTGCTCCACCTGCAGGCGCGTGTTCACCTCGAGGAACGAGATGGTGCCGTCGGCGCCGATGAGGAACTCGCACGTGCCCGCACCGACGTAGCCGACCTCCTTGAGGATGGCCTTGGATGCCGAGTACAGCACGGCATTCTGCTCGTCGCTGAGGAAGGGGGCCGGGGCCTCCTCCACGAGCTTCTGGTGACGGCGCTGCAGCGAGCAGTCGCGCGTGGAGACGACGACGACGGTGCCCGCGGCATCCGCCAGGCACTGCGTCTCGACGTGGCGCGGCTTGTCGAGGTACTTCTCGACGAAGCACTCGCCGCGGCCGAAGGCGGCGACGGCCTCGCGCGTGGCCGACTCGAACATCTCGGCGACCTCGTCGAGTTCGCGCGCGACCTTGAGGCCGCGTCCGCCGCCGCCGTACGCGGCCTTGATGGCGATAGGCAGGCCGACCTCCTCGGCGAAGGCGATGACCTCGTCGGCGCCCGCGACGGGACCCGGGGTGCCGGGAGCCAGCGGCGCGCCGACCTTCTCGGCGACGTGGCGGGCCGTGACCTTGTCGCCGAGCGCTTCGATGGCGTCGGGCGAGGGGCCGATCCAGATGAGCCCGGCACCGATGACGGCGCGGGCGAAGTCGGCGTTCTCGGCGAGGAAGCCATAGCCGGGGTGCACGGCATCGGCGCCGGAGCGCCGCGCGACGGAGAGGATCTTCTCGATGGAGAGGTAGGTCTCGGCGCTCGTCGAGCCGTCGAGCGCGTACGCCTCGTCGGCGAGGCGGGTGTGGAGGGCGTCGCGGTCCTGATCGGCGTACACGGCGACGGACGCCTTGCCCGAGTCGCGGGCGGCGCGGATGACACGGACGGCGATCTCGCCGCGGTTGGCGACAAGGACCTTGGCGATCTTCGGCATCCTCCCAGCCTAGCGAGGGGCCCTGCCCGCCTTTTGACGACCCTCCACAAGAAACGTCGAAAAACGTGTGGGGGAGTCTACGAACGATTCCACAGGGCGGTCCACGAGCCCCCGAGTTCGCGCACGAGTCGGCGAACCGTCGACAGCGACATCCCGACCACCGTGGAGGGGTCGCCTTCCACCCGTTCGATGAACGCACCGCCGAGGCTGTCGACGGTGAAGGCCCCGGCCACGAGCAGCGGTTCGCCGCTGGCGACGTAGGCGGCGATCTCCTGCTCGTCGACGTCGGCGGCGAAGGTGACCGACGCCTCGGCGACCGCGTGCGCCTCACGCGGCGCGCTGCCGGGGGAGAGACGGAACACGCTATGCCCCGAGTGCAGAACTCCGGTGCGCCCGCGCATGTCGCGCCAGCGGGCGGTGGCGGCCTCGGCCGTGTAGGGCTTGCCGAGGATCTCGTCGCCCAGCGCGAACATCGAGTCGCCCCCGATGACGAAACCGTCGAAGGACGGCTCTTCAGCATGCAGACGCCGGGCGACGTCCTCCGCCTTGCGGCGGGCGAGCAGCAGCACGTGCTCCGCCGCCGGCAGCCGTCGCCCCTCCGCCTCCTCGACCTCCGCGACGACGGCCTCCTCGTCGACCTGCGGCGCGCGCGCCTCGGGCTCGATCCCCGCCTGGCGGAGCAACATCAGACGGGCCGGAGAAGTGGATGCCAAGCACACGCGCATACGGCAACGCTACCCATGCGCGGGTCGTCGTCCTCCGCCGGGGTGGCTGAGCCGGTCCGGGCCCGTACCCTTCGACGGGCTCAGGGTCCTCGCGAGGTGGCTGAGCCTGTCGAAGCCGCGGACCGGCTCGCTCCCCGGCGCGTGTGACAGGCTCGATGCATGCACGACGGCGACCTCATCGAACTCGACATCACCGGTATCGCCCACGGCGGCGTGTTCGTCGGGCGCCACGAGGGGCGCGTCGTCTTCGTCCCCGACACTCTGCCGGGGGAGCGCATCCGCGCCCGCCTCACCGACACGCGCAAGAAGGCGTTCTGGCGTGCGGACGCGGTGGAGGTGATCCAGGCCGCCCCGGAACGGCGACCGCACGTGTGGGATGCCGCGGCGATCGACGTCGACCCCGCGGAGCGCGTCGGCGGTGCCGAGTTCGGGCACATCCGACTCTCGCACCAGCGTGCGCTGAAGGAGAGGGTGATCCGCGAGGCGGTCGAGCGGGTCGGCCGACTCGAGCTCCCCGTCGACATGCGCCCCGCCGGCGGCGCTGACGCCGGCGAGTCCGCCGATGGCACCGGCTGGCGCACCCGCGTCAGCCTGCACGTCGATGCCGATGGACGAGTCGGCGCCTACGCCGCCCGCTCGCACCACGTCGTCGAGACGCCCGACCTGCCGCTCGCGACCGAGGCCATCGCCCGCGCCGCGGCACACGCGCGCGCCGGTGCGCAACCCGGTCGCATCGATCTCGTCGAGCCCGCCGACGGACGCGTCCGGGTGCTGCCCCGCCCCGAAGGGTCGCGTCCGAGCGGTGCCCCCGAGGTCGTGGAGGAACGCGTCGGCGAGCGGGTCTTCCGCGTCGATGCGGGGGGATTCTGGCAGGTGCACCGTCTCGCCGCGCGCACCCTCACCTCGCTCGTGTCGACCGAGCTCACGGCATCCACGGGCGGACTGGATCCCGAGGCCACGCACCTCGACCTCTACGGTGGCGTCGGCCTGTTCGCCGCGACGCTCGGCGAGCTGGGGGGCAACGGCACGCGCGTCATCAGCGTGGAGTCCGACCCTCGCGCCACGGAGCACGCCGGCGAGAACCTCGCCGAGTGGGTGGGCGCGCGTGCCGAGACGGCGCGAGTCGATCGCTTCGTCGGACGCCTGGCAGCCGACGCGTCCGCGCGCGAGCGCGAGCGCCTCGCCCGCGGCGTCGTGCTGCTCGATCCGCCCCGGGCCGGTGCCGGCTCGCAAGTCGTCGAGGCGATCGCGGCGCTCTCGCCGACGGCGGTGGTCTACGTCGCGTGCGACCCGGTCGCGCTCGCGCGCGACCTCGCCACCTTCGCCGGGCTCGGCTACCGCGTGCACGACGGCATCCGCGGCGTCGATCTCTTCCCGAATTCCCATCACGTGGAGGCCGTCGCGGTCCTGCGGCGCTGATGTCCACAGGTGCGGGAATGTCCCGCACCTGTGCGCGCGGCGCGGATACGATGGAGCGATGACCCGCGTCGCGCTCATCGATGATCACGAGTCCGTCCGGCTCGGGTTGGAGGCGGCGCTCGCCCGTACCGAGTCGACCGAGGTCGTCTTCTCCGGGGCCAACGTCGCGGCCTATCTCATGTGGCGGCAGGCGGCGGTGGCATCCCCCGCCGATGTGGTCGTGCTCGACCTGACGCTCGGCGACGGCACGACCGTGTCCGAGAACGTCGACCGCGTGGTGCGCGACGGTTCGAGCGTCATCATCCACAGCGTCGCCGACCGCCCCGCGGCCGTTCGCGAAGCGCTCGCCGCGGGAGCCGCGGGCATCGTGAGCAAGTCGTCGCCGACGCACGAGGTGCTCGGCGCGATCGGGACCGTCGCCCGCGGCGAGCTGCTCGACAACGTCGAGTGGGCCAGCGCCGTGGAGGGCGATCGCGAATTCGCCAGCGCCCAGCTGTCGGCCCGTGAGCGCGAGGTCCTGCGGCTGTACGCCGCCGGTCTGCCCCTGAAGGCCGTCGCCGAGCGGCTCGGCGTGGCCTACTCCACCGCCAAGGAGAACATCACGCGGGTGCGGGTGAAGTACGTCGAGGTGGGACGCCCGGCACCCACCAAGGTCGACCTCCTCCGCCGCGCCATGGAAGACGGGATCCTGCAGGACGCTCCTGACGACACCGCGCAGCATGGTTGAGCATGAGCGGTCCGTCCTCGACGAGGCGTGGGGGCGGATCCCGCACACCCGTGAGAGTCAGGGAGACCAGGGCACCTTCACTCAGACGCGCATCGAACGCGTCATCACCCTGATCGCCGGTTCCGGCTCGCTCGTTCTCGGGGCGCAGGCGTTCGCCGCGGCCCTCGGGTCGCCCGACGAATCAGCCGATTGGCACGTCCCGCTCATGGGCGCGGTCTTCGTGCCCCTCGTCGCGATGATCGTCACCTGTCTCATCGGCCGCTTCACCCGCGTGTTCGCCGGGATCTTCGCGGTCGCCTTCGTGCTGACGCTGTCGCTGTGGCCGCTCGCGACGGCCGACGGACCGGGCCCGACGCCCACCCAGGATCCGTGGGTCTTCTACCTCGTGAATGTGGCGACCTTCGCCAGCATCGTCGCGTTCCCGCTGACGCTGCAGATCGCCTGGACGATCGCGACGCCCATCCTCTACGGCTCGGTGCGCCTGATGCAGGCGCGCGGCGAGGGTGACTACGTCGTCACGGTCGCGCTGGACGTGTCGTTCGCGCTCATCCTGGGCAGCGTCCTGCTCACGCTCGGGTGGATGTACCGCTCCGTCGCCGCGAACGTCGACCAAGCGCGCGCGGACGCCGTGTCCAGCTATGCGTCGGCGGCGGCGGCGGCGGCGATGGAGCGGGAGCGCGTGGCCGTCGCCGCGCTCATGCACGACAGCGTCCTGGGTGCCCTCCTCGCCGCTGAACGTGCATCGACGCCGCGGGAACGCACCCTCGCCGTCAGCATGGCCCGCGAGGCGCTGACGCGATTGGCCAACGCGGAGAAGGACGCTCTCGAGGGCAGCGACGAACCCGTGGCCGCCTCGCGTCTCGCCGACGAGATCGAGGCCGCTGCCGGAGAGCTGGGCGTGCGCCTGCGCGTCAACCGGCAGCTGGAGGAGGGCACGCCGCGGGTGCCCGGCCGGGTGGCTCGCGCCCTCGTGCTCGCGGCGCTGCAGGCCGTGGCGAACGCGGTCCAGCACGCCGACGCGCGGGGCTTGGCGGTGCAGTTGACCGGTACAGCGACGCCGGGCGGGGTGTCGGTGCGCGTGCGTGACACCGGCGGGGGCTTCGACATCGGCGCGATCGCGCCCGACCGACTCGGCATCCGCGGATCGATCCACGCGCGGTTGGCCGCGGTGGGCGGGCGCAGCGAGATCGACTCGCACGCGGGCGGCACCACCGTCACCCTCGAATGGGACAGCGGGGATCGCTGGTGAGCGTCCGTGCCATCCTCTCCCTCCTGGGCGTCGCGCTCACCGCGTACCTCGCTGCCCGCGGCCTCATCTGGACCTCGCCCGAGGCGGTCGAGCGCGGGTGGCTGATCGTGGCGGCCCTGGCGGTCTACCTGCCGGTGACCTGGCTGTGCATCTTCGCCCTGGGCGTCGGCGACCGCCCCGCGGGCGTGGCCGCCGCCGCTCCGCCGCGCGCGCCGGCCTGGCAGGTCGTGCTCGCGCTCGGTGTCACCGTCTTCGTCTCCAACGCCACGTTCCTGGCCGTGTCTGAGGAGGGGCGCACGCAACCCTTCGTGACCTGGGTGATCGGGGCGATCGGCGCTCTGATGATGATCCTCATGGCGCGCCGGCGCCCGATCGCCGCGTGGACGGGGATCGCTCTGCTCGCGGTGGCGACGTCGCTCTGGCTCGGTCCCGTCCAGGCGCTCAGCCTCGGTCTGGTCGGCTCGATCGTCTGGGTGGCGGCGGCACAGCTCGTGGTCTTCGCGCTGGACCGCGCGGCGCGGGATGCCGAGAGGCTCGCCGAATTGCAGCAGGCGGCGTCCGCGTGGCAGGCGTCGCAGAGCGGACGACAGCGCGAACGGCGACTGCACGTGCAGCGGGCGCTGGAGGCGGCCGGCCCGATCCTGTCCCGCACGATCGAGAACGGGGGAAATCTGCGCTCCGCCGACAAGGAGGCCGCGCGTCGCGCCGAGGCACGCCTGCGCGACGAATTGCGCGGGAACCGCCTGCTCGATGACGACGTGCGCACCGAGATCGATGCGGCGCGGTGCCGGGGGGCATCGATCAACCTGTTCGACGAAGGCGGTCTGAACGGCTTGACCGCCGACGCGCTCGTCGAGGTCCGACGAGAGTTGGCCGCCATTCTGCGCGAGTCGGTGTCGGAGCGCCTGATCATCCGTACGTCCCCTGACGACGAGATCGTGGTGACGATCGTCGGCCGCTCGCGCGGCGACGGCGCCACGGGCGACGACGACCACGTCGACCTCTTCCGCGAGATCCGTCGACCCCGCTGACATCGCACCGACGCCGACGCCGACGCCGACGCCGCTGCCGGGGCCGCAGCGGAGCCGGGGCTCATCGGCCCGCGGGGCGCGGCGCCGTCACGACGGGGCCGTCTGCTGACGTCGCGCCGATCGCCGGTGCCCGACGCCGCAGCCGAGCCGGGGCTCGTCGGCCCGCGGGGCGAGGCGTCATCACCATGGGAGGGGCGTCCGCTCACGCAGAAAGACTGAGGGGTGAGGGGCGGCGATTCGCCAGCCCCTCACCCAGGCGGACGGTTACCCGAAAACCGTCCGCAAGGCCGGAACCGGCTGAACAGCGGTCCGGCCGAACGCGTGATGCGTTCCAGCTCTCCCAGTATCCGTCACGTGCATGGCGCCGTCTGTAGGTATTTCGGGGGACACCTGGGCTCAGGCGGTGAAGCCGTTCCAGCCCGCCGCGCGGTCGAGCGGCTGCCGCAGGCCGCGGGCGTTCAGCTCCCACCGCGAACGCACCGGCTCGTCGGGGGCGGTGGCGCCGGCCACCTCGCGCGCGTACTCCTCGGTGACCACGACGATCGCCGCAGCCAGTTCTTCCTCCGTGGGCGCACCGCGCACCACTTCCACCACGACCGACGGAAGCTCCGGAGCGTCGTCGGTGCCGGTCACAGCGGGATGTTCCCGTGCTTCTTGGCGGGCAGGCTCGCGCGCTTGTTGCGCAGTGCCCGCAGGGCCTTGGCGATCGACACGCGCGTCTGTGCGGGCTCGATGATCCCGTCGAGTTCACCGCGTTCGGCGGCCAGGAACGGCGATGCCACGTTGTAGGTGTACTCGTTCGCCAGACGCGTGCGCACGGCTGCGACGTCTTCGCCCGCCTCCTCGGCGCGCTTGATCTCGCCGCGGTAGAGGATGTTGACCGCGCCCTGGCCGCCCATGACGGCGATCTCGGCCGTGGGCCAGGCGAGGTTGATGTCGGCGCCGAGCTGCTTGGAGCCCATGACGATGTAGGCGCCGCCGTACGCCTTGCGCAGGATGACCGTGACCAGCGGCACGGTCGCCTCGGCGTAGGCGTAGAGCAGCTTCGCGCCGCGGCGGATGACGCCGGTCCACTCCTGGTCGGTGCCGGGCAGGTAGCCGGGCACGTCGACGAGCGTGACGATGGGCACCGAGAACGCGTCGCAGAAACGCACGAAGCGGCTGGCCTTCTCGCCCGCGTCGATGTTGAGCGTCCCGGCCATCTGCGACGGCTGGTTGGCGATGATGCCGACCGTGCGACCCTCGATGCGGCCGAAGCCGATGACGATGTTCGGCGCGAACAGCGGCTGCACCTCGAGGAACTCCGCGGCATCCACGATCCCGTCGATGACGGTGTGGATGTCGTACGGCTGGTTCGGCGAGTCGGGGATGACGGTGTTCAGCGAGCGGTCGGCATCCGTCGTCTCGAACTCGAACGGGGTGTCGTAGACCGGGATCTCGGCGAGGTTGTTGTCGGGGAGGTAGCTGATGAGGCCGCGCGCGTAGTCGATCGCGTCGTCCTCGTCGTCGGCGAGGTAGTGCGCCACGCCCGAGCGGGTGTTGTGCGTATGCGCGCCGCCGAGTTCTTCCATGCCGACGTCTTCACCGGTGACGGTCTTGATCACGTCGGGGCCGGTGACGAACATCTGGCTCGTCTTGTCGACCATGATGACGAAGTCGGTGAGGGCGGGGGAGTAGACCGCGCCACCGGCGGCCGGGCCCATGATGATGGAGATCTGGGGGATGACACCGGATGCCGCGGTGTTCAGGCGGAAGATCTCGCCGTACTTGCCGAGGGCGACGACGCCCTCCTGGATGCGGGCTCCGCCGGAGTCGAGGATGCCGATGATCGGGATGCCGCTGCGAAGGGCCAGCTCCATGACCTTGATGATCTTGTCGCCGGCGACCTCGCCGAGCGAACCGCCGAAGGTCGAGAAGTCCTGTGCGTAGACGGCGACGTTGCGCCCGTGGATGGTGCCGGTCCCCGTCACGACCGAGTCGCCGTAGGGGCGGGACTTGTCCATGCCGAAGGCCGTGGTGCGGTGGCGGACGTACTCGTCGAGCTCGACGAACGAGCCGGGGTCGACCAGCATCTCGAGGCGCTCGCGGGCGGTGAGCTTGCCCTTGGCGTGCTGCTTGGTGCGCGCGGCGGCTTCGGCGTCGACGACCGCCTCTTGGAACCTGTTGCGCAGGTCCGCGATCTTGCCGGCGGTCGTGTAGAGATCGGGCTGGTCGGTCACCCTTCCCACCCTAGCGACAGCACCCGCGCGGACGTTGGAGGGTGCGCACAAGTGAACGGCCGAGCGGCTGTGGCATCCTCCACCCGGCGGCATCCGTCATGCCCGCAACCGGATGCCATCACTTCGCGCATTCCCTAGGGTGTGGGCATGCCGATCCCCGCCGCCGGATATCCGCGCACCGCCGCCCACAGCCCTCGCGTCCAGGTGGTCGAGACCACCGACTCCACCAACGCCGACGTCGTCGCCGCGGTGGCGGCCGACCCCGCCGGGTGGCCGCACCTCTCTGTGCTCATCACCGACGACCAGCGCGCGGGGCGCGGACGCCTCGACCGATCCTGGACGGCTCCCGCCGGTACGGCGCTCGCCGTCTCGGTCGTCGTGGACGCCACGATGGTCCCGCCCGCCCAGCGCGGATGGATTCCGCTGGCCGCGGGCGCCGCCATGACCCGCGCCGTGCGGCATCAGCTCACCGGCCATGGCGCGACGGCGGAGCTGAAGTGGCCGAACGACGTCCTCGTCGACAGCGGCAAGATCTGCGGCATCCTGGCCGAGGTCGTGCCGGGCTCACCCGACACCGTGGTCATCGGTGCCGGGGTGAACGCCCGCATGAACCGCGCCGACCTGCCGGTGACGACGGCGACCTCCTTCGCCGCGATCGGGGCCGAGTGCGACGACGACCGGCTGCTGGCCGATTACCTCGAGGATCTCGACAAGACCCTCGCGCGCCTCGCGCACGACGACGTCGAGCGCGTGCATCGCGAGATCGAGAAGCTGTGCGCCACCGTCGGCCGAGAGGTCACGGTGTCCCTGCCCGACGGATCCACCCTGCAGGGCACCGCGGTCCGGCTCGATGCCGACGGGCGCCTGGTCGTCGAGTCCGGCACCATCGAGACCGTCGTGTCCGCCGGCGACGTCGTCCACGTGCGGTGACGGTCGCCGCCCTCCGCGTGGCACCGGGCCGTCGGGGCTCGCGCGCCGCACAATGAAACCGTGAGTCAGCCCTCGACCCCGCTCGGACGCCCCCGCATGCCGGCGCCCGGCACGACGGCGCCCGAGCTGCGCATCGCTCGGCTCCGGTCGCACGCGCGTCGGCTCTCCTGGTCGGCGCTGGTGCTGATCGCCGTGGCCGGGGCGACGGGCTACTTCTACGACAACCTCCCCGCACCGTACGAGAACTGGATGCTGCTGACCGCGGCCGGCGGCCTCGTCCTGCTGCTCGTGGTGCTGCCCTTCCTGGTCTGGCTCTCGCGCACGTGGACCATCACCACCCGGCGCGTGATCGAGCATTCCGGCCCCTTCGGAGCGAACCGACGCGAGATCTCGCACGTGCGGGGGTATGCGATCCAGCTGCGTCGCGGCATCCTTCAGCGGATGTGGGGAGCCGGCACCCTGACGCTCTCCAACGGCGTCGAGCCCGCCCTGCGGCTGAAGAACGTCCCGAATGCGGTGCTGGTGCACGAGACCCTCGTCGACCAGGTCGAGGTCAATCAGATCCTCGCGCACCGCGACTCGCCGACGTTCGGCTCCGGCTCCGTCGGCCTCTGACCCGGGCTCACACCCCCTCGACGGAGGTGGCTGAGCTCACCGAAGCCACCGGCGTCCGGGGAAGTCCCGGTCCCATCGACGAGCTCAGGGACCTCCGGTCGTGTCGAGGTGGCTGAGCCTGTCGAAGCCACCGGTGTTCGGGGGGAGTCCCGGTCCCCTCGACGAGCTCGGGGACCTCCGGTCGTGTCGAGGTGGCTGAGCCTGTCGAAGTCACCGGTGTTCGGGGGGATTCCCGGTCCCCTCGACGAGCTCAGGGACCTGCGGTCGTGTCGAGGTGGCTGCGCCTGTCGAAGTCACCGGTGTTCGGGGGGAGTCCCGGTCCCGTCGACGAGCTCAGGGACCTCCGGTCGTGTCGAGGTGGCTGAGCCTGTCGAAGTCACCGGCGCCTCTGCACCCGCCCGGCCCGGCTCGCATCCCCGAGGGCACCCCGACAGAATGGATGCCGACGAAAGGAGCGGCATGGCGCTGCGAGTCGGAGTGGTCGGTGGCGGGCAGCTGGCGCGGATGATGATCGCGCCCGCCGTCGAGTTGGGTGTCGAGATCCGCGTGCTCGCGGAGGATGAGGGCATGTCGGCCGCGCTCGCCGCGACGGCCGTCGGCGACTATCGCGACGCCGAGACCGTCCTCGCCTTCGCCCGCGACGTCGACGTCATCACCTTTGACCACGAACACGTGCCGCAGAACGTCCTCGCGGCCCTCGTCGACGCCGGCGTCGCCGTGCATCCCGGTCCGGCGCCCCTCGGTGTGGCTCAGGACAAGCTGGTCATGCGCGCCCGCATGGCGGAACTCGGCCTGCCGCAGCCCGACTGGGCCGCCGTCGCCGACGCCGCCGAGCTGCAGGCCTTCCTCGACGCGCACGGCGGTCGCGCCGTGGTGAAGACCCCGCGCGGCGGGTACGACGGCAAGGGCGTGCGCGTGGTGTCCGCCGCGGCCGAAGCCGAGGACTGGTTCGCCGCCCTCGCCGAAGACGCCGGCGGCGGGGCGCTGTTGGTGGAGGAGCTCGTCGACTTCACCCGCGAGCTCGCGCAGCAGGTCGCGCGCCGCCCGTCCGGCGACGTGCGCGCCTACCCGGTGGTCGAGACCGTGCAGCGCGGGGGCGTGTGCGCCGAGGTCATCGCACCCGCCCCCCGCGCCGACGACCGCGTGCAGCGCGTCGCCGCGGAGATCGGCGTCGCCGTCGCCGAGGGGCTGGGGGTCACCGGCATGCTCGCCGTCGAACTCTTCGAGACGAGCGATCAGCGCATCCTCATCAACGAACTCGCCATGCGCCCGCACAACTCCGGTCACTGGACGCAGGACGGCGCCGTCACGAGCCAGTTCGAGCAGCACGTGCGCGCCGTCCTCGACCTGCCCCTCGGGTCGACGGATGCCATCGCCCCCTGGTCGGTCATGATCAACGTGCTGGGCGGACCGGCCGAGGGCGGACTCGAGGAGCGCTTCCCCGCGGCCATGGAGGCGCACCCCACCGCCAAGATCCACACCTATGGCAAGGCTCCGCGCCCCGGCCGCAAGGTCGGGCACGTCAACGTCGTCGGCGACGATCTCGACGAGATCGTCTACGAGGCGCGGGGAGCTGCGTCGTTCTTCGACTGAGCATGTCGCGTGCCGTTCCGGGATCTTCCAGCGAGCGCCCCTAGCCTGGACCGGTGACCCGGCCGCTGCATTCTTCCGAGACGCCCGTGGTCGGCGTCGTCATGGGCTCCGACTCCGACTGGCGCGTGATGAACGCCGCCAGCGAGGCGCTGACCGAGTTCGGCATCCCGCACGAGGTCGAGGTGGTCTCGGCCCACCGCACGCCCGACAAGCTCGTGCGCTACGGCCGGGAGGCACGTGGCCGCGGACTGCGCGCGATCATCGCCGGTGCCGGGGGCGCGGCGCACCTGCCGGGCATGCTGGCATCCGTCACCGCCCTTCCGGTCATCGGTGTGCCGGTGCAGCTTGCCACCCTCGACGGGATGGACTCGCTGCTCAGCATCGTGCAGATGCCCGCCGGCATCCCCGTCGCGACCGTGTCGATCAACGGAGCGAAGAACGCGGGCCTGCTCGCGGCCCGGATCCTCGGCAGCGCCGATGCGGCGCTCGCCGACAGGGTGGAGACCTACGCGCGCGACCTGGAGGCGCAGGTCGAGGAGAAGAACCGGCGCCTGAAGGACTCCCTGTGACGCTCACCGCGGCGCGTCCGGGTGTGCCGGTCCGGGCGGTCGAGTCGCGCCCTCTGCGGCATCCCGACGCCACCTCGCCCGAGGTCATGACGCGCCGCGGATGGTGGCTCGTGGTGCTCAACTTCCTCATCCCCGGGTCGGCGCAGGTCCTCGCCGGCAGCCGCCGCCTGGGGCGCTTCGGCCTCGGCGCGACGCTGGCGATGTGGACCCTCCTCGCGCTCAGCGCGCTGGCGGGGCTGCTCTGGCCGACCGGACTGTTCACCGTGGTGACCGGCTCGTTCTTCCCCGACTTCCTGTCGGCGCTGCGCCCGGTGCCGCTGACCATCGTGCAGATCGCACTGTTCGCGTACGTGGCGCTGTGGATCGTGCTGACCGTCGACACCCTCCGCCTCGTGCGGCTCGTTCGGGTCGGCCCCCTCGCACGGATCGCGATGGCGATCGTGGCCGTGGTCCTGCTCTTCTTCTCGGGTTCCGGCGCGGCGTGGGCCGCCGGGATCGCGGGGAGCACGCGCGATGCGCTCTCTTCGCTGTTCGCTCAGACGGGCGCGGTCGTGCCGCCGTCCGACGGCTACTACAACATCCTTCTGCTCGGTGGCGACTCGGGCGAGGGCCGCGATTCGATGCGTTTCGACAGCATCTCGGTGGTCTCCGTCAATGCCGACACCGGAGCGACGACGATCACCGGTATTCCGCGCGACATGCCGCACTTCCCCTTCGCCGCCGGCCCCATGCAGGACAGGTACCCGGACGGGCATGAAGGCCACGCCGACCCCACCTGCGGGTGGGGGAGCGGCATCAACCAGCTGCGCACCGAAGTCGAGGTCTGTCAGGACGGCGACGAGATCTATCCCGACGCCGGCGCGAACAACTCCGAACCCGGCATCGAGGCGACCAAGGATGCCGCGGAGGGCATCCTCGGCATCCAGATCCCCTACTACGTGCTCATCGACATGAAGGGCTTCGCCGACGTGATCGACGCGCTCGGCGGTGTCGACATCACGGTGCAGGAGCGCCTGCCCAAGGGCGGACCCGCCTACGACGGCCAGCCGGTCGACGACTGGGCCTTCGGGTGGATCGAGCCGGGTGCGCAGCACATGGACGGCGACACGGCCCAGTGGTACGCCCGCTCGCGCTACACGACGAGCGACTTCGACCGCATGCGCCGTCAGCGCGAACTGCAGGAGGCGATCCTCGCGCAGTTCACCCCGCAGGTCGTCCTCGCGCGGTTCCAGCAGGTCGCCGAGTCCACCACGAACACCATTCAGACCGACCTGCCGCAGAGTCTCATCGCCCCCACGCTCGTCGATCTCGCGCTCAAGGCGAAGGATCAGACCGTCAACACGCTCGAACTCACTCCCGAGGGCGGCGTCGACGAGTACGACCCCGACTACGCGCAGGTGCAGCAGATGGTGCGCGACGCCCTCCATCCGACGACCGAGACGCCGGCGCCGTGACCGTCTCGCTCCGCGTCGTGCTCGACCAGCTCGTCTCGCCGACCTCGCCCGACCTGGCCGAGGCGTCGGCATCGCTCACCGAGGCGCTCATCGCCACCGCCCCGCGCGGCTGCGACGTGTCGGCCATCGTGCCCGCCCCCGGCATCCCCGATGAGACGAGCGTGACGGGCCTCAGCTCCGAGACGCGGCTGTCGATGCGACGCCGCGAGCTCGCGGCATCCTGGCAGCTGGGCGTCGCCCCGGGCATCGGCAAGGGGCTCATCCACTCGCCGACCGCGCTCGCTCCGCTCGTGCGGCACGATCGCGTCAACGACACGCACCAGATCGTGGTGACCCTGTGGGAGCTGCGGGCCTGGGAGACGCCGGAGGAGCTGCCGAAAGCCGAGATCCTCGCCTGCCGCGCGCTGCTGGCCCGCGTGACGAAGCACGCCGACGCCGTCATCGTCCCCACCCACGCCATGGCGGACCGTCTCGGCGAGCTGGCCAAGAGCAAGCTGTCGAAGAAGGTGCGCGTCATCGGCGGCGCGCCCGCCGCCGGCATGCGCGTTCCCTCGGATGCCGTGGGGCGTCTGCGCGCATTGAACCTGCCGTCGTCGTTCCTCGCCGTCGCCGGCGGAGCGGCACCGTCCGACGGGCTCGCCGCGGCGTTCTCCGCCGTCGTCGCGTCCGGATGGGACGGCGACGTGGTCGTGCTCGACGTACCGGAGGGGGAGGAGCCGACCGTGGCCGACATCGCCGCGGCGTCCGGCCTCGCCGAGAGCCGCGTGCACGGCCGCGGCGCGCTCGATCGGTGGGACCGTGCGGCGGTGCTCTCGCACGCCGCCGCCTTCATCACGGCCTGCGGCCGGACGGACTGGCCGTGGCGCGCCGTCGACGCCCTCGCCGTGGGCGTGCCGATCGTCGCCGCCGACACGCCCGTGCACCGCGAGGTGCTCGCCGAGGCGGCCGCCTACGCCGCCCCGGACGACCTCGGCGATGCGCTCGCGCGCGCGCTGGGGGAAGATGCCGAGCGGCTGCGTGTGCTCGCCGGCGACCGGGCCAAGGGCTTCGCCTGGAACGCCGCCGCGGATCGCGTGTGGGCGTTGCACGCCGAGCTGTGACGCTCCCGGGTGTCCGCGGCTCGCGGCCCTAAGCTCGTCAGCATGACTGAGCGCGTCGGGATCGTCGTCCGCACCCGTCAGCGACCGGACTTCCTACGGCGTGCGCTGGCGGATATCGGCGCGCAGTCGTTCCGCGACTTCCGCGTCGTCGTCGTCAACGACGGCGGAGACGCCGCCGAGGTCGACGGGGTGGTCGACGCCTCCGGTCTGGACGCGGTGGCGGTGCACCGGATCGCTCCGGGGGACGGGGGCCGCTGCGTCGCGGCGAACGTCGGCGTCCGAGACGCCGGCACGGAATACGTCGTCCTCCACGATGACGACGACCGCTGGCATCCGGATTTCCTGTCGCGCACCGTCGCGTGGCTCGACGCCCACCCCTCCGACGCCGCGGTCGCCGTTCCCACCGAGATCGTCTACGAGGAGCAGCGGGGCGGCGCGTGGACCGAGGTCGGCCGGGCGCCGTTCTGGGCCGGGATGCAGCGCATCTCGCTCACCGAGATGCTGAGCGTGAATCGCGCGGTCCCGATCTCGGTGCTGTATCGCCGGGCCGTGCACGACGAGGTCGGCTGGTACGACGAGACCCTGGACGCCGTCGAGGATTGGGACCTTTATCTGCGCATCCTCCGTGCGGGTGAGATCGGCTTCCTTCCGGGTGAAGCGTTGGCGTATTGGACCCAGAGACCGGATGCCACCGGACTCGACGCCAACAGCATGTTCGCGCTGACGGCCGAGCACGCGGCCGACGACGCGCGCGTGCGCGATCGGGCGCTGCACGAGTGGGTCCGGCGCGAGGGGACGGGGCTGCCGCTGTACCTGGCGTCGTTGCACGCGGAACTCCTCACGCACATCGACGAGACGGTGGAGCGTGCCGTTCACCGCCTCCGGGCGGAGATCGCGGCCGACAATCGAATCGAGATCGACGCGCACCAGCCGCTGTGGTCGCGCGTGCGCCGGCTCCGCCGCCTCCTGGGGAGGCGGTCGGGGCGCGCCTAGAATCGGTGGAATGCGCAGTGCGATAAGGAGCCGTGTCCGCCGTCTGCGAGGGTCGCGGGTGCTCGGTCCCATCGTCCGCTCCGTCGATCGGCTGTGGTGGGCTCGCACCATCGCCCGCTCCGGTCTCGTGGATCGCGAGTTCTACGCCGCGCAGCTCGGGCTCCGTTGGCTCCCCCGCTCGGCGGCCATCGCGCACTACGTGATCACGGGATTCCGCCGCGGTATGAGCATGAATCCGCTGTTCGACGACATCGTCGCGGGCGGGGAGCTCCCCGAGGTCATGCGTGTTCCGGCGTTGTACGCGTATCTCCTGAGCGAGCGCGAGACCGTGCGCATCCACCCCTGGTGGGATGCCGAAGAGCACGGGCGACGAATCGGGGGCCCCGCTCTCGAGCACGTCTGGTCCCGTCGCGACGAGGCGCTCCGTTTGAGCGCGGCGGACCGGGAGACGTTCCTCACGGTCGCCGAGATCCGCAGATCGGCCATCGCGTCCGCCCGATCATGGCGGCGTCATCGCATCCCCGCCGTGGGGGCCGCGCCCGCGGCCGAGACGGGTCTCATCCGGCCACTGCAGGCGCGCGATCGCCGATACGCCCGCAAGCTCGAGCAGGTGGCCGCCCGCGCGTCGACCGCGCGAGGCGAGAGCGTGGTCGTGCCGCTGGTCGGCGTCGACTCGGCGCAATGGATCTCCGCCCACCTTCTGACGCGGATCGCTCCCGAGGTGGTCCTCCACGCTCACGCCCGGCGCGCACCCTGGACGCGGGTTCTGCGTGAGGCGACCGTGCAGCTCCCGGCGACGACCGTCGTGGCACTCGACCCGCGCGCCGAGTTCACCGACGCGGAGATCGATGCTCTCCTCCAGGCCGTGGATGACGATCACGCGGTCATGCCCGCTCACCGCTCCCAGGACGGCACCATCCACGGTGTCGGGGCTGCGGAGACGGGTGGTCGGTCGCCCTGGGGCGTCCTGGCCCATCACCCCGTGGAAGACCTCGACGCGCTGGATGCCGTCGTCACCGTGCCGCTCCTCCACGGCCGGAGCGTCGCCCTGCGCCGGACCACCCTGCTCGGCGTGCTGGAAGACGATCTCCCGGCCACCACCACCGCCCTCGCCCGGGCGCTGCGCGCGCGCGTCGGCGTGCGGGTGCTCACCTCCGTCCGCCCCGTCTACGACGAGCCCCTCCACGTGTTCGACGAGAAGGTCGCCGGCCCCCGAGGCGGTGGCGGAGAGCAGGACCGGGGCGTGGCATCCGCGTTCCTGGATATCGCGGGCTACGACGTCCGATCCTGGCGTCCGGCGCCCGACGGTTCCGTGGAGCCCGTGCTGCGATGGCGCCGGCCGCATCCCGGGGCCGAGCGGTGGGCGATCAAGATCTGCGCACCGGCGGGTCGTCAGGGGGCCGTCTGGGGGGACATGCACTTCGCCCGGGGCCTCGCCTCCGCCCTTCGCCGCCGGGGCCACACGGTCGTCATCGACGCCTTCGACGCGCGGGGGCGGCGCACGGCCTATCTGGACGATGTGAACGTCGTCGTTCGCGGCCCGTACCGCATCGACCCCCTCCCGACCGGGGTGAACCTGCAGTGGATCATCAGTCACCCCGACGAGATCACCCGCGGAGAGATCTCCGGTTTCGACCGGGTGTTCGCGGCGTCCGAGAGATGGTCCCGGCTGGCGCGAGAGCGTTGGGGCATCCCGGTGACGCCCCTTCTCGAGGCGACGGACACGGATCTCTTCCACCCGCGTGGGATCCCTCGCACCGATGAGATCGTCTTCGTCGGGACGGCGCGGGGCATCGCGCGGCCGAGTGTCGTCGCCCCCCTCCGGGCCGGGATTCCGGTCCGCGTCTACGGGCCGGACTGGCGGCCCTTCATCTCCCAGTCCGCGATCGCCGCTCGGACCCTGAGCCACTCCGAGCTGCCCCGACGCTACGAGTCCGCCGCCATCGTGCTGAACGATCAATGGCCCGCGATGAGACGTCACGGGTTCATCGCGATGCGCCCGTTCGACGTGATGGCCGTCGGCGGGCGGGTGATCTCCGAGGACGTCGACGGCATCGATGAGGTCTTCGGCGGGGCCGTGCTGACGTATCGAGATGAAGAACATCTCGTCGAACTGCTCCGTGCGGAGCCCGACGAGATCTTCCCCGACCCCTCCACCATGGCGCGGATCTCCGAGCGGGTGCGGCGGGAACACTCCTTCGACGCGCGCGCGGCGGTTCTCGACGAGGCGGCGGCCGCCCACCGGCGACCCGCGGAAGGCGACGACCGCGGGCACTCGGCACAGGATCGAGCGGATGCCGCCCTCTAAGCTCGACTCCGTGCGTTCACTCCTCCGACGGGTCGTCTGGCAGATCAACGCGATCCGCCATCGCGACCCGCTCTCCCCGGCTGTCTTCGTCCGCCTCTTCGGAGCGCGCCGCCGACGCTCCTGGGACCCGACGGTCCGGCCCCGTCGAATCGTGGTGCTGCGCAGCGACGAGATCGGCGACACCACGACGAGCCTCGCGCTCTTCGCCGCCATCCGCGAGCACTGGCCCCAGGCGACGGTGCACTTCGTGCTCAAGCCCGGCCCCGCCACGATGTTCCACGCGACGTCGACGGTCGATCGGGTCATCGAATGGGTCCCGGTCACCGAGGGATCCGCCCTCAAGCGCCAGATCCTCACCGCTCGGCAGGCCGTGCGCCGCTTCGGCCTGCGGGGATACGACCTCGCGATCCTGCCGCGCTGGGATTTCGACGACACTCCCATCAGATATCTCGCGCTCGCTTCGCGGGCCCGCTCCGTCGTCGGCTTCGCCCCGGTGCCGGACCGCGAGCCGGTCTGGTTCGGCCCGCAGGACCAGCTGCTGACCGACGTCATCTCGCGCGGCACGACTCCGCGCCTCACCGTCGGTCAGTTGCAGCGGGTGGCGGAGTACCTCGGCCTGCCGTGGCGGGAGCACCGTCTGCCGGCCATCGGCCAGGGCCTCTTCGACTCAGCCGACCTGCGGGCGGCGACGGAGAAGGCGGCTCTGGGCGACGCGCCGGGACTCGTCATCGGACTCGGCATCGGCGCGCGCGACGCGAAACGACAGTGGCCCGTCGGCGACCTCGCCGAGGTCATGCGGCGCCTCGCCGCGGAGCGTCCGATCGCCGTCCAGATCCTGGGTGGAGGGGTGGACACCGACCGCGCCCAGCAGCTCGTCGCCCTGCTGCGCGACCACGGCATCCCCGCCGCCGACCTCGCGGGCAGCCTCAGCCTGAGCGAGAGCGCCGCCGCGATCTCGCGCTGCGACCTGTTCATCGGCAACGATTCCGGTCTGCAGCACATCTCCAGCAGCCTCGAGGTGCCGACGGTGGTGGTGACGTGCCACCCCGCGACCGGCTCGCCGTGGAGCGACAACGCGCCCGAGCGCTTCGGTCCGTGGTCGGCGCGCAGCGCCCTGCTCCAGCCCGCCCGCCCTGCCGAGGGATGCAGCGACGAGTGCATCTCGCGGGAGGCCCACTGCATCCGCGCGGTGCGCCCCGACGAGGTGACCGAGGCCGTCGAAGGGCTCCTCCGGGAACCGCTCGCCTGAGTCCGTTACGCTCGTTCGGTCCGGCCGCCTTCGGTCCGCTCGCCCACGTCTGGAAATCACCATGTCAGCTCTGCCGTCGATCACCCCGCAACACATCCTCGGCTTCGAGGGCGCACGGGTGGTCGTGATCGGCGACGCCATGCTGGACCGCTACGTCGCGGGCGCCGTCGACCGCATCTCGCCCGAGGCGCCCATCCCCGTCCTCCGCGTGCGCCGCGACCACAGCGTCGCCGGGGGCGCCGCCAACGCCGCGATGAACATCGCGGCCCTGGGTGTGCAGACCACCCTCGTCGCCGCCTGGGCGGACGATGAGGCCGGACGTGAGCTCGAACGCCTTCTCACCGGGGCGGGGGTGACCGCGTCGCAGGTGCGGCGCGGGACGGCGCCCACCATCGAGAAGTTGCGGGTCGTGGCCGGGACGCAGCAGATCGTTCGCGTGGACCGCGAGGATCTCGAGCCGTTGGACGCCGCCGGTGCCGACACCGCTTTCGACGCCGTCCGCGATGCCCTGGGCGACGACCCCTCGCACACGGCGATCGTCGTGTCGGACTATGCCAAGGGCCTGCTCGGTGACGAGCTCGTCGCCCGTGTGATCGATCTGGCGCGGGAGCGTGGCATACCCGTCGTCGTGGATCCGAAGTCCGCCGACATCCGCAAGTACCGCGGCGCGACGATCGTGAAGCCGAACTTCGCCGAAGCGCTGCAGATGTCGGGCCTGCGCGCCGACGCGCCCGACGAGGCGACCCTCGACACGATCGCCGAGCATCTGCTCGTCGACGGCATCGAGTCCCTCGCGGTCTCGCTCTCGGCCGTGGGAGTCGAGGTGATCGAGTCCTCCGCCCGCACCCGCATCCCCACGCGTGCGCGGCTGGTCGCCGACGTCTCGGGTGCCGGAGACTCCATGATCGCGGGCATCGCGGCGGGTCTGGCGGCGGGCCTCACCACGCTGCAGGCCGTTCAAGTGGGCAACATGGCCGCCGGGATCGCCTGTGGTCGCCCCGGGACGGCCGTCGTCTCCAGCGCCGACCTCCTGAACGAGCTGCTGGTCGCGTCGTCCCCGGAGGAGCGTCCCGGCACCATCGAGGACTGGGACGAGCTTGCGCAGCTCGTGGCGGTCGAGAAGGACGCCGGCAGGACGGTCGTCTTCGCCAACGGCGTCTTCGACCTCCTGCACGCGGGGCACGTCGCACTTCTGCGTGAGGCGCGATCGCTCGGAGATGTCCTGGTCGTCGGGGTGAACTCCGACGAATCGACCGCGCGCCTGAAGGGTCCGACACGTCCCCTGCAGCCGCAGGGCGACCGCATGAGCGTGCTCGAGGCGGTGCGTTACGTCGACTTCGTGACGGTGTTCGGGGAAGACACTCCGCGCGAGCTCATCCGCACCATCCGACCCGACGTCATCGTCAAGGGTTCCGACTACCGCCCCGACCAAGTGGTCGGCGGGGAGGATGCCAAGGCCTGGGGCGGTCGCGTGCACATCGTCAATCTGCTCGACGGCGTGTCCACCACACGTCTGTCGCAGGGTCAGCAGGTCCGTCGCGGCTGAGACCGCCGACGACCCGAGCGAAGGAGAACCCATGGGAGTCCTGCAGGACAACCTCCGTGAGAACGCGCGTCGCATGGCGGCGCTCGCCGACGACGAGGCATTCGCTTCGGCGTTCGAACGCGCCGCCGACGTCATGACGACCTCGTTGCGAGCCGGCGGCACGCTCATGGCGTGCGGGAACGGCGGGTCGATGACCAACGCCCAGCATTTCGCAGAGGAACTGACGGGACGCTTCCGAGGCGACCGGCCCCCGCTCCGGGCGATGGCCATCTCGGATCCGTCGCATCTCACCTGCGTCGCCAACGACTACGGATACGAGTTCGTCTTCTCGAAGTTCGTCGAGGCCTTCGCTCGGCCGGGCGACGTCCTTCTCGCCCTGTCGACGAGCGGCAAATCCCCGAACGTTCTTCGCGCCGCCGAGGCGATGAAGGCCGCGGGCGGTCTCGTCGTCGCCTCGTCCGCGACGGCGTCTTCGCCCCTCGGCGCACTCGCTGACGTCGTGATCGAACTCGGTGCCAGCCGCTGGGCCGATCGCGTGCAGGAATCCGAGCTCGTCGTCATCCACTCGCTCATGCAGGCGATCGAGGACGACTTCGGCTACTCGGCGGAGTGACTCCGTGACGCCCGCCGGCGTCAGGCTCGGCGGGCGATCCGGAGCGACGCCGCGAAGGCGGCGAGATCCGGAAAAGTCTCGTCGGCTCGAGGGTCCACCCCGGGCCCGATCCGCACGGTGCGGCACCCTCCGGTGAGGGTGCCCAACCGTCGGCCCATCTCGATGTCGGACTCCGTGTCGCCCACCATGACCGACGCCGACCCGAGAACCTCGGGGTGGGCGCGAAGGTAGCGGGTCGCCATTCCGGGCTGCGGTTTGCGGCACGGGCACTGCGCCGCGTCGAGGTGCGGACACACTTCGACGGCGTCGATCCGACCGCCGGCCGCGGCGATGGCCTGCGTCATCCGGCCGTGGATCGCGGCCAGATCATCACCGCTCATGAGCCCCTTCCCCACACCCTGCTGGTTGGTCACCACGACGATGCGCGGTGCCCACGCCGCCAGCACGGCGAGGGCGTCGAGCGCGCCGGGGGCGAACGCGAACTCGCTCCAGGAGCGGACGTAGCCGCCCATGATCCGCGTGTTGATGACGCCATCGCGGTCGAGGAAGAGACACCAGTCCGTGCCGGTGTTCTCGTCTGCGGGCTCGAGCACGGGCGGGGAGACCATGCTGCGAGCCTAGCGTCGCGTGCCCGCCGGCAGGCGGGCCGGCGATGGCGCCGCGTTTAAGCTGGAGTGCTGTTCGGGGAAGGGAGCGCGGCATGATCGTGCGGTTCAGCACTGCTACTCGCGCGCGCGGCGAGCTGATCCTGGCGGCCGTCGTGGTGGCGTTGATCACCGTCACCATCGCATCGGGGTCGTTCTTCGATCGTGACGACCTCTTCTTCGCCGAGTACTTCCAGATCAACCCGCCGACGCCCGACGTGCTGGTCCGCTCGTGGTTCGGGCATCTCATGCCCGGGTACATCGCCAGCGTGATCGTCTTCCTGAAGCTCTTCGGCCTTTCCTGGCCCGTCGCGCTCACGCTGACGGCTCTCATCCACACCGGCGCCTTCGTGGCCCTGGTCCGCTGCCTGGACGAGGTCGTCGGCGCTGTGCGCCTCAATCTCTTCGCAGGACTCGCTTTCTCGCTCTCGCTCGGCCCCATCATGGTGCGGCTGTGGTGGGCGGCGACCCTGAACAACATGCTCGCGCTCGCGCTCGGACTGGCCGTGCTCGGATGCGCGACCCGCTGGGTCACGCGCGGGCGGGCGCGCCACCTCGTCGCGGCGCTGCTGCTCTATGCCGTTGCGCTGACGATGAGCGAGAAGAATCTGCTCTTCTCGGTGCACATCGCGGCGTGGTGCGTTCTCGTGGTGTGGCGGGGGCGGCCGATCCGGACGCGATTCGCCGATGTGCTGCGCACCTGGCCCCTGTGGGTGGGACTCGGCATCCTCTCGCTGATCGATGTGGTGGCCTTCCTCAGCGGACCGTACGTCGCCGAGTCCGGGTCGTCGCCGAGCGCGTCGACCTCGGTGGACTTCATGGTGCACAACATCTTCGGCGCCCTCGTCCCCTCGCTCTTCGGCGTCGACATGGTCGATCAGACGACCTCTCTCCTCGATCCGCGCGTCGTGGTCTCCTGCGGCCTCGTGGCCGCCTTCGTCGTGTGGAGCGTCGTCCGCGACCGTTCGACGGCGAGCGTGTGGATCTTCGCGCTGCTGGCGGCCTCGGCCAACGCGGCGGTCCTTTCCCGCCGGGCGGACCTCGTCGGTGTGGCGGCGGGCCGTCAGCTCCGCTACCTCCTCGAGACCTCGGCTCTCGTGTGGCTCGCGATCGGTGTCGTCGCGGTCGCGGTGTTGACGGCGCGCCGTGGAGACCCCGCGCCCCGCCGCGCGCGCCGTCGGGCCGCGCGCCGTCGGCCGATCGGGATCGTCGTCGGTGCGGTGGCCGTCGTGATCCTCGGGTACTCCGCGTGGTCGTGGACGGGCGGAGTCGCTCGGGCGATCGCCTCGAGCGGCGGCCACGCCGCGCGGGAATGGGTGGGCGAACTCTCCTCGACGCTTCCGCGTTCGTCTCCTGCGCCTCTCATCGATTCGCCGCTGCCCGCGACTTTCGCCATCCCGCAACTGCATCCGTACGACATGGTGGCCCCCCTGCTGCCGAGTCTCGGCTGGGACGACGTCCGCACGACGAACGTGGTCGAGGGGGCATGGGTCGTGGGACAGGACGGCCGCGCCGGACCAGCGGTACTCGCCTCGCCCGACACGCAATACGCGGGGGAGAGGTGCACGGACGGCACCTCCGTCGTGAGCCTGCCCGAGGTGAGGACGCCGGGCCGCACGTTCCTGGTGCTGGACTACTCGCGATCGACCGCCGACACCGTGACGTTCCAGTACGCGGGAGGATGGACGACGATCGACAAGCCCGCGGGGAGCGGGCGGGTCGCCGTCTACCTCTCGAACGCCATCGACGGCGACCTCACCGTCAACCCTCAAGGCGGCACGTTGTGCGTGGATGCCCTCACGGTCGCCGACATCCGCCCGGCACAGCAGTAAGCACGCTCACGGGCCGGGAGGGGAGGCAGGTCAGGTTTCGTGTCGCTGGAAGCGGCGGTTTCGTTTATCGGGATACTGAGACCATGAGTGACAGTGCAGAGGCGCTCGCGCGGTTGCGGCCTCGTCGTCGTAACCATCCCGGATTCGCCGTCTTGGCGGCGTGCACGCTCGTGCTCGTGCTCGCCGGATGCGCGACGCGTCCGGCGGCGGTGACGCCGGATCCGTCGCCCAGCGGCGTCGCGTCTGCTTCCCCGGCGCCGAGCTCGTCGCCTCTTCCCCTCCCGACGGATGAGCCGCCCTCGCCATCGCCCACCGAGCCCGCTTCGTCCGAGCCCACGCCGACCTCCGAGGGGGAGGTGACGGTGACGATCGTGAGTTCCGGGGCCGACGGGCGGAGCGTGTACGCGTCCGGCCTGGTCACCGGTGCGGCTGCGCCCGGCGGCACGTGCACCTTGACCGCCTCCGCGTCCGGTTCCGTGTTGCGCGCGGAGACCGAAGCGCGCTCCACGCCCGCCGCGGTGAACTGCGGCCTGATCGAGGTCGCGGCACCGGCAGGCGACTGGACTCTCACGCTCTCCTACGAGTCCGGTTCGACGCGGTACGTCTCGGAGCCCACCACGGTGCGCCAGCAGTGACCCCGACGGTTGTCGGAACGGCGTCGGCGGCTCGACGCCTGGGTCTCGTCATCGTGTCCCTCGTCGCGGTGCTTTCGGGACTCCTGATCGCCGTCGTGCCGCCGACGCCGGCTCCGGCGTCAGCGGCTGATGCGGCCGCTTTCCGCGCCGGGTATCTGATCTCGGACCAGAACTTCTTCGACTCGAATTCCCTGTCCATCGATGAGACGCAGGCGTTCCTGAACTCGCAGGTCACCACCTGTCGAGCCAGCAACGGCATGCCGTGCCTCAAGGACTACACGGCGCAATCCACGCCCGCCCTCGCGGCCGACGCGTACTGCGCGGCGATGCCCGGGGGCGCGATGAGCGCGGCGCGGCTCATCGTCACGGTTTCGCAGGCCTGCCGGATCAGCCCGAAGGTGATGCTCGTCATGCTCCAGAAGGAGCAGGGGCTGATCACGGACACGTCGCCGACGAGGGGCCAGTACAGCGCGGCGCTCGGACAGGGCTGCCCGGACGGGGGTGCCGCGTGCGACCCGGCCTTCGCCGGCTTCTTCTGGCAGGTCTACGGAGCTGCGCGACAGTTCCAGATCTACATCGCGTTCCCGAAGTCGTTCAGCTATCAGCTCGGCTGGAACAACATCCTCTACCAGGCTTCGCCGCCCGATACGTCCGGTCGCTGCGGCACGAAGAGGGTCTACATCGAGAACGACGCGACGCGGGCTCTGTACATCTACACCCCGTACACGCCGAATCAGGCGGCGCTCGACAACCTGTACGGTACGGGCGACTTCTGCTCCGCCTACGGGAACCGCAATTTCTGGCGCCTGTACACCGACTGGTTCGGCAATCCGCTCGAAGATCCGGTCACCGGGGAATACGCGACGGCGTGGCGGGCCGTCGGAGGAGCGAACGGGGTCCTCGGCTCCCCGACCGGAGGCGTCGTCTGCATTGCGAGCCGCTACTGCCAGCAGTCCTTCCGAGGTGGCACGGTCTTCTGGTTCCCGGGTCGAGGAACGTTCGCCGTCCCGACGGTCGTCGAGACGATATGGCGCAACCTCGGTTTCATCGACGGAGCGGCGGGCAGGCCCACCGGTCTGCTCACGTGCGCGTCCGACGGCACCTGCGCGCAGCCGTTCGATGGTGGATACATCGCGGCCGACGCCTCCGGGGGATCATTGGTCGGCCGGCATGTGGAGGCCGCGTGGCTCGCCGCGGGCGGTGTCGCACTCGGAGGGGCGCGCGGTCCGGAGCTGTGCTCCACGGCGACCGACTGCGCTCAGCTGTTCGCGAGGGCCGCGTTCTACGCCTCCGCCAAGCAGGTCCTGTCCGTGAGCGGAGCCATCTTCACCGCTTGGAGCGCATCGGGCATGTCGAACGGTCCGATGGGTTATCCGACCGCGAATGCGCTGTGCGATCCCGCGGGGTGCACTCAATCGTTCGACGGGGGCCTGATCGTCTCGTCCGGTGACCGTGCGCAGAGCGTTCAGCCTCCGATCCTGCAGAAGTTCACGGCCATCGGCGGCCTCGCGACCACCGGTGCTCCGGTCAGCGCCGCGATCTGCCCTTCTCCGGGCTCGTGCTCGCAGCTCTTCGACGATGCGCGGATCGATACGTTCACCGATCGTGCCGCGGTCGCCACGACCAAGGGCTTCCTCCGTACCTGGGCGGCATCCGGCTTCGAGAACAGTATCGTCGGGCGTCCGATGCAGGATGCGACGTGTTCGTCGTTGACGTGTTCGCAGGTGTTCGAGGGCGGGATGCTGGTGGGTACGCCGTCTGCGGGCGTGGTGGCGGTGTTCGGTGCGTATCTGGACGCGTGGAAGGCGTCGGGCGGGGAGAAGGGGTCGTTGGGTCTGCCGACGGGGCCGGACTCGTGCGACGGTACGAGCTGTTCGCAGCCGTTCCAGCGGGGTGTTCTGGTGTGGACGCCGGCGCGGGGGGTGGTGACGGTCTCGGGCTCGTTCCTGGCGCCGTGGCAGGCCAAGGGGGCGTCGTCGGGAGTGCTCGGCGTTCCGACGTCGAACGCGACGTGTTCGTCGTTGACGTGTTCGCAGGTGTTCGAGGGCGGGATGCTGGTAGGTACGCCGTCTGCGGGCGTGGTGGCGGTGTTCGGTGCGTATCTGGACGCGTGGAAGGCGTCGGGCGGGGAGAAGGGGTCGTTGGGTCTGCCGACGGGGCCGGACTCGTGCGACGGTACGAGCTGTTCGCAGCCGTTCCAGCGGGGTGTTCTGGTGTGGACGCCGGCGCGGGGGGTGGTGACGGTCTCGGGCTCGTTCCTGGCGCCGTGGCAGGCCAAGGGGGCGTCGTCGGGAGTGCTCGGCGTTCCGACGTCGAACGCGACGTGTTCGTCGTTGACGTGTTCGCAGGTGTTCGAGGGCGGGATGCTGGTGGGTACGCCGTCTGCGGGCGTGGTGGCGGTGTTCGGTGCGTATCTGGACGCGTGGAAGGCGTCGGGCGGGGAGAAGGGGTCGTTGGGTCTGCCGACGGGGCCGGACTCGTGCGACGGTACGAGCTGCTCGCAGCCGTTCCAGAAGGGCATGATCGTGTGGACCCCGTCCCGCGGAGCGATCACGGTGGGCCCGCCCATCTTCGACCCGTGGCAGGCTGCCGGTGGAAAGGCCGGGAGGTACGGCCTGCCCCTGGGTGCTGCGACACGGAACGGGAAGACGACCAGCCAGAGCTTCGAGCGAGGGGCGATCGCCGTCGCCGGGTGATGTATCGGGTGAACTGGCGGTCGGCCGCCCGCCGCAGGCCGCGACAACGGGCGGATGTCGCCGCACGGGGGCCTGCCCCGAGTGACGTCGAGACGCGGGATGGTAGGGTCTCGTGCGGGCGGAAACGTCGCGCGGCCCACCGGGGGCGTGAGTCTGACCGCCTCTCCCGATCGTCGCCTTGCCGGGGCGAAACGTCGCGTTGGTCGGTGCGACCGCGAGCTCGAGACGTGTCCTCCGTCTCGACAGGCGAGTGCGCCGGAGATCAACCGCGTGGGGAGTGACAATGAGAAGGGTGCGTAGCGATGGCGCGTGGTGAGGGTTTGACGGCAAAGGTCGTGGATGGGGTGTCTCTCGAACGGGCACTGCAAGATGCCGAGGTCGCCAATAAGCGCGCCATCGAGCTCACGCGAGCGCTGCTCGAGCGCGAGGCTCAGATCGAGAAGCTGCAGATCGAGATCGTGTCGCTCAAGCAGCTCATGGACCCCCGCCGCAAGGTCGAGCACGTCTTCCGGAAGAACCACGCCCTGTACGTCATGGCGCGCCGAGCGCGAAGGATGATGGGCCGGTGACCCCGGCATCCACCCCGCGAATCCTGCTCGCCGTCACGTTCTACAACGGTCGTGACTTCGCTCGTCGGACCCTCGAGTCCATCGCGCGTCTGGACCTCACGGGCTTCGATCTCGACGTGCTCGTTCTCGACGACTGCAGTCCCGAGCCGGGTTTCAGCGAGTACCTTGGCGAGCTCTCGCGGGAGTTCGGTGCGACCTACTACCGTTCGCCGCGCAACCTCGGCATCCCGCGGAACGTCAACCTCGGTCTGGCGACGGCGCAGAAGCTCGCGTACGACTACGTGATCATCTCCAACTCCGACGTCATCTACTCCGAGAACGCGGTGAAGGTCCTCTTCGACGTCATCTCCTCGTCACCGTCGGCGGCGTCCGCGACCGCCTGGTCGACCAACGTCGATCCCTACTCGCTCCCCAACGGCACCGAGATGTACATCGAGACGCAGGAGGTCGCCGATCTCATCGGCGACGCCCTGAGCGTCCGCTTCGGATCCGAGGCTCTCCGCATCCCCGCCGGCATCTCGTTCGCGATGATCATTCCCGTCGCGGTGCTTCCGGTCGTCGGCCTGATGGACCCCGTCTTCGGCCGCGGGTACGGCGAGGAGTCCGACTGGTCGGCGCGAGCCACGAACGCCGGCTACGAGCACCTGCTGGCCAAGGGGTCGTTCGTCTACCACGCCGGCCGGGGCTCCACGCTCGCGGCGGGGGTGGTCTCGCAGACGGACATCGCCGACTGGAGCAACCAGCACATCGTCAACCACCGCTCGCCGATGTTCCGGTGGTCGGTGGACGGTTTCCTGCGCTCGCACGTCCTCGAAGAAGCGCAGATCGCCGCGGCGCAGGCGCTCGTCGTCGCCGCGGCCTCTCGGTGGGGCTATGTCGTGATCGACGGGGCGCAGGATTGGGAGGATGCCGACGAGAAGGTGGTGTCGGTGGCGATCCGGTCGCAGGCGAACGAGATGTGCACGGCGACGTGGTGCGGTTTCACCGTCGAGATCGACACCGACACCATCGACGTGCTGGGCGCGATCCGCGACTACTTCGGTGGCGCCGAGCCGATCTCCACGAACATCCCCGCCGCGACGTGGGAGGGCGCCGAAGAATTCGGTTATCCCCTCGGCGTATGATCGCGGTGCGCAGTCTGGGTGAGGCGTTCGACCCCCGTCACAATTCGATCGGTTTCCTCCGGTGGGCCATGGCTTTCATGGTCATCTTCTCCCATGCCGGTCCCATCGCCGGCATCTTCGGCGGCGTCGACATCGGTGCGCAATGGGGTGCGGAGACCTCCCTCGGCGGTATCGCCGTCACGGGATTCTTCTTCCTCTCGGGCATGCTCATCACTCGGAGCATGCTGCGCGCGCGCTCTCCGTTCCGCTACCTGTGGCACCGCGTCGCGCGCATCTACCCGGCCTGGTTCCTCATCCTGGTGGTGACCGCTTTCGCCCTCGCCCCGCTGGCGTGGCACCACGCGCAGGGGACTTTCCAGGGCTTCTTGACCTACCCGGACAATTCGCCACTGACGTACGTCTCCCGCAACTTCACGCTGGTTCTGAACCAGTGGGCGATCGCCGGGACGGGTGCGAGCACGCACGCGGTGCAGCTCGGCTACGACACGTGGAACGGTTCCGCGTGGACCCTGATGTACGAGTTCGCCTGCTATCTCGGCATCCTGGCCATCGGGATCATCGGGGCCCTGCGTGCGCGCATCGTGGGCGCGGTCGTGGCGGCGGGGCTGCTCCTGCTGAGCACCTTCCAGGCTCTGCACATCGGAGACCTCGGCTCCGTCGTCCAGACGTTCTCCAACCCGCAAGTGCTCCAGCTGATCGCGCCCTTCGCGTTCGGCACGTTGGTGCAGCTCTACATCGAGAAAGTGCCCTTCGACGACAGGCTCGGAATCGCCATGCTCGTCATCGCGGCGTTGTGCTGGTGGCGCGGCGGATGGTTCCTCTTCGGGCAGTACGCGTTCGCCTACGGGCTGATCTGGTTCGGCACGCGCGTCACGGCGCTTTCACGCTGGGACCGTCACGCGGACCTCTCGTACGGGATCTACATCGCCGGGTGGCCGGTGATGTTCCTGCTTGCGGAATACGGTCTGCCGGAGCGGGCGGGCGGCTTCGTCTACCTGCTGGCGGTCATCGTGATCGTGCACATCTACGCCTATGCGAGCTACATGCTCATCGAGAAGCCGGCGCTGGATCTGAAGAATTGGATGCCACGGCCGCTGGCGCGAATCCTCCGCGTCGATCCCGTGGCCCCGAGCGGAAGGGGGACGGGCATCGTGGCGCGTACGCGCTTCGTTCCGCTCTCGCTCCTGCTGATCGTCACGGCGGTTCTGGTCGTCGTCGGCTTCGTACGGTAGAACGCAGGAGATCCTCGTGAGCGAAATCGTCATTGTCACCGGTGCCGGCGGATACGTCGGGCGTCACGTCACCCGTGCGGTCGCCGAACTCGGATACGAGCCCATCGCGCTGGTGCGCCGTCGACGCGACGACGACTTCGATGCGGCGACGCGGGTCATCGAGGCGGATGTGCTGGACCCGTCGTTCGACATCGCGAGCATCGCACCCGTCGGTCGTATCGCGGCCGTCATCCATCTGGCCTGGCAGGACGGCTTCGTCCACAACGCGCCGTCGCATCTGGAACGTCTCTCGGACCACTACCGCTTCCTCACCGGTCTGGCCGACGCCGGGGTCGCGCGCATCGCCGCCCTCGGGACGATGCACGAGGTGGGGTACTGGGAGGGCGCGGTGACGGCCGAGACGCCCACCAACCCCGTCACCCTGTATGGGATCGCGAAAGACGCCCTTCGGCGTTCGGCGACGCTCAGCATCGGCGAGCGTGCCGCGTTCGTCTGGCTGCGTGCGTATTACATCCTGGGAGACGACCGTCGGAACCGGTCCATCTTCGCCAAGCTCCTCGAGACGGCCGACCGCGGGGAGACGGTATTCCCCTTCACGACGGGCCGCACCCTGTACGACTTCATCGATGTCGCAGACCTCGGGCGTCAGATCGCGGTCTCGGCGACCGCCGAGGGCGTCACCGGTGTCGTGAACGTCTCGTCGGGGGAGCCCGAGTCGCTCGCGAGCCGCGTCGAACGCTTCATCTCCGAGAACGACCTCGACATCGTCCTCCAGTACGGGGCGTTCCCCGATCGGCCGTACGATTCTCCCGGCATCTGGGGCGATGCGACCGCGATCACGGGCTTGATGGCGCAGTCGCCGTTCGCGGATCGCGCCTGACGGCGCCGCCGTCCCCGCGGCGCGGAGCCCTGAGGTCGCTGCCGTCGCCGCGGAGCCCTGAGGTCGCTGCCGTCGCCGCGGAGCCCTGAGGTCGCTGCCGTCGCCGCGGAGCCCTGAGGTCGCCGCCGTCCCCGCGGCGTCCTGAGGTCGCCGCCGTCTCGGCGGCGCGGGAGCGCGGCGCACACGTGCCGGGATGCGGGTCGCAGGCCAGGGGACGGACGTCCCTCACTCATGGGTGCCGCGTGCTCGAGGGGTTCAGCGACGACCCGTCGCGATTCCCTCCACGTCGATGCGCAGATATCCGGTGGCCCGGGGATCGAACTCGACGTTGAACGAGGTCGCCTGCATGATGTTGTGCAGGTCGTTGCCGTCGCCGTCGATGAGCGTGGCGTTGACGAAGTACTTCCCACCCGCCAGCGGCGGATCCTTCAGCACGAACGACACTTCCGCCTGCCCGACGATCGGCTCGACGGGGGTCTTCAGCCAATCCGTTCCCGTGACGAACATCTTGTGACCCATGTGATCATCGATCTGGATCCGGCATCCCCACGCGTCGAGCCGTTCGGAGGAAAGCGTCAGCCGGACCTCGAGATCGTCGCCGGGCTGAAGCGCCTCGCCGATCTGACGGCCGACGACCGTGGCGCTCACACTCCCGACCGATCCCTTGGGACGTGCCACCGTCGGCTCCCTGGCGTCGCGCTCCGCGACGCGGCGCTCCTCGAGAAGATCACGGAACCGTGCGACGGCAGTCGACGGCTTCCCGTCGAAGATCACTTCGCCGTGGTGCAGGAGCACCGCGCGGCTGCAGAGCTCGACCACCTGGTCGAGAGAGTGCGTCACGAGGATGATCGTGCGACCTTGCTTCTGGAAGTCGCGGATGCGGTCCATGCACTTGCGCTGGAATGCTTCGTCACCCACCGCCAGGACCTCGTCGACGAGGAGCACATCCGGGTCCGTGTGGACGGCCACCGCGAACGCGAGCCGCACGTACATGCCCGACGAGTAGAACTTCACCTGCGTATCGATGAAGTCGCCGATAGACGCGAATGCAACGATGTCGTCGAACTGCGCTTCGGTCTCCTCGCGGCTGAGACCGAGCACGGAGGCGTTCAGGAAGACATTCTCGCGCCCCGTCAGATCGGGGTGGAAGCCGGCTCCCAGTTCGAGGAGGGCGGCGAGGCGACCGCGTTCTTCGACGGTGCCGGATGTGGGATCGACGATGCCGCCGATCACCTTCAGCAGCGTGCTCTTGCCCGATCCGTTGTGGCCGATCAGTCCGATGGTCTCACCCGCGTAGATGTCGAGATCCACGTTCCGCAGTGCCCAGAATTCCTTCTTGTGCCGCCGTCCCGCTCGGCCGAGCGTGACCACGCGTTCCTTGATCGAGGAGTCTTTCCGGATGGTGAACTTCTTCGACACGTCTCGCATGCGGGCGACTTCGGGGCGGACGACGTCATCCGAAGGGGCGGTGGGGGAAAGCGGCATGACGTCAGAGTTCCTGGGCGAAGTTGCCCTGCAGGCGGATGAACAGGCGGTGGCAGAGGAGAAGGAGAACCGCGCCGATGACGAAGGCGATGCCCATACGGAGGAGGAGATCGGACGGCCATTCGGCAGAATCGCCGGCGACCCAGAAGGCTCGCTGGAATCCGAGGACAGCGAGGGTAAGCGGATTGTTCGTATAGATGTCGAGGACGACCGGAGAAGGGATGAGCGTCTTCGCCATCTGCCAGGAGTAGACGATGGGACTCGCCCAGAACAGCAGCATGGTGATGACTTCGACCAGATACTGCACGTCGCGAAGATAGACGTTCACGGCGCTGAAGAGCAGAGCGAAGGCGGTGCCGTAGACGAGGATGAGGGCTATCGCCGGGAACGCGTAGGCGAGTTGGAGGTGAAGCGGCGGCTTCGCGACCAGCAGGGTCGCTGCGACGAGCACGATGAGCTGGATGCAGAAATTGAAGAAGGCCGCCCCCACGCTCGACAGTGGGAAGACCTCGCGCGGCAGATAGACCTTCTTGACCAGACCGGCGTTCGCGAGCACGGATCCGGTGCCCCCGACCACGATCTCGGTGAAGAGCCCGATCGCGCAGAGGCCGGAGAAGATGTACACCGCGAAGTCGGGGATGCTCCTCGCGGCCTGGAGGAACTGGCCCATCACGACGAAATAGACGGCGAGCTGGATGAGCGGCCTGATCAACGACCAGAAGAATCCGAGCGTGGAATCCTTGTAGCGCGCTTTCAGGTCGCGGCGCACCAACAGGTTCAGCATCTCCCTGTGGGAGAAGACGGCACGGACTGCGCCCCACCACGCGCCGCGGCCGGTGACAGCCCCTACGGGCGTGAGCGGCGTCGCCGCCAAACGCTCGAGCCGAAGCGTCGCCTCTTCATTTGCACGTGACATCACCCCGATTCTACAGGGCATAGCTTCAGGTCCGATGGGCGTCGGAGCCGCACGCCGGCGGCACGTCCGCGTCAGTGTCCGGAGGACGTCAGATAGTCGGCCAGGCGCTGCTGCCAGGGTGCGCCCGGGCGGGGATCCTCCAGAACGCTGTTGCGCGGACGATCGGCGACGGGCTCCGTGGCGGCGGCGAAGTACTCGTCGGTGCTCACTCCGGTCACGCGGTCCGGGTCGTGCCCGGTGAGGCGGAAGACCTCTCGCGCCACGTCGAACCACGTCCCGGGCGTCCCGCCGCTCGTCACGTGGTGAACACCGAACGGCGCCCCCGTTCGAAGGAGCTCCTCGATGCGTGCCGCGACGTCGGAAGCCAGGGTGAGCCGACCGGTCTGGTCGTCGACGACCTTCGGGCTGATTCCCCGCTCAGCGAGGCTCGCCATCGTCCGCACGAAGTTGCGTCCGTCACCGACGACCCAGCTCGTGCGGACGATGTAATGCCGCGGGACGACCGAGACGATGGCGTCGCCGGCAGCCTTGGTCTGTCCGTAGACGCCGAGGGGGGACAGGACGTCGTCCGACGTATAGGGACCCTCCTTGCTCCCGTCGAAGACGTAGTCGCTGGAGACGTGGACGAGGGTGATCCCGTTGGACGTGGCCACCCGTGCCAGAGCCGCGACGGCGGTCACGTTGGCCGACCACGCATCGCGACGGCCCTCCGGAGTCTCGGCCAGGTCGACCTTGGTGTAGGCCGCGGCGTTGATGATGGTGCCGTAGTCGCGCCAACGACGCGCGGCGTCGAGACCCGGGGACGTGAGATCCAGGTCCTCGCGCGCGGCGTACTCGATCCACGGGTGATCGCCGAACTCCGCCCGCAACGCCCGACCGAGCTGTCCGTTGGCGCCGGTGATCAGCACCTTCTTCGGGGGCATGGGGACGACGTCCGCCAGGCGCGGGTGGCTCTTGTCCTTCGCGCTGATCTCGACGTCGTCGAGGGGGATGGGCCACTGGATGGCCGCCGTCTCGTCAGCCAGATTGAGGAAGGTGTACGTCGCCTCCGGGGACCAGTGGTCGTTGACGAGGTAGGTGTAGGCGGTGTCGGGCTCGAGGGTCTGGTACGAGTTGCCGACCCCGCGCGGGACGAAGATCGCGGTGGAGGGATCGAGTTCGGCCGTGAAGACGGCTCCGAAGGTGTCGCCCTTCCTCAGGTCGACCCACGCGCCGAAGATGCGGCCGGTGGCGACGGAGACGTATTTGTCCCACGGCTCGGCGTGGATGCCTCTCGTGGTGCCGACCGCGTCATTGAAGGAGATGTTGTTCTGCACGGGACCGAAGTCGGGCAGGTCGATCCCCGCGGCGGCCATCTTCTCGCGCTGCCAGTTCTCTTTGAACCATCCGCGCGCGTCACCGTGCACGGGGAGATCGAGCACGATCAGACCGGGAATGGAGGTCTCTCGCGCTGCCAGCGACTTGCCGAACTCGATGGACACCGGGGTCACTGTCCCTTGCTGGCGTAGAACGCTTCGACGCCGTCCTTCGCCGGTGCCCACCACGGCTCGTTCGCGCGATACCAGTCGATGGTGGCGGCGAGTCCGGACTCGAAGTCGCCGTATGTGGGCGTCCAGCCGAGCTCGGAGCGGAGTTTCGTGGAGTCGATCGCGTAACGCAGGTCGTGACCGGGGCGGTCGGTGACGAGGTCATACGCGTCGGAGGGCTGACCGGTGATCTGCAGGATGAGTTCGACGACGCTCTTGTTGTCTTTCTCGCCGTCGGCACCGATGAGGTAGGTCTCACCGATGACGCCCTTGTCGAGGATCGTCAGGACGGCGGAGGAGTGGTCGTCGGCGTGGATCCAGTCGCGGACGTTCTCGCCCTTGCCGTAGAGCTTCGGGCGAATCCCGCGCAGCACGTTGGTGATCTGCCGGGGGATGAACTTCTCCACGTGCTGGTAGGGCCCGTAATTGTTGGAGCAATTGCTGATGGTGGCCTGCACCCCGAACGACCGCACCCACGCGCGGACGAGCAGGTCGGAGCCGGCCTTCGTGGACGAGTAGGGGGAGGAGGGGTTGTACGGCGTCTGCTCGGTGAAGCGCGCCGGGTCGTCGAGTTCGAGATCGCCGTACACCTCGTCCGTGGAGATGTGGTGGAAGCGCGTCTCGTGGCGACGTGCGGCCTCCAGCAGCGTGTAGGTGCCGATGATGTTGGTGTCCAGGAACGGCCGGGGGTCGTGCAGGGAGTTGTCGTTGTGCGACTCGGCTGCGTAATGCACCACCGCGTCGGCCCCCGCGACCAGGGGATCGACCACGTCGGCGTCGGCGATGTCGCCCACGACGAGGCGCACGCGGTCTTCCGGGAGCCCGGCCAACGACGCCTCATTACCGGCATAGGTCAATTTGTCGAGGACCGTCACCGTGTGATCGGTGTGGGCGACGACGTGGTGCACGAAGTTGGAACCGATGAAACCGGCGCCGCCGGTGACGAGAAGGTGCGCCATCAGCGACCCCTTTCCAGGATCTCGAGCAAATAGGTGCCGTAACCGGATTTGACGAGTTTCACCGCGCGTTCGCGGAGCTCTTCGTCGGAGAGGAAGCCCTGCCGCCACGCCACCTCTTCGGGGACCCCGATGCGAAGGCCCGTGCGCCGCTCGATCGTTCGCACGTAATCGGCCGCATCGGTCATCTGATCGAACGTCCCCGTGTCGAGCCAGGCGGTACCGCGGGGGAGCACCTCGACCTGCAGCTTGCCGCGTCGGAGGTACTCCGCATTGATGTCGGTGATCTCGTATTCGCCGCGCGGCGAAGGCTGAAGGTTGCGAGCGATCTCGATGACGTCGTTGTCGTAGAAATACAATCCCGGGACCGCGTAGTTGCTTTTGGGTTCCGACGGCTTCTCTTCCAAGGAAACGGCTCGGCCGTCCCCGTCGAATTCCACCACGCCGTATGCGCTGGGTTCGGCGACCCAGTACGCGAAGACGGCTCCGCCGTCGACCTTGTCGTAGCGCTTGAGCTGCGTGCCCAGACCCGGACCGTAGAGCAGATTGTCGCCGAGGACGAGAGCCACGCTGTCGTTGCCGATGAAGTCCGCGCCGATCGTGAAGGCCTGGGCCAGACCGTCCGGCGAGGGCTGTTCCGCGAAGGTCAGATCGATGCCGAATTGCGATCCATCCCCGAGGAGGCGACGGAAGAACGGGGCGTCATGGGGGGTGGTGATGATGAGTACTTCGCGAATCCCCGCGAGCATCAGTGTCGATAGCGGGTAATACACCATCGGCTTGTCATAGACCGGAATCAGCTGCTTCGAGACGCCCAACGTGATCGGGTGCAGACGCGTACCCGATCCCCCGGCGAGAATGATGCCCTTCACGCCCCTCATGCTGTCATAAAAGGAGGCGTCCTCTTGACGCGAATCAGCACTCGCGGATCGGCCGGTGCACCAAGGCTCTCCGGCCGCGCGGGATCACTTCAGCAGCCGACGGGCTGCCATCTCTTCGAGTGAGCGCTCGTACTCGCCGCCGCCGACGGGCTCCTCGACCACCCATTCCACGAACCGTCGGACGCCCTCGGCGAATGGCACCGACGGCTGGAAACCGAGGACATCTCTCAGTCGCGAGGTGTCCGCCACGTTGTGGCGGATGTCGCCGAGTCGGTAACGACCGGATACGGACACCTCGACCTTCGCGTCGAAGGCGGTGGCGAGCGCGTCGACGACCTCCAGGACGGTGGTCGCCTGCCCGGAACCGACGTTGAAGATGCCACCCGCCGCGGCCGGCTCGAGTGCGGCGATCATCGTCGCCTCCACCACGTCATCGATGTAGACGAAGTCGCGGCTCTCTTCGCCGTCTTCGAAGATGTCGATGGCCTTCCCTTGGCGGATGAGGGTCGAGAAGATCGAAAGGATCCCGGTGTAGGGGTTGGAGAGGGATTGTCCTGGGCCGTACACGTTCTGGTAACGGAGCGAGACGGGCTCCACATCGATGGTCGGGGCGACGGTCATCACCAGAGACTCTTGCACGTGCTTGGTGATGCCGTAGACGGATGACGGATGCAGCAGGGCATCCTCCGGGGTGGGCACCATCTCGAGTTCCTCGCCGTCGGCACCGCGGATGGCGAAGTCGCCGCTCGCCATCGCCGCGTCCGAACGATGCGGCGGGAAGACGGTCTGCCCACTCGCGGACCGGTACTTCCCTTCTCCGTAGATGGATCGAGACGATGCCACCACCACACGTTCGACGCCGTGCGACTCGTTGGTGAGGAGATCCATGAGCTTGGCCGTGCCGCCGATGTTGACCTCGACATACCGGTCGATCTCGTACATCGACTGCCCGGTGCCGGTCTCGGCGGCAAGATGCACGACGATATCGACGTCGCGGAGCGCGGCGCGGAGGTCCTCCGTCGACGTGACGGTTCCCTGCTGCACCTCTGCCACCTCCGCCACCGAGCGGAGCGTGGGAGACGTCTGCGTCGGGTCCGCCCCGTGAACCTGGGGGAGAAGAGCATCGAGGACGCGCACTCGATGACCCTCGGCGACGAACCGGGCGGCGAGGCGGCTGCCGATGAAACCGGCGCCCCCCGTGATGAGGACATGTCGTGGCATGCCTCCGTCTTACAGGATGACGTGGAGCTAGTCCATTTGGGTCACCCGGCAGGCGGACGCCCTTCGGCCGCGACGTCAGTCGTGTGTCGCGGTCGCGGCGAGGGCGTCCAGAAGCGCATCGGCCGCCGCATCCCAGGTGAACCGACGGGCCCGCGCGCGTCCGGCATCCGCCATTTCGCTGAGGACGTCGGAGTCGGCGAGCGTGGCACGGATCTGCGCCGCCATGTCGTCGGCATCGGCCGGGTCGAAGTACCGAACCGCGTCTCCACCGACCTCG
This sequence comes from Microbacterium proteolyticum, assembly GCF_030818075.1. Lineage (NCBI taxonomy): Bacteria > Bacillati > Actinomycetota > Actinomycetes > Micrococcales > Microbacteriaceae > Microbacterium > Microbacterium proteolyticum. Next base: position 3,506,451 of record NZ_JAUSZZ010000001.1, on the reverse strand, counting down.
CGCAGGACGGGGATGTCGGAGCAGATCACGGGGCAGCCGCGCTCCATGCCCTCGAGCACGGGAAGTCCGAAGCCTTCGAACATCGTGGGGAAAACGACGGCGGCAGACGTCCGGTAGAGGCTCTCCACCTCGTCGTTCGTCAGCCAGCCCCGCAGGTCGACCCACTTCTCGATACCGAGTTCTGCGGCGACTTTCCGGAGGGGGTCGTCACCGTGGCTGCCCGAGATCGTCAGGGTGGGGCGCTCCGCCTCCGGGATGAGCGCGAGCGCCTCGAGCAGTCGGGGGAAGTTCTTGTGCGGCATCCGGTTGCCGAGGCTGAACAGGCCGGACCGGGGACGGGGGGCCTCACTGGTCGTCACGCCGGAACCGCCGGGGTGGATGACGGTCACGTCGGACGCACGACGTCCGGTGACCTCGAGGATGTCGGTGCGGGCCGCCTCGGAGACGGTGACGATGCGGGTCGCGGCTCGAGCGGCTCCCGCGATCAGCAGCTTGGTGGGAAGGACGCCCAGCTTGCTGGGGAGGAACTCGGGGCGCTTGAACGCCAGCACGTCGTGCAGCGTGAGCAGCAGGGGGGCCGAGGGGCGGGGCGGCCCGAAGTTCGCCGGAGCGTGGATGACGTCGGCGCCGACGGCGCGTGCCGCGCGAGACACACCGAAGAGTTCACCCCATGCCCACTGCGGGCGCTTGTCGCACTGCAGGCCCGAGTCGATGAGGCGGCCGGGGAACCAGTCGGCGCCCGCCGCGGCCAACTCGCTGCTCGCGTACCCGACGAACTCCCAGCCCGGTCGCGCGGCGAGCCGGGAGTAGATCTGACGCGCGACGGTCTCGGTGCCCCCCTGCTTACCGGTGAAGAACAGAAGGTCGACGAGCACGCGGGTCACGGTGCGATCCTACCGTCGGGGTCCGCGGCTCCCCGGGGGGCGGCGGGTGCGGGTGCGGCGACGAGGTCGAGGTACGACCGCCGTGTGCGACGGATCATCCAGGCGGTGGAGATCGCCTCGGTGAGGGCGTAGCCGATGGCGGTTCCCAACGGTCCGACCGCGAAGGTGAGGGCGATCATGACGGGCAGGCCCACCGCGCTCGCGACCAGCGTGGCGACCATCACCGTCGACGTCGCATTCGCGGGGAACAGGAAATGCCGGATCATCGACGTTCGCGTGGAATAACACGCGAAGGCGAAGCCGAGCACGATGACGATGCTCAGGGGGGCGGCGGCGCGTTCGCCGAACAGCACGAGGCTGGCGAACGACCCGAGCGAGCCCAGGGCTATCCAGCCGAGCACCCCCATTCCGATGTGCAGGCCGAGTGCTCGCCGCAGCCGGTGCGCCCGCGCATCCCCTGTGACCTCGGCGGTCCAGTACTGCAGGGCGTTGGCGAGGGTGAGGGGGAGGAACTGCCCCAGCTTGACCATCTTGTCGCCGGAGGCGAACCCGGCCGCGTCCCCCGGCGTCACCGCGGTGACCAGGGGCACCGGAACGGACGAGTAGAGGCCGAGGGCGCCCTCGTTCACGGCGACGTGCCCCGTGAGACGGAAAAGGGTCGGAACACCGCGACGCGAGGGCCACGAGGCCGGGAAACGGCGCAGGATCCGGGCGGTGTAGAGCGACGTGCCGATGACCGTGACCGCGATACCGGAGAGGGGGTACAACTCGACCGGGGCGCCCGCGAAACCGATGGCGCCCGCGACCAGGATCGCCGCGATCACGCGGGGCACGGCATCGTACAGAGCGATGGACCACGGGTCGCCCAGGCCCACAGCGAACCAGGTGTACGACATCGCGATCAACGCCCCCTGGAGCCCCATCAGCACGGCGAGCAACGCGTGCCCGTCCGAGGCGACCAGGGCACAGACCACCGCCATGATCGGCAGCGCGATGAGAGCGGTCAGCGACCGCACCGTCAGCGCTTCGCGATACAGCTCACCGCGGCGGGCATCGGATGCCACCGAGACCATGGCGGGGCCGACGGTCGTCCACCCGAAGGCGAGCGCGATGGCCGCGAAGGTCCCGACGGCTTCGCCGGCGAGCGCGCTCGCCCACCCTTCGGGTCCGGTCGTGCGGGCGAGGAACGGCAGGACGACGAGGGGAGAGACGGCCGCGAGAGCGGGCAGGACCGTGAAGCCCAGCAACCGTCGGCGTGTGGCCCGGCTCTCGGGTACGGAGGAGGCGATGAGGCGTCCTAGCTCTCGATGACGGCTTCGGGGCGCTGCTCGCGCCGGGGCGTGGTGAGCACGCCCGAGAAGAAACTCATCATCACGGTCTGGAAGCCGAGGATGATCAACAACGCGCTCGGGACGGCGATGCGCACCGCCTGGGCGGCATCCTGCCTGCCGAAGTCGAGATTGCCCCACAGGGCGACCTGCACGATGCCGATGACGATGCCGAGGACGAACAGCCCCAGGCCGATGAGCAGGCCGCGCTCGGCCGACCACTTCGCGACGATGCGACGGTATCTCTCGCTCGTCGGGAGGAAGCCCTCCTGCGTGGCATAGAGCTTCGTCAGCCAGAAGAACAGCAGCGATTGGAACCCGATCACGCACAGGGCGCTGGCGTACACCATCGTCGTGACGTCGAACCCGACGCCGCCGATGTTCACTCCGCCGAAGGAGAGCACGCCGACCGCGATCGCCCCGAGGAAGAAGGCGACGAGACCGGGGAAGACGAACAACCAGCGCGGCGCGAAGAGGAGCAGGAAGCGCAGGTGACGCCACCCGTCGTGCCAGCTGCGCAGGTGCGGCGGGCGGGAACGTCCGTCTTTCTTCAGCGTGGTGGGCACCTCTTCGATGCGGTAACGCGCCAGGGACGCGCGCACGACCATCTCGGAGGCGAACTCCATTCCCGTCGTCTGCAGGTCGAGGTCGCGGATGCGCGCTCGGTTGAACCCGCGCAGACCGCAGTGGAAGTCGCGGATGCCGGGGCGGAAGAACAACTCGCCGATGAAGGAGAGCACGGGGTTGCCGAGGTACTTGTGCAGTGGCGGCATGGCGCCCGGCTCGATCCCGCCGCGGAAACGGTTGCCCATCACCAGGTCGGCTCCGGCGCGGAGGCGCTCGACGAACGGCTCGAGGTTCTCGAAGTCGTAGCTGTCATCGGCATCCGCCATGATGACGTACCGCCCGTACGCGGTGTCGATCCCGTTGATGAGTGCGGCGCCGTAGCCGCGGCGCGGGGCGTGCGACACGCGCGCGCCGAGGCGCTCGGCGATGGCCTGGGAGCCGTCGGTGCTGCCGTTGTCGGAGATGAGGACTTCTCCGCGGATGCCGCTGCGCTGCAGGAAGCCCTGCGCCTTGCGGATGCAGACCTCCAGCGTCTCGGCCTCGTTGAGGCAGGGCATGAGGATCGTCAGTTCGACGTCGCTCGGGGTGGGAGTGCTCACGGACTGTCTTCTTTCGTCTTCACCGGGGCGGGTGTCGGCAGCGGCAGTGCCGACAGGATGCCTTCCACGGTGCGGCGGATGGTGCGAGTGCCGACGGCGGTGTCGTACCAGGCGCGCGCGGTGCGGCGCAGGTCGTCACCGCCGTCGACGACGTCCCGGATGGCCCGGGCGAGGTCGGCGGGTCGGGTGGTGGGGGAGACGACGCCGTTGACGCCGTCGTCGATGAGTTCGGTGGCGGCGTTGCCTTCGTCGGCGACGAGGACGACCGGGGTGCCGTGGGCGTTCGCCTCGACGACGACCAGGCCGTATCCCTCGCGGCGGGACGGGTTGGCCAGGGCGACGGCCCCGTGCAGCAGGCGGTCGAGCTCGCCGTCGGGGACGAAACCGGGGAAGTCGGTCCAGCTCTCGCCCCCGACGCGGCGGACCTCGGCCCGGATGAGGTCGGAGCTCGGTCCCGTACCCAGGATGACGAGGCGAAGGTCGGGGATGTGCTCGCGGGCGGCGGCGACCGCGGCGGGCAGGACCTCGACGCGCTTGTCGGGGATGTGCCGCCCGGCGTAGAGAACGTACGGCGGGTCGGTCGCGGGACCGGGGGCGGCGACCTCGACCGCGCCGTCGATCAGGCCGGGGCTCACCACGGGCGGGCGGCGGAGGCCCTCACGACGCAGACGGGTCGCGGACAGTTGCGAGTGGCACGTCGCCAGCGGCGTCACGGCGATGGCGGCGCGCTGGAGCACCCAGGCGAGGGTGCCGGTGACCGCACCCGCGTACTCGACCCACTGCCGGCGGTGCCAGACTTCGAGGTAATCGACGACCAGCCTGGTGCCCGAACCCAGCAGGGCGAGGCGCGCGGCGAAGACGTTGAAGATGGGCAACCCGCTGACGATGACCGCGGCGTAGCGGCGACGGTGGCGAGCGAGGAACCGGAACAGCGACGAGGCGTAGCGGAGGGCTGCGGGGATGCGGCGGACGCCGCGCGCGTCGTACAGCGACAGACGGGGCGCGATCGGGAGGACGCGGAAGCCGTCCTCCACCGGTGTCGCGCCGTCCCACTGCACGGCGGTGAGGTAGTCGACGTCGAGGCCGAGGTCGCCGAGCACCTCGGCCATGGCGCGGTATTGGCGTTCACCGCCACCCGTGGTGAACGGGAAGAGGCAGTCGTAGGCGACGGCGACCGTCGAGGCGCGCGTCACCGTCAGCACCCCTCGATGCGGAACAGCCGGGCATCGGGGCCCTGCGAGTCCACGAGCACCAAGTGTCGGGAAGGCGAAAGGTTCTGGATGCCGTCGTACGCGGCGGCGCCGGCGGGGTCGATGACGTCCTGGCGGCCGAAGTCGAGCACGTAATCGATGCCGATGTCGTCGACGGTCCGGCAGACGGCCGGGTCGGACTCGATATCGCGAAGGTTCGCATTCAGGAACAGCTGCTCGTCAGAGGGTGAGCCGAAGATGTGGCGCTGCGTGACCTCTCGGCCCGAGAACGCCAGCGCGAGCGAGGCGCCCGTGCGAGGGCTCCCCGCGATCAGCGCGTCGGGCGGGGTCTCCTCGGCGAGGCGCCCCAGGAGCGCCTCCTCATCGGACGACAAGATGAGGGAACTGTCGGTATAGGCATAGGCCTCGTGGACCTGACCGAGGGCGATGCGGACATTGGGGCCGAGCGCCACCGAGAAGACGGCCAGGATGCCGACGAGTGCGGCGACCGGGGTCACCCAGGCGTGCAGGCGCCGGTCGGCTGCGAGGCGGAGGGCCACGTCGACGATGACGAGGGCGCCCAGGGTCGCGACGGGGATGGCGACGAGGGGGAGCAGAGCGGCCAGGCGGTTGGAGTCGTTGTACCAGGGGTTGGTCAGCAGCTGTCGTAACGGATGGTCGATACGCAACCCGGAGGCGACGACGAACAGCAGAACGGCGACGGCGAAGGGTGCGGTCACGGGCAGCAGACGCGACGTCCGGGCGACCGCGATGAATCCCACGACGAGCAGAAGGGTCACCAGCACGGTCGGCGTGTACCCGCGGGGGGCCCGCGAACAGGCCCTCACCGAGCGACTGCGCAGTCTGCTGCCACGGCGTCCATCCCGAGTGCTCCGCACCCGTGCGGAACACGAGGAGGGTGACAGCCGACGCGGCCGTGAGACCGGCGGTCGCGGCGACGAGGGCGGTGACCGAGGAACGCGTCCGGGCGGTTGCGGCGGCGATCGCCAGGGAGGTGATGACGAATGCGGCGGCGAAGAGCAGCAGGCTGAGGAAGGCGTTCGGGTGTCCGAGGAACGTACCCCCGGAGAGCAGGGCGATCAGCAACGCCGAACGGACCCACGCCGGTGCTCCGCGTTCCGGCAACGCGGAGACCACCGCGGCCAATGCGGCCGGCACCATCGCGTAGCCGACCAGGTTGGGGTAGAGGACTCCCCAATTGAAGAACAGCGCGGGAAATGCGCCGAAACCGGTGGACAGAGCCGCCGAGACGACGAAGGCGGTGCGCCGCTGGGCGAAGAACGCGCCGGCGAGTGCCATCGTCGACGCCGGCCAGAGGATGGAGACAACGGCGAGGTTCGCCCCGTTCACAGCGACCGGCACCGTTGCGCCGGTGAGCTCGGCTCCGAGGGTGGTGAGGGCATGCCACGCGTTCGGATAGAAACCGATGTCGGAGGTCGCGCCGATCTGGAAGGGAGAGGAGCTGCCCGACTTCAGGGCGAGTCCGATCGCATTCAGATGGACGATGTTGTCGAAGCGTTGCGCGATGTTCTCCGGCTCACCGAACGCGCGGACGAAGGAGACGAGGCTCACCGCGGCGGCGGCGCTGAGGGAGAGGAGGGCCACAAGACGGGTGCGTCGGCCGCTCGGCGCCGCGTCGACCCCCGCGCCGCGGCGGAGCAGGAGGGCGATGCCGACCACCACGAGCGTGACGAGAGCGACGGGCAGCAGGTTCCAGGTCAGACCGACGACGGGGGCGAGAGTGGCCGCGACGGCCACGATGGTCGTGGAAACGGCCGGCGCCAGCAACAGGCGTCCAGGGCTCCGCCACCCCCAGCCGGCGACGACGACCGAGAGGCCGGGCACGATCAGAACGGCCGCGGCGACCAGGTACGACGGAATCGCGCTGACCCAATCACCCATGCAGTTTCGTCCCCATCCACGGCTTTTCGACACGTCATCGTATCGGACGGTCACTGCGGGGCCGCTGAGCGCGCCCGGTGACCGTGCAGGCAGCGTGGGTAGTATCGAGCGTTGTCCCCGTGGGGCGTTCCCTTCTTCTTGACGTGAAAGTCGTGTGCTCGGTATGGATCTCCTCATCGTCGGTTCGGGTTTCTTCGGCCTCACCATCGCCGAGCGCGCGGCCGCCGCGGGCCGCAAGGTCACCGTCATCGACCGCCGCACCCACATCGGCGGCAACGCGTACTCGGCGGATGAGCCCGAGACCGGCATCGAGGTGCACCAGTACGGTGCGCACCTGTTCCACACGTCGAACCCGACCGTGTGGGAGTACGTCAACCGGTTCACGCAGTTCACGAACTACGTCCACCGCGTGTACACGACGCACAAGAACGTCGTGTTCCCGCTGCCGATCAACCTCGGCACCATTAACCAGTTCTTCCAGGCGGCGTACACGCCCGACCAGGCGAAGGCTCTGGTGCAGGAGCTGGCGGGGGAGTTCGACGCGAAGGATGCCGCGAACCTCGAGGAGAAGGGCATCGCCCTCATCGGCCGACCGCTGTATGAGGCGTTCATCCGCGACTACACCGCGAAGCAGTGGCAGACCGATCCGAAGGACCTGCCGGCCGAGGTCATCTCGCGCCTGCCCGTGCGCTACACCTACGACAACCGCTACTTCAACGACACCTGGGAGGGCCTCCCGGTCGACGGCTACACCGCGTGGCTGGAGCGCATGGCCGATCACCCGAACATCGAGGTCAAGCTGTCGACGGACTACTTCGACGAGTCGCAGCCGCTGAACAAGAAGGCCACCGTCGGCCAGGTGCCCGTGGTCTACACCGGTCCGGTCGACCGGTACTTCGACTACGCCGAGGGCGAGCTGTCGTGGCGCACGCTCGACTTCGAGCAGGAGGTGCTGCCGATCGGCGACTTCCAGGGCACGAGCGTCATGAACTACGCGGATGCCGACGTGCCGTACACCCGCATCCACGAGTTCAAGCACTTCCACCCCGAACGCGCCGACCGCTACCCGACCGACAAGACCGTCGTCGTGCGCGAGTACTCCCGCTTCGCCACGCGGGCCGACGAGCCCTACTACCCCGTCAACACCGCGGACGACCGCACGGGCCTGCTCGCCTACCGCGAGCTCGCCAAGGGCGAGCGCGACGTGCACTTCGGCGGGCGCCTGGGCACCTACCAGTACCTCGACATGCACATGGCCATCGGCTCCGCCCTCTCGATGTGGAACAACACCCTCGCGTGAGGAAGCCGTGCCTCTGACCCTCGGGTCGAGAACCCGGTCGGCGCGCGCGGACCGGAGAGAAGAGGGACGCTGGGCGTATCGGCCCGACATCGACGGGCTGCGCGCCGTGGCGATCGCGCTGGTCGTCGTGTACCACGTGTGGTTCGGCCGGGTCTCCGGCGGTGTCGACGTCTTCCTCATGCTCTCGGCGTTCTTCCTGACCCGCGGCTTCGTGCGCAGGATGACGGGCCCGGCGCCGGTGCGCCCGGTCGCGCACCTGCTGGGCCTCTTCCGGCGGCTGGTGCCGGCGGCATCCGTGACCCTTATCGGCGTCCTGGGCGTGGTCTGGGCGGTGTATCCCGAGACCGCGTGGCGACCGGTGTGGGAGCAGACCTGGGCGTCGCTGACGTACTCGCAGAACTGGCTCCTCGCGGCGGACGCCGTGAACTACTACGCGCCGACGGAGACGCTGAGTCCGCTGCAGCACTTCTGGTCGATGTCGGTGCAGGGGCAGGCGTTCGTCCTGTGGGTCGCGCTGCTGGGACTGTGCCAGTACGTCGTGCGGCGATGGGGTCTGTCGCCCGACCGGGTTGTCGGGGTCGGCTTCGGAGCGGTTTTCACCCTGTCGTTCATCTTCTCGGTGGCCTGGACGGCGACCGCCCCGCAGGCGGCGTACTTCGACACCGGCGCGCGCTTGTGGGAGTTCGCCGCCGGCTCGCTGCTCGTCGTCGCGCTTCCCCACCTGCGTCTGAACGGGCCGGCACGGTCGATCCTGGGGTGGGCGGGGCTGGCGGGTCTCCTCGCCCTCGGCATGCTCGTCGACGTCCGCGGAGGGTTTCCCGGCTTCCTGGCGCTGTGGCCGGTGCTGTGCGCGGCGGCGGTCGTCGCCGCGGGCGCGGGAGACGGCAGCCGCGGGCCCGCGCGGCTCCTGGCATCCCGCCCGCTTCGCGCATTGGGGCGCGACGCCTATGCGCTCTACCTCGTGCACTGGCCGATCCTCGTGACGTACCTGGTCGTGAACGACCGCGCGGATGTCGGATTCGTGGACGGCCTCGGAATCGTGGTGCTCTCACTCGTGCTCGCCCGCGCGCTGACGGCTGCGATCGACCGGCCGGTGAGGGCCTGGCGTCGAGACGACGCCTCGCCGGTGGTACCCCTCGCCGTGCTCGCCGCCGCCGTCGTCGCGGTCGCCGTCCCCCTCGCTGCGTGGACGACGACGACCGGCGCGCGCGAGCGAGCCGTCGAAGCCCGCGCGCAACTGCTGAACCCGGGAGCCGCCGTGCTGAGAGATCCTGCGCGTGCGGTGCCGTCCGACGACGCGCCGATGCTTCCGCTTCCCACGCTGCTCGACGACGAGTGGACCCAGCTCGAGCGCGAGTGCACGGGCGACTGGGCCACCGACGCCGAGGAGCTCATCGGGACGTGCGGGGAGACCCCGCACACGGCGCGCGCGCACCGGACCGTCGCGGTCATCGGCGACTCGCACGCCCAGCAGATCACCGCCGCGCTCCTGCCCACGGCGGAGGCGAAGGGGTGGGGTGTCGTCCACCTCATCAAGGGCGGGTGTTCGATGGGGCTCGACGAGCCGGGGATGGACGAGCGGTGCGACTCGTGGCGCGAAGCGGCGATCCGGCTCGTCGAACAGGTGCAGCCCGACGCGGTGATGACGGTGGTCACCCGCTCCGACGCCGGCGAGGACGAGGAGAAGGTCCGCCCGGGCGTGGACCGCTTCCTCGACCGGATGACGGCGGCGGGCGTGGAGGTGATCGCCGTGCGCGACAATCCGCGCTTCGACTTCGACATGTTCGGCTGCGTCGTCGAGGCTGCCGATCCTCTCGACTGCGCCGTGCCCCGCTCGGCATCCCTCGCCGAGAGCAACCCCGCTGAGGCGCTCGCCCGCCCCGGGGTCAGTCTGGTGGATCTCACGACCTCGATCTGCCCCGACGACCTCTGCGTCGGGGTCATCGGCAACGTCGCGGTCTACCGCGACGACAACCACCTGACGCGTCTGTACGCGCGCACGCTCGGTCCCTCGCTGGCGGAGCAGCTCCCCGCGACGGTCGGCTGAGCGGTCGCCGTCGACGGCGAGGAATCGCCCGGTGAGTCGGCTGCCCGGGCGGGTGCTTCTCAGGCTCAGCCCGTAGCATGGAGAGGTTGTCGTCTTCAGAACGTGAGCTGTCCATGGATCTTTCCGTCATCGTTCCGACCTTCAATGAGGGCCCGAACGTCGCCGAACTCGTGCGTCGCACGACGGATGCCATGGCGGGCCGCGTCGTCGAGGTGATCTTCGTCGACGACTCCACCGACGACACCCCCGACGTCATCCGCGCGGTCGCTCGGACCGCGTCGATCCCTGTGCGTTTGATCCACCGTGACGACCCCGTCGGTGGGCTCGGCGGTGCGGTGGTCGAAGGCATCAGGGCCGCCGCCTCCGATCGGTGCGTGGTGATGGACGGCGACCTGCAGCACCCGCCGGAGGTCATCGCCGACCTGTACGCCCGCGCCGAGCAGGGCGACGTCGATGTGGTCGTGGCATCCCGGTACGTCGCCGGAGGCACCTCCGACGGCCTCGCGAACGCGGTACGCACCGCCGTGTCACGCGCGTCGACGCTGCTGACCAAGGCGATGTTCCCCCGCAAACTGCACAACTGCTCCGACCCGATGACCGGGTTCTTCCTCGTGGACCGCCGCGCCTTGGACATCGACACGCTGCAGCCGCGCGGATTCAAGATCCTGCTGGAGATCCTCGCCCGCACCCAGCTGCGCGTCGCCGAGGTCCCCTTCTCCTTCGCCGCGCGCTTCGCCGGCGAATCCAAGGCGTCGTTCAGCCAGGGCATGCGGTTCCTGCTGCAGCTGACCATGCTCCGCTTCGGTCGCATGTCCGCCTTCGCTGTCGTGGGCGGGCTCGGGGCCCTGGCCAACCTGGCGATCATGTGGGCGCTGCAGATGGTCGGCGTGCAGTACATCGTCGCCGCGGTCATCGCGAGCGTGGTCACGATCGTGGCGAACTTCCTCGCCCTGGAGTACCTCGTCTTCGCCGACATGCGCGCCGAGTCGGGGCTCATGCGCCACCGCTTCATCAAGTCGTTCACCTTCAACGGCATCGAGGCGATCGTGCGCATCCCGGTGATCTGGGTGCTGGTCAGCCAGGCGCACATCCAAAGCGTCCTCGCCGCCGCCCTCACCCTCATCGCCGCGTTCGTGGTCCGCTTCGTCTTCCACGCCCTCGTCGTCTACGCCCCCAAGAAGAGCCGCGTCGGCAAGGCCGTGCGCGCCATCGAACCCCTCGAAGACGAAGTCACGTCGTAACGGAAGCAGGCCCACGCCGAGCCGTCGATCCGTCGAGCGGCCTCGCGGCCGGCGGTGACGGTCAGCCCGTCTTCGACGGTTCCAGCGGCGGCATCGGCGTCCACGAGCGATCGCGGGCGATCACGCGCCCGTCGCGGAGCCCGCGGAACAGGTGGCTCGTGCCGCTGAGCTTGCGCTCGACGACGACGAGGCGGATCAGTTCCTTGACGAAGGTCAGCGCCGTGCCGGCCGTGAAGGGGAGCGTGCGGTACACGCCCAGCGCCCGGTAGTACTTCTGCAGGTACGCGCGGTTGCGCATGATGTAGTACCGGTAGGCGTCGCTCGAGGCGTTCATGTGGCGGATGCCCATGTCCCACTGCTTGATCTCGCGGGTGCGCCGCAGCACGAACTCGTCGACGATGACCGACGGCGTCTCGCGCGACGCGAGCCAGCCGTAGAGCTGGTCGTCCCAGTAGATGAAGAAGCGGGGGTCGGGCAGACCGATCTTGGCGACGATGTCGCGGTGGATGAACATGCCCTCGAAGCAGCCCGAGTTCATGGGCTTGAAGCCCGAGTCGTCGAAGGCCGCAGGCGCGTAGGGGATCGGGATCGCCATCGACTCGGCGATCCGGTACTGCCAGTAGAACTCGCTGCCGTCGTAGTCGTACCGCCGACCCTGGATGCTGCGGAAGCGGGGCGTCCAGTGGCCCATCCGGGCGAGGCCGTCGGAGACGACCTCGACGTCGTCATCCATGAGCCAGATCCACTCGGAGCCCAGTTCGTACGCGACCCGCATTCCCTCGCTGAAGCCGCCCGAGCCGCCCGTGTTCGTCTCGAGGCGGCGATAGACGAGCTCGGTGGGCAGGCGGTCGCGGAACGACTCCACGACGGCGGTGGTGTCGTCGGTGGAGGCGTTGTCGATGATCACGAGGTGCCCGGGGGCCGGCGACATCCGCTCGATGCTCTCGAGCAGGCGCGTCAGCAGGTGCGTGCGGTTGTAGGTGACGACGACGATCGTCGCGCTCGTGGGGTCGAAGGTGCTCACGCGCGCTCCTCGAAGGTCGCGCGCCACGACTTCTCGGACACGAGGTCGGGGAGGGCGTCGCGATACCGACGGGAGAGCCGGGGCCACTCGCGCTGCAGACGACGGTGCAGGCGCCAGCTGTCCACGAGCATGCGACGGAACTGCGCACGATCGCGCGTGTAGACGTTCTTGCCCGACCCGTCGGCGGCGCTGACGAGGGCGCTGTCGTACAGCGGCACGCGCCACCAGTTGGCGTCGCCCTTGCCGAACTCGACCTCGGGCTGCGCGACGTTCTCGGGCTTGGGCGTGTGGAACCAGTGCGACAGGAGGGTCCGCGCGGTGAAGGTGCGCAGCGCGATGCCCGTGGGACTGTCGAACTGGTGCTGCTTCAGGCGCTTGAACACCTGTCGACCGTGACGCGAGCGCAGCGGCACCCCGGAATCCTTGTGGATGACCGTCTCAGGATGCTTCTTCGCCACCGCCCGCGCCTCGGGCATGGCCGTCGCGAGCCCCCGGCGCATGTGGTCGGGGCCCGACAGCACGTCGCGCAACGCCCGGTGCCGCAGCTCGACGGGGTAGTACTGCATCATCATGAGGTGCTTGAGGTCGACGCGGCGACTGTGGCGGATGAGAGTGCCGCCCTGTGCCGAGCGCGAGTGCAGCAGACCCGCCACGATGCGGTTGCGGGCGTGGAAGTACGCCTGCCAGTCGATCGAGTCGTCCTTGCCGATCCACGAGACGTGCCAGAGGGCCACCCCGGGCATGGAGACGGTCGGGTAGCCGGCATCCCGAGCCCGGACGCAGAACTCGGCGTCGTCCCACTTGATGAAGGCCGGCAACGACAGGCCGATCTCCCGCAGGATGCTGGTGGGGATGAGGCACATCCACCAGCCGTTGTAGTCGGCGTCGAGGCGCATGTGCAGGAGGGGCGACTGCCGGAGGTTCGCGACGCTGAAGTCGTGGGGGAGGCGCTCCTGGAAGAGGGCCCGCCACATGAACGGCGCGTCGTCGACGACCTCGGCCCACGCGTGGAGCTTGGGGCGGTCGAGCAGATCGAACATGTGCGCGCCGACGATGGTGGGCACCGAGGCGTACCGTCCGAACACCACGGAGCGGCGGATCGACTCCGGCTCGATGCGCACGTCGTCGTCGAGCAGCTGCACGAAGTCGCTGCCCTCCCGCGCGAGCGTCTCGACCATCGCGCGAGCGAAGCCGCCCGAGCCGCCGAGGTTCGGCTGGCGGAGCACCTGCAGCGTCTCACCCAGACGCTCCGCCACCGCGGGGTAGGCGTCCTGCGCCTCGACGAGGTCGGTGCCCTGGTCGATGATGAACACCCGATCCACCACGTCGAGGACGTCGGGTGCGTCGGCGAGGGCCCGCAGGGTCTCGACGCAGTAATCGGGCTTGTTGTACGTGGTGACGCCGATGCTCGCCTTGCCGCCGCGCACCGGCTCCTGCTCGGTGGTCCATTCGGCACCCTCGAACGTCGCGTCGGTGCGGTCGGCGGCGACGTCGAACCAGATCCACCCGCCGTCGCTGTACTGGTCGAGGACCAGGTCGAACGAGGTGGCCGTGGCATCCCCCCGCACTTCACGGGTGTCGAGACGCTGTTTCGTGCCGCCGCCGTTCGAGCGGTAGACGAGGATCGTGGCATCCCCCGACGTGCGCACGGTCAGGCGCACCTGGCGCACGGGCGTCCAGTGCTGCCAGTACGAGGCGGGGAAGGCGTTGAAGTACGTGCCGAACGAGACGCGACGCCCGGCGACGATGCGCGCGCGATGGCGGTCGAGGATGTTGCCGAGCTGGGCGACGTTCGTCACCCGGACCGGCTCCTCGTCGATCGTCGACCACGTCTCGGGGTCGACGTACAGGGGGAGGAGGTCGGGATCGCGGTCGAGCGGCAGGACGGCGTTCTGCAGGGTGTACGTCACGAAGAGGTCTTTCGTCTAGGCGCAGCGGCCGCGGACGGCCAGCGGGAAGTCTACCCGGCGCGTGTGCGCGGGCCCTTCGCGTGCGGGGAGGTCAGGCCGACGGCGCGGTCAGGCCGCCCGCGGCGGAGGATCGCTCTCTTCGCCGGGGCCGTGTCCCACGATCGGCGTCTGCTTGATCTTCGCGCCGAACAGCACGACGAACATCCAGCCCCACAGCAGCAGGGGCCCCGATTCGGTGAGACCCTGCACCACCAGCAGCGCTCCGACGAGGGTGGGCAGCAGCGTGAGCGCTGAGTGCGGACGGTCGTCGCGCAGATCCCAGCGGGGACGGTCGACGGCGAAGAACCACGAGCGCCAGAGGTAGGCGAGGTACACGAGCACGAGCAGTGCGACGCCGATCGCGCCGAGCTGCAGGTAGGCGTCGAGCCACACGCTGTGCGCCTGCACCACCGTCTGACCGCGCTCCACGATCCAGCCGTCGATGAGCGGCTCCGTGGGGATCCACGGCGTCGAGAACCCCCAGCCGACGAGCGGGCGTTGGTCGGCACGCCGGAGCACGTCCGCCCAGACGCCCTCGCGTCCGAGCAGGTCGGCCCCGCGCCCGAGCACGCCGAACACGACCTCCCGCCCGAACCACAGTGCTGCGGCGGCTCCCAGGCCGATCGCGGCGTACAGCAGGTACCAGCGGGTGCGTTCCCCGGGGCGCCGCGCGGTGCGCATCACCAGCACGGTGCCCAGCACGAGCACCACGAAAGCCGCCGCGATGGATGCCGTGGTGGACCCGGCGCGGATGAAGAGGAAGACCGCCGCGGCGGTCCAGATGCTCAACCGCACGCGGTGCGGAGCCCCGGCGGCCAGGTACACCCCGAACACGATGACGGCCACCAACGAGACCGCAGCCAGGAGGTCGGCGTTGCCGAGGACGCCCTGGATGCGACCGCCGTCGAAGAGATTGTCGCGCGACCAGTAAAGGATCGGGTCCGTGCGCCCGGTGGGCACCACGAATCCCGGAAGGAGGGGACCGCGCACCAGCAGGGAGACCGCCACCTCGAACAGCAGGGACAGTCCCACCACCCACTTCGCCGCCGACGCGACCGCACGCACCACGTCGCGCCAGGTCAGCACCGCCCCGACGAACAGGCCCTGGAACGTCGTGATCACCAGCAGGAGCCATGTCAGGACGGATGCCACCGGCCAGGCGCTCCAGGCGAGTGACGCCGTCGCCCACGCCAGATAGCCGAAGGCGAGCCAGGGCAGACGCCGCACCGCCAGCGGCGGCCGTGTCACGATCCAGATCACGGCGGACACGACGGCCGAGGCCCCCGCCACGACGGCGGCGACGACGGGGCCGGCGGCGTTGACGAGTCCCACCCCGCCGAGGGCGAGGAGGATGACGAAGACGCACCACGCCCGCAGCAGCAGATGCCGGGTCGTCTCTCGCGGCGGCGGCGTCGGCAGCGCCGACACGGGGTGCTTCGTGTACATCGCCATGATGGGTTCAGGCTACCGGTCGGCATCGGACGGCGTCCGGGGGCCCCAGTAGGCTGACGCCCGTGATTGTTGCGATCTCGAACACCCCCCGCGACTACGCCTGGGGCAGCCCGACGCTCATCGCCGACCTCGAGGGGCGCGAGCCCAGCGGCGCCCCGGAGGCGGAGATCTGGTTCGGGGACCACCCCGGTTCGCCCTCCGCGGTGCACGACGGCACGGATCGGACCCTCGACGCGTGGCTTCCGGCCGCCGCCGCCGCACACGACGAGCTGCCCGCGAAGCTGCCGTACCTGCTGAAGCTCCTGGCCGCAGGCGCGCCGCTGTCGATCCAGGTGCACCCGTCGAAGGAGCAGGCGGTCGAGGGCTTCGCGCGCGAGGAGGCCGCGGGCGTCCCGCGCGACGCGGGTTCGCGCAACTACAAGGACGACAACCACAAGCCCGAGGTCATCGTCGCCCTGAGCGAGACGTTCACCGCGCTGGCCGGGCTGCGTGACATCGTGCGCACCCGCGCGCTGGTGGACGCCCTCGGCGACGCGCCGGCAGTCCGGACGCTGCGTGCACACCTCGCGACCGACGACGCCGCCGCCGCGCTGCGCCGGACGATCGGGTGGCTTCTCGGCGAGGCCGATGCGGCCGAGATCGCGCAGATCGTGGATGCCGCGGCATCCACCGACTCCGCCGAGTTCGCGGCCGAACTCGAGCTGACGCGATCCCTGCACACGGCGTATCCGTCCGACCCCGGCATCGTGGTCGCCCTCCTGATGAACCTCGTGGAGTTGCGCCGCGGCGAAGCGATCTTCGTCCCCGCGGGCGTGCTGCACGCGTACGTCGCAGGATTGGGCGTCGAGATCATGGCCGCGAGCGACAACGTGCTGCGCGGCGGTCTGACGCCCAAGCACATCGACGTGGCCGAGCTGCTCGCGCTCGTGGACTTCCGCCCGGCCGAGCCGCCCTACCTGCGGGCCACCCCGGCGGGGGAGGGGGCCGAGGTGTTCGCCCCCGGTATCGCCGACTTCGCGCTGGGCCGCCTCGGGGCGGGGGAGGCGGCGAACCTCGAGCTGAACGGGATCTCGATCGCGCTCGGCGTGGCCGGGAGCGCAACCGTGACGGGCGCCTCGGGCGCGGCCGTGACGCTCGCGCCCGGGCAGGCCGCGCTCATCACGCCGGAGGAGTCGCCGCTGACGAGCGATGGTGCGGGCGAGGTCTTCGTCGCCATGCCGGGGGCCTGAGGGGTCCGCGCGCGAGCAGGCTGCGCGGCGGCGCACCGGCGGAGAGGCCGGGCTCGGTCGGGCGGCGGTCGACTCCCGGCTCCGGCCGGCCGCGCCAGGCACGGGCGTGTCGTCCCCCGGCGGCACCACGAGCGACATGCCCGAGCGCGACACGCCGAAGCGGGTCCTGAAGGTTCACCTCGGCCTTGAGGGTTTACGATCCGCGACTTGACCAATCCGAATCACACGGGTGTAATTATCTACACGCGCAAGCCGCGTCATAGGGGCTCAGACGAGGGGGAGGATGATATGGCGACGTCGCAGTACCGGTCCGGTGTTCCGGACAACTGGTTCGTAGACCCGGTCGACCTCGGCGTTCCCGGTGTGCGCCGCGACATCGACGCCGCCGAAGAGAACACCCTCGCCTGGCAGACCGACGCGCTGTGCTCGCAGACCGACCCCGAGGCGTTCTTCCCTGAGAAGGGCGGCTCCACGCGCGACGCCAAGCGCATCTGCACCTCGTGCGACGTCAAGAGCGAGTGCCTCGAGTACGCCTTGCAGAACGACGAACGGTTCGGCATCTGGGGCGGTCTCAGCGAACGCGAGCGTCGCAAACTCAAGCGTCGGGCCTGAACCGGGCATCCGCGGAGCGATCCGGCGCCCGACGGCGCGGCGTCCGTGATCCACCCGGAGCAGACTTAGGCTGATCCGCGTCATGCCCGACCGTGTACACGCCATCCTCGTCGTGCGTCCCGAAGGACGCACCCCCGCGGCGAACCATCTGGAACGAACCCTCGCCGCGCTCTCGGCGCAGACGCGCCCCGTCGACGCGCTGACCATCGTGCTGTGCGGTCCGGACGCGGAGCTCACGCGGCTCGCCGCCGAATCCGGCGCGGAAGGCGTCATCACGGCCTCGGCCGGCACGCCGTTCGCCGCGGCCACGGCTCTGGCCACGCCCCGCCTCACCGGCGACGCGGTCTGGCTCCTCGCGCAGGACACCGCCCCCGACCCGGATGCACTCGTGCGTCTCGCCGGCGCCCTCGAACTCTCGCCTCCCCTGGTGATCGCCGCGCCGAAACTCGTGGACTGGGACGACCGCGACATCATCCGCTCGTTGGGCGTCAGCATGAACCGCTACGGCGGCACCGTCGAACTCGCCGCCGGCGAGCTCGACCAGGGCCAGCGCGACCGCGACTCCGACGTCCTCGGTTCCGACGTGCGTGGCATCCTGGTCCGCCGCGACGCCTGGGCGGCGCTCGGCGGGCTCGATCCCGCCCTCGGCGGTGCCGACGAAGGGCTCGACCTGGGTGTGCGCGCGCGCCTCGCGGGCCGTCTCGTCGCGGTGGTCCCATCCGCCCGCGTGGCGGTGGCGGGCGACGGCGTCGCGGCGATGGCCCGTGGTCGCCGGCGGGCCCGCCGGCGGGCGTTCGCGACGCGCACCGCGCAGCTGCACCGACGCCTCGTCTACGCCCCCGCCCCCGCCGTCCCGCTGCACTGGCTGTCGTTCCTCCCCCTCGCGCTGTGGCGCACGTTCGCGCACCTCGTGACGAAGATGCCGTACCGGGTGCTCCCCGAGTGGGGCGCGACGCTGCTCGTGATGGCCCGTCCGGCGGCCGTCGCCCGCGCGCGCCGCCGCATCCGCTCCGTCCGTGATGTCGGGTGGTCGCGGATCGCACCGCTTCGCGTCTCCCGCGCCGAGATGCGCACGCGCTGGCAGGGGGACATCGGCGATCCGGATGCGCCCGTCCGCAGCGAGTTGCACTTCTTCGTCGGCGGCGGCGCGTGGGCGGTCCTCGGCGCCCTCGCCGTCTCGATTGCTCTGTTCGCGCCGCTTCTGGCGTGGCCGGTGCTGGGGGGAGGGGCCCTCGCGCCGTTGCGCGCGAACGTCGCTCAGCTCTGGCAGGACGCCGCATGGGGGCAGCGCCCTCTCGGCCTGGACGCCGTGGGCCCCGCCGATCCGTTCTCTGCGGTCGTCGCGCTGGTGGGCACGCTGTCGCCCGGCGATCCGTCGCGCGCGTTCGTGGCGCTGTGGGTCCTGGCTCTGCCGCTCGCCGTGCTCGGCGGATGGTTCGCCGCGACCCGCGTCACCGAGTCCTCGCCGCTGCGCATCATCGCCGCGGTGGCGTGGGCGCTCGCACCGACCTTCGTCGCGGCCCTCGTCGAGGGACGGCCGGCCGCCGTTCTCGCGCACCTGCTGCTGCCGTGGCTCTTCTTCGCCGCCAGCGTCGCGCACCGCTCGTGGGCGCCGGCCGGCGCGGCATCCGTCATCCTGGCGGCCGTGCTCGCGTGCGCGCCGTCGCTGGCCCCGGCGGCGGTCGTGCTCTGGTGCGCCGCTCTCGTGGTGGTCGCCCTCGTCGCCGGCCGCGGCGTCGCCCGCGTGGTCTGGCTCATGATCCCCTCAGCGGTGATCTTCGCCCCGCTGGTGTGGTCGCAGGTGCGGGCCGGCAACGCCTGGGGCCTGGTCGCCGACCCCGGCGTGCCGTTCGCGGGCGCCGAGGTCTCGGCCGATCCGATCGGCCGGGCACTCCTGGCCGCGGGGTTCCCGACCTCCGACCCGGGAGGATGGGCGAGCCTGCTCGGCCAGCCCGTGTGGTGGGTGGGCCTGCTCGTGGCGCCCCTCGCCGTCCTCGCGGTGCTGTCGGTGCTGACGCCGCGGTGGGTCGCGGCATCCGGTCTCATCGTCATCGCCGTGACGGGCCTGGCGACCGCGTTCGCCGCCGTCGGCATCGCCGTGTCGTTCCGGGACTCCGCGGCCGTGTCGCTGTGGCCGGGCTCCGGCCTGAGTCTGGCGTGGGTGGGACTGGTGGGGGCGGCCGTCGTCGCCCTGGATGCCGGGATCCCCGACCGCGCCCGCGTCCTGCGGCCGATCGGCGGTCTCGCCGCCGTCCTGGCGCTGGCCGTCGCCGTCGCCCCGGCCCTGGCCGCGCAGATCACGGACGGCGGTGACCGCTCGGTGCTCACCAACGGTCCCGTCTCCACCCTCCCGGCCTTCGTCGCGGCCGAGGGCCGCGGCTCCCTCGCCATCGGCACCCTCGTGCTGGACCCGCGCAGTGACGGCCTCCGGGTGCAGGTCGTGTGGGGCGGGAGCGCCACGCTGTCGGGACAGAGCACGATCGACGCCACGCGCACCTCCGCCGACGACCAGGACCGTCAACTCGCGTCGCTCGCCGTCGACCTCGTCTCGCCCTCCGCCGACGATGTCGTCGCGCGCCTGGCCGAGCGGGGTATCGGCTTCGTCCTGCTCGAATCCGCGCCGGCGGCCGAGGGTGATGTCATCCTCGGCGACCGGCTCGGCGCGGCGACGTCACTCGACCAGCGCGAGATGCTCGACCCGGTGGGGGCGACCTCCCGCGGCGACCTCTGGCGCGTGAACACCGACATCACCCCGCGCGCACCGCTCGACGACCACCGCGCGGGGCTGCAGCGGCTCGTGGCTCTCGGCTCCCTCGGGGTGCTCCTCGTCGCCCTTCTGCTGGCCGTCCCCACCGCCGCCTCGCGGCGCGTGGCGCGGCGCACCCCGCGAATCGTCGGGCCGAACCCGGGAGGTGCGCGATGAGCGATCGCCGTCTCGTCCGCTACGCCGCCACGAGCGCCCGCTTGGTGGCCGGCGCCGCCGTCGCGGCCGCGGCCGTCGTCGGCACGGTCGCCGCGATCGCCGCCCCGTGGCCGCAGTACACCGCCGAGCCGGTGCGCCTGCAGACCACTCCGGCGCCCAGCGACACCGTGTTGGCGTGCGACGGCCCGCTCCTGGCGCTCGGGCGCAGCGCCGACTCGGCGAGTGGCCTGAGCGCGGCAGCGGCATCCGACATCGTCAGCGGTCCCGCGGACGCCGCCGCCTCGACGGGATCCCTGAGCGGGGCGACCGGTTCCTCCGACGGCGATGCGCCCGTGCTGAGCGCTGCCCCGCGCGACGGGGCGCCGACTGCGATCGCCGCGGCGACCTCGGCGACTGCCGCGTCCGACGACCTGGTCGGCTTCGCGGCGTCCGCGTGCCGCCCGCCGCTGGCGGAGTCGTGGCTCGTCGGCGGGGCGAGCACCACGGGCGCCAACGATCTCATCGAGCTCGCCAATCCGGGCAGCGTGCCGGCGACGGTGCAGCTGTCGGTGTACGGAGCGCAGGGGGTGGCGACACCGCCCAGCGGGCAGAACATCGTGGTCCCGGCGGGTGAACGACGTATCGTTCCGCTGGCGGGCCTTCTCCTGGGCGAGGAGAGCCCGGTCGTCCGTGTCGTGTCGTCCGGTGCACCGGTGCACGCCGCCCTCCAGGCGAGCCTCACCCGCGTGCTGCTGCCCGGCGGCGTCGAGCAGGTGGCGCCCACCGCGCAGGCCGATACGCGGCTGGTGATGCCCGGCGTGCAGGTGATCGAGACCGCGGCGGGCCAGGCCGGCACCCTGCTGCGCCTGTTGGCTCCGGGTGCCGACACGACCGCGACCGTCACCCTCGTCCCCGTGGATGCCGTCGGCACCGCTCCCGCCCCGGTCGAGATCGCCCTCACGGCCGGACTGCCCACCTCGCTCGACCTCTCCGGAATCGCGGCGGGCGCCTACACCGTCGAGGCGACGGCCGGCGCTCCGATCGTCGGCGCGACATGGTCCACGACGGGCTTCGGCGAGGGCGCCGACTTCGCCTGGTACGCCGCGTCCCCGGAGATCGTCGAACCGAGCCTCGTCGCCGTGGCGCCGGGCGCGGGCGCGACGGTGGTGCTCGCGGGCGGCGCGACCGAGGCGGCCGTGACCCTGACCCCCGTCGAGGGGGGCACCCCCGTGTCGGCGACGGTCGCCGCGGGCATGAGCGTCTCGGTGCCGGTCGGCGACGGTGTCTACCGCCTCGAGACGACGGGGCCGGTCCGCGCAGCGGTCACCTACGCGGGCGCGTCGGCCCTGGCGTCGTACCCGCTCTGGCCGGCCGATGCCGCGGCGGCGGCGGTGACGGTTCTGCCCTGAGAGTCCCTCTCCGATCCGGATGCCGCACTCGCGCGGCGGGAGGCCGGCTCAGAGGAAGCGGAAGCGTTCCGACCCGAGGTCCCAGGGGTCGCGGTCGAGGTACTCCGCGGCCGCTCGGAACACCGCGCCCTCGATCATCATGCGACGGTGCAGGTCGTCGTCCTGGTGCGGGTGCCCGAGGCGCTCGATCGGCACGCGGTACAGGATGATGCGCTTCTCGTCGCGCAGCACCGTCCATCTCGGGATGCCGGTGGCCGCGGCGGGTGGCATGATGCCGATCTCGAACGACACCTCGCGCAGGTCGGCCCAGGCCGAGCGAAGGAACTCCGCTGCGGTGCTCACCGCGATGTCGAAACGCTCGACGCGCGTGTCGAGCGGGGGGAGCGGCGGCCGGACGACGGGACTGCGGTTCTCACGCCCGTGGCGTCCGTGACGCGACGGGCGGGCGACGGAGCGTGCTTCGCGGGATCGCCGACGCATCATTCGCCCATCTTACGGTTGCGGGTGCGCCGCGGCGTCCGTCCCGCACGCGGACCACGTCGGGTATTCGTCGTCGGCCTCTTCGAGCGATGGCGGCTCGGCGGGGAGCGCGCCGCACCCGGGTGCTCGTGGGGTGCGGGATGCCGCGGGGCGCACGGGCGGGACGCGGGAGGCGGCCGGGCGTCCGGGAGCGGGGGCGGGCGAGGATCTGCGGATGCGGCGGGACCGATCGCCGCGTCGGGGCGCACCGGCGCGGCGTCGGCTCGAGATCGGACGGGCTGACTAGGCTGACCCGCGATGCGTGACAGACTCTGCTCGAAGGTGGGATGCGCCCGCGAGGCGATGAGCACCCTCACCTACGACTACGGCGACCAGATGGCGGCCCTCGGGCCCCTCGGTCGTGCGGGCGACCCGCACGCCCACGATCTGTGCGCGATCCACGCCGACCGACTCTCGGTCCCCCAGGGCTGGGTCGTCGTGCGTCACGAGACGCTGCGCGCCTGAGGCTGCCATCGGGTCTGCCGGACCGCTCGCATCGGCCGTGCTGTGCCGGCGGGGGTCCGACCGCCGATCTGATGGGCGGACCGTCGCGATCGCGCTCCGCGGAGCGTCATCCATGTCGGAGCAGCGTTCCGAGCGCCGGGATCAGGCGTGCTCGGTGTGTGCCGCGGCGCGCTCGTTCTCGAGCATCAGGGCACGGTACTCGCGGTCGCGTCGAACGGCGGACACGGCTCGCACGAAGGTCTCGGCATCCCCCGCCGGGTGAGGGGAGACGAAGGGGGCGACCGCATCGGCGAGGGATGCCGCGACGCGAGCGCGCGCGGCGGGCTCCAGGTCGTCGGCACCCCGCACGAACCGCGACACCCGGGCGGCGAGGCGGTCGGGGAGGCGCGAGACGTCCGCGACCTCCGCCCACGTCTCGAGCCCGGCCGGAAGGCCCGGGGCGGCGGACGGGAGGGGGCGCGTGCGAGTCCGTTCGCTCGCGGTGCCGGCCAGCAGGTCACCGAGACGCTGCGCCCGTGGGGTGAACATACCGACGACCGCGGCGATCGCCCCCAGGGTGAACCACAGCTCGAGCACGCCCGCCAGCGCGCGGATCAACGCCTGACGGAAGCCCGCCGCCCCGCCATCCGTGCGGACGATGCGGGCACCCACCGCCAAACGGCCGAGGCTCCGCCCGCGCGACAGCGTCTCGGCCGTGGTGGGCACCGCCACCAGGACGAAGACGAGGAGCGAGATCACGCCGATTCCGGTCGCCGATTCGGGGAGTGCCCCGGTCCCGACCATGCGCGCGAGGAGGACGCCACCGGCGACCAGCAGCGCCGCGCCCACGAGGAGGTCGATGAGCGCTCCGACGGCTCGGAGGAAGAAGCCGACGGGCTGCACGTCGAGTGCGACGGCCTCGCCGGTGAGGATCTCCTCCGTGCCCATGGGGACGAGGGCGACCGCGGGAGCGGGGGGCGTCGACGAAGCCATGCGTACAGTTGATCACATGGACCTCGACGCCCTCACGGCCGCCCGCCGAGACGAGTGGGCTCGACTGGATGAGCTCGGGCGCCGCCGCCACCTGAGCGGGTCGGACGTGGACGAGCTCGTCACGCGCTACCGCGCGGCATCCGCTGATCTGGCCGACATCAAGACCTCGGCCGGACGCACGCCCCAGGGCGACTACGTCTCGATCCTGCTGGCGCGGACGCGCCTGCGCCTGACGGGCGTCCGCGAGAACGTCCTGAAGCAGCTGCCGCGCTTCTTCCTGCTGCAGTTGCCGGCGGCTCTGTACCGGGTGCGGTGGATGACGCTGGCGGTGGCGGTGTTGTTCCTCGTCGTCTCCACGCTCTGGGTGCTGTGGATCACGGGGGATCCGGCTGTCCTCGCCACGTTGGCTGCTCAGATGGACATCCAGAATGTGGCGGACGAACAATTCGTCGGCTACTACCGGGAGAATCCGAACGAGATCTTCGCGGCGACGGTGTGGACTAACAACGCGTGGCTCGCCGCGCAGTGCGTGATGTTCGGTGTGACGGGGTTCTGGCCCATCTCGGTCATCATGGAGAACGCGCGGGGCGTCGGAGTCGTGGCGGCGATCATGTTCTCGTTCGATCGCGGCGACACCTTCTTCCAGTTCATCCTGCCGCACGGTCTCCTCGAGCTCACGTGCATCTTCGTGGCGGCGGCCGCGGGTCTGCAGATCTTCTGGGCGTGGGTCGCTCCGGGCCGCCGGACGCGCGAGGCGGCCCTCGCCGCCGCGGGACGATCGCTGGCGACCGTGGCGGTGGGTCTCGTCTTCGCGCTCGCCCTCTCCGGCATCGTCGAGGGTTTCGTGACGCCGCGGGAGTGGCCGTGGCAGGTGAAGGTGGCCATCGGGGCCGCCGCGCTGGGCGTCTTCCTCTTCTACATGCTGTGGGTCGGGCGCCGCGCGGCGCGCGCGGGGGAGACCGGCGACCTCACCGAATACGAGGCGGGGACTCCGACCCTCACCGCGGGCTGACGGCATCCGCCGTCTCGCGGCGCTCCGGCGGTCCGGTGTTTCGTCCGGCGCCTGCGCATCGGATGCTTGCGGGCGGTTTCGTCGTCCGCCCGGGAGCGGTTTCGTCGGCCGCCCGGGAGCGGTTTCGTCGGTCGCTCGGGCGGTTCCCTCGGCCGCACGGTGCCGGTCTGGCGCCGCCGGGCGCCTGTGTGGTCGAACCTCGGGCGACGCGACGCAGGAGATGCGGGCCGACGGGTGCGGCATCCACCGCCTCTGAGGGTCGCCGGCCGCGAATCTTCCGCGTCGTGTCCGACGTGGTGCGGGGCGGCGATCCGATCCGTTACCGGCGTGTCATTTTTGATTTACTCAAAACTAGGTACGCTGGACGCATGCTCGACAGTCGACCGGATGCCGCCGCGGATGACCTCATCCGCGGTGCGGGTCTGCGGGTGACGGCGACACGCGTGGCCGTGCTCGAAGCCCTGCGTGCGCACCCGCACGCGACGGCGGACGCCGTCTTCGACGGCATCCGCGGGTCCCTCCCCGGCACCAGCAAGCAGTCGGTGTACAACGCGCTCGGCGACTTCGCCGACGCGGGACTCGCCCGCCGCATCGAACCCGCCGGTCACGCCGGCACGTTCGAACTGCGCGTGGGCGACAACCACCACCACGTGGTGTGCACCGGATGCGGCCGCATCGACGACGTGGACTGCGTCGTCGGCGCGGCACCCTGCCTGCACGTTCCGGAGGGCAGCGGTTTCCTCATCGAAACCGCTGAAGTGACGTTCTGGGGTGTGTGCGCCGAGTGCCGAGCAGAGTCCGAAGCCGAAAAACCGAAAGGATCCCGATGAGCGACACGCTGAACGGCTGCCCCGTCTTCCACGACGGTGGCGCCCCCGACGACGACCGCCTGCCGGTGGGCGAAGCCCCCGCCGACAGCGAGCCCGCCGGCGCCCTGCCCCACCCGACCCAGGGATCCGCCAACCGCGTGTGGTGGCCCGAGTCGCTGAACGTGAAGATCCTCGCCAAGAACAACGCGCAGCGCGACCCGCTCGACGAGGGCTTCGACTACAAGGCCGCGTTCGAGGCGCTCGACCTCGCCGCAGTCAAGAGCGACATCCAGCAGGTCATGACGACCTCGCAGGACTGGTGGCCCGCCGACTTCGGTCACTACGGCCCCCTCATGATCCGCATGGCCTGGCACAGCGCCGGCACCTACCGCGTGACCGACGGTCGTGGCGGCTCGGGCGCGGGCATGCAGCGTTTCGCGCCGCTGAACAGCTGGCCCGACAACGTCAACCTCGACAAGGCCCGCCGCCTGCTCTGGCCGATCAAGAAGAAGTACGGTCAGTCGATCTCGTGGGCCGACCTCATGATCCTCGCCGGAAACGTCGCCCTCGAAGACATGGGCTTCCCCACCTTCGGCTTCGCCGGCGGCCGCACCGACGTGTGGGAGCCGGATGACGACGTGTACTGGGGCCCCGAGACCACGTGGCTCGGGGACGAGCGCTACACGGGCAACCGTGAGCTCGAGCGCCCGCTCGCAGCGGTCCAGATGGGTCTCATCTACGTCAACCCCGAGGGCCCCAACGGCAACCCCGACCCGCAGCTGTCGGCCCACGACATCCGCGAGACGTTCGGCCGCATGGCCATGAACGATGAGGAGACCGTGGCCCTCATCGCCGGTGGACACACCTTCGGCAAGACGCACGGCGCGGCGAGCGACTCGCACGTCGGACCCAACCCCGAGGCCGCCGACATCAACGACCAGGGTCTGGGCTGGAAGAACAGCCACGGAACCGGTAAGGGCGACGACACCATCACCAGCGGTCTCGAGGTCACCTGGACCTATCACCCGACCCGCTGGGACAACGAGTTCTTCCACATTCTCTTCGCCTACGAGTGGGAGCTCTTCCAGAGCCCCGCGGGCGCACACCAGTGGCGTCCGGTCAACGGCGGGGGAGCCGACATGGTCCCCGAGGCGCACTCGAACGGCCGCCGTGAGCCCCGCATGCTCACCAGCGACCTGGCGCTGCGCGTCGACCCGGCGTACGAGAAGATCTCGCGCCGCTTCGCCGAGGACCCGGCGGCGTTCCAGGACGCCTTCGCCCGCGCCTGGTTCAAGCTGACCCACCGCGACATGGGCCCGCGCGAGCGCTACCTCGGCTCCGAGGTCCCCGCCGAGGTGCTCGTGTGGCAGGACCCGGTGCCCGCCGTCGACCACCCGCTGATCGACGCCGCCGACGCCGCGGCGCTGAAGCAGCAGATCCTCGACAGCGGTCTGTCGGTGCAGCAGCTGGTCACGACGACCTGGGCGGCGGCATCCACGTTCCGCGGAAGCGACAAGCGCGGTGGCGTGAACGGCGCGCGCATCCGCCTCGAGCCGCAGAGGAGCTGGACGGTCAACAACCCCGAGCAGCTGGCATCCGTGCTCGACGTGCTCGAGAAGATCAAGGCCGAGTTCGACGCGCAGGCGACGGACGGCAAGAAGGTCTCGATCGCCGACCTGCTCGTGCTCGCCGGCAACGCCGGTGTCGAGCAGGCCGCGCTCGCCGGTGGCGTCGAGGTCGAGGTGCCCTTCACCCCGGGCCGCACCGACGCGTCGCAGGAGCAGACCGAGATCGAGTCGTTCCGCTGGCTCGAGCCGATCGCCGACGGCTTCCGCAACTACGCCTCGCGCGAGGCGCGCCTGCCGGCGGAGTTCCTGCTGCTCGACAAGGCCAACCTGCTGACGCTCACGGCTCCCGAGATGACGGTGCTCGTCGGCGGCCTCCGCGCCATCGGCGCCAACTGGGACGGCAGCGACTGGGGCGTCTTCACCGAGACCCCGGGTGCGCTGACCAACGACGTGTTCGCGAACCTCCTCGACCTCGGCACCACGTGGAAGCCGCTCGACAGCGGCAAGCACGCGTTCCAGGGCACGAAGGACGGCTCGGGCGAGACGGTCGGGATCGGCACGCGCGTCGACCTGGTGTTCTCGTCGAACTCCGAGCTGCGCGCGCTCGCCGAGGTCTACGCCTCGGACGACGCGAAGGAGAAGTTCGTCCGCGACTTCGTCGCCGCCTGGCGCAAGGTCACCGAGCTCGACCGGTTCGACCTGGTCTGAGTCCCGCGCCGGCCGCTCTGCGGCTCGGTGCCCGGAAGGCCCGTCCCCTCGCGGGGGCGGGCCTCTCGTCGTCTGGTGGGTGCCCCGTCGCCCTCTCGACCCGTGGCCCCGGGCTCCAAGTCACCGGGTGTGGGGTGTGGGGTTCGGATGGGCTCGGGGATGACTTGCGCCGTATGTTCGCCGCGGGTGCGGTGCGGCGAGCATGTGGCGCAAGACAACGGGTGCGGGGGTGGGGTGTCGGGTTCGAGTGGGTTCGGCGGTGAGTTGCGTCGTGTGCTCGCCGCGGGTGCAGCGCGGCGAACATGTGGCAGGAGTGACCGGGCGTGGGGTTTGGGGTTCGGGCGGGCTCCCGGTCGGTGACTTGCGCCGTATGTTCGCCGCGGGTGCGGTGCGGTGAACATGTGGCGCAAGTCAACGGGTATGGGGTGTGGGGTTCGGATGGGCTCGGGAATGACTTGCGCCGCGTGTTCGCCGCGGGTGCGGCGCGGTGACCATGTGGCAGGAGTGACCGGGCGTGGGATTTGGGGTTCGGGCGGGCTCTGACTTGCGCCGTATGTTCGCCGCGGGTGCGGCGCGGTGACCATTTGGCGCAAGTCACCGGGGTCGAGGATGAGTGGCGCCTTGTGTCCGCGGCGACGGTGATGAGGCGAGCATTTCCCGCGAGTCACGCCAACGGCGAGGGGCGGCGGGGGGGCGGCGAGGGGCGGCGAGGGCGGCGAGGATAGCGAGGACGGCGGGGGGCGGCGAGGGCGGCGAGGATAGCGAGGACGGCGGGGGGGCGGCGAGGACGGCGAGGAGCAGCGAGGCGGGTTCGCCACCCCGGGGGTCAGGCGCGGGAGAGGCGGCGCAGGCCTTCGTCCAGCGAGACCGCAGGGGTCCAGCGCAGGTCGCGGCGGATCTCGGTCTGGTCGAACCAGTGCGCCGTCGACAGCTGTTCGGCGAGGAACCGGGTCATGGGCGGCTCGTCCTCGCCCGGACGCACGGCCCACACCCGCTCGACCAGACCGCCGGCGGCGCGCGCCAGCCCCGCCGGCACGCTGAACCGCGGCGGTTCGACACCCGAGGCGCGGCAGATGCCCGCGAGCAGGTCGCCGACCGGACGCGGCTCGCCGTTGGTCAGCACGTACGCGCGTCCGCTGACGTCGTCGACACGGTCGAGGGCGGCGACGATCCCGGATGCCGCGTTGTCGACGTACGTGGAGTCGATCAACGCCGTACCGCCGTTCAGCAGCGGCAATCGCCCCCGACGGGCGCGGTCGACGATGCGCGCGATGAGCTGCGTGTCGCCCGGACCCCACACCAGGTGCGGGCGGATGGCCACGAGCGACAGATCGTCGCCCGCGCGGGAGAGCGCGAGCAGCTCGGCCGCAGCCTTCGTGCGGGCGTATTCGCCGCGCGCGGCATCCGGATCAGCGGGATCGGCGCCGACACCCGCGAGGGCGAGGCCTGCGTGCGCCACGGACGGCGACGAGATGTGCACGATGCGCGAGACCCCGCCGGCGGCGGCCGCGTCGAGGAGCACACGGGTGCCCTCCACGTTGACGGCGTGGAACTGCGCGGGGTCTCCCGCGAGCGACACTTTGGCCGCGAGGTGCACGACGCCGTCGATCCCGTCGAGGGCGGATGCCACGGAATCCGGGTCCGTCACGGAGCCCCGGTGATCCTCGGCACCGTCGACGCCTGAGGGACGGCGCTGCAGGGTGCGCACCGCGTGTCCGGCGTCCTGCAGGGCACGGACGACCGCGCGGCCGAGGAAGCCGGACGCACCGGTCGCGAGGACCTTCACGGCGCCGTCGGCTTCTCGCCCGAGAGCAGGCGTTCGGCCCACGCGGCGACGCGGGAGCGGTCGATCTTGGAGTTGTGGCGGATGTCGGTGGGGAGGACCGGCACCGTCAGCACGGCGGCGAGGCGCTGCCGGGTGGCTGCGCGCACGTCGTCGGCGAGCGAGGGGGATGCCAGCCCGGGGCGCCGCGTGCCCGCCTCCACGACCGCGACGACGACCTGGCGGCCGACGGGACCGACCCCGACCGCGGCGGCGCGGGAGACGGCGTCGACGGTCTCGGCATCCTGTTCGATGCCGACGGGGGTGACCGGACCCTCGGCGGTCGTGATGACGTGGGGGAGGCGCCCCTCGACCCAGAGCCGGCCGTGGGCATCGAGATGCCCGACGTCGCCGGTGCGGTGCCAGCGCTCGGGGAGTCCCCGGCGGGCCTCACGATCGGTGAGGTAGAGGCGGAAGTAGCCGCGCTTGAGGTGGGGAGCCGAGATCACGATCTCACCGGTCACGCCGGCATCCGTCGTCGGCTCGCCCGCCGCGCGACCGTCGGCGTCGATCGCGGAGATGCGCACCTGGCCCGTCCCCAGCGGCCGGCCGACGCAGACGCCGCGGTCGCCGGCGGCTTCCTCGATCTCGGGGAGCGTCACGTCGGCGACGAGCAGGCACTCGGTCATGCCGTACGGGGTGTGCGCGACGGCGTTCGGCATCAGCGCCTGCGCGCGGCGGAGCAGGTCGACACCGACCGGGGCCCCGGTGGAGAGGAACGTCTCCACGCGTTCGAGCGCCGCGCGGTCGTCGTCGTCCAGCGCCGCCGACGTGGCGACGACGTTGGCCACGGCCGCGGGGGAGAGGAAGACCATCCGCGCGTCCGACGCCCGGACGGCCGCGGCGACCGCCGCGGCGGTGAGGGTACGCGGGGCGGACACGTCCATGTCGGGTGTCGCCGAGCGCGTGCCGAGCGCCGGGCCGAGCAGCGCGAACGGCGCGAACCCGGTGACGAGGCCCGTGTCGGCGGTCACGCCGAAGTGGGCGGCGAGGGTATCGCGCAGCGCGGTGAGCTGCGCATGCGTGTACACGACGCCCTTGGCCGGTCCCGTGGAGCCCGAGGTGAACAGCACGGCGGCGTCGGCCTCGGGGGCCGGGGGTGCGGGCAGCGTGCGGCCGCGCCCCGCGCGGGCGAGGTCGGACAGACTCGCCTCCACGCCGAGGGCGCGCGAGGTCGCCGCAGGAAGGGCTGCTGCCGAGATCCGGCGTCCGGGCCACCCCAACGCGCGGGCCGCGACGAGCCCCGCGACCTCGCCGATCACGATGTCGGGCACGGCGCCGCGCACGGCACGGGAGAGACCCCGGATGCCGAGACCCCGGTCGGCCACCACGACGACGGCGCCGATGCGCAGGCAGGCGTACAAGGCGGCGGTCAGGGTGGGGCCGGGCTGCACGAGCAGCGACACGCGGTCGCCCGCGCGCACGCCGAACGCGTCGAGGCCGGCGGCGACCTCGTCCACGCGGGCGGCGAGCTGACGCCAGCTCACCCGCAGCGGCTCGCCGTCGCGCGCCGTGCTCATGTCGATCACGGCGATGTCGTCGTCGTCGCGGCGGGCGTCGAGGGCGTCCCAGAGGTGGCCGGTCGTGCGTGCGGCAGGTGCGGCCCCGTCCGCGGGGGGTGTCGGGCTCGGAGCCGGGCCGGTCGTCGCGCCCGGGGTCGCGGCATCCACGACCTTCTCGTCGAGCCAGTCGAGCACGACCTCGGCGTAGGGCCGCTCCTCGGCGATGAGGTGGCCAGCGCCCTCGAAACGGTGCACGTCGGCGTGCGGCAGGCGCTCGGTGAGGTCGTCGAGGTGACCCTCGCCGAAGACCGGGTCTTTCGGGCCGCGCAGGAACAGCGCCGGCACGTCGAGGTCGCGGAGCCCCGCGCTCATCCGCCGCAGTGCCGGGGTGCTCTCGTCGGCCGAGGTGGCGGGGATGTCGGCGACGAACCCGCCGATCCCGCGACGACGGCGCACCGTGGCGTACGGTGCCCGGAAGGCCTCGCGGACGGCCGGGTCGAGCTCGGCGAGCGCCAGCGTGGTGTCGAGGAAGGCCGTCGTGCCGGTGGTGCCGGCGGCGAGCATGCCCCGCGCCGTCGCCACGCGCAACGCGACGGGCAGCGGGGCGCCGTCGGGGTGATGGACGGCGGTGTTGAGGGCGATCACGGCGGCGAGGCGGTCGCGATTCTCCACGGCCCAGCCGAGGGAGACCGGGCCGCCCCAGTCGTGTCCGATCGTCACGACCGGACCCGGGATGCCGAGTTCGCCGACGAGCGCGTCGAGATCGGCGATGCGCTGCGCCAGGGTTCGCCGCAGGCTCGTGCGATCCGAGAAGCCCATCTCGAGCTGGTCGACGGCGACGACGCGCCACGCGGCGCCGCCGGCCGTGGCCCGCTGCAGGGAGGCGTTCACGAGAGCCCGCCATAGGTACGACCAGGTGGGGTTGCCGTGGACGGCGACGATGGTGCCGACGGGACGGATGCCGCGGGCGGCGAGCGCGTCGCCGGTGTCGAGGACGTGCCAGGTGCGCGTGCGTCCCGTGTCGGCGGCGGCTCCGGCGACCTCGACGAGACGCGACAGGGCCGGATCGAGACCCGGCAGTCCGGCGGGGGGCAGCGTCGCGTCGAGGGTGGTGATCCTCACCAGGCCAGCTCCAGCATGCCGGTGTTCAGCCCGGAGCCCACTCCCATCAGCAGGACGCGGTCGCCGCGGCGCAGCGTCTTCTGCTCCTCGGCGAGGGTGATGGGGATGGATGCCGGGCCGACGTTGCCCAGGCGGGGGTAGGTGACGGGGACCTTGCTGCGGTCGAGCTTGGCCGCCCGCACGATCGCGGAGGTGTGGACGGAGGAGACCTGGTGGGTGACGTAGCGGTCCATGCCCGTCCAGGAGAACTCGTCCTTCGCCTCCTTCCACGCCGAGACGACGAGGTCGAGCCCGCCCTTCAGCAGCGCCTTGGCATCGGTGAACATGCCGTCGACGCTTCCCACGCAGAGGTCGTAGAACTGCGTCGCGGCGCGGGTCACGCCGCCCACGATGCGGTGGCCCTCCGGGTGGTCGCTCGCGCGGCCCAGGACGGCCGCAGCCGCTCCCGAGCCCAGCGTCAGAGACGCGAACTCCTGCATGAACGCGTCGCGGTCGAGGTCCTCGCGTACGAGACGGTTGATCGTGTTGACCTGGATCTCGTCGGCATCCTCGCCGTTGACGATCAGGGCGTACTTCACCTGACCCGACTGGATCATGCCCGCGGCCAGGCTCATGCCGTTGATGAATCCGAGGCACGCGTTGGCGACGTCGAAGTTGATGGCGGAGCTCGGAAGGCCCAGCCCGTGGTGCAGGCGCACGGCCACCGAGGGCTCGAGATGCTTGCGCGTGACGGAGGTGTTGATGATGAGGCCGATGTCACCCGCATCGACACCCGCCTCGGCGAGCGCCTGCTTGCCCGCGGCGATGGTCGCCTCGTCGGACGACTCTCCCTCGGCCCAGTTTCGCCGTTCGTTGACTCCCGCGACGCGACGCAGGAGTCCGGGCTTGAGCTTGAGGCGCTGCAGCGCCGGCGCCAGCCGCGCCTCGATGTCGTCCGACGTCGTCACGCGGCTGGGCAGGACGCTCGCCACCGAAACGAGGGCCACATCGTGGAAGTGCGTGGTGGCGTTACCTGGCAAGAGAGCTCCCGCATCCTGTGCGTAGACGGCGCAGCCGGGCACGGAGGGGACGCGCAGACGGCTCGAAGGGTACCCCTCAGGATAAGCCGCGACGTATGTCTCGGGCTGCATGATGGCTGGGTGCGCTAAAGCCGACCCGCCGCCTTGAGCGCCAGATAGCGGTCGGCGACGAGGGGCGGCAGGTCGTCGGCGGACGCGGACACCGCGTCGCCGCCCGCACGCAGCACCGCGTCGCGCACGCGTGCGGCGTCGTGTCGTGCGCGCTCCACGGCGGCCGCGGCGTAGACGTCGGCGGCATCCCGGTGTGCGGGTGTTCCGCCCGGTCCGTCGGTCGCGGTGGCCACCAGCAGCCGCGATCGTGCCGCCACGGCGGGCAGCGACGCGAGGAAGGCGCGCGCGGCCTCGGGATCGTCGGCGGCGGTGAGCAGCACGACCAGGGCCGGACGCACCGACAGGCCGCGCACCTGCGCGAAGGCGGCATCCCAATCGGTGTCGATGAGTTGCGGCTCGACCGGACACATGGCATCCACCAGGGCGGGCAGGAGCGGCGCCCCGTCGACGCGCGTGACGCGGGCGCGGGTCGCGCGGTCGAACATGAGCAGGTGCACGTGATCGCCGGCGCGGGACGCCAGCACCGACAGCAGCAGAGCCGCCTCCATCGCGGCATCCAGGCGCACACCGTCGCCGACGCGCGCGGCGGCCGTGCGCCCCGTGTCGATGACGATCACGACGTGCCGGTCGCGCTCGGGTCGCCACGTGCGCAGCATCGTCGTCCCCGCGCGGGCGGTGGCCCGCCAGTCGATCGAGCGCACGTCGTCGCCGCGGACGTATTCGCGCAGGCTGTCGAACTCGGTGCCCTGGCCGCGCACCTGCAGCGTGGTGTTCCCGTCGAGTTCGCGGAGCCGGGCCAGGCGGGAGGGGAGATGCCGACGTGCCGTGAACGGGGGCAGCACCCGCACGCGGGCGGGCGCGTCGATGACGGCCTGCCGTCCGGCAAGGCCCAGCGGTCCGGCCGAACGCACGACCACGAAGGCGCTGCGCAGTTCCCCCCGGCGGCGGGGGACCAGCCGCAGCGGTGCCCCCCGCCGCTCGCCCGGCGGCACGGTCAGGCTCTGACGCTCCTCGGGAGCCCCGGCGGTCGGCTGCCACGCGTCTCGTACGCGCGCGCGCAGCAGGCGGGTGCCGAGGTTGCGTACCCGGATCTCGCCCGCGATCGGCTCGTCGCGCAGGCCCCGTTCCGCCAGCGTCCGCGTGATCTCCACCCGGCGCGCATCGGCCGCCGCGGCCACGTCGGCGGTGGCCAGCGCAGCGCACAGCAGGACCCAGCCGCCCGCGACGGCCCATGCCGACGCGCCCGCGCTGCTGAGCAGCATGACGGGCACGACGCCGAGGGCGACGAGCAGGGCGAGGCGGCCGGTGACGAACATCAGATGGGGACGCGCGTCTGCTGCAGGACGGAGGTGAGGATGGCATCCACCGAGACGCCCTCGATCTCCGCCTCGGGGCGGAGGCGGATGCGGTGGCGCCAGACCGGGACGAGCATGGTCTGCACGTGGTCGGGGGTGATCGCGGGGTAGCCGCCGAGCCATGCCCAGGCCTTCGCCGCGGCGAGCAGACCCGTCGTCGCTCGAGGGCTCACCCCGAGCAGCACCGACGGGCTCTGACGCGTCGCGCGAGCGAGGTCGACCACATAACCGAGCAGGTCGTCGGTGACGGCGACGGATGCCGCTGCGCGCTGCGCCGCGAGGATCTCGGATGCCGTGACCACCGGCTCGAGGCCGGCGTCGCCCAGTCGGCGCGGGTCGAAGCCTCTCGCGTGGCGGCGGAGCACGTCGACCTCGGCGTCGCGACCCGGGAGATCGACGACCAGCTTGAGCAGGAAGCGGTCGAGTTGCGCCTCGGGCAGCGTGTAGGTGCCCTCGTGCTCGATGGGGTTCTGGGTGGCCGCGACGAGGAAGGGATCGGGCAGGGCGCGGCTCTCGCCGTCGGACGACACCTGCCGCTCCTCCATCGCCTCCAGCAGCGCCGCCTGCGTCTTGGGGGGAGTGCGGTTGATCTCATCGGCCAGCAGCACGTGGGTGAAGACGGGGCCGGGACGGAAGTCGAACCCGCCCGCCCGTGCGTCGTAGACGAGTGAGCCGGTGACGTCTCCCGGCATGAGATCGGGGGTGAACTGCACGCGGCGCGTGTCGAGGCCGAGGGCGCGGCTGAAGGAGCGCACGAGCAGCGTCTTGGCGACGCCCGGCACGCCCTCCAGCAGCACGTGCCCGCGCGAGAGCAGGGCGATGAGCAGTCCGGTGACGGTGCCGTCCTGTCCGACGACGGCCTTGCCGACCTCCATCCGCACCCGGTGCATCGCTTCGCGCAGGGCGGCATCGTCGCCGGCGGCGCGGGCCCGGGCGCGCGTGGTCGCACCCGCCGTGCCGCCGCCCGAGTCGGCCGTGGGGGCGGTGCCGTCCGGGCCGGCCGTGGGGGCGGTGGCGCCCGAGCCGGCCGTGGGGGTGGCGCCGTCCGGGCCCGTCGTGGGGGTGGCGCCGCCCGCTTCGGGAGCGGTGTTCGCGGGAGCGCCCTCCGCGCCGGTCGACGCGGGGACCTCGGCCGGGTAGGACGGGGCGGGCCAGGCCGGCTTCTCGGAGCTGTCGGTCATCGTGGGGTCCCTTCGGTTCGGACGGCGGCGCGCACGCTCGCCTCGAGATCGCGGAGTCGGTCGGCGGCAGCGACCAGGTCGCGGTCGGTGCGGGGCTGGTCGTCGACGAGGATCGCCCGCACCCGGGTGCGGTCCGCCCCGAGGCGCTGGGCGACCGCGTCGACGACCTGGTCGGGCGCGCTCCGCGCGGGGAGGCCGAGCAGCCGGCCCAGGCGTTCCCGCGCCGCACGCCGCAGCGTGCCGAGGGCGTGCGGAGCGTCACGCGCGGTCGCGTAAAGGCGGGCGCGGCCCTCGGTCGTCTCGTTCGCCCGCACCGTGACCGGAAGGCGCTCGGTCACGAGGGGGCCGAATCGACGGCCCCGCCAGAGGGCGGCGGCGAGGGCCGCGACGAGGAGGAGCACCAGGACGGGGCTCACCCACGGCGGGGTCAGATCGGCCAGCGTCGGGACGTCTTCGGCGCGATCGGCGTCGCCGGGGGAGGGCACGTAGAAGACGAGGGAGTCGGACTGCCCGAGAACGGCGAGGGCCAGTGCGGCATTGCCGTCGAGCGGGAGGGTCGCGTTGGTGACCGTGGAGAGAGCGTCGAGCGCGGTCACCGTGCGGCCCGCCGTCTCCGATGAGAGCAGGCCGAAGCCGCCGTCGACGGGGAAGCACCCCTGCACACCGTCGCCCGGGATCATCGACTCGCCGACCCGCGCCGCACCGGCGTTCTCCGCCGCGGGCACGTCGCAGTCGGCCGCGACCGCCCGGTCGTCGGCGAAACCGCCCAGCAGGGAGCCGTTCAACAGGACGTCGAGCGCGCGCGTGCGGGGCTCCAGAAGCACGACGTGTCGCGCCCGGTCCGTCAATGCACGCAAGGCGTCGTCCGACAGCATGGGGGCGTCTCGGAGGGCCAGCGTCGCCGCGCCGCCCTCCAGCGCACGCTCGGCCGCCTCGCGATCACGGGCGACGGTCACACGGACGCCCTGCTGCTCGAGGAGACGCACGACGGCGCGCGTGCCGTCCGGTCCCGCGGATTCGGGATCGAGCGCGGCGCGCTGCGTGTAACCGCCATAGACCAGGGAGCCGCCGACGACGGCGACGACCAGCACACCCACGACCAGGGCCACCCAGCCCAGCGCACCGCGTCGTCGTGACCGGGCGGGCGCGTCGACGACGCTCACGTCGTGGCCGCCGGCGCCGGACGCGTCCGCACGGCCGCGTCGTCCAGATCGGCGATCGCGCGATAGCGCTCGGCAGTGCCGGGTCGGCGCAGGTAACGCACGTCGTCGAAGGTCTCCGCCGCCGCGTCGAGGGGGGCGACGAGGGAGGGGAGGGATGCCGCGGCCTCGCGGCAGAACGCGCGGACCGTCGCGCCGGGCGGAGGGTCGACGAGTCCGCGTTCGGTCAGCCCGCGCGCGAAGGCACGGAACCGCAGCACGATGGCCTCGTCCCAGTCGGCGCGTGCGGCGGCCCGGGCGGCGTCGGATCGCAATTCGTCCGCTGACCGGACGTCGTCGTCATCGAAGAGGGCGTGCGCGGCCGGTGCGGCGCGTGCGGGCGAGCGCGGCCG
This sequence comes from Microbacterium proteolyticum, assembly GCF_030818075.1. Lineage (NCBI taxonomy): Bacteria > Bacillati > Actinomycetota > Actinomycetes > Micrococcales > Microbacteriaceae > Microbacterium > Microbacterium proteolyticum. The sequence continues at coordinate 3,469,078 of NZ_JAUSZZ010000001.1, read as the reverse complement.
TCCCCAGATGAGGATGCCGGCGACGATCAGGGCGGCGACGACGATCGCGAGGATCACGAGTGCGGACGGAGCCCAACCGGGGGCGTCCGGCACCCGGAGCAGGTCGCCGAGGAACCGGCCGATCGTCTGGGCGATGCGGTCGATGAGAGTCGGCTCCGCCGCGGCGTAGGCGGGGTCGGCGAGTTCGCGCTCGGCCCACTCGCGCGCCTGGTCGGGGTCGGGCAGCAGCGGGAAGGCCGCCGTCAGGGAGGCGAGGAAGCTCACGCGTCGCCGTTCGAGCCGGGCGCCGCCCATGTCGTCGGTGCGGGCGCTGCGCCGGGAGGGGGTGCCGTCGGGCTGCCGCTCGGCCGAGGCGTCGCCCGGTCGGTCGCTGCCTCGCCTTCGGCGGCGGCCCGGTCTCCTCCGGCCTGCGGTGCGGGGGACGCCGGCGCGCCGTCTGCCGTCCGGGGGCCGGGGACGGCGTCCACGGGCTGTCCGCCGCGAGCGGGCGGAAGGCCGTACCCGGTGTGCGCGCCCGGCGTGCCGGAGCCCGGCTGCGCGTCGTATCCCGGCGCACCGACGGGCAGGGGAGCCGGTCGAACCGCGACCCGCCCGACGCCGATCCGGTACGGGTCGTCGAGGTCGCTCGTCCCGGCGTCGCGCGCCTCGACGTAGGTCTGCAGGTCCTGGTCGAGTGCCTCGACCCGCATCCGCGCATCGACATAGACGAGCACCGCCGAGGTGGATTGCACGACGAGCGCGATGCACTGGATGAGGAGGATGCCGAACTGGCCGACGATCTGCACGACGATCATCCCGACGAACGCCCCGTTGTCGGTCTCGCCGGTCGGGGCGATGATCGCCGGCACGAATCCCGCGATCAGGCTCAGAGGGATCGAGATGATCTGGGAGACGACGCTGAACGACACCGAGATGATGACGAGGATGCCGAGGGTCGACCAGAACCGCCCCCGGGTCAGCCGCCACGATCGACCGATCGCGGCGAACACCGGGGCGCGTTCGAGGATGATGACGGATGGCACCAGGTGAGAGCTTGGCGGCGAGCCACAGCGCCATGACGATGAGACCCAGTACCGCCATCACACCGAAGAGCACGCCCAGCCACAGCACCGACATCACCAGCAGGGCGACGATGCCCGCGAGCACGCCGAGCACGACGACGGCGGCGAGCAGCGTCAGCGCGCTGTACCCGATCAGGCGCCAGAAGACGGGCTTCACGCGAGTCCACACCGTCTTCAGCGACGGCTTCTCGGCGACGACGGCGTGAGCCACCTCGGCCACGACGACACCCTGCACGACGACGCTCAACGCGCCGGCGGCCACACCGAGGATGAGGGCGGTGGCGGCGGTGAGCACGATCGAGCCCGCCAGGATCGCCTCGGCGTCGTCGCTGCCGGGAGTCACGGTGTCCAGTCGAGCGAAGCTCGCGGCTCCCGCGCCGGCGACGGCCGCGGTCAGCACGATGTAGGCCACCGCCTGCACGACGAGGGCGAAGCCGAGCAGCACCTTCGGGTTGTGGCGCAGGGCGACGAAGGAGCGACCCAGGATCGTGCCGAATCCGTAGGGATGCAGCGGAACGATCCCCGGGCGGGATGCCGGAGTCCAGGCCGGGTACGCGGTCACGGTGGCGCCTCCTCATCACATGGCGGTCCGCTCATCGTGTCACACACCCCCGACACGCTCGCCTGGCGTGCAGGGAGGTCGACTACTCTCGAGGGGAGGTGCCCCCACGAGGGCGACATGCCCGTCTCCGAACGGGTCCGAGCTGGAAGACGTACACCCGAATGACTTCACGGATCCTGGTTGTCGACGACGACACCGCGCTGGCCGAAATGATCGGTATCGTGCTGCGGACCGAGGGATTCGACACGGTCTTCTGCGCGGACGGCGCTCAGGCGGTCGACGCGTGGCGGGTGGAGCGACCCGACCTGATCCTGCTCGATCTGATGCTCCCGGGCGTGGACGGGATCGAGATCTGCACCCGCGTGCGCGCGGAATCGGGCGTTCCGATCATCATGCTGACCGCCCGCACCGACACCGCCGACGTGGTGAAGGGACTCGAGTCGGGCGCCGACGACTACATCATGAAGCCCTTCAACCCGAAGGAGCTGGTCGCCCGCATCCGCACGCGCCTGCGTCCCGTCCAGGCGCCCGTCGACGAGACGCTGCGCATCGGCGATCTGACCGTCGACGTCGCCGCTCATGAGGTGCGTCGCGGTGACGCGCCGATCGCGCTGACCCCGCTGGAGTTCGAGCTGCTCGTCGCCCTGGCCGAGAAGCCGCAGCAGGTGTTCTCGCGCGAGATGCTGCTCGAACAGGTGTGGGGCTACCACTACAAGGCCGACACGCGTCTGGTGAACGTGCACGTGCAGCGCCTGCGCGCCAAGATCGAGGCCGACCCCGACAACCCGCGGATCGTGACCACCGTGCGCGGTGTCGGGTACCGCGCCGGCGCGGTGGCCTGAGCGGCCCATGACGGGGGCGGTGCGGACCCTCCCGCCGCGGGCGCGAGGGCTCCGGGACTGGCGGGGAGCGCGCGAGCGCCTCCGCACGCTCTGGCGTCGCTCGCTTCGCTTCCGGACCATCCTGATCACCGTCACCCTGACCGCGGTGACGATCCTCGTCACCTGCCTGGCGATGGCTCTCGTCATCCAGAACGAGCTCTTCACCGCGCGCAAGGACCAGGTGCTGCTCGAAGCGCAGCGGGCCACCACCGCGGCGCAGGCGACGCTGGACGCCGCGGTGGACTCCACCGACCCGGCTGCCGCGCAGACCCTCATGAACGGCATCGCGACCCGTCTGTCCCAGCAGTCGTCCAGCGATCTCATCGCGCTGTACCGCATCGGGCCGCCTTCTCCGCTCGCACCTCAGCCGTTTATTTCACCCGCTTTCGACTCCGCTTTAGTCACCGAGGCGCTGCGGACGCAGGTGCAGTCGAGTCCCGACCTGCAGTGGTGGCAGTCGGTGGCGCTGCCCTTCGACGGCCGGGAGGTGCCCGGCATCCTGGTCGGACACCAGCTGCGCTTCCCCGCGTCGGACGGGGTCGATTCGTACGAGCTCTACATGGGGTACGACCTCCTGAGCGCCTCGCAGACCCTCGCGTTCGTGCAGGTGCTGCTCTGGGTGGTGGGACTGGTGCTCGTCGTGCTGATCGGCGCGATCGCCTGGTTCGTCCTGCGGTCGGTGACGACCCCGATCGCGGATGCCGCCGAGACCAGCGCCAAGCTCGCCGCGGGCGATCTGGGCGTGCGCCTGCCGGTGCGCGGCGAGGACGAGCTGGCCACGCTGAACCGCTCGTTCAACGCCATGGCCGACAGCATCGAGTCGCAGATCAAGGAGCTGGCCGACCTCTCCCTCGTGCAGCAGCGCTTCGTCTCCGATGTCTCCCACGAACTGCGCACGCCGTTGACGACCATCAAGCTCGCCGCCGACATGATCAACGACCAGCGCGAGGAGTTCGATCCCGTGACCGGTCGCGCCGCAGAACTGCTGCATGCGCAGGTGCAGCGATTCGAGGTGCTGCTGACCGATCTGCTGGAGATCAGCCGCTACGACGCCGGTTCGGTGCAGCTCGAACGGGAGCCGACGAGCCTGGCCCACCTCGCGGAGGACGTCATCCTGTCGATGGAGCAACTGGCCGAGGGGCACGGCTCGGACGTGCGTCTGGTCGCCCCCGGCGGGTACACCCCCGTCGACATGGACGCCCGCCGCATCCGGCGAATCGTCCGCAACCTCCTCGGCAACGCCATCGAGCACGGAGAGGGGCGTCCCATCGTCGTCTCTGTCGACAGTGATCGGGATGCCATCGCACTGGGCGTGCGCGACTTCGGTCTCGGCATGCGCGGCGAAGACGTCGAGCGGGTGTTCGACCGCTTCTGGCGCGCGGATCCTTCCCGCGTGCGCACCATCGGCGGGACGGGACTGGGCCTGTCGATCGCGCTCGGCGACGCGCGCCTGCACGGGGGCACCTTGGCGGTGTGGTCCGAGCTCGGGCGCGGATCGAATTTCGTGCTCACCCTCCCGCGCGACGGCAAGCCGGTCACCGGCTCGCCGCTGCCGCTCGTCCCCGACGACGAGCAGGGTGGAGCTCTCGAGGCCCTCGGCCTCACGCAGCCCATCTCCACCCGACCCGGCGTGCGGAGGTCGTCATGAGACGCGCCCTGACCCTCGTCTGCCTCACCCTCGTGCTCGCGCTCGCCGCGTGCACCGGGTTGCCCACCACCGGGTACGTCAACCCGGGGCGCGGCCCGCAGTCCGACGACGCGCAGGCGTTCGCCTTCGTGCCCGACGGCCCGCAGGACGACGCCACCCCCACCGAGATCGTCGAGGGGTTCCTCCGCGCCGGGTCCGGTCCCGCCGACGACTGGGCGACCGCGAAGCTGTTCCTCGCCCCGGGTACGCAGTGGGACCCGCGGGCCCGCGTCACGATCGACCGGCTCGCGGACCGTCGCGCCTCGGCCGCCGCCGACGGCTCGTCGGTGTCGGTGTCGGTCACGGCGACGGCGGAGGTGGATGCCGCGGGTGCGTACGCCCCCACCGCTTCGGGAACGGCCGAGACGCTGTCGTTCGCGCTCACCCGTGTCGACGATCAGTGGCGCATCACCTCGGCGCCCGACGGCGTCGTGCTCTACGAAGAGGTGTTCCCGACCGTCTACCAGACGGCATCCATCGCTTACTTCGATCCGACGTTCAGCTTCATCGTGCCCGACGTCCGCTGGTTCCCGCGCGCTCTGGTCGCCAGCCGCGTGGCCACCGCGCTCGTCGAAGGGCAGCCCAGCACCTGGCTCGCGGGTGCGGTCGCGACCGCCTTCCCCGACGAGCTCTCGCTCGTCGGGCGTTCGGTCACCCTGTCGCAGAACGGGGTGGCCCAGGTGCAGCTCCCGCAGGCGGCGCTGAGCCTGGACCGCACGCGTCTCGACCGCATGCAGACCCAGCTCGTCAGGAGTCTGGCCACCGCGGGGATCAGCGACGTCCAGATGACCGTCGACGGCACACCGATCGCCGCGACCGAGGTTCAGGTGCGCGTCACCCGCGTGGATCCCTCTCCGGCGGTCCTGACGACCGCCGGGGTGTTCGGCTCTCTCGCCGGCGACGCGGTCGAGCCGATCGGCGCGCTCTCCGACGCGGTGGAGTCGCTGGCACCCGTCGCCGTCGCGTTGGAGGCGGACGGCTCCCTCGCGGCGGTCCGCACCCCGCAGGGCGCCGTCGCCAGCGCCCTCGCCGACGGCCGGACGTTCTTGCTCGACGAGCGTGCGGGGCTGATCACCCCCTCGATCGACGCGGAGGGCGTGGTCTGGAGCGTGCCCGCGACGGCGCCCACGCAGCTGCGCGCCATCACGCCCGAGGGCGTGCCGCGCGATGTCGGCAACGCCTGGCCGGATGCCGCCGAGATCACCGCCATGCAGATCTCGCGCGACGGGACGCGCATCGCCGCCGTCGTCACGGTCTCGGGCAACCGCGAGGTCTGGGTGGCCGGGATCGAGCGCCTCAACGGTGCGATCGATCTGGGTCCGCCCCATGTGCTGTCGTTCTCGAAGCCCGGGTCGTTCGACCTGGCCTGGCTCGACGACACGACGGTGGGCGTGCTCTCCCGCACCGACGGGGTCAGCACGCTGCACCAGCTCGGCGTGGGCGGCGGCGGCACCGATGCGGTGGCCCCCGAGGGCACGCGCACCCTGGCCGCGGGGAGCACGAGCGTTCGTGTGCTCGACGACCAGGGCCGGCTGTTCAGCCGTCGGGGAAGCTCCTGGACGCTGATCGCCTCCGACATCCGCGTGCTGGCCGCGCAGCAGGGCACCACGTCCTGACGGCTCCTCCCGAGGCGGGGACGAGTGCACCGATCACTCGTCGGCGGGGCCATTCCCACATGGGGCCGTCAGGCTGGGCGGATGACCCTCCCGGCCGCGCTCACGTCCGCCTTCCGCGACGCGCTGACGTTCTGGCTGCCCTGCGCCTGTGCCGGATGCGGCGCGCCCGATGAGAACCTGTGCGACGGATGCCGTGCCGACCTGGCGCCTCGCCCGTCGTGGCGGGAGGCGGCACCCGACCTCGGCGTGGTCTGCGGGCTCCGGTTCGAGGGCGTCGCCGCACGGGTCGTCCGTGCGTTCAAGGAGGAGGGTCGCACCGCGCTCGCCCGGGATCTCGCCCCCGCGCTCACCGCCGCGCTGGCGGCATCCATCCCTCCGGGCGCGCGGATCACGACGGTGCCGTCCTCCCGCGCCGCCTTCCGCCGGCGCGGCTATCGGCCGGTCGAGGTGCTCGCGCGGCGGGCGGGGTGCCGGCCCGAACGCCTGCTGCGGTTGCGGCGGGCGCCCGCTGATCAGCGCGGGCTGGGTGGCCGCGCGCGTCGTGAGAACGTCCGTGGGGCGTTCGCGGCGCGCGTGCCGCTTCGCGGTCCGGTGGTGATCGTCGACGACGTCATCACCACGGGCGCGACGCTCGCCGAAGCCGCGCGGGCGCTGCGGGCGGCGGGTGCCACCGACGTCCGGGCCGTGGCGCTGGCGTACACGCCGCGTCGCAGGCGATCCGAAGCAGAAGCAGAGGTGATTTCCACGTGACATCGGGGGTGGCCTCGCACTAGCGTGGGGATGACTGAAGGCGACGGATGTTCCGCCCTTTGACCGGGCGGAACCCGGAACAAGGAGGTCACGGATGGACACCAGCATCGTCGGCGTGGGAGTGGGAATCACGGATCGATTCCGCTCCGTCGTTGAAGAGAAGGTCAGCCGCATCGAGCACCTGGCGCCGCGCGCTCAGGCCCTCGAGGTCAAGGTCACCCATCGCTCTTATCGCAACGGGCGAATGGAAGACGACACGGTCGAGCTCACCCTCGACGGCAAGGGTCCGGTCGTCCGCGCGGAAGCCACGGACGCCGACAAATTCGCTGCCCTCGACCTCGCGGTCGACAAGATCTCCGAGCAGGTGCGACGGGCGAAGCAGAAGCGCGTCGACGCCCGAAACCACCCCCGCGGCGCCAAGTTCGAGAAGAACACCGGTGAGCTCGCCGGCATTGACGTCGAGCCCGCCTCCGTCGACGTGCTGCGCGCCGTCGCCACGGGCTCCATTCCGGTCCAGAGCGAGTCCGCCGATGAAGACGAGTACTGCCCGGTCGTCATCCGGCAGAAGGAGTTCGGCCCCGAGTGGATGACGGTCGAAGACGCGGTCGACCGCATGGAGCTGGTCGGCCACGACTTCTTCCTCTTCATCGACGCGCGCACCGACCACCCGAGCGTCGTCTACCGCCGCAAGGGCTGGGACTACGGCGTGATCGCCCTCGCGACGCAGGCCGCGCCCGCCGCGCAGGTCGCGTCCTGATCTGAGACGTTCGCGACGCCCCCGGCCGTTCCGGCCGGGGGCGTCGTCGTGCCGGGGGAGGTGGTCGTGGCGAGCGGACTCGCGTGGCGCGTCCGCGCGCGCACCGCATCCCGCGTCCAGGTCCCCCGGGCGGGCAGCTCGTCTCGCCCGGGCGGAGCAGCTCCTCCGGCACCGGGCATCGCCGCGTGCCGGAGCGCATCTCACCCGAAGGGGTGCGCCCCCGCGCCGGGGGAGCGGGGTGGGTTCAGCCGTCGAAGATGTCGCCGAGCAGCGAGCCGATGACCAGACCGCCCAGCATGCCGCCGACCATGTTGCCGCCGCCCATGCCGCCGCCGCGACCGTAGCCGCCGCGACCGTATCCGTTGCCGCCCCAGTCGTCGGGGCGCGACTGCTCGATGTCGCGCTGAGCGATCTGCAGAGCCTCGGATGCCAACGCCCCGGCGCGTCGCGCCGTGGCGAGCACCGTCTCGCGCTGCTCCTCGGGCACCGGACCGAGGGGGAGCCCCGCGCGCAGGCGCTCGGCCTCGACGAAGCGCGTGCGCGCGTCGGCGCCGATCCACCCGCGGTGACCGGTGATCAGGCCGCGCGCGACCGCGAGCTGTCGGTCGGCGTCGTCCACGGCGTGGTCCACCTGTTGCTGCGAGGGGACAGGGCGAGCCGCGCGCTCGCGCGCGATATCGAGGTCGGAGTTGGCCTGGCGCAGTGACGACAGCGCGGCGAAGGGGTCGCTGCGGGTCCCGGCGGCCGGCAGGGCGGCGAGCGCGTTCTGCAGCGCCGCCATCGCCTGGGTCACCGCGGGGGTCTGCGCTCCGCTCCGCGCTTCGATCAGGTCGTTGCGGGAGTCGTCGATCACGGCCGCGAGCGTCGATTCGGCGCGCAGCGCCTCGATCTCGAAGGTGTCCACGGCATCCAGGAGCGATTCGGCCCGGCGGACCGCCTCGGTGGCCGCTTCCAACGCCACCGACGCCTGTTCGCGCTGGCCGGCGTCCCGGCGCCGCTCGGAGACGGACGCGGTGTGCACGGCGAAGTCGAGCAGCTGCTGGATCTCTTCGGGATTGCCGCCGATCTGCGCGAGCGCGGAGTCACTATAGCGACGCGACAGGCGCTCGACGACCTCCCGGGCGTTCGGGATGCGCTCGGCCAGGCGATCACGGTCGGCGCGCACGCGGGCGAGTGTCTCGGGCGCGCGGCGCACGGCGTCGATCTTCGGCTGCAACACCTGCGTGCGCTCTTCGAGCAGGTCTTCTGCCCACTCCGACAGTTGGATGATGCGCGCGTTCCGCGTGCGCAGCTCCTCCTTCGTGTCGGGGATCTCATCGTGGTTCAGCTGGTGCAGCTGGAACGCCTCGGCCAGGTGTGTGCGCACCGAGTCCAGAGCGGCGGCGAGGTCTTCGGTGGCCTTGTCGCCGAGTTCCGCCCGGGCGAAATCGAGCTCGTCCGAGGTCAGACGCACGCGCTCGTCGGCGGCGACGATCGCCAGCTCCGCCCGACGCGCGAGATCGGCGTCCGCCGCATCCTGTTCTTCGCGCTTCCTCTTACCCCAGAACCCCGCCATGGCTCGATCCTAAGCGGCGGGTTCGCGCGCGGCGCCGTGTGTTCGCTGCGGGCACGCGTCCGGCCGCGGGATCGCGGCTGCTTCGCAGGTCACGAACCGGTAACACCGATAACATGGGCTATGTATGCCTGTTCGCAGGCCGGCGTCCGCGCGGACGCTGCACCCGACAGATGGAGATTCTTCGTGGCAAATCCGCTCGAGAGACTGCTGCGCGCCGGCGAGGGCCGCATTCTGCGTCGCCTGCAGGGAGTCGTGAAGGCGACCGGGGCGCTCGAAGAGGACTACGAGCAGCTCACCGACGACGAGCTTCGCAACGAGACCGTGGAGCTCCGGGCCCGATACGAGGCCGGCGAGACGCTCGACCAGCTGATGCCCGAGGCCTTCGCCGCCGTCCGCGAGGCCGCGAAGCGCACCCTCGGACAACGCCCGTACGACGTCCAGATCATGGGCGGCGCGGCCCTGCACCTGGGCAACATCGCCGAGATGAAGACCGGAGAAGGAAAGACGCTGACCGCGGCCCTTCCGGCCTACCTCAACGCCATCGCCGGCAAGGGCGTGCACGTCATCACGGTCAACGACTTCCTCGCGAGCTACCAGTCGGAGCTCATGGGCCGCGTCTATCGCGCGCTCGGCATGACCACCGGCACCGTCGTCTCCGGACAGACGCCCGAGGTGCGCCGCGAGCAGTACGAGGCCGACATCAGCTACGGCACGAACAACGAGTTCGGCTTCGACTACCTCCGCGACAACATGGCCTGGCGCAAGGAGGACCTCGTGCAGCGCGGTCACTTCTTCGCCATCGTCGACGAGGTGGACTCGATCCTCATCGACGAGGCCCGCACCCCGCTGATCATCTCGGGGCCGGCATCCGGTGAGGCCAACCGCTGGTTCGCCGAGTTCGCCAAGCTCGCCCGCACCCTCGAGGCGGGCGTCGACTACGAGGTCGACGAGAAGAAGCGCACCATCGGCGTGCTCGAGCCCGGGATCGAGAAGGTCGAGGACTACCTCGGCATCGACAACCTGTACGAGTCGGCCAACACCCCGCTGATCTCGTTCCTCAACAACTCGATCAAGGCGATCGCCCTGTTCAAGCGCGACACCGACTACGTCGTCATGAACGACGAGGTCATGATCGTCGACGAGCACACCGGCCGCATCCTGGTCGGACGCCGTTACAACGAAGGCATCCACCAGGCCATCGAGGCCAAGGAGGGCGTCCCCGTCAAGGCGGAGAACCAGACCCTCGCAACGGTCACGCTGCAGAACTACTTCCGCCTGTACGACAAGCTCTCGGGCATGACCGGTACCGCCGAGACCGAGGCGGCCGAGTTCATGTCGACCTACAAGCTCGGCGTCGTCCCGATCCCGACCAACAAGCCGATGATCCGCAAGGACCAGTCCGACCTCGTCTACAAGAACGAGACGGCGAAGTTCGCGCAGGTCGTGGAAGACATCGTCGAGCGCCACGCCCAGGGCCAGCCCGTCCTGGTCGGCACGACCAGCGTCGAGAAGAGCGAGTACCTCTCGCGTCTGCTGGCCAAGAAGGGCGTGCGACACGAGGTGCTCAACGCCAAGAACCACGCGCGCGAGGCTGAGATCGTGGCCCGCGCGGGTCGCCTCGGCGCCGTCACCGTCGCCACCAACATGGCGGGTCGTGGAACCGACATCATGCTCGGCGGCAACGCCGAGTTCCTCGCCGTGCAGGAGATGAAGGCGAAGGGCCTCGACCCCGTCGAGACGCCCGAGGCGTACGAATCCGAGTGGGACTCGGTGTACCAGTCCGTGCGCGACACCGTCGCCGAAGAGGCGGCCAAGGTCACCGAGGCGGGCGGGCTCTACGTGCTCGGCACCGAGCGCCACGAGTCACGTCGCATCGACAACCAGTTGCGCGGTCGCTCGGGTCGTCAGGGCGACCCCGGTGAGAGCCGCTTCTACCTGTCGCTCACCGACGACCTCATGCGCCTGTTCCAGTCGGGCGCGGCCGAGGCCATCCTCGCCCGCACGAACTTCCCCGACGACGTGGCCATCGAGTCGGGTCTCGTTTCCCGCGCCATCAAGAGCGCGCAGTCGCAGGTCGAGGCACGCAACGCCGAGATGCGCAAGAACGTCCTGAAGTACGACGACGTGCTCAACCGCCAGCGCGAGGCCATCTACGCCGACCGTCGTCACATGCTCCAGGGCGATGACATCGCCGACCGCGTGCAGCACTTCATCGAAGACGCCATCACGGCCGTCATCGACGACCACACCGGTTCGGGTCACACCGAGTCGTGGGACTTCGACGCCCTGTGGACCGAGCTCAAGACCATGTACCCGGTCAGCGTCACGATCGACGAGGTCGTGGCCGAAGCCGGGGGGAACAAGGGGCGGATCACCCCTGAGGGCCTCAAGCGCGAGATCATCTCCGACGCCCGCATCGCCTACCAGCACCGCGAGGAACAGCTCGGCGAGCAGGCGCTTCGCGAGCTCGAGCGCCGCGTCGTGCTGCAGGTGCTCGACCGCCGCTGGCGCGAGCACCTCTACGAGATGGACTACCTCAAAGACGGCATCGGCCTGCGCGCGATGGCCCAGCGCGACCCGCTCATCGAGTACCAGCGCGAGGGCTACCAGATGTTCCAGTCGATGATGGGGCAGATCAAGGAGGAGTCCGTCGGCTTCCTCTACAACCTCGAGGTCGAGGTGCGGAAGGTCGACGGCGATGAGGCGCAGGTGGAGGCCAAGGGCCTCACGCCGACGCCGGTCGAGACGCAGCGCCTGGAGTACTCCGCCGCCAACGATGCGGGCGAGGTCGAGGTGCGCAACGACCGCGGTCAGGTGCAGCAGGCGGCGACCAACCGCGTCCGCCAGGCGACGCAGCAGGCCGCGCCCGCGGCCGAACCGGTGCCCACCGGTGCCCGCGGCGCTTTCGGTCAGCGCACCGACAGCGCCGCCGACCCGGCTGCAGCGAACAACCGCGCCGATCGCCGGGCCGCGAAGAAGAAGTGATTCGTGCCGGATGCCGCGTCCCCGTCGGGGGCGCGGCATCCGGCGTTCCGAGCGGCCGAAGCACGGTCCACTCGCTGTCGATTGGCTCGATGGAGGCGGGGATATCCTGATCCGATGAGCCCGCTACGCCCCCTCGATCAGTCGTCGAAGTTGAAAGACGTCCTCTACGAGATCCGGGGGGAGGCACTGGTCGAAGCCGACCGTCTCGAGGCCGAGGGGCACTCGATCCTCAAGCTCAACACGGGCAATCCCGCGATCTTCGGTTTCGAAGCGCCGCACCAGATCGTGCGCGACATGATCGCGTCGGTCCCGAACGCGCACGGCTACAGCGACAGCCGTGGCATCCTGTCGGCCCGTCGCGCGGTCGTGTCGCGCTACGAGCAGGTGCCGGGCTTCCCCGCCCTCGACCCCGATCACGTGTTCCTGGGCAACGGCGTGTCCGAGCTCATCACGATGACCATGCAGGCGCTGCTCGACGAGGGCGACGAGGTCCTCATCCCCGCGCCCGATTACCCGCTGTGGACGGCCATGACGAGCCTGGGCGGCGGCACTCCCGTGCACTACCTGTGCGACGAGTCGCGTGAATGGCAGCCCGATCTGGACGACATCCGGTCGAAGGTCACGCCCCGCACCAAGGCGATCGTCGTCATCAACCCCAACAACCCCACCGGTGCGGTCTACTCGCGCGAAGTCCTCGACGGAATCGCCGACATCGCTCGCGAGCACTCGCTGCTGCTTCTCGCCGACGAGATCTACGACCGCATCCTGTTCGATGACGCCGTCCACATCCCCCTGGCCACGGTGGCGCCCGACCTGCTGTGCCTGACCTTCAACGGTCTGTCCAAGACCTACCGCGTCGCGGGGTACCGCTCGGGCTGGCTCGCGATCACGGGCCCGAAGGACCACGCGCAGGGGTTCATCCACGGCATCAACCTGCTGGCATCCACGCGTCTGTGCCCGAACGTCCCGGCGCAGTTCGCGGTGCAGGCGGCGCTCTCGGGCGTGCAGTCCATCGACGCGCTCATCGCGCCGACCGGTCGCCTGCATGAGCAGAGGGATGCCGCCTGGCACGGCCTCGAGGCCATCCCGGGCGTGTCGTGCGTGCTGCCCCGCGGTGCGCTGTACGCGTTCCCGCGCTTCGACCCCGAGGTGTACGAGATCCCCGACGACGGCAAGTTCGTGCGCGACTTCCTGGTCGCCGAGCACGTGCTGCTCGTGCAGGGTTCGGGCTTCAACTGGCCGGCCACCGACCACGTGCGCATCGTGACCCTTCCCGAAGCCCGGGTGATCGCGGATGCCGTCGAACGGCTCGGCAACTTCCTCGCGTCCTGGCGGCCCTGACGCCCGTCCCGGTGGACAGGCGGGAGACTGTCGGAACGGGCTCCGTCTCCGCCGTGCGCGGCGGTGCACGGGTTCGTCCATGACGAGAGTCCGGGTGGGGCGGCAGTCGTGAGACGCGCTGACGACGGGCGGGGTGAGGCCCCATCGCACCCGCCGTCAGCGCGCCGTGCGTCCGCCGCTCGGTGAGGACGCGCCCGGACGCGCGCGATCTCGGCGGACGTGCGCTCTGGTCACAGGAGACCGAGCGAGGTCACCCGCCACCGGCCGTCCAGCCCCTCGAGCCGGAGGGCGATGGCCCGCGTGCGCAGACGCGTGGCCGCCGTGACGGTGGCCTCGACGACGTGGTCGGCCGGGGAGGATAGGTGGACACTCTGAATGATGTGCGTCGATCGCGGGGTGGGCATCCCGCGGGCGCTGCGCGCGCGGGCCGCGAGGCTCGCCCGCACCCCGACCGTGCGGTAGACGTCTTCCGACAGCCAGCGGGCCAGCTGGTCGAGTTCGCGGACTCCCGCGAGCACCTCGAGCACTCCGCGCACGATGTTCAGCGTGAACTTCTCCGCAGAGGGCAGGTGCTGGGCCGAGGTCTTCTGACGACCGAAGAACTCCTCCGACCGTGCGGCGGCGGCCAGCGACCTTCTCGTCGGACTCTCGGTGGAGTGGGCGGTGTGCGATGACATGGTTCCCTCCGTGGGTGTGAAGCGGCGAGGCGCGGGGGATGACGCCGACAGTAGGGCAGTCCCACGCGGGGGTCCGGGGGCGGGCGGGCGGCCCGCCGGAGAGGTCGCGGCGGGTGAGACGGCGTAGGAGGGAGCCCTTTCCGCGGGCGTCCGGTGTTGAGGTGAGGCGGGGCGAGGTGGCCGCATCGACGGGCGACATCCGCGCGATCATGCGGATCGGCCGCGATTTCGCGGCCATCCCCGCGACACTCGTGCCGATCGGGACGGTCGCATCCACGGCCGACGGAGACAGATACTGCTCGGGTGTGGACGGTCGACGGCGGACGACGCCGCGGCACCTGCCGGGGCCGAGAACCGCGCGAAAAATCAGCATCGAAGCGGCCGCGGCTCACGAGGTCCCCCTTTCGGGGGAGGCCCCCGTCTCACCCGCCGGGTGAAGTCGCCGGCGGGGCGGCCGGGCACGGTGTTCGTCGAGCCCGCAGCTCGCACCCGTGGCGAGGTTCGAGGTGTTCCGATCCCGCGCGGGCCCGCCTGCAGCGAGACAGGCGACCTCCGGGGAGGCGGTGATCGAGCGCTCCCCTAGGCTGGAGGGGTGTCGACACTGAGTGAACTCGTCTACGCCCAGGGGCGCTCCAGCGAGGCCGACGTCGAGTGGCTGCACCGGCTCGCCGGCGACGGACAGTTGCTCGCTGATCTGGCCTTCGCCGACATTGTGATCTGGGTCCCGACGCAAGACGATTCCTTCGTCGCCGTGGCGCACACCCGCCCCGGCGGCGCAGCGACGCTCTTCTATCGCGACATCGTGGGCGACCGCGTGCGGCCGCAGTGGCGCACGCAGGTGCGCGAGGCCTTCCAGAGCGGGCGCATCGTCGACTCGGCATCCCCCGACTGGTTCGAGGAGACTCCCACCCGTGTGCGCGCGGTCCCGATCGTGCGGGAGCTCTCCCGCGAGGGGGAGGCGGTCACCACCGTCGGCGTCCTGACGCGTCACACGAATCTCGGCGAGACACGGACGCCCTCGCGTCAGCAGATCACGTTCAACGACTGCGCGGACGAGCTGTTCGGCATGATCTCCTCGGCCGAATTCCCCGATCTCGCCGCTCCCACCGCTCCGCGCCGAGGAGCCCCGCGCGCCTCCGACGGCCTGATCCGCCTCGACGTCGACGGCATCACCACCTTCGCCAGCCCCAACGCGCTGTCGGCGTTCAACCGCATGGGCTTCGACGACGAGCTCGAGGGCGAGTCTCTCGCCGAGGTCACCGCGCGCATCCTCCCCGCCAAGCGACAGGACGTCGACGAGTCGCTGCCCGTCGTCGTCAGCGGACGGGCGCCCTGGCGTGCCGACATGGAGGCGCGCGGCGTGCAGGTGTCGCTGCGCACCATCCCGCTGCGCGAACGGGGCAACCGTGTGGGAGCGATCGTGCTCAGCCGCGACGTGACCGAGATCCGCCATCAGGAGCAGGAACTCATCACCAAGGACGCCACGATCCGCGAGATTCACCACCGGGTGAAGAACAACCTGCAGACGGTGGCTTCTCTGTTGCGCATCCAGGCGCGCCGTACGCACTCCGACGAAGCGCGCGACGCCCTCACGCAGGCCATGCGTCGGGTGTCGGCCATCGCGGTGGTGCACGACACCCTGTCGGAGGGGCTCGCCCAGAACGTCGACTTCGACGATGTCTTCGCCCGCGTCCTCAAGCTCGTCGCCGAGGTGGCCGCGGCCCCGAACACCCGCGCACGGACGCGCACGACGGGGCAGTTCGGCACACTCCCGAGCCAGTTCGCCACACCACTCGCTCTCGCGCTCACCGAGCTGGTCACCAACGCCGTCGAGCACGGCCTCGCCGGTCAGGAGGGCGACGTCGAGATCTCGGCGGAACGCAGCGGCGAGATGCTCGAGGTGAGCGTCCGCGACACCGGTGTGGGGCTGCCGGAAGGGCAGGTCGGGCGCGGTCTCGGCACGCAGATCGTGCGCACGCTCATCCAGGGCGAGCTCGGCGGGACCATCGACTGGCACACCCTCATGGGCAGCGGCACCGAGGTCACGATCGAGATCCCGCTGCGGTACATCGGCGGCGCCGCGGTCTGATTCCTGGCATCCGGCCCGCTCGTGGCCGGGCGCCGTCTCGGGACTGTGGGTCTCATCTCGCCGCCGTGAGAGCTCGTCCCGCGGCGCGCCGCCCTCGCTCGGAGATCGTCGGCGTCCTCACGATGTCGGACCCGCCGTCCGAGGTCGTGGCGTCCTGCCGGCATGATGAAGCCTGTCCTCGCGACGTGGCTGAGCGCTTCCTCGCAGATGGCTGTTCTCCGCGCAGGTTCGGGATGCCGTGGTGCGAGGATCGCGCGGTTCTGCGCGCAACGTGGAGCCCGCCCGCGCCTCCGCCCGGCGCATCTCGCAGGTTCGGGATGCCGTGGTGCGAGGATTGCGCGGTTCTGTGCGCAACGTGGAGCCCCGTCCGCACGCGGCCCTGTCCGGCGCATCTCGCGCGTCCGCGTGTTCTCGCGGATCCGGATGCCGGGGGTGCGGGGAACAGGCGACGGCACGGGGGAGTGCGCACTCACCCATGCACGCGAAGAAGCCCACCCCCGCGGGGGTGGGCTTCTTCGATCGACTGCTGTCGCGAGGTCAGGACGCGCGGCGGGCGCGGGCGGCGCGACGCTTGAGCGCGCGACGCTCGTCTTCGCTCAGACCGCCCCACACGCCCGAGTCCTGGCCGGACTCGAGGGCGTACTGCAGGCAGACCTCGGTGACGGTGCAGCGAGCGCAGACCGACTTGGCCTTCTCGATCTGGTCGACCGCGGGACCGGTGTTGCCGACGGGGAAGAACAGCTCGGGGTCGACGGTCAGGCAGGCTGCTTTGTCGCGCCAATCCATAGGGGTGCTCCTTGTTACAGAAATTTCGGTCGATTCGGCACCGGCTATCGGGTCCGGTACCCTGGTGGGAACGCGAGCAAGAGCTCGCCCCACTTCGCTGTGGGAGCACACGGCTTTAATCATGCTCCCATAGCGATTCCGCCTGATCAAGAGGTAACCGCCAGGTTTCCAGATCGTAACGGCGCCGCTCGCGCCCTTCGGAGGCTTTCGGATGCCGGTTCGTCTCGCGGCCGCTGCGTTCCTGGCGCTCGAGGCCCTCGGCATCCTGGCCCTGGCGGGATGGCAGGTCGTCGCGCTCATCGGCGGCGACACCGACTCGGTCGTGAGTTCGATCGCGCTGATCGTGCTGACGATCATCGGGGCCGCCATCGTCGCCGCATTCGCCGTCGCCACGGCGCGAGACGTCTCCGCCGGCCGCTCGGGCGGCATCGTCACTCAGCTGCTCATCCTGTCGGTCGCGATCGGTGCGATCACGGGGGAGTGGGCAGCGCCGGCCGTCGCCGCGCTCATCGCCCTTCCGGCCGCGATCGGGCTCGTGCTGCTGGTGCTCGCCGTGCGTCGGGCTGCGCCGCCGCGCCGCGACGACGACTGACGGTTCCGCGGGGAACCCCGCCGTCGCCGGGTGCCCTCCCGGGAAGGTCGGGTATGCCCCCGGTTCGCCGACCGTCCGCGATGCTCGCCCGCCCTCCGGGCATGACGCACGAGAACCGGCCTGGCGACCGGCGTCGCGTCGTCCGCACACGCGAACCAGGGGCTGAGCGCCTGCGATGCGTCTGACGTGCGGTGTCGGCTCGGCTGAGCGATCACCCGCCGGACTGCGGACCACAAGCAGGGGACTCGGGGCCGCGTGCCGGGCGCGTCGGAGGCGATCGACGCGGAGGAGGATAGGCGGCGTCGTGTCTCCCGGCGGGCGGGGCCTCCGAACGACGAACCCCGCCCACCGCGGGTAGCGATGGGCGGGGTGGCGACGGGTGGGGTCAGGCGGCGGCGAGACCGAGCGTCTTGCGCAACCGCGCGACGTGTCCGGTGGCCTTGACGTTGTAGAGCGCCTCGACGATGGCGCCCTCCTCGTCGACGACGAAGGTCGAGCGCAGCACGCCGGTGACGGTCTTGCCGTAGTTCTGCTTCTCGCCCCACGCGCCGTAGGCCTCGTGCACGAGGTGGTCGGGGTCGCTCAGCAGCGGGAAGGTGAGCCCGTCGCTGTCGCGGAAGGCGCGCAGCTTCTCGGGGGTGTCGCGCGAGATGCCGAGCACGGTGTATCCCGCGCCCTGCAGCGAGGCGAGGCTGTCGCGGAAGTCGCACGCCTGCGTGGTGCACCCGGGCGTCTGAGCGGCCGGGTAGAAGTACAGGATCACGCGGCGACCGCGGAAGTCGCTCAGCGAGACGGGGTGCTCGTCCTGGTCGAGCAGGGTGAAGTCGGGCGCGGCGGTGCCGGGTTCGAGGTTCGTCACCCCTCCAGCCTAGAACGCTCGATGGCCTGGAACGTGGTGAGCAGGCGGTGCAGCGAGTCCAGGCGCGCTTCGGCGCCCGGCCCCAAGCGACCGGATGCCACGGCCTCCGCGATCGCGCAGTCCGGGGCATCGGGCAGATGCGTGCAGCCGCGGGGGCAGTCCTCCGCGGCCTCGGCCAGGTCGGTGAAGGCGCCCAGCACATGCGCGGGGTCGACGTGCCCGAGACCGAACGACCGCACACCCGGGGTGTCGATGACCCACCCCGTGCCGGCGGGGCCACGGTAGCGGAGCGAGACCGCCGACGACGAGGTGTGCCGGCCGCGCCCGGTGACGACGTTGACGTGGCCGATGGCCCGCTCGGAGCCGGTGAGGGCGTTGACCAGCGTGGATTTGCCCACACCCGAGTGCCCGACGAAAACGGTGGAGTGCCCGGCGATCGCCGCCCCGATCTCCGCGAGCGGCATGGCGCCCTGCGCGCTGGTGAAGACGCGGAGGTCGATCCCGGCGAAATGCGAGAGGAACTCGGTCGGGTCGGCCAGATCGGTCTTGGTCACCACGAGGAGGGGGCGGATGCCGGCGTCCAGCGCCGCGACGAGGTACCGGTCGACGAGTCTCTCGCGGGGTTCCGGGTCGGCGGCGGCGACCACGATCAGCATCTGGTCGGCGTTGGCGACGATCACGCGCTCCACCTGATCGGTGTCGTCGGCGCTGCGGCGGAGGAGCGACGTGCGCTCCTCGATGCCGACGATGCGGCCGAGCGTGCCCTCGTCGCCCGACAGATCGCCGACCACGCGCGCGCGGTCGCCGTTCACGATGGGCTGCTTGCGCAGTTCCCGCGCCCGGGTGGCCAGGACACGGCGCTCGGCGGGACCGTCCTCGTCCACGAGCACGGTGTAGCGGCCGCGATCGACACCGAGCACGCGGGCGATCTGCGCGTCGTTGTGCGCCGGACGCCGTTTCGTGCGGGGGCGGTTGGCCTTGGGGTTCGGCCGGACCCGGATCGACGATTCGTCGAACGCGAGATCGTCGTCGTCGTCTGCGTCGTCGAGCCAGCTCACGGGTCAGTCCGTGGCATCCGGGTCGGTGCCGAGCATCGCGTGCCAGAGTGCGGCGAACTGCGGGAGGGTCTTGGCGGTCGTTCCGATGTCGTCGATGTGCACACCCGGCACGCGGAGGCCGATGAGCGCTCCGGTCGTGGCGAGACGGTGGTCGTGGTGCGCCTTCCACTCCCCGCCCGTGAGAGGACGCGGAACGATGCGGATGCCGTCCTCCATCTCGTGCGCCTCGCCGCCGAGGGAGCGGAGGTTGCCCACGAGGGCCGCGATGCGGTCGGTCTCGTGACCGCGGATGTGGCCGATCCCGTGCAGCGTCGTCGGGCCGTCGGCGAAGGCGGCCAGACCGAAGAGGGTCGGCGCGAGCTCGCCCGCCGCGGAGAGGTCGAGGTCCACGCCCAGGATGCCGCCGTCGCCGGCGGCGACGGTGAGCGCTCCGCCGCGGCGGCTGACCCGCGCACCCATCTCCGCGAGGATGTCGACGAGCAGGGCCCCCGGCTGCGTGCTGTGGAGCGGCCATCCGGTGACCGTGACCGACCCGCCCGTCACCATGGCGGCAGCCAGGAACGGGGAGGCGTTGGAGAGGTCGGGCTCGATCGCGACGTCTTTCGCCCGCACCGGGCCGGCGGGTACGATCCACTCGCCCGGTGCCGGGCGTTCGACGTGCACCGCACGGTGGGCCAAGGCCTCGACGGTCATGTCGATGTGCGGGACGCTCGGCAGTCGCGATCCGACGTGCCGCAGCCGCAGGCCCACGTCGAAGCGCGGAGCGGCCAGCAGCAGACCCGAGACGAACTGGCTCGACTGGCTGGCGTCGATCTCGACCTCGCCGCCGCGCACATGCCCGTGGCCGCGAACGGAGAACGGTAGCGCCCAGTGACCGCCGTCGTCGATGTCGACGCCGACGTCGCGGAGCGCGCGGATCATGGCGCCCATCGGGCGATGGAGCGCGCTCTCGTGCGCGGTGACGTGCACGTCACCGCGGGCGAAGCCCGCCACGGGAGCGACGAATCGCATCACCGTGCCGGCCTGACCGCAGTCGACGGTGGTGCCGCCGGCGAACGACGACGGGGGAGTGACCAGCAGATCGGGGCCGAACGGCGAGTCGGTGTCGATCTCTTCGATCCCCACGCCCAGTGCGCGCAGGGCGTCGATCATGCGCGCGGAGTCGTCGGAGTGCAGCGGGGCGTGGAGCGTTCCGGGGCCATCGGCGATCGCGGCGAGCACGAGTTCGCGGTTGGTGAGGGATTTCGACCCCGGCACGGTGACCGTGGCATCCACGGGACCGGGTGCGACGGGCGCGTCCCATGCGCCGCGGGGACTGGCGGCGGAGGGGGAATATCCGAGCGGAGTCATGGGTTCCTAGCCTACTGAAAGGGGAACGACACGTGACCGCACTTCTCGAGCGCGACAGCGCGCCTCTCGCGATCCCGGTGTCCATCGACATGCCCGACGTAGACTGGCGCGCGATGGACGACACGGCGAGCGCGACGGAGCCCCGCGCACAGTTCGAAGAGCAGGCTCTGCCCTTCATGGACCAGCTCTATGCCGCGGCGATGCGGATGACTCGCAATCCCGCGGATGCGGCCGACCTCGTGCAGGAGACCTTCGTCAAGGCCTTCGGGTCGTGGGCGTCGTTCACGCAGGGCACGAACTTGAAGGCGTGGCTGTACCGGATTCTCACGAACACGTACATCAACACGTACCGCAAGAAGCAGCGCGAGCCGTATCAGAGTGCGATCGACGACCTCGAGGACTGGCAGCTCGGCGGCGCCGAGTCGACCACCGCGAGCAGCGCGCGCTCCGCCGAGGCCGAGGCCATCGATCACATGCCCGCGTCGGTCGTGAAGGACGCGTTGCAGTCGATCCCCGAGGATTTCCGGATGGCGGTGTACCTCGCCGACGTCGAGGGCTTCGCCTACCAGGAGATCGCCGACATCATGAAAACCCCGATCGGCACGGTCATGAGCCGTCTGCACCGCGGCCGGCGGCTGCTGCGCGACCTGCTGTCGGACTACGCCAAGGAGCGCGGCATCCAGGCTGCGACGGGAGAGACGAAATGAGCGACTGCGGCTGCGACAAGGCACGGCGCGATCTGGAGGAGTACCTCCGCAACGAAGTCTGCAAGACCGAGGCGAGCGACATCCGCGAGCACCTCGAGAACTGCCCCGGATGCCAGGACGAGGCGCTGGTGGCCCGCACCCTGACCGAGGTGGTCGCGCGGGCGTGCAAGGAGACCGCGCCCGACGAACTGCGTGATCAGGTGCTGTCGCGGCTGCGGGCGATCCAAGCCACGCACTGACGCGGGGTCCGCGCCGGCTCGTGTCGGAGGGGGTGCCTAGGGTGGGTGCATGGCCTCACTCGACACCCTCACGCTTCCCCTCGATCGCACCTCCACCGAGGAACTGGCGTCCCGCGGTCTGGAGTACGCGCGCGTCGACCCCGACGGTGACGGGTACCGGCCGTTCCAGCGCGCGGTGGCCCGAGGCTTCCTCGGTGGCGAGTCCACCGACGAGGAGGCGGAGAACGCCCGGCTCACCCTTCGCACCCGCCGGTTGACCGGTGTGTACGACCGGGGCGGCGCCGAGCCCGAGGTTCCGGTCGGCACCGTCGACTCGTGGGCAACCGAACTCACCACGTCGCCCGGGCGGCAGATCGACCTGTGGGCGATCAGCGCCGTCACCGTGGCGCCGACCCACCGGCGGAGGGGGATCGCCCGTGCGATGCTGGGAGGCGAGCTGCGCACCGCCGCTGACGCGGGCTTCGCCCTCGCCGGCCTCACCGTGACGGAAGCGACGATCTATGCGCGATGGGGGTTCTCTCCGGCGACCTGGGCCTCCGACGTCCATGTCGACACCCGTCGTGCCGGCTGGTCCGGACCCGTCGCGCCGGGTCGACTCGACTTCGTGCCCCGCGAGGGTCTGATCGCCCGGATCGCAGCCGTTCACGAGCGGGTCCGTCGGCAGCGTCCCGGGGCGGTGCCCGGATGGGACGGACGCTGGCGGGGCGTCGCGGGCCTCGCACCCGGCGACAAGGCGGGCGAGAAGGTCCGGGCGGTCGCGTACCGCGACCCGGAGGGGATCGAGCGGGGCATCGTCGCGTACACCATCGACGACCGCGATGACTTCTCCGCGCACGACCTCGAGGTGCGGGCTCTGTTCGCCGAAACGCCGGAGGCGTACGGCGCTCTCTGGCGGTTCCTGCTCGAACACGATCTGGTCGGCACGGTCAAGGCTGCTCTGCAGGCCCCGGTGCCTCCCCTGCAGTGGATGGTCACGGACCGCCGAGCGGTGACCGCCACGTTGACCGACCACCACTGGCTGCGCATCCTCGACGTGCCCCGCGCCGTCGCATCGCGGGCCTACAGCGCGCCCCTGCGGGCCGTGGTGCGGGTCAGCGACCCCCTCGGATTCGCCGACGGCGCGTGGAAGGTGCGCATCGGCGACGACGGGGAGGCCGTCGTCGAGGCGGCCGAGCCGACCGACGCCGTCGAGGTCGACATGACCGTGAACGCGCTCGGTTCTCTGCTGCTGGGCGGGACCCGCATCGCCGATCTGGCCGCCGCGGGCATCGCCTCGGGCGATCCCGCCGTGCTCGCCGCCGTCGACCGATCTTTTGCGCCGGCTATGACTCCGCTGCTCGACATCTGGTATTGACCCCGGCGCGTCGGCTTTTGCTCATAGGCTTTCGCCGATGTCTGAAACAGCTCCACCCGCGCCGGCTGCGGTGATGCCTTCGCGGCTGCGCGCCGTCGGCGCGTTCCTGCGCGTTTACCTGGCCCGGAATCCCGTCGCGGTGTGTACGGCCGTCCTCGTGCTCGCTGCTGCCGCGGCGACCGGATCGCTGTGGAACGGCGACGGCGCGTTCGTGTGGGGGGCCGGTCCCCTCACGACCTTCGCCGGCGGACGCTGGTGGACGGTGCTCACCGCCCTCGTCGTCCCGGACTCCGCGGTGGACGCGCTGGTATCGGCGCTGCTCGCGCTCACGGTTCTGGCGTACGGCGAACGCCTGCTGGGGTCGCGCCGCACGGCTGCGTTGCTCGCCGTCACGGGCGTGGCGGGACTCCTCGTCGGGATCGGCCTCCACGCCGCGGCGTGGACGCTGACCGATCTCCGCCCCGTCGTCGCGGCCGAGGTGCCCGTCCTCGATCCCACGACCCCCATCGCCGGGACGGTGATGGCGGCGTCGGCATTCGCGACGACACTCTGGCGTCGACGCCTGCGGCTCGTCGGCTTCGCCCTCCTCGCCCTTTTCGCCCTGTACGCCGGCGACGCCGACTCCTGGTACCGGTTGACCGCCGCGGGCATCGGGCTCGTCGGGGGAGCGCTCCTCGCCCGGGGGCGGGAGCGTCGGTCGTGGCACCGCAGTTCGACGCGAGAGGCTCGCACGCTTCTGGCGTTGCTGGTGGCCGTGGTCGGCAGCGGGCCGATCGTCGCGCTGGTCAGCGGTGGCGGCCGCGGTCCGCTCTCCCTCGTCGTCGATGCATACACCCAGTACGACGATGCGCTGCTCGCTCGCTGCGGAACGGTGGCGGCATCCGTCTGCGACGAGCAGGTGGCCCTGCTGATGACGCGAGGAGCGGGTCCGGCCCTCCTCGCCGTGACACCGCTCGTTCTCCTGCTGGTCGCCGCGTGGGGCCTGCGGCAGGGGCGCCGCGCCGCGTGGATCGTCGCGGTGTTCGTGCTCGTGGCATCCGCCGTCCTGCCCCTGGTCTCGCTGGCGAACGGTCGCCTGCGCATCGACCCGTGGGTCGACGGCAGCGGTGCCGAGTACGTCCTCTGGGCACTTGCGAGTGTCGGCATCCCGCTCGCACTGACGTCGGCTCTGGTCATCGCCCGCCGCCGGTTCTCGGTCCGTTCGACACCCCGGGCGGCACGGGCGGTCGCGGTGACGCTGACGACGGCGTTCCTGCTCTGCGCCACGACGCTGTTCGTCGTCGAGGCGATCGGCAAGCGCGCCTTCGACCGCGACGTGTCGGTCCTCGACCTGCTGGGGGTGACGCTGCGGCGCTTCCTGCCGCCGTCGTTCACCCACCCCGGCGGGTCGACCGCGTTCCCGCACAGCGGCCCGGCCCTCTTCGCCTATCAATGGGTCGGGGTGTTGTTCTGGGCGATCGTGGTGGCGGCGATCCTGTGGCTCTACCGCCGGGTGCAGCGCCCGGATGCGGGCGATGCCGGCCGATACCGCGAGCTGCTGCACCGGGGGAGCGACACCCTCGGGTTCCTCGGCACCTGGGAGGGCAACAGGCACTGGTACTCCGACGACGGCGAGTGCGCCGTCGCGTACCGCCTCGTCGGCGACGTCGCCCTGGCGGTCGCCGACCCCCTGGCGCCGGCGGGCCGGCGCCCCGAGGCCGTGAGGGGCTACACCGATTTCTGCGTCGAGCACGGCTGGATCCCCGCGTTCTACAGCGTGCACGCCGACACCCTCGACGACCTCGTCGAGGCGGGCTGGTTGCACGTGCCGGTCGGCGTCGAGACCGTCATGGACCTGCCCGGGCTGACCTTCGCGGGCAAATCCTGGCAGAAGGTGCGCCAGCCTCTCACGCGCGCCGAGCGAGAGGGGTTCACGGCCGTGTGGTCGCGGTGGCACGAGCTAAGTGTCGCGCAGGCCTCGCAGGTGGTGGCGATCGACGAGGAGTGGGTCGCCGATCGCGCGCTCCCCGAGATGGGATTCACCCTGGGGTCGCTCGACGAGCTGCGCGACCGGGATGTCCGTCTGCTCCTGGCCGTCGGACCCGATGACCGCATCGAAGCCGTCACGAGCTGGATGCCGAGCTGGACCGACGGCGAGATCACGGGGTGGACGCTCGATTTCATGCGCCGCCGCTCCGACGGCCCCAACGGCATGATGGAGTTCCTCATCGCGAAAGCCGCGCTGCACCTGCAGGCGGAGGGCGCGACGGTGTTGAGCCTGTCGGGAGCACCGCTGGCCGACGACCCCGGCGAGACGGCGGACGAGGACCCCGCGCCGTTGCGCGCCCTGCTGCGCTGGCTCGCGGAGGTGCTGGAACCGGCGTACGGCTTCGCGTCGCTGTTCCGGTTCAAGGGCAAGTTCCGCCCGCGCTACCGCCCGCTCGCCCTCGCCTACCGCGACCCGCTGCAGTTGCCGGGCATCGGGGCCGCTGTCGGACGCGCCTACCTGCCCGACGCCTCGCGGCGCGAGATGGTCGCCCTGGCCAAGACCGCCTGGGAGGGGCGCCGGTGAACAGATTCATCCTTTCGTTCGAGTTGATAGACAGTCCGCTGCTGGCCATCAGCGCGGCGGTGGCCGGGATCGCAGTGGTCGCGGTCGTGGTGTGGTCGCCCCGCCGGATCATCCGCACGCTCCTCGTCGGTCTGGCGGCGGGCGTGGCGATGCTGATCGCTGCCAAGATCCTCGAAGCGAGGGGCGCGTTCCAGGGGCCCCTTCCCGGATTGGCGATCTGGTGGGGGGCGGGGGCGGTGGCCGTCGCGGCGATCGGCGTCGTCGGCATCTGCCGACGGCCGTGGGCCCGTCGGGTGATCGGGGCTGTCACGGTCGTGGCCGCACTCGTGGCGGGGGCGTTGGGAGTCAACGCGGCGTACGGCGTCACGCACAATCTGGCGGCCATTCTCGGCGTCCAGGCTCTCGACCCGGCCTCGCTCCCGGCGCAGCAGACGGAGGGAGGAGACCCCTCGACCCTCTATCAGACCTGGGAGCCTCCCGCGGGAATGCCCGCGCAGGGATCCGTGAGCGCCCTGACCGGCAACACGAAGATCCCGACCGGACAGTATGCCGCCCGCGATGCGTCCCTCTACCTGCCGCCCGCGGCACAGGTGGCCGACCCGCCGGCTCTGCCGCTCCTCGTCTTCATGATGGGGCAGCCGGGCTCACCTGACCCGACGGCCCTGGCCAAGGCCCTCGACGCGTTCGCCGCGAAGAACAAGGGGCTCGCTCCCATCGCCGTGGTCGTCGACCAGCTGACCGCGCCCGATCTCGATCCCGCGTGCGCTGACTCCGCGAAGTACGGTGCCGTGTCGACCTACATCAACCAGCTCGTGCCGCAGTGGGCCGAGAAGAACCTCAACATCATCAAGGACCCGAAGTACTGGATCATCGGAGGGTTCTCGAACGGCGGCTCGTGCGCGGCCACCTACGGCGCCAAATACCCCGGCACCTGGGGGCAGATGCTCGACGTGATGGGTAACGAGTTCCCCGGCTCGGAGCACGTCTCGCAGACGGTCGCCGATGTCTTCGGCGGCGACGCGAACGCGTTCCAGGCCGACAAGCCGTCCTCCCTCATGGCCGCCGCACCCGCCGGCACCTACTCCGGTCACACGGCGATCTTCACCTGGGGTAGCGAGGACACCACCTACGGCCCCGGTCAGCAGGCGAACGCCACGGCGGCGCAGGCGGCAGGCTTCACGGTGCTGACCCACATCGTGGAGGGTGCCGGGCACACCGGCGAAGCGCTGGATGCAAGCCTCGCCTACGCGATCCCCGCGCTCGCTCCCGTTCTGGGGCTCGCCGCCCCGGCTTCCTGACGACGGCACGCGCCACGCGCGGCGGTCCCCTGCCGGTGCGGGGCCGCCGTGAGCCGACGCGCGGCGTTCGCCTGCCGCTGCGCGGCGACGGTGAGCCCACGCGCGGCGGTCGCCAGCCGCGGCAGGGCGGCCGTGAGCCCACGCGCGGCGTTCGCCTGCCGGCCGCGGGGTCGGCGTGAGCCCGCGCGCCGGTCGCCGGCCGCCGCGGTTCGGCCGTGGACCCACGCGCGCCGGTCGCCGGCCGCCGCGGTTCGGCCGTGGACCCACGCGCGGCGGTCGCCTGCCGGCGGTCGCCTGCCGCCGCGGGGCCGCCGTGGCCGCGCAACAAATGGTCGGCGCAGACGACGGGGCCCGGTCGAGCGAAGTCGACCGGGCCCCGTGCGGCGCGAGGGATCAGCGCGCGAGCGCCTCCCGCATGATGGCGCTGTGCTCGTTCGCATGCACCTTGGGAGAGCCGGTCGCGGTCGAGGCGGCGGCAGCGCGCGAGATGCGACGGATCGGCCGGCCGACCCGATCGGCGAGCTCGAGGGCGATGAACGGCCACGCTCCCTGGTTCTCGGGCTCGTCCTGCACCCACACCACTTCGGCATCCGGGTACTGCGCGAGAACGCGAGTCAACTCCTCGGCCGGCGCCGGGTGGTACTGCTCGAGACGCACGAGGGCGATCTCGGGGTTCGGGTTCTTGTCGAGCTCGGCCCGCAGGTCCCAGTGGATCTTGCCGGCGTGCAGAAGCACGCGCTTCACCGCGCCGCGGTCGATGCCGCGGTCGTCGTCGAGCACCGGCTCGAAACGACCCTCGAGGAAGTCCTCGACGGGGCTCGTGGCGCCGCGCAGACGCAGCATGGCCTTCGGCGTGAACACGACGAGGGGGCGACGCGGGCACTGGTAGGCCTGACGACGCAGCAGGTGGAAGTACGACGCGGGGGTCGAGGGGCGCGCGACCGTCATGTTGTCTTGCGCGCACATCTGCAGGTAGCGCTCGATACGGGCCGACGAGTGGTCGGGGCCTTGTCCCTCGTAGCCGTGGGGGAGCAGAAGCACGACGCTCGACTGCTGCGCCCACTTCTGGTCGGCCGACGAGATGAACTCGTCGATGACCGATTGCGCGCCGTTCGCGAAGTCGCCGAACTGCGCCTCCCAGAGCACGAGCGCGTCGGGACGCTCGACCGAGTAGCCGTACTCGAAGGCCATCGCGGCGTACTCGCTGAGGAGCGAGTCGTAGACCCAGAAGCGGCCCTGATTTTCGCTGAGGTTCGCCAGCGGCAGCCATTCCTGGCCGTTGTCACGGTCGTGCAGCACCGCGTGCCGCTGCACGAAGGTGCCGCGACGCGAATCCTGACCCGCGAGGCGCACCGGCGTGCCCTCCATCAGCACGGAGCCGAAGGCGAGCAGCTCGCCGAAGGCCCAGTCGATGTTGCCGTTGCGGCTCATGTCGAGTCGCTTGTCGAGCAGCTGCTGCAGCTTGTTGTGCACCGTGAAGCCGTCGGGCTTGTTCACGAACGCGTCACCGATGTGCTGGACGACCTCGCGGGACACACCGGTGGTCTCGGGAGCACCGCTCACCGGCTCGTCGGCGGCATCGGACGTGGCGACGGGGTTGGCGCCCGTCTCCGCCTCGTGCGTGTCGGCGAAGGCGACCTCGAGACGGCTCTGGAAGTCCTGCTTGGCCTGCTCGTACTCGTCCTCGGTGATGTCACCGCGGCCGACCAGCGACTCGGTGTACAGCCGGCGGACGGAGCGCTTCGCCTCGATGAGGTTGGTCATCAGCGGCTGCGTCATCGAGGGGTCGTCGCCCTCGTTGTGACCGCGACGGCGGTAGCAGACGAGGTCGATGACGATGTCGCGATGGAACTCCTCGCGGTACAGGAACGCCAGCTCCGCGGCGCGGACGACGGCCTCGGGGTCGTCGCCGTTGACGTGCAGGATCGGCGCCTGGATCGTCTTGGCCACGTCGGTGGCGTACACCGAGGTGCGTGCGTCGGTGGGGGTGGTGGTGAAGCCGACCTGGTTGTTCACGACCACGTGGATCGTGCCGCCCGTGCGGTAGCCGCGCAGCTGCGACATCTGCAGGGTCTCGACGACCACGCCCTGGCCCGCGAACGCGGCGTCGCCGTGCACGAGGATGGGCAGCCACGAGAACGTGCCGATGGGCTTGCGGTCCTGCTTGGCGCGCACGATGCCCTCGAGCACGCCGTCGACGGTCTCGAGGTGCGAGGGGTTGGCGGCGAGGTACACCGGCAGTTCGTCGCCGGCGTCGCCGACGAAGGTGCCCTCGGTGCCCAAGTGGTACTTCACGTCGCCCGAGCCGCGCTTGCTCCCGACCGCGACCGCACCCTCGAACTCGCGGAACACGTGGCCGTAGGTCTTGCCCGCGATGTTGGTGAGCACGTTCAGACGCCCGCGGTGGGCCATTCCGATCGCGGCGCCGTCGAGCCCCGCGGAGGCGGCGCCCTGGAGGATCTGGTCCAGCAGCGGGATGAGGGACTCTCCGCCCTCGAGGCTGAAGCGCTTCTGCCCGACGTACTTGGTCTGCAGGAACGTCTCGAACGCCTCGGCCTGGTTGAGCTTCGACAGGATGCGCAGCTGCTCGTCGTGGCCGGGCTTGGTGTACTTGACCTCGACGTTGCGCTGGAACCACTGGCGCTGCGCCGGGTCCTGGATGTGCATGTACTCCACACCCATGGTCCGGCAGTACGAGTCCCGGAGCACTCCCAGGATGTCGCGGAGCTTGGCGACGCGCTTGCCGCCGAGACCGCCGGTGACGAATTCGCGGTCGAGATCCCAGAACGTCAGGCCGTGCTGCTCGATCTCGAGGTCGGGGTGCGTGCGCTGCACGTACTCGAGCGGGTCGATGTCGGCCATGAGGTGACCGCGCACGCGGAAGGAGTTGATGAGCTCCTGCACGCGGGCGCTCTTGTCGATGCGCTCCGAGATGTCGACGCTGATGTCGGCGGCCCAGTGGATGGGGGCGTAGGGGATGCGCAGCGCCGCGAAGATGTCTTCGTAGAACCCGCGCTGACCGATGAGCAGCTCGTGCACCTTCTTCAGGAACTCGCCCGAGCCGGCGCCCTGGATGACACGGTGGTCGTACGTGCTGGTGAGGGTGATCGTCTTGCCGATCGCGAACTCGTTCAGCGTCTTCTCGCTCGCACCCTGGAACTCGGCAGGGTAATCGAGCGCACCCGCGCCGATGATCGCGCCCTGGCCGCGCATGAGGCGGGGCACGGAGTGCACGGTGCCGATACCGCCGGGGTTCGTGAGCGACACCGTCGTGCCCTGGAAGTCGGCCGGTGTCAGCTTGTTGCCGCGCGCGCGGCGCACGAGATCCTCGTACGAGGCGAGGAACTCCCCGAAGGTGAGGGTGTCGGCCCGCTTGATGCTCGGCACGAGGAGCGCGCGGGTCCCGTCTGGCTTCGGCATGTCGATCGCGATACCGAGGTTGACGTGCGCGGGAGCCACGACCGAGGGCTTGCCGTCGATCTCGGCATAGTACACGTTCTGGCTCGGGAACTCTTTGAGCGCCTGGATCAGCGCCCAGCCGATCAGGTGGGTGAAGCTGACCTTGCCGCCGCGCGTGCGCGACATGTGGTTGTTGATGACGATGCGGTTGTCGATCATCAGCTTCGCCGGCACGGTCCGCACGCTCGTCGCGGTGGGGACCGTGAGCGAGTCGTCCATGTTGGATGCCAGAGCCTTCGGCATCCCCTTCAGCACGGTCACGCGGTCTTCTTCGGTGCTCTCCGCACCGACCGAGGGCACCGCGTTGGGGGCCTGCGCGGGGATGGGGCGGGGGGCCGCGGGCTTGGTCGTCGTGCGCGCCACCGGTGCCTGTCCGACCACGGGGATCGGGGCGGTCACGGGGTGGGGCTCGGACGCCGGCGGTGTGGCCGCGGCGGGTGGCGCAGGCGGGGGAGCGGCGGCGGAGGATCCGTCGACGACCGGGTGGTACGCCTCCAGGATCGGCCACCAGGCCTTGTCTACGGAGTGCTTGTCGGCTGTGAACTGTTCGTAGAGCTCGTCTACGAGCCACTCGTTCGCGCCGAACTCGCCCTCGCTCGAAGTACCGACGCCCGTCACCTGGCTCGACACAGTCGATCGCCTGCTTTCCTCGATGAAGATTCCTGTGGATGCGCCGACTCCACCGTCGAGAGACGTCGGCGTCATGCGCACCGCAAGCCTAGTCGAGGTTCCCGCGGGCAGCCGTGGGCTTTACGGGGCCTTTACTTTCAGATCGTGTGGTGGAGTGGATGCCATGGAGTTCTCCGGTGCGCAGCCCGATGTCGATCTCACCTACTCGGACGTGTTCCTCGTCCCCCGTCACTCCGAGGTGCGCAGCCGCCTCGACGTGGACCTCGCGCCCGCCGACGGCAGCGGAGCCACGCTCCCGCTGGTGTCGGCCAACATGAATTCCGTGACGGGCACGAGACTGGCGGCCGCCCTCGCGCGCCGCGGCGGTCTGGGCGTCCTTCCGCAGGATCTCGCGCTGCCCGATCTGCTCGGCGCGGTCGAGTGGGTCAAGTCGCAGCCCGTCGCCTGGGACGCCCCGCTGGTGCTGCCGCCCCACGCCACGGTGGCCGACGCGCGCCTGCTGCTGCCGCCCGTGGCCGGGCGCGGCATCGTCGTGGCCGATGCGCGCGAGGACGGCGTCATCGATCTCGACGGCTTCCGCGGCATCGTCCCCGCTCCGCGGCTCGCGACGGCGCTGCTGGACGCCACGCTCGGCGACATCACCCGCGGCGACACCCCCGTGGTGGAGGCGTCCCGTGTGGGTCCCCGGGGGCGATCCTCGGCAGGTGTTCGCGCTCATCGAGGAGACCGGGGCCGACATCGTCGCGGTCGTCGACGGGGACCGCGTCGTCGGGACCCTCTCGCCCCGCAGCGCTCTGCGCGACTCCGTCTACCGCCCCGGTGTCGACGCCGACGGCCGCCTCATCGTCGCCGCAGCCGTCGGCATCAACGGCGACGTCGCGGGCAAGGCGCGCGCGCTCGCCGCTGCCGGCGTCGACGTCCTCGTCGTCGACACCGCCCACGGCCACCAGGCGCAGATGCTGCGGGCGCTCCGCGAGGTCGCGGCGCTGGACCTCGGCATCCCGATCGCCGCCGGCAACGTCGTCACGGCCGAGGGCGTGCACGACCTCGCCGATGCCGGGGCGACGATCCTCAAGGTCGGCGTGGGACCGGGAGCCATGTGCACCACCCGCATGATGACCGCCGTCGGTCGCCCGCAGTTCTCCGCCGTCCTCGAGACCGCCGAAGCTGCTCGCAGCGTCGGCGCGCACGTGTGGGCGGACGGCGGCGTGCGTTACCCGCGCGACGTCGCCCTCGCGCTCGCCGCGGGCGCGGCATCCGTCATGATCGGGTCGTGGTTCGCCGGCACCATCGAGTCGCCCGGCCGGCTGCGGACCGACGATGCGGGGCTGCTCTACAAGGAGTCGTGGGGCATGGCATCCACGAAGGCCGTGCAGGGCCGGTTCGGTCGTCTCGATCCGTTCGAGCGGGCCCGCAAGGAGCTCTTCGCCGAGGGCATCTCGTCGTCGCGCATCTATCTCGACCCGCAGCGTCCCGGGCTCGAGGACCTGCTCGACATGATCACCTCGGGCGTGCGCTCGTCGTTCACCTACGCCGGGGCATCCACGGTCGCGCAGTTCCACGAGCGCGCCCGGGTGGGTCTGCAGTCCGCGGCGGGCTACGAAGAGGGCAAGGCTCTCCCCGTCAGCTGGTGAGAACGGCGACCTCCGCTTCGAGGGTGATCCACCCGCCGAGCTGGACCGAGAGATCGAGGTCCTCGCCCTCGGCGCGAGCCGGGCGTCGCGGGTCCGCGGGCAGAAGGCCGTCGCGTCGACCGTGCCACAGTGCCTCCGCGTTGCGCCGCACGAGGTCGCCCGCCGCGCGGGACACGTTCCGATGCTCCTCTCGCGCGGCATCGGTTGCGAACCATACCGCCGCCTCCGCGAGGTAGCGGGCGAGGATGCCGGCGAAGAGTCCGCCGTCGCCGCCCCCGGCCGCGGGGAAGAGCCCGCCGTCCGGCTCGCACCACCGCACGATCGCCTGCACCAGCGACGCCGCCCGCGCCTCATGGGCGTCGCGCGCATCGGCGTCGGGTGCCCCCTCGGCGAGCGCGAGAGCGGATCCGATCGCCACGCCCTGGTTGTACGTCCACAGCTCCGGGCGGACCATCCCGTGCTCGACGCCGTCCCGCACCAGCCCCGTCGCCGGGTCGTCGAGTGTCGCCGCGACCCAGGCGTCGAGGTCCACGGCCGATCCGCGACGCGCGGTCCACGCGAGGGCGATCGCGGCGGGTCCGTTGGCCGGGGCGTTGTAGAGCGCGCTGTCGACCGCCCACGGAAGTGCACCCACCGCCGGGTCGACGGCCTCATCGAGCCGGCGCGTCAGGCGGTCGATCCGCCGATCGTGCAGGTCGTACCTCTGCAGGGCCAGGGTCATCCACGCCACGTCGTCGTAGAACGGGGTGGTCCACCGTCCGAGCGTGCGCAGCGTGATGCCGCGGTGCAGCTCCCGCAGCAGGCGCGCCCGACGCGGATCGGGCCGGTGCTGCTGGGCGTCCCGGAGCACGTGCAGCAGGTGCGCGTGCCACCAGTAGTGCCACGTCCGGGCGCCGGGGACGCCCGGCGTCGCGGCATGCGCCCAGGCCACCGGCCCGTGGCGACGGACGTACCGGCGGACGACGGCCGACTCGGCGGCCATCGCACGTTCTTGTGCGCGAGAGACGGCATCCATCCCCCCATCCTCCCCAGGGCCGGGGGTGGCGAGAATCCGGATGCCGGTGGTGCGGGGCTGCCATAGAATCGACCGCACGATGGACGACCCTCCCAGTTGTAGACCCACGCCCCACCGACCCTCTTCCGCCGAACGCTCGAGCGGGGGTGATGGCTGATGGATTACGTCATGCTGGGCGTGGGGCTGCTTCTCACCGTGGGGACCGGGCTGTTCGTCGCGAGCGAATTCGCCCTCGTCAACCTCGACCGTGCCGATCTCGAAGCCCGCCGCGACGCGGGCGAGTCGCGGTTGTCGCTGACCATCGACGCGCTGCGCATCACGTCGACGCACCTGTCGAGCGCACAGCTGGGTATCACGCTGACGACGCTCCTCACCGGATACACGATGGAACCGGCCATCTCGAACCTGCTGCGTCCCGTCTTCCAGTCGTGGGGTCTGCCCGAGGCGCTCATCGTCTCGCTCGCGGCCGTGGTCGGCGTGGGGTTCGCCACGGTGCTGTCGATGATCCTCGGTGAGCTCGTGCCGAAGAACTTCGCCCTGGCCATTCCGCGGCAGACGGCGAAGCTCGTCATCCCGTTCCAGGTGGCCTTCACCGCGGTGTTCAAACCCGCGATCGTCGTGCTCAACGGCAGCGCCAACGGCGTGCTGCGCGCCATGGGGGTGGAGCCCAAGGAGGAGCTGTCCGGCGCGCGGTCGGCCGAGGAGCTGTCGAGCCTCGTCAAGCGCTCGGCCAGCGCCGGGATGCTCGAGAAGGACACCGCTTCGCTGCTCGATCGCAGCCTCACTTTCGCCCGTCTCAGCGCCGCGGACGTCATGACTCCCCGCCCGAGCGTGCACGCGCTCGCCGCAGGCGATCCCGCCGACGACGTCGTGCAGCTCGCGCGACGCACCGGGCACAGCCGCTTCCCCGTCTACGGCGAGTCGATGGACGACATCATCGGCGTCGTGCATCTGAAGGCGGCCATCGGCGTGCCGCGCGAGAAGCGCGGCGAGGTGCCGGTGGCGGCGCTGTCGACCGAACCGCTGCGCGTCCCCGAGACCGTGCACCTCGACACGCTCGTGTCGGAACTGCGCTCGCGCGGGTACCAGATGGCGATCGTCGTCGACGAGTACGGCGGCACCGCCGGGGTCGTCACCCTCGAAGACCTCGTGGAGGAGATCGTCGGCGAGGTGCTCGACGAGCACGACCGCTCACGCGCCGGCGTCGTGCGTTCCGCGGCATCCGTCACCTTCCCGGGCGACCTCCGGCCCGACGAGGTGCTCGATCGCGCGGGCATCCGCGTGCCCGAGGGGGAGGTGTACGACACGGTGGGCGGGTTCATCATGGCCGCGCTCGAGCGCATCCCCGCTGTCGGCGACACCGTCGACCTCGACGACGGGGTGCTCGCCGTGCAGCGGATGGACGGTCGGCGGGTCGACCGCGTGCAGTTCACCCCCACGCCCCGGGAGCAGGACGTCGACGACCTCGTCCGCGCGGCGAAGGGCGGTGATCAGTGATGAGCGATTGGGCGGGAATCGCGTGGCTGGTCGTGCTGCTGGTCGCCAATGCGTTCTTCGTCGGTGCCGAGTTCGCCGTCATCTCCGCGCGCCGGTCGCAGATCGAACCGCACGCCGACCGCGGGTCGCGGGCGGCGAAGACGGCGCTGTACGCCATGGAGCACGCCACTCTCATGCTGGCGACCTGCCAGCTCGGCATCACGATCTGCTCGCTGCTGATCTTGAACGTGTCGGAGCCGGCGATCCACCACCTGCTGGCGGGGCCCCTCGGGCTCACCGGGATCCCCGAGGCCGCCGTCGACATCGCCTCGTTCATCGTCGCGCTGCTGATCGTGTCGTACCTGCACGTGGTGTTCGGCGAGATGGTGCCGAAGAACCTCGCGTTCTCGCTGCCGGATCGCGCGGTGCTCATGCTCGCCCCGCCGTTGGTGGCGGTGTCGAAGGCGTTCCACCCCGTCATCGTCGCCCTCAACTGGACGGCCAACCATGTGCTGCGCCTGTTCCGCGTCGAGCCGAAGGACGAGGCCGCCTCGACCTACACCCTCGACGAGGTCGCGACCATCGTCACCCAGTCGCGCCGCGAGGGCGTGCTCGACGACACCTCCGGGACGGTCACGGCGGTGGTGGAGTTCACCGAGAAGAAGGCGGCGGACATCGCCGTGCCGATGGGCCAGCTGGTCACCCTCCCCGAGACCACCACCCCGGCCGAGATCGAGCGGGCCGTCGCTCAGCACGGCTACTCGCGCTACGTGATCGTCGACGCGGCGGGCAACCCCACGGGGTACGTCCACCTCAAGGACGTGCTCCGGGCGGCAGAAGGATCGGATGCCGTCATGCTCCGGCCCATCCCGGGCAAGCGCGTGCACCACATGGTGTCGGTGCTCGAGTCGACCGACCTCGAGGACGCCCTCGCGCTCATGCGCCGCTCCGGTCGGCACCTCGCCCAGGTGCGCGACGAGCAGGGCGACGTGCAGGCCGTGCTGTTCCTGGAGGACGTCATCGAAGAGCTCGTGGGCGAGGTGCAGGACGCCACCGAGCGACGCCGTTTCATCTGATCGTCCTCGACGCCGGCGACGGACACCGGATGCCGCGGGCCGGAGCCCCGCGGCATCCGGTGTCGGCCGCGGGCCGGAGCCCCGCGGCATCCGGTGTCGGCCGAGTCTCAGCCGGACGGGACGTTCGCTGCCGGGGCAGAGGGTCAGTACGCGCGAAGGTACTGCGCAGGGGCGGGCACGGGAGCGCCCAGCGCGACGGCGGCACGCAGCGCGTAGTGCGGATCCCGCAACCACTCGCGCGCCGACATGACCGCGTCGGCGCGGCCGTCGGCGACGATCTGTTCCGCGAGGGCCGGGTCGTCGATCATGCCGACGGCGCTGACGAGCAGGCCGGTCTCGCGGCGGACCTCGGCGGCGTAACCCACCTGATAGCCGGGGCCCGGCACCACGTGCTGCTCCGGCACGAGGCCGGCGCTGGAGACGTCGATCAGATCGGCGCCGGCCTCGGCGGCGATGCGCGCCGCGGCGACCGTGTCGGCCACGTCCCAGCCGCCGTCGGCGGCGTCGGTGGCGGAGAAGCGGACGAAGACCGCCGCGTCCGGGGCGGCGGCGCGCACCGCCGCGACGACCCGGGAGAGCAGGCGCACACGGTTCTCGAGAGAACCGCCGTACTCATCGTCGCGGTGGTTCGTGAGCGGGGAGAGGAACTGGTGCAGCAGGTAGCCGTGCGCCGCGTGCACCTCGACGACCTCGAACCCGGCGTCGGCGGCTCGGCGGGCGGCATCCGCGAAGTCGGCCACGACCTTCTCGATGCCGGCGGCATCCAGCGCGACAGGCTCGGCGTAGGAGGCGTAGGCGGATGCCGACGGGGCGACGGTGGCCCACCCGCCCGCGTCGACGGAGACCGATCCGCGCTCGCCGGTGAGGGGCGAGGAGGTCGAGGCTTTCCGCCCGGCGTGACTGAGCTGCACGCCGGCGACCGCGCCTCGGGCGCGGACCGCGGCGACGATCGGTGCCCACGCCGCCGCCTGGGCGTCGTTCCACACTCCCGCGTCATCGGGCGAGATCCGGCCCTCGGGTGAGACCGCACTCGCTTCGGCGATCACGAGTCCCGCGCCGCCCGCCGCGAACTGGGCGAGGTGCACGTGATGCCAATCGTTCGGGACGCCGTCGACGGCGCTGTACTGGCACATCGGCGAGACCCACAGGCGATTGCGCATCTCGATACCGCGGATGGACAGGGGTGTGAAGAGGGCGCTCACGGGGGACCTTCGCGTTCTAGGGTGTCGCCATGACGGCGAGAGACTGGAGCGGGCGGGATGCCGCCGGCACCTTCCGGAGGCCAACGGCGGACGACGACAAGTATTCCCGCGGCGTCGTGGGACTGCGCACCGGGTCCGAACGCTACCCCGGCGCCGCCGTGCTCGGCGTCGAGGCGGCATGGCGCACGGGTACCGGGATGGTCCGCTACCTCGGACCCTCGCGTGCGCAGGATCTCGTGCTGCAGCGTCGCCCCGAGACGGTCACGGCGGACGGGCGTGTGCAAGCGTGGGTGATCGGCTCGGGAACGGATGCCGCCGAGCGCGACGCCTCCGAGACGGCCGCTCTTCGCGGCATCCTGAGCGGGGACCTGCCGGTCGTGGTCGACGCGGGGGCACTGGACCTCGTGCCGGGGGCGTCGGCGCCGATGATCGTCACCCCGCACGCGCGTGAGCTGACCCGGCTCCGAGAGGCGCTGGGTCTCGCGACGGAGGAGGCTCGGGACCTCGACGTCAGGGAACGTCTCGCCGTCGAGACGGCGGAGGCTCTCGGCGGCGTGGTGCTGTCGAAGGGGGCGGTGACCATCGTGGCGGCGGCGGGCGGGAGCAGCCGTCGCGTCCGTTCGGGGACGTCGTGGCTGGCAACGGCCGGAACCGGCGACGTGCTGGGCGGAGTGCTCGGGGCGATCGTCGCCGGCGCCGTGGCCGCTGGACGCGCCGGGGTGGAGGACCTGGCCGCGTGCGCGGCGACCGCGGCATGGGTGCACGGGCGCGCCGGTTCCGTGGCCTCCCTGTCCCGCGGGTCGGGCGGGGGGCCGATCGTCGCGCTCGACGTCGCCGAAGCGCTGCCCGGCGTGATCGCCGCCCTCCTCGGGGACTCGATCGCATAACGTTCGACCCCGCCGTGCCCGTCAGGATGCGGGAGTCGGCCGAAGCGCGGGGGAGGCGTCCAGCGACGCCCGCTTAGGATTACCCGGTGCTGAGGCGTGTCATCCCCCTGTTGATCGCGTTCGTCGCCGTGCACGTCGTGGTGGCCGTTCTGGGCTACCAGCAGCCCAATGAACCCATGGGCGACGTGTACCTGGTCTACGAACCGTGGTCGCGCTGCGCCCTCTTCGGCGGCGTGGACGTGACCTCGTGCACGCGGAGCGACACCTGGCAGTGGCCCGGCATCACCGAGAAGTGGATCTACCCGCAGCTCGCGTTCCTGCCGATGACCTTCGCGTGGGTGTTCGCCTGGGCGATCGGCTACACCCCCGCGTGGGCCCTGACGGTGTCGTTGTGCAACCTCGTCGCCTTCCTCGTCCTCGTGGGCGACGCGCGCTCGCGCGGACGCGTCGTCGCAGCCTGGTTCTGGCTCGCGGCGATCCTCCTGATCGGTCCGGTCGGCATCTACCGCATCGACGGGATCACCGTGCCCCTCGCCCTCCTCGGCGGCATCTGGATGCTCCGGCGACCCCTCGTGGCATCCCTTCTGCTGTCGATCGCGGTGTGGATGAAGGTGTGGCCGGCGGCGATCCTCGCCGCCGGGCTCGTGGTGATCCGTCGTCGTCTCGCGCTGGTCTGGGGCGCGGTGGCCGTGTCGCTCGCCACCATCATCCCCGTCGTGGCCCTGGGCGGCGCCGGGTTCGTCTTCGGTTTCGTCGGCGACCAGACCTCGCGCGGGATCCAGATGGAGGCGCCCGTCGGGGGCCTCTACATGTTCCTCGCTGCGTTCTACGTGCCGGGGAGCCAGGTCTATTACGACGCTGACGTGCTCACGTTCCAGGTGACGGGACCGGGTGCGGAGCCGCTGATCGCGGCGATGACGCCCCTCATGCTGATCGTCATGGCGGGCGTAGCCGGCGTGGGCGTGTGGAAGCTGCGCCACGGGGCCACGTTCCTCGCCCTCTTCCCGCCGCTCTCGCTGGCGCTCGTGACCGCGTTCATCGCCCTCAACAAAGTGGGCTCGCCACAGTACTACGTGTGGCTGTTCGCACCGGTCGCTCTGGGCCTCATGCTCGACCGTCGTCGCTGGTACGCGTTCGCGGGCATGACGCTGGTGATCGCCGGGCTCACGCAGTGGATGTACCCGCTGCTGTACGACGGTCTGATGGCGACGCATCCCAATCCCTTCCCCGTGGTCGTGCTCGAGCTGCGCAACGCTCTCGCGCTGGTCCTGCTGGTGTGGGCGATCCTGCGGGTCGTGAAGGCCCCCGTCGGACGCGTACGCCCGCCCGCGGGCCTGCGCGAGATCGTCACCGGGCGGCGGCCGGTGCCGCCGCGCGTGCCCGCCGGGCGCTGAGCCCCGGGTGTCGGGCGGTCAGCAGCGCGGAGGGCCCGTGCCGCGCGTGCCCGCCGGGAGGTGAGCTCCGGGTGGCGGCCGGTCGCCGGCGCGGAGGGCCCGTGCCGCGCGTGCCCGCGGGGCGCTGAGCTCCGGGTGTCGGCCGGTCGCCGGTGCGGAGGGCCCGTGCCGCGACTCATCGGTACGCGATTCACCGGACCGAGCGCGTGGCGGCCCCGTATCCTCGAAACATGCTCATCGCCTTCTCCGTCGCTCCTTCCGGCATCGGTTCCGCCTCCGCGGAGAGCCCTGACGGGTCGGTGCACGACGCGGTCGCCGCGGCCGTCGCCGTCGTTCGCTCGTCCGGTCTGCCGCACCGGACGACGTCGATGTTCACGGAGATCGAGGGGGAGTGGGACGAGGTGTTCGCCGTCGTCAAGGCTGCGACGGAAGCCGTTCTGCCCTACGGCTCGCGCGTGTCGCTCGTTCTCAAGGCCGACATCCGGCCCGGCCGCACGGGCGAGATCGAGGGCAAGGTCGACCGCCTGGAGCAGGCGTTGGAGCGTCGCAGCGACTGAAACCCGGCCGGCTCCATCCGGTCGGCCAGGCCGACCGTCGTTCCAGCCGGGCTGTCGCCTCGGGATCGCTTCGCCTGCGCCTCGGGAGCCGCCTCGAGGCACCGTGCTCCCCTCACACTGCGGGCGGGTCGTTCCAGATGCGCTTGGTGACAGCCGTGACGTCGGCGTCGATGCGGGCCAGGTCGCCACGGAGGCGACTCTCGGTGGTCCCGATCATCGACTTCAGTTCGGCTTCGACGCTGTCGATTTTGGCGGTGAGTCCGGCTTCGACGCTGTCGATTTTGGCGTTGAGTCCGGCTTCGACGCTGTCGATTTTGGCGGTGAGTCCGGCTTCGACGCTGTCGATTTTGGCGTTGAGTCCGGCTTCGACGCTGTCGATTTTGGCGGTGAGTCCGGCTTCGACGCTGTCGATCTTGGCGTTGAGTCCGGCTTCGACGCTGTCGATTTTGGCGGTGAGCCCGGCCTCGACGCTGTCGATCCTCGTGGTGAGCTCCACGCGAGTGATTCGTGTCTCGGCCACCGTCTCGAAACGCAGCGCGTCGATCCGCGCCTCCAGACGATCCGTGTTCGCCGTGATGACTTTCGTGAGCGAACCCATGATGAGGTTCGTGCTGAAGGTCATCCCTCCGAGGATGGCGGCGGCGAACGTGCCGATCAGCACCCAGACCTGTGGTTCCGTCATCTCCGGCATCCCTTCATTGTGCGGCGAGGGGTCCGAGATTGCCACGTGCGGGGCGGGTGAAAAGTGCAGAAAGGTGCGGTCGGGGGAGAAGGTCGTCCACAGCCGTCTTGGGGAGGATGGGTGCCGTTCGGGCGGTCCGCGTCTGGGGCCGGCGGAGCATGACGTCGAAACGATTCGACCGCGGTCGACATCCCCGCTACGATCGTGATGTGACCTCCTCGACGACCTCGAGAGGCGCGGCGATGCGGGCGCTCCTTTCTCTCGCCATCGGCAGTTTCGGCATCGGTATGACCGAGTTCGTGGTGATGGGGCTGTTGCCCAACATCGCTCGTGAGCTCGTTCCCGGTGCCTGGGCCTCGTCGCCGGATGACGCCATCGCGCAAGCGGGCTGGCTCATCTCCCTCTACGCGCTCGGTGTCGTCGTCGGCGCCCCCACGATCGCAGGGTCGGTCGCGCGTTTCCCGCGCCACCGGGTGATGGTCGTGCTGGCCGCGGCGCTGGCGTTCTTCACCCTGCTGACGGTCATCGCCCCGACATTCGAGCTCGTCGCGGCATCCCGGTTCCTGGCAGGGCTCCCGCACGGCGCCTATTTCGGTATCGGTGCCCTCGTCGCCG
This sequence comes from Microbacterium proteolyticum, assembly GCF_030818075.1. Classification (NCBI taxonomy): domain Bacteria; kingdom Bacillati; phylum Actinomycetota; class Actinomycetes; order Micrococcales; family Microbacteriaceae; genus Microbacterium; species Microbacterium proteolyticum. Next base: position 3,427,696 of record NZ_JAUSZZ010000001.1, on the reverse strand, counting down.
CCGACGCGCTCGGCCCCGGCAATCGGGCGAAGGGCGTCGCGTTCGTGCTCACGGGCCTCACCATCGCCAACGTCGTGGGCGTGCCGCTCGGCACCCTGTTGGGCCAGCAGGTCGGTTGGCGCGCGGCGTTCGCCGTCGTCACCGGCATCTTCCTGCTCGCGACGATCTGCATCGCCCTCTTCGTCCCGAAGCACCCCGGCTCGCCCGGGCGACGGCTCCGAGACGAGCTGCGCGTGTTCCGCATCGCACAGGTCTGGTTCGCGCTGGGCATCGGGGCGATCGGCTTCGGCGGGTTCTTCGCGATGTACAGCTACATCGCGCCCATGGTCACCGACGTCGCCGGGCAGCCCGAATGGACGGTCTCGCTCGTCCTCGTGCTCGTCGGCATCGGCATGACCGTCGGCAACGTGGTCGGGGGTGCCCTCGCCGACAAAGACCTCCGCTTCTGGCTCTCCGTCGGTCTCCTCGCTCTCGCCGCGGCATCCGTCGGTCTCGCCCTGACCGCGGGCTGGATCGTGAGCCTCGTCCTCTTCGCGTTCCTCGTGGCCTTCTGCGGCGCGGCACTCAGCCCCGCCATCCAGACGCGCCTCATGGACGTGGCCGAAGACAACCAGTCGATCGGCGCCGCGCTCAACCACTCCGCGCTGAACATCGGCAACAGCCTCGGCGCCTTCCTCGGCGGTCTCGCGATCGCCGCGGGGCTCGGACTCGTCGCCCCCGCCTGGGTCGGTGCGGTGCTCGCCCTGGGCGGCCTCGTCGTCGCCGTCGCCTCGTACCGCGTCGAGGATCGCAGTGGTCGTCACCCCGGGCACCGGATGCCGGCTGCCGAGGCCGCGCAGACCGCGATCACCGGTTCCATCCCGACGCAGGGCTGACGCGGGCGACGGTCGCGGGGAGTGCGACCGCTGCGGATGCCGGCAGGCGCCGCAGTCGCGATCGTCAGGTCGCGAGCAGCCGGCGCAGGTGGGCGGCGACGGCGGCGGTCTCGATGAGGAAGCCGTCGTGCCCGAAGTCGCTCGTCAGCACGACCGCCTCGTCACCGTCGAGCGTATGCGGGATGCCGCGCGCGATCCGGTGCTGGCCGTCGATGGGGAAGAGTCGGTCGCTGTCGATACCGAGCACCAGAGTCGTGGCGGTGACCCGGGCGAGGGCGTCCTCGACGCCGTCGCGGCCGCGGCCCACGTCGTGCGAATTCATCGCCTCGACCAGGGTGAGGTAGCTGTTCGCGTCGAACCGGCGGGTGAACTTGTTGCCGTGGAAGTCGAGATAGCTCTCGACGGCGAACCGACCGCCTCGGCCGAGGGGGCTCACACCTGATTGCCATGACCGTTGGAACCGCTGGTTGAGCTCGGTGGGGCTGCGGTAGTTCAACAGCGCCATGCGGCGCGCGAGCGCGAGACCGCGGTGCGGGCCGTCGCCGTCGCCGGCGTCGTAGTACTCCCCGCCCGCGAAGCGCGGGTCCATGCGCACGGTGTCGAGCTGCACCGAGTTGAGGGCGATCTGGTCGGCCGTCGTGATCGGAGGCGCCGACAGGATCGCCGCGCGCGCGACGCGGTCCGGCAGACCCGCGGCCCATTCGATCGCGTGCATGCCGCCCATCGACCCGCCGACCACGGCGTACCACCGCTCGACGCCGAGCGCGTCCGCGAGCAGCGCCTGCGCGGCGACCTGGTCGCGGATCGTGAGATACGGAAAACGCGACGCCCACTCGTACCCGTCGGGCGCGATGCTCGCCGGTCCCGTCGAGCCCTGGCATCCGCCCAGCATGTTGGGGGCCACGACGAACCACCGGTCGGTGTCGATCGCGGCTCCGGGCCCGACCAGGTCGCTCCACCATCCGGCGGTGGAGTGCCCGGGTCCGGCCGCCCCGCGCACGTGACTGTCACCGGTGAGGGCGTGGAGCACCAGCACGGCGTTGTCGCGCGCGGGGGAGAGCTCGCCCCACGTCTCGTAGGCGAGGCGCACGAGCGGGAGGGACTCGGCATTCTCGGTCCGGAAGGAACCGAACGAGGCGAACTGGCGCTCGCCCGCGGGGTCGCCGTCGCGCCACGCGCCGGTCGCCGGGGGGCGGCCGAGGAGGAACCGCGCGTCGGCCTCCGTCACCGGGGCCGAGGGCACCGTGTCTTCGGAGATCTGCCAGTCCATGGCATCCATTCTCCCGGGTGCGGCGCGGGCCGACCGGACTGTTACGTGCTTGTCCAGCCCCCGCTCGCGCCGCACCGATCGATCAGAATCCCGCTATGGCGAACTACCTCCTCATCGCGGCCTCGAGCGACATCGGCGGGGCGACGGCGACACGACTGCGCGACGCGGGTCACCGCGTCCTCACGACGGCTCGGGACTCCACCGTCATCGAGCCCGATTTCCTCCTGGATGCCACGGACTTCGACGCCGTGGACCGTGTCGTCGCCGAGGCGGGGGAGGTGGAGGGCATTGCGGTGTTCGCCGGGTCGATGCTGCTCAAGCCCGCGCACCTCACCTCCCGCGAACAGTACGACGGGCTGATCGCGGCTTCGCTGACCACGGCGTTCGCGGTGGTGCGGGCGGCGGGGTCGCACCTGCGAAACGGCGGGGCGGTGGTGCTCGTGTCGTCGGCGGCGGCGCTGGCGGGCCTGCCCAACCACGATGGCATCGCCGCGGCCAAGGCCGGCGTCATCGGTCTGACGCTCTCGGCCGCCGCCAGCTACGCCGCCCACGGGCTGCGGGTGAACGCCGTGGCCCCCGGCCTCGTGCAGACGCGCCTCACCGAGAAGCTCACCTCGACCGACATGTCGCGGAAGGTCTCGGAGGCCATGCACCCGCTCGGTCGTCTGGGGGAGCCGGACGACGTCGCCCGCGCCGTCGAGTTCCTGCTCGCCCCGGAGAACGCGTGGCTGACGGGCCAGGTCATCGGAGTGGACGGCGGCCTGGGGAGCCTCCGGCCGCGGCAGAAGATCTAACAGGGCATCGCTCATCCGCGTCTCGGTTCGGTGCCCCTCATCGCCGTGATGGCAGGAGGACGAGGGGCGGCGGAGGCCGTCCGGACCCGCAACCTCGTTGGCCGTGATGAGGGGACGACGAGGGGCGGGGGGAGGATGCCGATGCGGTCTTCGTCCTCCGTTCATCCCTGACCCTCCGCTCGTCACGGGCGTGATGAGCGGTCGGCGGCCGCTGTGCGGTGGCCGCGTCTCCCCCCGACGGGAGGTGGCCCCGCGGCGCGGCTCGTCGCCAGAGGGCGGCGCCGCGCACGCGAAACGCCCCGACCCCCGCGAGGGTCGGGGCGTTCTCGAACAGGCTCAGACGCGCGAGGCCTCCGAGAGGCGACGCGCGGCGGCGAGGGCCTGATCGAGATCGGCCTTGAGATCGATGATGTTCTCGAGACCCACCGACAGGCGCACCAGCCCGGGCGTCACGCCCGCGGTCAGCTGCTGTTCGGGCGTGAGCTGCGAATGCGTCGTGGACGCGGGGTGGATGACGAGCGAACGCACGTCGCCGATGTTGGCGAGGTGGCTGAACAGCGTCAGGGAGTTCACGAACTCGCGGCCCGCCTCGACTCCGCCCTTCAGCTCGAACGACAGCACCGCGCCGACGCCCTTGGGGGCGTAGTTGTTGGCGGCGGCGTACCAGGGCGAGGTCGGCAGGCCCGAGTAGTTCACGCTCGCGACATCGGGGTGCGACTCGAGCCACTCCGCGATCTCCTGCGCGTTCTGCACGTGACGTTCGATGCGCAGCGACAGCGTCTCGATGCCCTGGATCAGCTGCCACGCGCTCTGCGGGGCGATCGAGGCGCCGAGGTCGCGCAGCAGCTGGACGCGGGCCTTGATGATGTACGCGAGGCCGTCGCCGACCGCCTGCGTGTAGACGGCACCGTGGTAGGAGGGGTCGGGCGTGGTGAGGCCCGGGAAGCGGTCGGAGTGCTCCGACCACGCGAAGGTGCCGCCGTCGACGATGACGCCGCCGATGGTGGTGCCGTGCCCGCCGAGGAACTTGGTCGCGGAGTGCACGATGATGTCGGCGCCGTGCTCGAACGGACGGATGAGGTAGGGCGTGGCGATCGTGTTGTCGACGATGAGCGGGACGCCGGCCTCGTGCGCCACATCGGCGACGGAGCGGATGTCCAGCACGTTGATCTTGGGGTTGCCGATGGTCTCGGCGAAGAACAGCTTGGTGTTCGGGCGGACCGCGGCACGCCACTCCGCCGGGTCGTCCTGGTTCTCGACGAACGTCGTCTCGATGCCCAGCTTGGCGAGGGTGTACTTGAAGAGGTTGTAGGTGCCGCCGTAGATCGAGCTCGACGACACGATGTGATCGCCCGCCTGCGCGATGTTGAGCACCGCGAACGTCTCGGCGGCCTGACCGCTGGCGACGAGGAGGGCGCCGGTGCCGCCCTCGAGGCCCGCGACGCGCTGCTCGACGACGTCCTGCGTGGGGTTCTGGATGCGCGTGTAGATGTTGCCGAACTCGGCCAGCGCGAAGAGGTTCGCGGCGTGGTCGGCGTTGTCGAACACGTACGAAGTGGTCTGATAGATCGGCGTGGCACGAGCCTTGGTCACCGGATCGGGCTGCGCGCCGGTGTGGATCTGCTTGGTTTCGAAACGCCAGTTCTCGGATGCCGACATGGCTGCTCCTCGGATTCGGGTGGCCGGACGGACGCCGCGGCCTTCTGCGAGCGTAGACACCCCCTCCGACACCGACAAGCGCCCCGGACACCTGCCGTAATACCCCGGGCGAGGCCGCTCCCGGACAGGGGTGCGAGGACCGGGTTGCGGGGGCTCGCGGTGGGGGGAGGGCGCAGTACCGTGGATGCCATGACGCGACGCGCAGTGGTGACCGGGGCCAGTTCGGGTATCGGAGAGGCGACGGCGCGCACGCTCCGCGCCCGCGGGTGGGACGTGGTCGGCGTCGCCCGTCGCGCCGAGCGACTGGAAGCGCTCGAGGCCGAGACGGGCGTGGTGGCCCACGCCGCCGATCTGACCGACGGCGAGGCCGTCGCGGCGCTGGCCGCGTGGCTCGAGCAGACCGGCGGCGTCGACGCGCTGGTGCACGTGGCCGGTGGCGCGCGCGGCAGCGACCGCGTCGAGGACGGCGATCCGCAGGATTGGCGGTGGATGTTCGAGGCCAACGTGCTCTCGGCTCAGCGGCTGGTGGCATCCCTGCTCCCGGGCCTTCGTCGTGCCGCGGCCGCAGCGGGTCACGCCGACCTGCTCTTCGTCACGTCGACGGCCGCGCAGGTGGCGTACCCCGGCGGCGGCGGTTACAACGCGGCGAAGGCGGGGGAGACGATGCTCGTGCGAGCTCTGCGCCAAGAGCTCAACGGTGAACCGCTGCGCGTCATCGAGATCGCCCCGGGCATGGTGCGCACCGAGGAGTTCACGCTCAACCGTCTGGGCGGAGACCAGGATGCCGCCGACAAGCTGTACGAAGGCGTCGAGGCGCCGCTCGTGGCCGACGACGTGGCCGATGTCATCGCCTACGCGCTGGATGCGCCCGGGCACGTCAACCTCGATCTGGTGACGGTGCGGCCCGTCGCCCAGTCCGCCCAGCACCTGCTGGCGCGCGGTCCGCTCACGACCCGCTGAGCCCGCCCGCGCGGACCGGTGGGAGCCGGTGCGGACACGTGCCGCGCGCCGGGGTGCGCGGCGTCGCGGCGGCGGGCGAACGCCCTAGGGTGAGAGCAGTCGAGGAGAGGATCCGGTGTGACGGACGAGCGCGAGCGGTTGAGCTGGGACGATTTCGGAGTCGCGACGCGCGACATCTCGCGGGCGATCGTCGCCGACGGGTTCCACCCCGAGGTGGTCGTCGCGATCGCCCGGGGTGGGCTGCTGCCGGGCGGGGCCATCGCGTACGGTCTCGGCGTGAAGAACTGCGGCGCGCTCAACGTGGAGTTCTACACCGGTGTGGGGACCGTCCTGGACGCCCCGGAGGTGCTGCCGCCCGCGCTCGATCTGTCCTATCTCGAGGGACGCCGCGTGCTCCTCGTCGATGACGTCGCCGACAGCGGTCGCACGCTCGATCTGGCCGTCAAGCTGCTCGACCGGCACGGAGCCGAAGCGCGGTCCGCCGTGATCTACACGAAACCCACCACCGTCATCACGCCCGACTACTCGTGGAAGGACACCACGCTCTGGATCGAGTTCCCGTGGTCGCACCAGGGGTCGGTGGCCGAAGAAGACGCGGCGTGACGGCGAAGTCGCTCGCCGAACTCGCGGACGCCGGGCTGATCGACGCCAGCTGGGTGGAGCCGTTGGCGCCTGTCGCCGATGACATCGCCGCGATCGGCGCTCGCCTGCGTCAGGAGGGCACGCCGTACCTCCCCGCCGGAGAACTCGTCCTGCGCGCCTTCCGGACCCCGCTGGCCGCGGTGCGGGTCCTCATCGTCGGGCAGGACCCCTATCCGACGCCGGGCCATCCGATCGGCCTGTCGTTCGCGGTCGACCCGCACGTGCGACCGGTGCCGCGAAGCCTGGCGAACATCTACCGGGAGCTTTCCGACGACCTCGGCATCGCCCCCGCCGCGCACGGCGATCTCTCCGCGTGGGCGACGCAGGGCGTCATGCTGCTGAACAGGGTGCTCACGGTGGCACCGGGCGCCCCGGCATCCCACCGCGGCTGGGGATGGGAGCGCGTCACCGAGCACGCCATCCGGTGCCTGGTGGCCCGGGACGAGCCGCTGGTGGCGGTGTTGTGGGGGCGGGATGCCATGAACCTCACGCCGCTGCTAGGGGCGACGGCCGTCGTCTCGTCGCCGCACCCCTCCCCGCTGTCGGCGAGCCGCGGGTTCTTCGGGTCGAGGCCGTTCTCGCGCGTCAACGCCCTGCTCGAGGAGCAGGGCGCAGCCGCAGTCGACTGGCGACTGCCCGCCTGACGCCGAGTCGGGAGCCCGGCGACCTCCGCCATGCGCCATGCGATCTCCGCCCTGCGACCCGCGCCCGAGCCCGGGCCACCCGTCGCCGACTCTTCGCCCGAGCCCGGCGTCGCCTGCCGTCGGTCCGGCGCCGGACACCGCGGCCGGGGCGCACGCGCCAACGGGTGCATGCGCGGCGGCGCCGTCGCGCGAAGCGGCCGGGAATCGGGCCGGCGGTCCGGCGACATGTGATGGAAACCGCCCGCCCGTAGAGTGGCGAGGTGCTGGAAGAGGAGTACGAGAAGAGCCGTCGGCGAGCCCCGGCCCACCTGCGTCGCGCACCCGAGCCCGAGCGCCCGTTCTCGTATGAGATCCGCCCGGCGACCGAGGCCGACATCCCCGACATCCGGGAGATCTACAACTACTACGTGCGCAACTCCGTCGTCACCTTCGACGAGAAGGCCTGGTCCCTCACCAAATGGCGGGACAAGTTCGCCACACTGCAGAAGTTGAAGCTGCCGTTCCTGGTGGCGCAGTCGCCCAGCGGGCAGATCCTCGGCTACGCCCTGGTGCAGCCGTGGCAGTCCAAGTCGGCGTATCGCTACACCGTCGAGAACTCCATCTACCTCGGCCAGGCCGCGGCCGGGAAGGGCCTCGGGCGGGCTTTGCTGGAGGCGCTCATCGATGCGTGTCAGGAGCTCGGGATCCGGGAGATGGTGGCCGCGATCAGCGACAAGGGCGCGGACGCATCGATCGCGCTGCACGAGAAGCTCGGTTTCACCGAGGTCGGTCGCATGGGGCGTGTGGGCTTCAAGTTCGGCCGGTGGCTGGGCGTGGTCTATCTGCAGAAGAGCATTCCGTCGAAGAAGAAGCGGCGGAAACTGTTCGGCTGACGAAAAACGCGCCGGATTCCGTGGGCGCCGCCGCCCCGTGTGCGGTGCGGGAGCCGGCGTGACGGTGTCCAGGGCGGATAGACCGGTCGAGCGGCCCCGTCGCGTACAGGCCGGCCTTCGCCTGTCGTCGTTCGATCAGCGCGCAGCGCGCGCGGGCGGGGCGGCCTGTCGGACCTCGTCGACGAGCGTGCGCCACGGCCCCTGGACTTGCCCGTCGGCCAAACGCGCCTGATGCACGGGGGCTCCGCCTCGGTGCACCTCGATGCGCCACTGGTATCGGTCGGCGCCCGGGGCCGGTGACGATGCGGCGTCCCAGGGACATTGTTCGACGAGTTCGCGCCACCGCGAGGCGTGATCCGCGTCGGCCTCAGCCCGCCATTGCTTCGACAGACCGGCAAGGCCGCCCGAGCGCACCACGATGATCGCGAGACGCTCCGCGTCGTCGGCTTCAGGCTGCGGCATCCTCCACGACGCCGACTCCGGCCCATGCGGCGCGGACGGCGGCGACCTCCTCCGACTCCTCACCGTACTCCGCGGCGGCCGCGGCGAGGGTGGCGGCGGCGAACGCCGTGAAGTCGGAGGTGGGGGAGAGCGTGCCCGCCGTCAGGGTGCGGTACCAGATGAGCCCCGCTCGTTCCCACGCGTTTCCGCCGAGAGCGACAGCGACGAGGTAGAACGCGCGATTGGGGATGCCGGAGTTGATGTGCACGCCGCCGTTGTCGTCTTCCGTCTCGACGTAGTCGCGCATGTGACCCGGCTGAGGGTCTCGGCCGAGCACGTCGTCGTCGTAAGCCGTGCCGGGCGCCTTCATCGACCTGAGGGCCTCGCCCTGCACATCGGGGGCGAAGATGCCCTCCCCGATGAGCCACGTCGCCTCATCGGCCGTCTGCCCGAGGTGATGCTGCTCCGCCAGCGCGCCGAACACGTCGGACAACGACTCGTTCAGCGCGCCGGACTGACCCTGGTACTCCAGCCCGCCGGCGGCCTCGGTCACCCCGTGGCCGAGTTCGTGCGCGATGACGCTGAGGGAGCGGGTGAACCCGACGAACACCTCGCCGTCCCCGTCGCCGAAGACCATGCGCTCGCCGTTCCAGAACGCGTTGTCGTAGTCGTCGCCGAAATGGACCGTGGCCAGCAGCGAGCCGCCCGCGGCGTCGATCCCGTCGCGCGCGAAGGCGTCCCAGAAGAAGTCGTACGTGGCCCCCAGCCCGTCGTACGCCTCGTCGACGGCGGAATCGCCGCTGGGCGGGTCGTCTTCGCTGCGCACACGCCGCCCGGGCAGGTTCTCGGTGTTGCCGGCGTCGGAGATGATGCGGTCGGGGGCGGGGACGGCCTCGGCGACGAGGGCGTCGCCGTCGATGGAAAGGCGCAGTCGCGTGCGCGTCGGTCGGGGAGGACGCGGTACGGCCAGCGTCTTCCGGGCGGCCGCTGCCGCCCGTGCGAGACGGGGGTCATCGGTCTGCGCGAGACGGTCGAGCAGGAACGGGGGAACGATGCCGGCGATCATGGGCCCGACGCTAGCGCGCACCTCCGACATCGCGGCATCCCTTGATCTCGTCCTGGGGGCGGATTCCCATCCGGGCGGGCGGGGGAGAGGTTCTCCGAGACTGTCGGCTCGCGTGATCACCGTCGTGCAGTTCGTCGAGACGGTGCTCGCGGGCAAGACCGACTGCGTCCTCGGGCGACGAGCCGGTTCGCTGCTCGATGGAACCCCCGTGGAGCAGCGTCGGGTGGGGTGAAACCGATCGGTTTCGTACCCGCTGAGCCCGCACGGGACGGACCGATCGGGCTCCGACGAGGCGCCCGCAGCCTTCATAGGAAGCGCCAAGATGTGGTGAGGGCTGGGTTTGGGCGTTGCGGTGACCATGGTCGGCATGCACCTCCTCAACCCTGTCTCCCTGTTCCGCCGCAACACCGATTCCGCTGCCGGTCGCAAGCGCGCCAACCCGGTCGTCACCCTCGGCGCCGGCATCGCCATCATGTCGATGGCTCTCGCCGGCTGCGCGACGACCGTCGAGGCCACCAACACCGCGACCCCGACGACCTCCGTCTCCGCCTCGGCATCCGCCACCGCAACGACGACCACGACCACCGATAGCGACGGCACGTCGGCCACCACGACGGCGGAGACGATCGCCGACACCGCCGCCGCGGCCGAGGCGTTCCTCGCGACCCTCAGCGATGAGCAGCGCGACGCGGTGCTGTACGCCTACGACGACGAGACGAAGACCACGTCCTGGTCGAATTTCCCCATCACGTTCGTCGAGCGTGCGGGCCTGAACCTCGCCGACCTCACCGACGAGCAGAAGACCGCCGCGCTGAAGGTGCTCGAGTCGCTGCTCAGCGACGAGGCGTACGAGACCGTCAGCAACATCATGGCCGGCGACACTTATCTCTCGGAGTACTCCAGCTCCACCGACGCCGACGTGCTGGGGCAGTACTACATCGCCTTCTTCGGCGACCCCTCCGACACCACCGCGTTCGAGGTGCAGTTCGGTGGGCACCACCTCGGCATCAACGCCACCCTCGACGGCTCCACGGATGCCATCACCTTCGCCCCCACCCACCTCGGCATGCAGCCGGCCGACTTCACCGACGACTCCGGCACCGAGATCCAGTCGTTCCAATACATCTACAGCGACGCCTTCGCCTTCTTCGACAGCCTCACCGCCGAGCAGCAGGCCACCCTCACCTCCGGTGATGTCACCATGTGCGCCCCCGGCGACACCTGCGACTACCCCACAGGGTCGGGTCTGACCGGCGCCGACCTCACCGACGAGCAGAAGCAGCTGCTGCTGAACCTCATCGCCAACTGGGCGGGCATGGCCGACGAGCAGACCACCGCCGACGCCCTGGCGAAGATCGAGGCCACCCTCGACACGACCGTCATCGCCTGGTCGGGCGAAACGGTCTACGACATGACCACCGGAAACGGCATCAACTTCTCCATCTCCGGACCCAACGTCTACATCGCCTTCCAAGCCCAGCAGGGCTCCGCCGGCGCCGACGTCGACGGCGTCACCACCTCCGGCTGGGGACACGTACACACCATCTACCGCGACCCCACCAACGACTACGCCAACAGCGTCACCCAGCAAGCCGCCACCGGCATGGGCGGCGGCCCCGGCGGCGCAGCCCCCGCCGCCTGATCGCCTCTCGAACGGCCGGCCGGCCCTCACCTCAAGCGGCCGGCCGTTCCTGTTCGTGCCGCAGCGTCCTTGACGGCGAGCTTGTCGTGGTGCAAAACGCGAGCCGACCGCAGGATGAAACGGGCAGGATCCATGTCTTCTTTCTCGAGGGGCGCGCCGCCGACGTGGCCGATGAAGCGAGAATCTTCGAGGTCCCGACCAATGAAGAATGACTCACGGCACTGTGCTTCCAGATCGAAATCGGGGCTCATCCCACCGCCCCAGTTCCTCGGGTTCGATTCTTCGCCAGGGCCGACCATGTCTCCACGGTCTCATTCGACCGGCGGAGGCTCAATGTGTCCGTCCGCGGGTGGGGGCAAACCCGATCGGTTTCGCACCATCTCGGACCGAATGCGCCGGAAACCTCCTCACAATGCGGTTGCATATGAGGGCGGCCGCCTACGCGAACGCTGCGGCGAACTCCGCAGCAGGCGGGATCTCCTCGATGATGTCGACGAGGATGCCACCCGGGACTTCCACGATGAAGTGTCGCTGACCGAATGGCTCGTCTCGAAGCGCAAGCCGGACGGGGAGGCCGGAGACGCGCAATCGAGAGAACTGGGCGCTCGCGTCGTCCACCTCAATGTTGAGCAGGACGCCACGGCACGCAGAGCGGAATCCCTCGGGGATGGTCTCGTGTGTGGCGTCGAGGACCGCGAGCTCGTGAACGCCGTTGCGGAGGCTGATATACCAATCGGTCGCGAAAGTCTCCTCGAAACCGAAGCACTCGACGAATACCTGCGCCACCTCAGAGGGGTTCTCAACCTGAACGACCGGGTAAAAGCTCTTCATGGCGATCCGTCCTTTACGTACAATGAGTATGTATAGACCATACATGCAGTATGTACGTAAAGGAAGACGTCGTGCCCCGTGCCTCCGCCGCTGATGCCGCTCTGACAGCCGACTCCATCCTCCGCGCCGCCACTGATGCGTTCGCGGAGGCGGGTTACCAGAGGGCGTCGGTGGGCCAGATCGCCGGGGCCGCGGGGGTCACCCGCGGAGCCGTGCACCACCACTTCTCAGACAAGCTCGGCCTGTTCCAAGCGGTCGTGCGAGCCGGTCACGAGAGAGTGGCTGCCGCTATCGTCGCGCGGGCCAGCACGCAGTCCGCGGATCCTCGCGCCGCTCTGCGGGCAGGCTGTCACGCCTTCGTCGACGCCATCACTGGTGACGCCGCGGCGCGCATCTTGCTCGTTGAGGGGCCTGCCGTTTTGGGCTGGTCGACGTGGCGCGCTCTCGACGCTTCGACGTCGATGAAGGAGCTTCAGGAGGCCGTGCAGGAGGTTACGGACGGCGACGCCCTCGCGCTCACACGCCTCCTCTCTGGGGCTATGAACGAGGGCGTTCTCTGGCTCATCGAAACACCCGAGAACGCCGACGCTCGCGCTTCGGTACACCGCGCGCTCGATCGGCTGATAGACGCGCTGTAGTGCCTGAAAGTGACTCTGGCGACTGGTGGGACACCGATTGGTTTTACATCGAGTGCAGCATCGCGATCAGTCGCCGAGGCGATGATGGATGCCAGTGGTGCACGCCGCGAGGGGGGTGTCGAAGTCTCGCTCATCCACGAGTTCGAAGTGATGACGCACAGGGCGTGGACACAGGAGTGAAACCCGAAGGCCTCCGCTCAATCGCGGGCGCGGCGGCGGAGGGCGCGCAGGCGTCGGTGGATGGCGGCCCGTTTCCACAGGTAGATGCCGGTGATCACGATCGCGGGGATGACGACCGTCTGCAGCAGCAAGCGGAGCGGTTCGCCGACGTGCGCGGGTGCGTAGATGAACGTACCGATGAGCGCGCCGGCGACGAGGTGGATCCAGCGCGAAAGTGAGCGTCGAGTGGTCGGGCGAGGTAGAGAGGTCACGAGAACTCCGATCTGATTGACAGTGTCAAGTCATCGTCACGCGTTGACTTGACAGTGTCAACCCCGCGTCCGAGAATTCTCACATGGAGTCTTCTCGAGACGATCTGCGCGCCCGACTCGTTGCCGCCGCGCGCGCAGAGCTGGATGAGCACGGTCGCGGGCGCGTGAGTCTGCGCGCGGTGGCGCGCCGTGCCGGAGTGTCGCACGCAGCACCCGCGTACAGCTTCGGCGACCGGGCCGGCATGCTGTCGGCCGTCGCCGCCGAGGGATTTGCCCAGCTCGCAGCCGAGCTCGACGCCCCTGTGCCGGAGGACACTTCCGCTCTCGCGGAACTCGGAACGCGGTACGTGGCGTTCGCGCAGCGGAACCCGGCCCTCTACGACCTGATGTTCCGCCCGGACGAGGTCGACGAAACCGCCCCCGACCTCATCGCCGCTCGACAGGCTTCGCTGCGCGCGCTCATCGCGGCCACTGGCGGGGCGGAGGAGGGGAACCCGACGGCGCTGACGGTGATCAGCTGGGCACTCGCACACGGGCTCGCCTCGCTCGACGCGCAAGGGGCGATCGGGTCACTCACCACCGACGCGACACCGGCGAACCTCCTCGCGGTCTACGCACGCGTCGTGGAGGTCTCCCACTGACTCAGGATTCCGGCCGGCGTCACGGTCAGCGCCCTTGACGTGGTGCGGAACCGATCGGTTCCGCACCGCACTCCCGTCCGAGTACAGCTCCCGGAGACCGCACGCGACCACAGCACTTTCCGTCGGCGAGTCCCGGACCTTCCGCATCAGCTCGTTCGTCAGCCTGCCCACGCTCGTTTGCGTCGTACTCCGCCGCCCGAGCAATCGCCTCGTCTCCCTCTCGACGCGCTCTCCGCCGGCTGTACCGGATGGCCCCACCAACGGTCACGAGCACAAGCGGGATACCGACCACCCATCGTCCGTTCCCGGCCAGGAAGCCTCGGCGTCGGCGGGGTCTTCGTCTCTCGGTGGCTAGTGGAGGACAGGTGCTCGGCCGACGTCGGCACCGGGCGCGGTGTCACGACAGCGCATCAGACCGTCGCGGACCGCCTGAAATGTGCAAGAGGACCGTGCGGCGGGCGCGAGAGATCCCCGTTCAGCCCGGCAGCGTCGGAATGGATGCCAGCAGGCGGCGCGTGTAGGCCGCCTGGGGCTGCAGCAGCACCTTCTCGGTGGGGCCCTGCTCCACGATGCGGCCGTCCTTCATGACGACGACCTGGTCGCACACGTTCTGCACCACCCCGATGTCGTGCGAGACGAGCACGAGGGTCAGTCCGTCGTCGGCGCGGAGACCGGCGAGCAGGCGCAGGATCTGCGCCCGCACGGTGACATCCAGGGCCGACAGGGGCTCATCGCCGACGAGGATGCGCGGACGGTGCACGATGGCCCGCGCCAGCGCGATGCGCTGGCGCTGCCCGCCCGAGAATTCGTGCGGGAAGCGCGCGGCCATTCCCGCTTCGAGCCCGACCTGCTCCAGCACCTCGCGCACACGCGCCCGGCGGTCGCCTTCGATGCCCAGCGCCCACAGGGGTTCCCCCACGATGCGCCCCACGTTCATGCGCGGGTCGAGCGAGGAGTACGGGTCTTGGAACACGACGCCGGTCGCCCGGCGGAGCCAGTGCAAAGAACGCGCCGAGCCGCGTGCGTCCACGGTGCGTCCCTCGACCTCGACCGTGCCGGCGGAGGGCGCGTCGAGGCCGAGCAGCAGGCGCACGAGGGTCGATTTGCCCGAGCCCGACTCTCCGATGATGCCGACCGCGGAGCCGGCGAGCACCGACAGATCGGCGTCGGCGAGAGCCGGCGTGCGCTCGGCTCGACCGAAACCCCTCGATCGGGGCGCCGGGTAGTCGCGGGAGAGCCCGCGCGCTCGGATGAGCGTCTCGGTCACGACATCCGCTCCTCGGTCGGGTTCCCGGGGGCGGCGTCGCCCGCCGACGGCGTGGTGCGCTCCGACACCGCGTCGCGCGCGTCGTCGACCGGCGCGGCATCCCCGGTCCGTTCGGGATGCCAGAGCGTCGCCGTCGCGTCGCGCAGCAGTGCCCGGGTGACCGGCGACGACGGCGCGCGCAGGAGCGCGGCGACCTCGCCCTGCTCGACGATCCGGCCGTGCTCCAGCACCACCGCGTGGGTGGCCACCTGCGCGAGCACCGCGAGGTCGTGGGTGATGAAGACGAGGGACATGCCGGCATCCTGGACCAGAGCGCGAAGCAGTGCGAGGACGCCGGCCTGGACGGTCACATCGAGGGCGGTCGTCGGCTCGTCGGCGATGAGCAGGCGCGGACGGCACGCCAGGGCCATCGCGATCGCGACGCGCTGACGCTGCCCGCCCGAGAGCTGGTGCGGGTAGCGCGAGACGATCCGCTCGGGGTCGGGGAGCGCGACGCGCTCGGCCTCGGCGACGGCCCGGCGCATCGCCTCGCGGCGCGAGACGCCCTCGTGGATGCGCACCGACTCGCCGATCTGACGGCCCACCGTGCGGATCGGATTCAAGGCCGTGCGTGGCTCCTGGAACACCATCCCGATGTCCTCGCCTCGGAGGCGCGCGAGCTCCCGATCGGGGAGCCCGAGGATCTCGCGACCGTTCCATCGGACGCTGCCGGTCGCCCGCGCGCCGTCGGGCAGAAGGCCGAGGATGGCGAGGGCCGTGAGGGACTTCCCCGAACCGGATTCCCCGATGAGCCCGACGCGCGCGCCGTCGGGCACGGAGAACGAGATGCCGTCGACGGCGGGGCGTCCGCCGATCTCGACGCGCAGGTCGGTCACCTCGAGGCTCATGCGACCACCCCCGGGACGTGCGTGCGAGCGGAGGGGGACCGTTCGGACAGCGTCGGATCGGCCGCCTCCCGCAGCGCGTCGCCGAGCAGGTTGAGTCCGAGAACGGTGAGGGTGATCGCCAGGCCCGGCCACACAACCGTGAGCGGATGCACGGCGATGTAGCCCTGCAGGTCGCTCAGCAGGACGCCCCACGAGGGCTGGGTCACCGGGGCGCCGAAGCCGAGGTACGACAGCCCCGCCTCGGCCAGCACCGCCACCGCCATGCCCCATGACAGCTGCACGATGAAGACCGGTGCGACGTTGGGGAGAAGGTGCCGGGTGAGGTTCTGCCCTGTCGTCAGGCCGCTGGCGCGTCCGGCGAGGACGTAGTCGCTGTGCAGGACGCGGCGCAGCTCCGGGCGCGTGACGCGTGCGATGTTGACGCCGAAGCCGATGCCGACGGCCCAGATCACCACCGCCAGCGAACCGCCCCACACCGCCGAGATCATCATGGCGATGATGAGCACGGGGAAGGCGATCAGGATGTCGACGAGAACGGCGATGCTCTCGCGTATCCACCGGGCGGTGAGCGATCCGAGCGCCGCGAGGGTGAGGCCCAGGACCGACGCGACCACACCGGCGCCGACGGCGACGAGGAGCGTCGTGCGCGCTCCCGCCATGAGCAGGCTGGCGATGTCGCGGCCGCTGTCGTCGGTGCCCAGCACGTGCGGCCACGAGGGGGCGCTCCAGCGCGCGCGAGCGTCGACGGCCGCCGGGTCGAAGGGGGTCCAGAACAGCGAGACGACGGCTGTGAGCGCAACGAGAGCGACGATCAGGATGCCGAACCGGCCGGTGCCCAGACTCCACAGACGCGTCGCGGTTTTCATGCGACCTCCCGCTGGCGAGGGTCGAGGAGCCGGTGCACGAGATCGACGAGGAAGCCCACGATGAGCACGATTCCGGTCAGCGCGAGCAGCTCCCCCTGCACCTTGGGCAGATCGCGGGAGGCGACATCGCCGACGAGCATGCGGCCGATACCGGGGAGGGTGAACAGCTGCTCGATGACCACGGCCCCCACGATGATCCCGGCGATCTGGAGCCCGAGGACGGTGATGACCGAGAGGCCCACGTTCGGCAGGCCGTGGCTGAGGAGAGCGCGCGTGCGCGTCAAGCCCTTCGCGGCGGCCGTGCGCACGTAGTCCTGCCCGACTGCCTGCAACGTGGCACTGCGCACGAAGCGCAGGAGCATCGCGCCCTCGATCACGCCGATGGTCAGTGCGGGCAGGATCAGCGCGCGCAGCGCCGCGCCGGGGTCGCTCCATCCGGCCCGTGGGAAACCCTGCGGCGGGAGCCAACCCAGCCACACCGAGAACACCACGACGAGCATGAGACCGGCCCAGACCACGGGGACGGCGGCCAGCGCCTGCGCGACGACGCTCATCGCGGTGCCGGCCGCACGGCGGCGACCGAGAGCCGACAGCACCCCGAACGGGATGCCGACGATCAGCGCCACCGTGAGTGACAGGGCCGCGAGGGGAACGGTCACCCGTGCCTTGTCGGCCAGCTCCGTCGTCACCGGGGTGCCGGTGATGAGGGAGGTGCCCAGGTCGCCGCGCGGCACGCCGCCGATCCAGTCCGCGTACTGCGCCCACAGCGGTGCGTCGAGACCGAGACTCGCGCGCACGGCGGTGATCTGCTCGGGAGTCGCTTCGCCGCCCGCGATGAGCTGCGCGACGTCGCCGGGGAGGACGCGCAGCGAGACGAAGATCAGCACGCTGGCCACGGCCAGGCCCAGCACGAGCAGGCCCAGCCGTGTCAGCGCGTAGCGGATCACTCCGACGAGACCGTCACGCCCGCCAGGGGCAGGCGCACGTTGAGCGAGTTCTTCGGGAAGTTCGCCACGTTCGAGCCCACCGCGGTCAGCGGGGTGGAGAGGAACAGCCAGTCGGCGGCATCCTGATCGCTGACGATGCGCGCGGCCTCGGCGAGCAGGTCGGCGGACTGCTGCTCGTCGGTCGTGGCGAGCGCCTGCGCGTACAGGCTCTGCACCTCGGGGTTGTCGTACCCGAAGTAATACGTGGGGTCCGCCCAGTTGCCGAAGTCGCGGGCTTCGACGTGGCGCACGAAGCTGAGGTCGTAGTCCTTGTTCGTGTAGACGTCCTGCAACCAGGCGGTGAAGTCCACCTGCTTGACCTGCAGCGTCACTCCCACGTCGGCGAACGCCGACACCAGGAAGGTCGCGATCGAGCCGGGGTAGACGTTGGGGATCGTCAGCGCGAGCGTGAGGTTCTGGGCCCCGGCCTCCGCGAGGAGCTCGCGCGAGCGGTCGGGGTCGAAGGGGACGGTGCCCGTGAGGTCTTCGTATCCGGGGTCCAGCGGCGGAATCGGGCCGGAGAGGGTGTCACCGGAGCCGAGGGTCTCGACGAGGGCGTCATGGTCGATCGCGAGGCGCAGGGCTTCGCGCACGCGCTCGTCGGTCAGCGGCGCGCGCTGGTTGTTGAACGCGAGCGTGCCCTTGTCGGTGGTCAGACCGGACTCGATCGTGAAGGCCCCGGTGCCCTCGATCTGACTCCGGAGTTCCGGTTCGATCTCGAGCGCCACGTCGACGTCGCCGGCCACCGCGGCGTTGACGGCGGCGTTGTTGTCGGGGATGTAGTCGAGCACGACCTCGGCCACACCGGCCCGCTCGCCCCAGTAGCCGTCGTAACGGGCGAGGGTGAGGCTCTGACCGGTGTTCCAGTCGTCCACGCGGAACGGACCGGTGCCATTGGCCGCCGTCTGCAGATTGGTCGTGTCGCCGCTGCGGAAGACGAGCCCCGCACGGCCGGTGAGGGTGAAGAGGAAGTCGATGTTGGGCTGCGCGAGCGTGATCACGATCGTCGAGGCGTCGGGGGAGGCGATCGAGGTGACCCCCGCCAGAGCGGCGCTGTCGGCGATGGTCGCGTCGTCCTTGGCCGTCTGCAGCGAGGTGACGACGTCGTTCGCGGTGAGTTCGCTGCCGTCGTGGAAGGTCACTCCCTGCCGGAGGGTGAAGGTGTAGGTGAGGCCGTCGGGCGACACGTTCCACTCCGTGGCGAGGGCGGGGACGATGGCGTTGTCCTGATCGGCGTCGCGCGTGACGAGCCCCTGGTAGACGTTGTCGACGAGCGCCTGTTCGAGGGCCGCGCCTCCGGTGCGGCGGATGTCGAGATTGGACGGCTCCAGGGACAGGCGCACCGTCAGGGTGGCATCCGGGTTCGGTTGGCCCGTGGGATTCGCGGCGGTGTTCGAGCCGGTGCAGGAGGTGAGCAGCAGGGCTCCGATGAGAAGCGCACTCGTGGCGAGAGCAGTGCGGCGCAGCATTGCGGGGTTGTCCTTTCGCAGGCCGTCGGCATCCGCGGGGGCTGTGATGGATGCCGTGCAGGGGTGCAAACAGCCTACTTTCACCCGTATTCCCTGCACGTCGACTGTGACGGTGCGCGACGCTTCATGACGCGGGGAGGAGGCCCGATCCGCTCCTCACGGCGTCTCCGCGACCTCCTCGTTCCGCACAATCCCGCGGATCAGCGCGGCAAGGGCGGCGGGGTCCTCCTCTTGCGCATTGTGGCCGGTGGCGAGGGTGCGCACGCGGGCGTCGGGCGCATGCCGGGTGAATTCCGCGGCGTCTTCCGACGTGACGAATCCGCGCTCGCCGCGCACGAGGGTGACCGGACGGGACACCGCGGCGATGTCGTCCCAGCCCGTGTCCGCGAGCGCCGCGCGGACGGCATCCGGGGTCGTGACGTCGGTGTCGGCGCCCGCCGTCGCTGCGAGGTGGGCGAAGTGGTGCTTCCATTCCACGCGCCCGTCGGCACGCACGCGGGAGTTGTGGAAGACGCCTCGGGTGGCCGCCGCACGGGAGCCCCCGAGGCCGAACGCCAACGCACGATCGACGAGGTCGTCGCGGGAGGCCCAATCGGTGGGCCCCGCGAAGAACGCACGGATCTGCGCGGGTCCGGCACTCGGGTCCACACCGGGGGTGATGTCGAGCAGGACGAGCCGCTCGACGAGATCGGGACGGGATGCCGTCGCCGCCGCCGCCACCAGCCCGCCGAGCGAGTGACCCACGAGCGTCTGCGGTCGGTCCGTCCACGCTTCCAGGGCGGCGACGATGTCGGGGGCCAGCACGCGGGCGACATAGGCGGCGTCGTCGCGCCACGACGAGTCGCCGTGGCCGGGGAGATCGAGCGCGAGGGCGGGCTCGTCCAGGTGCAGCAGGGTCGTGTCCCAGGTGTGGGCGTTCAGGCCCGCGCCGTGCAGCAGGGTCACCCGCGGCGGCGCCTCACCCCAGCGCAGGCCGCTCAGCGTGCGACCGTCGTCGAGCCGCACTCCGACCCGCTCCACGACCGGCACGGCGCGGTGCAGGTCTGCGGCCTGGGCGGGAAGGAAGGAGAACTCGTCGCGTTCGGGCATGTCCTCAGCCTGTCATCGCGCTCGCCGGCGCCGACACCCCCTGCCGCACGGCGTCATGGACGGGGGAGCCGCGCGCCGGCGCCGCATCCCGCCGAGGGGGTCCCGGGATCCGCTCGTCGGCCCCGGGTGAGTGCGCTGCGGCGTCACCGCACCCTCATCGGACGTTCCCGTGCTCGTCCACCGGCGCGGCAATAGGCTTTCCCCATGGGCGAGGAGAAGCGTGTACACCTGTCGAAGAAGGCCCCCGAGGCGTACGCGGCGTTGCGATCGTTCTCCACGACGGTGGGCCGGCTGGCCGCCGACGCCGGCATCGACGCGCGCCTGCGCGAGATCGTGCAGATTCACGCGTCGCAGCTGAACGGCTGCGCGTACTGCGTGCGGGTGCACGTCGACGCCGCGGTCAAGGCCGGTCTCGACGCCGACGTCATCGCGCAGATCGCGACCTGGCGCGAGTCGGGCGTCTTCGACGACCGCGAGCGCGCGGCTCTCGAACTCACCGAGTCGTTCACGTTCATCCACGAGGACGGCATCCCCGACGACGTCTACGACCAGGCGGGCGGCATCCTGAGTGAACAGGAGTACGTGGCCCTCAGCTGGGTGCTCGTGGCGATCAACGCCTTCAACCGGGTGGCCATCGCCGGCCGTTACCCCGTGCCGCCCCGTGCGGGCACCCTGGCGGCGGTGGCTCCGGATGCCGCTCCCGCGGCGACGACGACCCCGCGCGCGCCGCACGATCACGGTGAGCAGAGCGCGTGACGCGATCGCTGGTTTCGGGAGCGACCAACTTCCGTGACACCGGGGGTCTTCCCGCCGGCGGCGCCCGCACCCGCACTGGAGTCCTGTACCGCTCCGGCAATCTGGTCGCCGTCGACGACGACGGCATGCAGGCGCTCCGACGCCTCGGCATCCGTCGCGTCATCGACCTCCGCGACGAGACCGAAGTGGCCCACGCGCCAAGCCGTCTCGATGACCTCGCGGTCGAGGTGCAGCACGAGCCGCTGTTCCTCGGTTCCGTCGCGTCGTTCTTCGCGCGAGACGTCAGCCTCGACGAACTGTACGCCGCCATCGTGGACGACTCCGCCGATCGCGTCGTGGCGGTGGTGCGCGGCATCCTGAGCGCGCAGCCGGTGCTCGTGCACTGCACCGTCGGCAAGGACCGCACGGGTGTCACGGTCGCGATCGCGCTCGCCGCAGCAGGGGTGGACCGCGATGCCGTCGTCGCCGACTACGCCCGCACCGAAGACCTGCTTCCGGCGGAGCGCAACGCCGCCGTCCTGCGCGCCATCCGGTCGATGCACCCCGGGGCCGTGCATGCCGAAGCGCTGGCGACCCGTTCGCCCGCTCCGGTCATGCGGGCGCTGCTCGACCGCCTCGACCGCGAGCACGGGTCGCCCGCGGAGTATCTGCGGGCCCACGGCCTGACCGACGACGAGGTGCGGCGGCTGCGAGAGGTTCTGGTGGGCTGAGCCGGTCGCCGGCGCGACCGTCCGATGCCGTGTCCGTCGACGTCGAGACACCTTGAGCGAAGTCAGGTAAGGCAACCCTTTGCAAGGGGTATAGTGGATGCCATCATGGCCACCTCCTCCGAGCACAACGACGCCGCGTGCCGCGCGTCGCGGCACACCCGCGTCCAGCACCTGGTGACCGCCGACGAGACCTCTCTCGTCGAGCTGCAGACCGTGCTCGCGACCCTGCCGATCTGCTCGACGGGACGGGTGTTCATCGAGGTCCCCGACGAGTCCTGGATCGGACGCATCGCCGCTCCCGCGCGCATGACGATCACCTGGCTCGACCGTTCGCGCCGCGGCGGCGCACCCGGGACCGGACGCTCCTGCGCCCCCGGTCAAGCGCTCGCCCGCGCCGTCTCCGGCTGGGCCGGCGAGATGCTCTGCGCCGAAGACGACGCCACGCGCGTGGTGCTGCTCGGCGGCTACCTCGGTACCGCGGAGATCGTGGACGACCTCACCACGCGTCACGGCGTCGACGCCCAGTCCATCCACACCCCCGAGCGCTTCGGACTGGCAACCGCGCGCTGACGGCGGCGGGTTCCGCGTTCGCCGTTCGACGCCTCAGCTGCCGCGGGGCACGTAGTTTCCCTCGACCAGGCCGGCCTCGATCTCGAAGCGGTTGCCGAACGGATCCCGTCCCGCCAGTGCGTAGAGAACGGGCATGAGGAAGCCGTAGCGGCGCCACTGCCGCTGATGCACCGCCTCGTGGCCGAGGACGGTATCGGTCGGGCGGTCGTCGCCCGTGAGGAAGCACCCTCCCACGCACACCCCGCCGCGCGGGAACGCCCACGCGGGCAGCCCGCTGAAGACCCACAGTCCCTGCCGCTTCTCGATGCGGCCGGTGCTCCACAGCGAGCCCCAGGTCCACCCGAGCGCGCAGCCGTACCAGTACCCGACGCGGCTCACCGGGGAGTCCAGCAGCACACCCGGAATGAGACGGTCCCAGCGCCGACCGCGGGCGACGGCGCGGTCGGCGCGCTCGCGCCAGCCCGCCGGCGGGCGGGGGATCGGGCTCACGCGAGGGCTCCGATGAGACGGAGGATGGTGCCGAGGTCGTCGACGGCCGCGGCGGGGGACGCCGGGGAGAACTCCGTCAGTGTCGCGCCCGAGAGAGGGACGCGTTCACGCAGGCGCCGGATGGAGGCCACCACGTCGACCGTGCGGGCGCCGAACGGCTCGGGCAGGGCGACGCCCTTCATCTCGGACGGATCGAGCACGTCGAGGTCGACGTGCACGTGGACCCGGGAGGCGCCGGTCGCCGCGACCGCGTCGGCCAGCACGTCGGGATCGGCCAGGTCGGCCGGGGCGATGACGCGTACTCCGTTGTCGTCGATGAAGCGTTGTTCTTCGGCATCCAGGGCACGCGTTCCCGCCAGGACGAGGCGAGCGGGCGGGATGCCGGGCTCGAGGCGATGCAGCGGCTCGCCATCACCGGCGATCGCGCGCAGCACCATGCCGTGGAAAGCGCCGCTGGGCGAGGATGCGGGGGTGTTGAGATCGGCGTGGGCGTCGATCCACACCACGGCGAGATCGTCACCGGCCACCGCCGAGACGGCTCCGAGTGCGACACCGCAGTCACCGCCCACCACGATGGCGGGTTCGGCGGCAGCACGCACCGCCTCTTCGATGCGGGCGCGCATGCGGACCAGGGCACTGAGGCGGTGCACGCCGGTTCCCTGCGCATCACCGGCCTCGACCGGAGCCTCGAGCACGGTCGTCGAGGCGCGCGGCAGGTCTCCCGCGATGGCCTCGGCGCCGTCGATCAGCTGCATGGCTCGTGATGACGACGAGCCCTGCCACTGCGGGGCGACGATGAAACGGGTCATGGATGCTCCTCGCCGGAAGACGTGAGTGCACCGCCCGGCCATGCGGGCGGTGCACTCACGAAGGTGTCAGACCTGGTCGGGGCTGGGCGCGTCGATCGCGGCGCGCTGCGGGCCGCCGACCTTGAGGGCGGCGAGACGCGCCTCCACCTCGGTGAGCTCGCCCACGTCTTCGAGCGCGTTGAACTGCGCGTCGATGCTCGAGGCGGCGAGTTCCTGCTTGCCGGCCGCGATCGCCTCTTCGCGGCGGATCTTGTCTTCGAAGCGACCCAGTTCGCTGGTGGGGTCGAGCACATCGATCGACTTGACGGCGTCGTGCACCTTGTTCTGCGCTTCGGCCACCTTGGCGCGCGCGGTGAGCTCGTTGCGCTTCGCCTTGAGCTGCTCGAGCTTGCCCTTCATGCCGTTGAGGCCGTCCTTGAGCTTGTCGACGACCTCGGTCTGCGCCGCGATGGTGGGAGCGGCGGCCTTGGCCTCGCCCTCGGCGGTGATCTGACGCTGCAGGGCGATCTTGGCGAGGTTGTCGAACTTGTCGGCCTCGGAGGCGTTGCCGGAGGCGCGCAGTTCGTCACCCTTGCGGCTCGCGGCCAGGGCCTTGTTGCCCCACTCGGCCGCGGCCTGCACGTCTTCCTGGTGGTCGCGCTCGAGCAGGCGGAGGTTGCCGATGGTCTCGGCGATGGCCGACTCGGCGTCGGCGATCGAGTTCGAGTAATCGCGGACGAGCTGGTCGAGCATCTTCTGCGGGTCCTCGGCCTGGTCGAGGAGCGCGTTGATGTTCGCGCGGACGAGGGTGGAGATGCGACCGAAGATGGACTGCTTGGCCATGCGGGGTGTTCCTTCCTGAGGGCGACGGTATCGAGTCTGGTGTCGGATGCTACGAATTGTCTGTGATGGCGCGGACGCCCGCGAGGGGTGGACTAACGGCGTCTCCCGCCTCCTCCGCCCACGCGGGCACGACCGCCCCCGGCGAAGCCACCGCCCCCGCCGGCGCGAAGACGGCCGCCGCCGCCGAAGCCCCCACCGAAGCCGCCGCCGCTGCGGGATCTTCCGCCGCCGCCGCCGCTGAGGCCTCCGAGTCCGCCGCCGAGCCCTCCCAGTCCGCCGCCGCCGAAGCCGCCGCGTCGTCGGCTGCCGCCGAGCAGCGCATCGACGGCGATGCCGCCGAGGATGGCACCCATCATGCCGCCGCTGCTTCCGCCGCCTCCGGTCAGGCCACCGAAGCCGCCGCCGCCGAATGCGCCGACGTCGTCCTGGGCGAGGGAGGCGGCCTCGGAGGCCAGGTGCGCCGCGCGCTGTGCCGCGGTCAGGGCCGACACGGGGTCGGCCTGGCGCAGCTGCTGCGCCTGCACCAGAGCGGCGCCGGCTTCGGCGAGGCGGGTGCGCGCGGCGGGACCGACGGCCCCGCGTCGTGCCGCGACGAAGTCCTCGGTCGCAGTGACCTGGGCCCGCGCCTGCGCGAGGGTGGTGTCGAGCTGGGTCTCGGCGCGCTGACGTCGTTCCGCGGCGTCTCGTGCCTCGCCGAGGACCGCGTCGATGGTGGCGTTGGCCTGCTGGAGCATGTCGACGGCGCGGAGCGGACTCGTGCGCGGGGCGCCGAGCGCGGTGCGGGCGGCCTCGAGCTGCGTACGCGCCGAGGCGGCGGAGGCGGCGATGCGTCCGTCGGGGTCGCTCAGCCGCGACGCGGCAGCCAGGTCGCCCTCGATCTCCGCGGCCAGGGCCGAGGCTCGCTGCTCGGCATCGGCCAAGTCGGTGCCGAGCGACGTGATCGCCCGCTCCAGCGTCTCGGCCTGCGCGATCGCGGCCTGGGCGGCGCGGATGGCGACAGCGGCCTCGCCGGCGCGACCGGCGCCGAGGGCGGTCTGGGCGGCCTCCTGCTGGCTCGTGGCGAGTTCGAGACGCTCGTGCGCCTGCGCGGGGTTGTCGGCCACGGGTGCGAGGGCGTCGTCGGTGAAACGCTCGCGCAACCGCGCGAGGGCCGTCTCGGCGGCGGTGAGGGCGCCGGAAGCCGCGCCGTGCCGCTCACGGGCGGCGGCGAGCGCGGCCGGGGCGTCTGCCTCGAGGGCGCGGAGCTCGTCGAAGGCGGCGGCCTTGGCATCCAGAGCCTCGTCGGCGCCGGCGCACAGGCGGATGATCTCGGCGTAACCCGCCCGCTGCTGCTCGGGGGTCTCGGGCACGCCGTCGTCGAGCTGTTGCTGGATCGAGAACGCCCGATCGAGATCGGCCTTCGCCTGGGTCAGCACCTCGGTGAAGGGGGCTGCCGCCTCGTCGCCGAACTGCGCACGGGCGAATCCGAGCTCCTGCTCACTCGTCTTGACGGCGTCGTCGGTGGCGACCAGAGCCGATCCGGCCCGCCGGGCGAGATCGTCGACGCTCTCCGTCGCGCTCGGGGTGGAGCCGGTGGCGACCTGTCGCCGACGCCGCAGCCAGAACCAGATCAGTGCGGCCGCGATGGCCACGAGGAGGACGCCCACGAGCACGGCGGGGCCCAGACCCGGTCCGTTCGCGGAGGCGGGAGTGGGCGGAGGAGCGGGCTGCCTGCCGCCCGCCTCGGTGTAGGCGGCGCGGACGCCGTCGGCGGCCGACAGGGCGGCTCCCGCGTCGTCGCCGGCTTCGAGGGCCGGCTGGACGCGGCTCTGTTCGATCTCTCCGAGCTGTGCGGCCGAGAGGACGCCGTCGTCCACGTCGCCCGAGAGATAGAAGGAGAAGGCGCCGTCCGCGGTCGCGATCGCGAGCACGTACTGATCCGGGCCGAGCTCGTTGCGATTGGCCGTCTCGTTCGCCCAGTCGGCGGCACCGGGAGGATCGGTGAACTCGGGAACGTACACGACCCACATGTCGAGCCCGGTCTGCTCGCGCAAGGACACCAGACGCGACTGCACCTGTGCCTCTTCGGCGTCGGTGAGAGCATCGGCGGTGTCGAGCACGAAGCTCGACCCCAGCGAGGGCGGCGGCACGGCGGCTGCGCTCAGCGGCGTGACCAGCACGCCCACCACCACGAACAGCAGCGCGGCGATCACTCGTGCCGCCCTGGACTTTCGCATGCGTACCCCTTCGGTCGCTGGACGGTTCCACCCTATAAACGACCTCCGACAGCCGGGAAGGATCGGCGCGTCCGCTGACAGCGCAGCATGCCGCCGCCTAGGCTCAGGCGTTCGGAGGTACAGATGGACGACCGCTACGGCACCGATGTGCTCGCCCGAGGCTGGCGCGACGCCGGACGCGTGAAGCCCGCCCCGGTCGCGGCATCCGTCGATCTGGTGGTCGAGGTGGTCGGTGACGGCTACGTGGGCGCGGTGACGCGTCTGGACGGGATGAACGTCGAGCTCGAAGACCGCTTCGGCAAGCGCCGGCTCTTCCCGCTCGGCGGCGGCTTCCTCGTCGACGGCAAGCCGGTGGTGCTGACCGCTCCCGCGGCGGCGCCCAAGGGGCGCACCCGGACGGCATCCGGGTCCTTCGCCGCGGACGATCAGCGCGCGCGCACCGCCCGCGCCAGCCGCATCTTCGTCGAGGGCAAGCACGACGCCGAACTCGTCGAGAAGGTGTGGGGCGCCGACCTCCGGGCCGAGGGCGTCGTCGTCGAGTTCCTCGAGGGCGTCGACCTGCTCGAGCAGACCCTGGATGCCGAACCCCCGACCGCCCAGCGCCGCTACGGCGTGCTGGTGGATCACCTCGTGCCGAACTCGAAGGAGTCGCGTATCGCCGAGAAGATCGCCCGCGGCCGCCACGGCGCGCACGTGCGCATCGTCGGCCACCCCTTCGTCGACGTGTGGCAGTGCGTGACGCCCCGCGCCCTCGGCATCGCCGCGTGGCCCGAGGTGCCGCGCGGCATCGAGTGGAAGGTCGGCGTGTGCCGCGCCCTCGGCTGGCCGGCCGAGGAGCAGGCCGACACCGCCCGCGCCTGGCAGCACATCCTGTCGAAGGTCACCACGTTCCGCGACCTCGAGCCGGCCCTTCTCGGCCGCGTCGAGGAACTCATCGATTTCGTGACCGTCCCGTGAGCGGCCGCAAGCGCTCCCTCTCGCGTGAGGGGTCAGATTCTGTCGCTTCGGCGTCGCCTGGGCGACAGAGATTGACCCCTCACGCGGCGGATAACCTGGATGCCATGGATGCCGCGCCCGTGTACCGCGATAAGCCGGTGTCATTCGTGCGCCGCAGTGGCCGCATGTCGGAGGCGCAGGACCGTGCGTGGGCCGAGTTGTCGCCGTTCTACCTGCTGCCCGTCGAGCGGGCGGCCGCCGCCACCAGCGTCAAGGCCGGCACGGCCGTCGACCCCGCCGCCGTGTACAGACGGACGGCCCCGCTCGTCGTGGAGATCGGCTCGGGGCAGGGCCATCAGATCGTCTCGGCGGCCGCGGCCCACCCCGACACCGACTTCCTCGCGGTCGAGGTGTTCACCGCGGGGCTCGCCCGCACCATGCTCGACGCCGACCGCGAGGGCGTGAAGAACCTGCGCTTGGTGGAGGCCAACGCGCCGGAGGCGCTCGAGCACCTGCTGCCCGCGGCATCCATCGACGAGCTCTGGGTGTTCTTCCCCGATCCCTGGCACAAGAACAAGCACACCAAGCGCCGGCTCGTCGCCCCCGATTTCGCCCGTATCGCGGCGCAGGCACTGCGTCCCGGCGGCATCCTGCGCCTCGCCACCGACTGGCAGGACTACGCCGACCAGATGCGCGACGTGCTCGACGAGGCCCCCGGCTTCGAGCGGGCCTTCGCGGGGGAGTGGGCCGAGCGCTTCGACGGCCGCGTGCTCACCGCGTTCGAGCGCAAGGGCCTGCGTGTCGGGCGCGATATCCGCGACCTGACCTACACCCGGGTCCCGTCGTGACCGCGCACACCGCGGTGCCGGTGCGCGAGCGTTCCACGTGGACGCCGAAGCTCCTTCCGGCGCTGCTGGTGTGCCTGGCCGCCCCGGTGCTGTTCGTCGTGCAGATCGTCTGGCTCGGGTGGGTGCTGCTGGCGCTCGCCGTGGCATCCGGGGTCCTCGTCGACCGCCGTCTCGGCGTCGCCACCGTGCCGCGACGCGGCGGCGGCGCCGACGCGCCGGAGCCGAGCATCGCCCGCGACGTCTCGCTGGTGGCGCTCGGACAATTCATCGTCAGCCTCATCCCGCTCCACGCCGAACTCGACAACGCCGCCTTCGTGCGGTTCACCCTCGCGCTCGGCGGCGCCGTGGTCGTGCCGTACGTGATCTCGCGGTTCGTGTACCGCGACCGCGCGATCGCCTTCCCGTGGCGCGGCGGCGGGCGCTGGACCTGGTGGCAGTGGGCGTGGTTGGCCGGCGTCATCGTGCTGGGCTACCTGATCCTGCCGTTCTACTTCATCACCTCGGGCGTGTACATGAACTGGCCCGTCGTGAACACCCCCGACCTCATCGCGCGGCTGTTCGTCGGCGTCGGCGCGGTCGGCATCTGGGACGAGCTGTTCTTCATCTGCACCGTCTTCGTGCTGCTGCGCCGGCACTTCCCCGACCTCACGGCGAACCTGCTGCAGGCGATCGTCTTCGTGTCGTTCCTGTGGGAACTCGGCTACCAGGCGTGGGGGCCGCTGCTCACGATCCCGTTCGCGATCGTGCAGGGCTTCCTCTTCCTGAAGACGCGCTCGCTCTGGTACGTCGTCACGGTGCACCTGCTCTTCGACGCCGTCGTCTTCGGCGTTCTCGTCCACGCTCACAACCCCGGCGCGGCATCCATCTTCCTGATCTGATTCCGGATGCCGGCATCCCGGCGCCGCCGCCCGGCTCGGGAGCCGACGCCGGACCCAGGCGGTCCGCGCCCGGAAGCACGCGTGCGGCGCGTTTCCGCGCCGGGACTGTCCGGCACGGGCGCACCGGTGCCGCGCGAGCGGATGCCGCGTTGCGGGCACGCTGCACGGGCGCTGCCCAGGCGCTGCCGCTACCCTGGGAACCGGACGCCGACCGCGTCCCCGGACGAGGGATCAGTACCCGGACTGCGACAAGACTGGCCGAGGAGCACTGTCATGTCGTGGATCGTTCTCATCCTCTCCGGCGTCCTCGAGGCCGTGTGGGCGACGGCTCTCGGACGCTCGGAGGGTCTCACCCGCCTCTGGCCCAGCGTCGTCTTCGGGATCGCGCTCGTGGCATCCATGGGCGGGTTGGCCTTCGCCATGCGCGAGATCCCCACCGGCACCGCCTACGCGGTCTGGGTGGGCATCGGGGCGGCGCTCACCGTCGTCGTGGCCAT
The DNA here is from genome assembly GCF_030818075.1 of Microbacterium proteolyticum. Taxonomy (NCBI): domain Bacteria; kingdom Bacillati; phylum Actinomycetota; class Actinomycetes; order Micrococcales; family Microbacteriaceae; genus Microbacterium; species Microbacterium proteolyticum. The sequence continues at coordinate 3,398,195 of NZ_JAUSZZ010000001.1, read as the reverse complement.
GATCACGGGCACGGAGGCGGTTTCGCTGGTGAGAATCCTGCTCGTGCTGGGTCTCGTCGGCTGCGTGATCGGGCTGAAACTCGTCGGAGACACCCACTGACCAGGGCGTTTCCTGAATGTCAACGGGATGGGACGCTCATCTGCATCGGGTAGCATCTGGCTCTCCGCACTTATCCGGGCCCGACACCGTCGTCACTCGCCCACATCTTCCTTCGTGAAAGGTTCCGAGTGAGCGCACCGCCGAGCGAGCTTGTCTCCCCGACACGTCCGTCGCGCGTCATCGCGCGACCGGGTCGCCTCGATCGACTGCGCGGTTCGCGCGTCGGTCGTGCCCTCAGCCAGTACGGTCACGACGTCCTGCGCAAGCCCGAGGGCATCGTCCCGATCGAGCGCGGCGCGTTCACACGCATCCTGCTGCTCTGGGCGGTCGCCCGCGTCGTCAACTTCGGCATGCTGTGGGGGTACTACTCCATCGCCAAGGCGGCGCGCTGGGGCTTCGGTCCCGACAGCGAGCGCCTCGGCACCTTCTTCGACTACCTCACCGGGTGGGATGCCGACCGCTACGGCCAGATCGCGGCCGACGGCTACCCCATGTCGCTGCCGATGAACGTCTCCGGCGACATCCTGCCCAACAACTGGGCGTTCCTGCCGGTCTTCCCCGCGCTGGTCCGCGGGATCTCCGATGTCACGGGCCTCGGGTGGCAGCCGGTCGCCGTGTTGCTGAGTCTGGGCGCGAGCCTCGGAGCCACGTGGCTGCTGTTCGTGCTGATGCGCACAGTGACCAAGCCCCAGGCCGCGTGGTGGGCGGTCGTGTTCTTCTCCTTCGCGCCGATGTCGTTCCTCTTCGTGATCGGCTACAGCGAAGGCCTGTTCATGCTGCTGATGTTCGCGGGCATGCTGCTGGCCATCAAGCGTCGCTACCTGTGGATCCTGCCGATCGGCGTGCTCACCGCGTACACCCGGCCGGGTGTCCTCGCGCTCGGGCTGGCGCTGGGCATCGTCTTCCTGGTGCGGTTCTTCCGCCGCAAGGTCGACCCGTTTCCGATGAAGGAATGGGCGCCGCTGATGGCTTCCGGTCTCGCGATCGCGGTGACGGGGTTGTCGTGGAACCACATCGCGCAGTACGTGACCGGCACGCACAACGCCTACATCCGCACGGAGCTCGGCTGGTGGCTGGACTACGTCGGCAACGACGAGTTCACACCGTTCACGCCCTGGTTCCGTCAGGCCGGCACGCACCTCGGTGTGGTCGGGATCATCCTCGTCGTCGCCCTGATCGTGGGTTTCCTCGCCCTGCTCTGGTCGCGACCGATCCGCAAGCTCGGACTCATGGTGGTCGCCTACGGCTTCAGCTACGGCACCTACATCCTCGCGGTCTTCCTGCCCCAGCAGAGCACGTTCCGCCTGCTCATGCCGATGGCGCCCTTCCTCGGCGACGACCGCTGGTCGTCGACACCGCGCCGACGGGTCGCGATCCTGGCCGGATGCCTCGTGCTCCAGGCGGTTGCGATCCTGCTGCTGTGGACCCGCGGAAACCCGTGATCCTCCGGTGACGATCGAGAGGGCGGAGCCGTTCGGCTCCGCCCTCTCGTGGTCTTCGGGCTCGTCCCCGCGTCCGTCAGTCCGGGCGCCCGCCGGGATCGACGGCGTCGACCGTGGCCTGCTCGACCGGGTTGTCGGCATCCATCTCGGCGGAGCCGACAGCCCCGTCGTCCTCTTGCGCGAACGCGCCGGCCGCATCGTCGGTCGGCGCGTCGGCGTGCTGCGTGCTCTCGGAGTCCCCTCCGGCGCCGGCACTCGCCGTGGCGCCCCCGGCGGCGGGTGCGGGCTGCGTCTCGGGCGGCAGCGGGATCGTGGGCTCGGCGGGAGTCAGCGCGGTCGGCTCCGCGGGGTGGGGGACCGTGGGCTCCGCGGGGGCGGGCATGCCGGGATCCGAGGGCGTCTGAGGGAAGGGGGTCGGGGTGCTCATGACCCGACTGTGCGTGATGCGGCCAGCGGGCGCGAGCCCCTTCCCGATACGTTCGTGACGGTGTACCCGCCCGACGATTAGGCTCGGCGCAGGCGAGCGTGAGGGGATGACGTGTCGACGGCACAGGATGTCACTCGGCGGGAGGCCATCGCGCAGTACCGTCTCATCGGCGAACCGTCCGAGCCCGATCTGCAGGGCCTCGTCGAACTCGCCGCCACCGTGTGCCAGGTGCCGACGGCGGTGATCAACATCATCGACGACCGCATGCAGCATCAGGTGGCCGCGGTGGGCGTGCTGGCCTCGTCGTGCGCGCGACAGGACTCCATGTGCGCGGCGGTGATCTCGGACCCCCGCCGCGTCGTCGTGGCGGACGCGCGGGTCGACGACCGTTTCGCCACGAGCCCCTTCGTCACGGGCGAGATCGCGCGCACCCGGTTCTATGCGTCGAGCCCGCTCATCACGCCGGCGGGGGTCGCGATCGGCACGCTGTGCGTCTTCGACACGGAGGTGGGTGAGCTCTCGGATGCCGCGGCGCGAGGTCTCGATCTGCTCGCATCCCAGGTGATCGACGTGCTGGAGCTGCGGCGCGTGCAGCGCGAGTTGTTGCGATCGAACGCGCAGTTGGAGAACTTCGCGACGCAGGTCAGCCACGATCTGCGAAATCCCCTGACGGCCCTCGCCGGCTTCCTCGAACTGGCCGCGGACAGTCCCGAGATGGGCGGGGCGCCCCGCGCTGCTCGCTCCCTCGCCCGTGCCGAAGCCGCCGCCGCGCGCATGTCGACGATGGTCACGGACCTGTTGGACTTCGCGCGCATGGGAGGAACGCGGCCGCGGTTCGCCGAGGTCGACATCGCCGACACGGTGGATGCCGTGCTGGAGGATCTCGACGGCGCGATCGTGCAGACCGGCGCCGAGGTCACGGTCGACGCGTCGAGCTTCGTCCGCGGGGACGACACCCTCTTGCGTGTGCTGCTGCAGAACCTCATCGCCAATGCCGTGAAGTTCACCCTCGCCGCAGAACGCACTCCCCGGATCCGGGTGGGCGTCGAGACGCTGCCGGACGGATGGCGCATCACCGTCGACGACAACGGCGACCCCGTCGACCCGGCGTTGCGCGAGCGGGTGTTCGAGCCCATGCAGCGAGCTCACGGTGCCGAGGTGCAGGGCATCGGCATCGGGCTGGCGACGTGCCGACGCATCGTCGAGGCGCACGGCGGCACCATCGGCCTCGACGCCTCGCCCGCCGGGGGGACGCGAGCGTGGTTCGTCCTGCCCGCCGGGGCATGAGCGCTCCCGGCGTTACCCGTCGGCGACCCGGTGCGCAACCTCCGCGCCGCCTGCCGTGATCGCGCCGTAGCGTGGGCGGGACCGGTGCCGATGCGCTCGGCATCCGAGTTCCGCGTCGACGAGGAGGAGATCCGTGGCCCGCAACGTCCGACTGATGCACTGCACACCCGACGACGTCTTCCGCGTGCTCGCGAACGGGTGGCTGTACCCGCTGTGGGTGGTCGGAACCTCGCGCATGCGCGACGTCGACGAGGCGTGGCCCGCGGAAGGGGCGACGTTGCACCACTCGTTCGGTTCCTGGCCCGTGCTGGTGAACGACACGACCGTCATGCGCGTGTGGGACCCGCCGTATCGCGCGGTGCTCGAACCTCACGGCGGGCCGATCGGGGTCGCCCGCGTGGCCATCGACGTCAAGACGCGCGGTGACGCCTGCGTCGTGCGTATCCAGGAGGAGCCGGTCACGGGCCCGACCAGAATCCTGCCCGATACGGTGTTCGATGCCGTCACCCGGTGGCGCAACGCCGAGACGCTGCACCGCCTCGCCTACCTCGCCGAGGGCGGGGCGCCGGGAACGTCGGGCGGTGCCGACGCCATCGGTCACGAGTCGACCGCCGAGAAGGAGCCGATCGACCGATGAGCGAGAGTTACGACGCCGTCATCGTCGGGTCCGGTCCCAACGGTCTGGCCGCAGCCGTCACCCTCGCGCGCGCGGGACTGTCGGTGGCGGTGTACGAGCGTTCGACGACGTTCGGGGGAGCGTCGTCGACGGCGGAGCTCACCCTCCCCGGTTTTCACCATGATGTCGGATCGGCCGTGCACCCGCTCGCCCTCGAGTCGTGGTTCTTCCGCGAGTTCGGCCTCGACCGCCGCATTCGGCTCGTCGTGCCCGAGGTGTCGTACGCGCATCCGCTCGACGGTGCGCGCGCGGGGCTCGCCTTCCGCGACCTGGACCGGACCTCCGAGGGCCTGGGTGTCGACGGACCCGCCTACGCACGGCTCATGCGTCCGCTCGTCGACCACCTGCGGGGAGTGGCCGACTTCACCGGGAACGCTCTGCTGCGGGTGCCGGGCGACCCTCTCGCGGCGTTCTTCTTCGGCATCCGGGCTCTGGAACAGGGCGGACCCTGGTGGAACGCCCGCTTCCGCGAGGATCTCGCGCCGAGTCTGATCACGGGCGTCTCCGCCCACACGATCCTGCATCAGCCGAGCCTCGCGGCCGGGGGAGCCGGCCTCGTGCTGGCGACCTACGGCCACGGCCGCGGCTGGCCGATCCCGGTCGGCGGGAGCCAGTCGATCGCCGACGCGATGATCGCCGACATCCGCGCCCACGGGGGCGTGCTCCGCGCGGGCATCGACGTGACCTCGCTCGACGAGCTTCCGCCTTCGCGCGCGGTGCTGCTCGACACCACCCCGCGCGCGTTGATCCGCCTGGCAGGGGCACGGATGCCGGCCGCGTATGGCCGCGCGCTCGAGCGGTTCCGCTACGGGGGAGGGGTCGCCAAGGTCGATTTCGCGCTGTCGGACCCCGTGCCGTGGGCGAACGCCGACGTCTCCCGGGCGGGCACCGTGCACGTCGGGGGAGCGAGGGCGGACATCGCCGCCGCCGAGAACGCCGTCGCCCGCGGGGATCTTCCGGACGCGCCCTACGTGCTGGCGGCGCAGCCCACGCTCTTCGATCCCGCACGGGCACCGGAGGGGAAGCACGTCCTGTGGGCGTACACGCACGTCCCCCCGGGCAGCCCCGTGGACCGCGAAGCAGCCGTCGTCGCGCAGATCGAGCGCTTCGCGCCCGGATTCCGCGACACCGTTCTCGCGTCGACCTCCCGCACGGCGGTCGACATCGAGGCGTGGAACCCGAACTTCCCCGGCGGCGACATCTCCGCCGGAGCGCCCACCCTCACGCAGCTGCTCGGTCGTCCGGTGTACAGCCCCGATCCGTGGCGTACGCCCGTGAAGGGCGTGTACCTGTGCTCCTCGTCGACGAGTCCCGGCCCGGGCGTGCACGGGCTCGCGGGCTGGCAGGCGGCACTCAGCGCGCTGCGCCACGAGTTCGGCACGCGTCTGCGCCCCGACCTGGCGCCGCGCGAGGATCAGCTCGCCACCGCGGCATCCTGACCGTGCCCGAGGGGGACAGCGTCTACCGCCTGCGGCAACGGCTGGATGCCGCGACCCGCGGTGCCCGCGTGCTCGACGGCGAGCTGCGTTCGGGCAACGCCGCCGGGCGCTCGCTCGCCGGCCGGGACATCGTCGGTTACGACACGCACGGCAAGCACCTCCTCACCCGCTTCGACGACGGCTCCACCCTCCACACCCACCTGCGCATGCAGGGGAGCTGGACGATCACCCGTCCGGGCAGGTCCCTGCCGTCGGCGGCGCGGGAGAAGGCGCGCGTCCGCCTGCGCCTCGGCGACGGCCGTGAGGTGTGGGGTCTCGATCTCCCCGTCGTCGAGCTGGTGCCCACCGCGCGGGAGCGCGATGTGGTCGGACGCCTCGGACCCGACCCGCTGCGCGAGGACTGGGATGCCGCGGAGGCGGTACGCCGTCTGTCCGCTCGACCCGAGCGCGCTTTCGTGGCGGCTCTGCTCGACCAGACGCTGATGGCGGGACTCGGCAACCTGTGGGTGAACGAAGTGGCGTTCCTGCGCGGCATCCATCCCTTCGCGCCCATCGGAGCGACCGATGTGGACGCTCTCGTCGTGCTCGCCGCGCGATGCCTGCGCGTCTCGGCGACGGTGCCGGGCATGTATCAGGTGACGACGGGCGACCGTCGCAGAGGGGCATCGCACTGGGTGGCCGGACGCGCGGGCCGGCCGTGCCGTCGTTGCGGCACGAGGGTGCGGGTGCGCGACGAGGTGGCGAACGACCCGGAGCAGCGCCGGACCTGGTGGTGCCCGCGGTGCCAGCCGATGCCCGCCGAGGGCGATGTCGGAACCCCGGAGTAGAACGGAACGATGGCCGTCCCACGAGAGAACCTGCTGCGCGTCACCCGGATCTACGCCGAAGACGCAGCACTCGCGCTCGAGCGCGGGCGCGAGATCGTCGCCCGCTGGCCCGCGGCCGAGATCGTGCCGATCGCATCGCACTGGCAGATCCCGGAGGTGCACGGCGACGAGACGAACGTCGCGCGGTGGGTGCGCATCAAGACCGAAGCCCTCGTTCTGGGGGTCAAGAAGAGCGTCGCGACGCGGGTCAACGGCCGCTCCGCGGACTTCATCGCCCCCTCGCTGTCGAACGGGTGCGCCATGGCGTGCGCATACTGCTACGTGCCGCGCCGCAAGGGGTACAGCAACCCCATCACGGTGTTCGCGAACATCGACCAGATCACGCGCCATCTCGCTCGTCACGTCGCGGCGCGCGGCCCCAAGACGGAGCCGAACCAATGCGACCCCGAGGCCTGGGTCTACGACATCGGTGAGAACGGGGATTGCTCGGTCGACGCGATGATCAGCGAGAACGTGCGGGACGTCTGCGATCTGTTCCGCATGCTGCCGACGGCGAAGGCGTCATTCGCCACGAAGTTCGTCAACCGCGATCTGCTGGAGTGGGACCCCGCGGGGCGGACGCGGATCCGGTTCTCGCTCATGCCGGCCGGGACGGCCCGCGTCACCGATCTGCGGACCTCGCCGATGCCGGAGCGGATTGCCGCCATCAACGACTTCGTCGACGCGGGCTACGAGGTCCATGTCAACTTCTCGCCCGTCATCCTCACTCCCACGTGGCTGGCGGACTGGGCGGAACTCTTCGACGAGCTCGACGCCGCACTTCATCCGCGGGCCAAGGCGCAGCTCGCCTGCGAGATCATCCTCCTGACGCACAACGAGGGACTGCACGAGGTGAACCTCGGCTGGCACCCTCGCGGCGAGGAATTGCTGTGGACACCGTCGGTGCAGGAGGACAAACGGTCGCAGAACGGTGCCGTGAACGTGCGCTACCGGCATCCGTTGAAGGCACAGGCCGTCGAGGCGCTCACCGGGCTGATCGCCCGCAAGCTGCCCTACTGCCGGGTGCGCTACGCGTTCTGACCGCGGCTGTCCCGCGGACTCACCGCAGCTGTTCCGCGGGCGCCGGTCCCTCGGCGACCGATCAGCCGATCCCGCCGGCGGGGGAGCCGTCGGTGGTGGCGGCGTCGTCGGCGTCCTTCTGTGCGGCGGCGCCTTCTTCGGGCGACTCGCTGCCGGCGCCGTTCGAGGCATCGTCCGGTGCGGCGTCGTCGTGATCGTGGTCCGATCGTCCGTCGTGGTGCGTCATGGGTTCCGATCCCTTCGCTGTGGAGGTGCCGACGTTCTCACGCCGGAGGCGGCGGTGTCCAGGGGGTGGACGACGCTCAGAGCGGTGCGACGCCGTACCGCTCGACGAAGTCCGCGGTCGCGGCGTCTTCGAACTCGTCCGCGCTGTCGCGCAGTTCGGCCTCGCCCATCGGCTTCACAGATAAGGCGCGAGGGCGCCCGCCGTCAGACCGAGCGCGAGGGCCGATCCGCCGAGGGCGGTGGCGGCCACGAGCGCGGCACGATCCAACGCGCGCCTCCGCGACGTGTTCGCCGGGTGGGTGGTCGACCGCAGGGACGACTTGGCGGCGTCGAGGGAGTCGTACCGACCGATCGGTACGCCGTGCGCGTCGCGCGCGACGAATCCGCCTGCCACCGCGTCGACGCAGCCGAAGTACTCGCCGCCGCGATGGGCGACCCAGAATCCGGTGTCGACCTTGGCCCAGAGGACCCGGACCGGGGCGAGCGACGCCGGCTGTGAAGGAGCGGTGGTCATCTCAGGCCGCCACGGAAAGAGACGGGCGACGGGACGCCGGAGCGGCGGCACGTGTGCCCACGACCCGGGGAGCCGGTTCGACGGCGGGGATCTCGGCCGTGAGATCGACGGTCAAACCGGCCGAGGAGTTGGCCATGCCCGCCATGTTCTTCAGGGCCGTCGAGCTCAGTGACTCGGGCTCGGCCGAGTCGAAGACGAAGCGCAGCGGGATCGCGGGCTGCAGCCAGACAGTGGAACGACCGGGGGTGCCGTCGACGTGGGCCCAACTGAGAGTGAAGCTCTCGCCACGGCGGAGCTTGGTGGTGGCGACCACCTTGATGTGCGACAGGAGGCGGTCGGGGACCTGGATCGACTCGGTCGAGGTCCCGTAGAACAGGTGGCCCATGGGAGCACTCCCTTCCAGAACGTTAGCTGTCCTGAGAACATACTCGATTAGTAACTAGTTCGTCTAACTATTATTTTCGATGTATAGTCCTGCTACGAGCGGGAGGAGTGTGTCATGACGGATGTCGAGAGCACGCCCCGCGCGCGCCCCAGCGGGGCATCGCCCGTGGCGGACGTCACGTACTGGTACGGCGACGAACCGGCGGACCGGCGACAGCGCAGCAAGGCCGTCCTCGAAGCCTTGCGCATCTACCGCGCGGCGGAGGTCGCGATGCGGCGACGCACGCGCGACTCGATGTCGATGGGCGAGAACGAACTCCTCGTCCTGCGTTACCTGCTGCGCACTCCCTCTCGTGGCGTGCGTCCGGGCGAGCTCACCAAGTACCTCGGTCTGTCCACGGCGTCGACGACGGCCATCCTCGACCGCCTGGAACGCTCCGGTCACGTCACCCGGGCCGCCAATCCCGACGACCGGCGCAGCATCTTCATCCAGGTCACGCCCAAGGCCGACGCCGAAGTCCGTCAGACGCTCGGCAACATGCACGATCGCATGCTCGCCGCCGTCATCGACATGACGCCGGAGGAGTCGGCGGCCGTGGTGGCGTTCCTGCACCGGATGAGCGATGCCGTCGACGGCGTCGCGGTCGAGCTGCCGGCGGTCGATTCTCCGTGATCTATGTGCTCGTCGGCGGCCCGCGCGACGGACAGCATGTGGACGACCTGCCTCGCGGCTACCGCCTCTCCCTCAGTGACCCGCAACCCGAGCCCTTCGGCGAGTTCACCACCGTGCGCGCGGTGTGGTTCGAACTCGACGAGGCGATGTTCCGCTCCGCTCAGCGGTGGGACTGAGGCGTACCTCACCGACACGGCGTGGGCAACCCACCCCCCTCGCGGAACGCCGCCCCGCACAGTGGGGGAATGCGATGCGTGACTTATGCCGGCGAGACCGTGATCACCACCGACGACGTCGCCGCGTCGCTCGTCGAACTGACTGCGGCGGTGGCGAAGGAGGGGCAGGCCGAGGCTGTCAGCATCCCCATCGTGACCGACGCCAAGAAGGTCGCGCAGGCCGAGCTGGTCATCGGCGTCGGGAACGATGTGCTCTCCGCGCCCGTCGAGTGGAACGAGGAGGAGCCCGACTTCGCGGCGGCCGCCGACGATCTGCGCAGGCATCGCCTGTTCCCGCGCCCGCACCTGCGGGCCGTCGAGTCCCAACCCGACGAGGGTGACGACGAGCCGATCGACTGGGATTTCGATCAACCCACCCAGGCGTGACCGACGGGCTCGGGTGAGCATGCGGACGATCCCACCGCGGGACCCCCGCGAGCGGTCCGCGGCGTCCGCGAGACCCGCACGTTCGCGCAGACGTGCGCAGGGGCCGATCGACTGAGTCCCCGTGCAGAGTCCGCGTCTGCCGCCGGGGTTACCCTCTGGGGAGGATGACACCAGGGACGGTGACCGGATGAGCGAGCGCAGGTTCGAGTGGGGAGGGCTCGGTGCCGACCGCTGTGGCTACGTCACGGCGGCTGAAGCCCTCGCCATGCTGGAGGTGCTGTGCGTGGCCCAGGCCGATCTGGCGGTAGAGACGGCGCTGCGCGACGGCGCCGCGTGGGCGCGTTTCGCCCGCGGACCGCGCTGGGCGCTCGTGTCGACGCCGGGGTCGCGCTGGTTCTCCGTCGAGACCGACACGGGGCACCGCCTCCAACTCGTGGATGCGAACTCGTCCAAGGACCAGAGCGCTCAGCTCCTGGCCATGTACGTCGACATCGCCGAGGCCTACGTCCGCGGCGATGCCCGGCCGGCACGCGGGCGGGGCCTCGGCGGATCGACGCTGACCGTCGGCGTGGACGGACGGCAGGTCGTTCTCACGCAGCCCCTCACGCGGCGGCTGCGCGCGCTGCTGCGTCCGTGACGCGGAGGACGCTCGGTCCCTCGCGCGGCGGCTGCGCGCGCTGCTGCGTCCGTGACGCGGGGGCGCTCGGTTCCTCGCGCGGCGGCGCACCGCGCGAGCGGTGAGTCCGCAGTCCGCTCCCCGCCGTTCTGTTAAGCCCGCGTGCGTCGCCGGTCAAGCCGCTGCGCCCGGGGGACCCGCGTTGCCAGGCTGGAACCTCACGCGACGAAGGGACACCCCATGAGCGACCCCCAGAGCCCCGCTCCCGCCGACGACGCCGCCGACCTCGGCGACGACCCCACGGTCAAGCCGAGCCAGGAGACCGACCCCGACGAGGGTGCGAAGGCCCCCACCAAGGACGACCCGAACGCCGACCACCAGGCCACGGGCATCGGGGTCATCGGCGACGAGTGATCCGGATGCCGCGGGGCGGCGGCCGCGACCCTCGGCGGCGCCCCGCGGCGTCGGGGCGTATCGCGCCGCGGTGATAGCCTGGAGAGGTCCGCCTCCGTAGCTCAGGGGATAGAGCGTTGGTTTCCGGTACCAAAGGTCGCAGGTTCGATTCCTGTCGGGGGCACCACGAACGAAAGGCCGCGATCGTCGAGATCGCGGCCTTTCTGCGTCGCTGTCGTCATGCCTCGTCGGTGACGGCGCCGGTGGGCTCGGCATCCTCCACGATGTGTCGGGAACCGAGGTCGTCGGCCGTCGCGCGACCCTGATCGACCGCCTCCTCCTTGCTCGAGAAGCTCGCCGACAGCTCGGGGCGCCCCTCCACGGAGTTCTCCCACTGGCCGCGGTTGGATCGGGTGGTCACGTCGTTCTGGCTCATGGCATCCATGTCACACCCGCGGCGCCGGAGCGCACCCGGTCTTCACAGGCGTTGTCAAGACCGGCGGAGGTCGGGACGTCCGCTTGAAATGCTGGAGGTCACCTTCGAAAGGGGTTCGTCATGAGCATCGGAGCCGGCATCGCGCTGTTCGTCATCGGCGCCATCCTCGCTTTCGCGGTCAACCTGCCCAACGACTACGTGAGCCTCCCCATCATCGGCTACATCATGATGGGAGCCGGTGTCCTCGTCTTCCTCATCGGCATCGTCATGACGGTGCGCCGGCGGCAGACTGACACCGTGACCCGCACCGAAGGCGTCGGGGGCGCGCAGGTCACCCGTTCGACCACTCGGTCGTCCAACGACGACCTCGTCTGAGCATCGTCGGGGTCATCCCCCGGAGGTTCACCCATGACCGAACCGACGCCCACCGCGGCGTACGACCCCGCCGTCGACGATCTGTTCGACGGCCGGTACCGCCTCGGCCGTGTGCTCGGCCGCGGTGGGTACGCGCGCGTCTACGAGGCGGTCGACACCGCCCTCGAGCGCACGATCGCCCTCAAGGTCATCGATGGCGACGGCGCCGACCCGTCCGATGTCGCCCGCGTGCGCTCGGAGATCCGCCTGCTCGCGTCGCTGTCGCATCCCTCGCTCGTGACGCTGTACGACGCCCGCCTCGATGCGTCCCCGGCGTATCTCGCGATGGAACTCATCGCGGGTCCGACCCTGTCCGATCGCATCGCCCGCGGGCCCCTGCCGGGGCACGAGACCGCGCGCCTCGGGCGGGAGATCGCCGAGGCCTTCGCCGTCATTCACAGCCGGGGGATCGTTCACCGCGACGTGAAACCGTCGAACATCCTCCTGCGACCCGCCGCGCACGCCGGCGAGGGCCCCCGCGCCACGCTCGCCGACTTCGGCATCGCGGCACTCGTGGGGGCGACGCGGGTCACACGCGCCGAAACGGTCATCGGCACCGCGGCGTATCTCAGCCCCGAGCAGGCGCGCGGACTACCGGCCGCGCCCGCGAGCGACGTCTACGCGCTCGGTCTCGTCCTGATGGAAGCCCTCACGGGGGAGCGGCCGTTCGGCTCGCGCACCCCGCACGAGGCGCTCGCCGCCCGCCTCGTGTCGGCGCCCGCGATGCCTGCGCACCTCTCGGCACCGTGGCGCGCCGTCCTGGAGCGGATGACCGCCGTCGATCCCGCCGACCGCCCGGATGCCGCCGGCGTCATCGTGTCGCTGCGCTCTCTCGCCGAGGGGGCGACGCCCGGAGCCGATGCGCCCACCTCGGTCCTGCCCCAGGCGACGGCGACGACGCGGGTCCTGGACCGCGACGACCGCACCTCCGTCCTGCCCGCCCCCGCAGCTCCGCCGGCCCCGACGGTCGACGCCCGCACGCGCGTCCTCGGCGCCGCCCCCGCTGCTCCCGCGCCTCCGGCACGCGCGGGGCGCCGGGGTTCTCGGACGACGGTGATCGTGGCATCCCTGGTCGCGCTGGTGCTCGCCGCGGGCGTGGCGGTGACCGCCGTCGCCCTGTCGAGTTCCGGCGGCGGAGCCGAACCGGATCTGCCCACGCTGCCGCAACCGCTCGATCAGCACGTCGACGACTTATGGAACGAGGTCGGCCCGTGATCCGTCGTGCCGCCCCCTCCGTCGCGCTCCTGCTCGCCACCGGTCTCGGGCTCGCCGCGTGCGCAGCGCCCGCGGCGGAGCCGACCGCCTGGCAGCGGTCTGTCCAGACCGTCGCCGAGCAGGCGTCGGCGGGCGACTACGCCTCGGCGCTCGCGAGCCTAGACGCGCTCGAGGCCGACGTCACGGCGCGGCGCGACGCCGGCGAGATCACGCAGGCCGAGGCCGACGGCATCCTGGCCCGGATCGCGACCGTCCGCGCGGATCTGACCTCGCTCACCCCGGCACCGTCGCCGACGCCCGAGCAGACGGGCGAGCCCGAGCAGACGAGTGAGCCGGAGCAGACGAGCGGGCCGGAGGAGACCAGCGAGCCGGAGCAGACCACGGAGCCGAGCGAGAGCGTCGAGCCGGAGCCGAGCGAGACCGCCGCGCCCACCCCCGACGACCCCCAGGAGGGGGAGGGGGAGCCGGGGTCGAACGGCAACGGCGACAAGGGTCCCGGCGGCGGCAAGGACGACAAGAAGCCGAGTGAGAAGCCCTCGCCCGGCCCCGGCAAGAAGGACGGATGACCCGATTCGACCGGTGTGGTCCGATGAGCCTCGACAGCGTGCGAGGATTGCCCGGTGCCGCGCCGTGTGACCGCTGAACTCGACCTCGATCTGGGGGCGTCCGTCGATCTCATCTTCCAGATCACCGCGGCCCAGGGCGTCCCGGTCGTCGACGAGCAGTTGACGTTCTCCCACGGCGATCGCGTGTACACCCCCACCGAGATCGTCGACCAGTTCGGCAGTCGTCTGCACCGTCTCACCGGAGAGCAGGGACCTCTCTCCGTGCGCTACGAGGCGCTCGTCTCGGGCGTGGCTCAGAGCCCCCGCACGAGCGATCTCGAGAACATCACGTATCTGCGGCCGAGCCGCTACTGCCAGTCCGACGAGGTGTTCTCGCAGGCGCGCCGACAGTTCCGCGGACTCACCGGCGAAGAGCTGCTCGCCGCGGTGTCGGGTTTCGTGGCGTCCACCGTCACCTACACGCCCGGGCTGAGCCTCGGCACCGACAGTGCCGTGACGACGCTCATGACCGGGCAGGGGGTCTGCCGCGACTACGCGCACGTCGTGATCGCGCTGCTGCGCGCGATGGACATGCCCGCCCGCTACGCCGCCTGCTACGCCCCGGGCCTGGAGCCCATGGACTTCCACGCGGTCGCCGAGGCGTACATCGACGGCGCCTGGTACGTCGTCGACGCCACGCGCCTGGCCGACCGGCGATCGCTCGTACGCATCGCCACCGGACGCGACGCCGCCGACTGCGCCTTCCTCAGCTACCACGGCGGGTACGTGGGCCTCGAGCGCATGTACGTCAACGCGGTGCTCGAGGACGAGTCAGCGGATGCCGCGGCCCCCGACGATCACGAAGCCCTGGTGCAGATCGGCTGAGGCCCCCCGTCCCGTGCGGACACGACGCACGGCATCCGTGATCGCGTCGGCGGGAGTCCGAGGCGGGAGCGCCGGATGTCCCGCGACGTGCACTCATGCGGGGCGCCGGTCCGCTCCGCCTAGACTTGCAGGGCTATGGATCCCGCTGCCCTCTCCGCCACCCTGCTCGCCGTCATCGCCCCCCTCGCGGAGGCGCGACGAGAGGGCTCCTCGGCCGCGATCACCGCAGCCGACCTCCCGCTCGAGCGGCCGAAGAATCGCGACCACGGCGACTGGGCGTCGAACGCGGCGCTGAAGCTGTCCAAGGTCGTCGGGGCGAACCCGCGTGAGTTCGCCGCCGAGATCGCCGCGGGCCTCGAGTCCGTCGACGGCATCGCCAGCGTCGAGGTCGCCGGTCCCGGCTTCATCAACATCCGTCTGGACGCGGCGGCCGCCGGGGCCCTCGCCAAGACGATCGTCGACCAGGGTGCCGCCTTCGGCACCAACGACTCCCGCGCCGACGAGATCATCGACCTCGAATTCGTCAGTGCCAACCCCACCGGCCCGATCCACCTCGGCGGCACCCGCTGGGCGGCACTCGGCGACGCGCTCGCGCGCATCCTCGCGTCCCAGGGCGCGAAGGTCACCCGCGAGTACTACTTCAACGACCACGGCGCGCAGATCGATCGGTTCGCCCGCAGCCTCGTCGCCGCCCACCAGGGCGACCCGACGCCCGAAGACGGGTACGGCGGTGCGTACATCCACGACATCGCCCAGCGCGTCGTCGCGGCGTACGACGGCGACATCGACGCCCTCGACCCGGATGCCAAGCAGGAGGCCTTCCGCGAGCTCGGCGTGAACTTCATGTTCGCGGAGATCAAGCAGTCGCTGCACGAGTTCGGCGTCGACTTCGACGTGTACTTCCACGAGAACGACCTGCACAACTCCGGTGCGGTCGAGCGCGCCGTCGCGCGGCTTCGCGAACTCGGCCACATCTTCGAGGCCGACGGCGCCACCTGGCTGCGCTCGACGGAGTTCGGCGACGACAAGGATCGCGTCATCATCAAGTCCGACGGGCAGCCCGCCTACATCTCGGGCGACCTGGCGTACTACCTCGACAAGCGTGAGCGGGGCTTCAACCGCTGCATCATCATGCTCGGCGCCGACCACCACGGCTACGTTCAGCGCCTCATGGCGATGTGCGCCGCTTTCGGCGACGAGCCGAACGTCAACCTGCAGGTGCTGATCGGGCAGATGGTCAACCTCGTCCGCGACGGTCAGCCCATGCGCATGTCCAAGCGCGCCGGCACCGTGGTCACCCTCGAAGACCTCGTCGAGATCGTCGGCGTGGATGCCGCGCGCTACGCCCTGACGCGCAGCTCGGCCGACTCGAACCTCGACATCGACCTCGACGTGCTGCAGAAGCGCACGAACGACAACCCGGTGTTCTACGTGCAGTACGCCCACGCGCGTACGCACAACGTCGCCCGCAACGCCGCCGCCTCGGGCGTCGATCGCTCCGAGTTCGCCCCCGAGCTGCTCGACCACGAGACCGAGTCGGCCCTGCTGGGAGCCCTTCAGGAGTATCCGCGCATCGTCGCGTTCGCGGCCGAGGTGCGCGAGCCGCATCGCATCGCGCGGTACCTCGAGGAGCTGGCAGGTCTCTACCACCGCTGGTACGACAACTGTCGCGTCATCCCGCTGGGCGACGCGCCCGTCGAGCCGGTGCACCGCACCCGCCTGTGGCTGAACGACGCGACCGGCCAGGTGCTGCGCAACGGTCTGATCCTGCTCGGCGTGAGCGCTCCGGAGCGGATGTAATCATGACGGATGCCACGACGCCCCGACGACGCCGGACCGGCCGCTGGATCGCGCTGATCGTCGTGGCCGTCGTGCTGCTGGTCGGCGCGATCGTCGCCGCGGAGTTCATCGCCCGCTCGGTCGTCACCAGCACGGTCCGGTCGCTCGTCGTGCAGAACGTCGGCCTTCCCGACGGTCAGGACGTCGAGGTGGACGTCGCCGGTCTCGTGCTGCCGCAGCTGGTCGGCGGACGGCTCGATGAGGTGGCGGTCTCGTCCGACGATGTCGCTCTGGGGCCGATCACCGGAGACGTGCGGGTCGATCTGCGCGGGGTTCCGGTGTCGGCCGGATCGGCCGCCGACGGGGGAGTCGCCTCGGTGCGCCTCGATCAGGACCAGCTGCGGACGCTGCTCGGGCAGCTGCCCGATCTTCCCGCCGGCACCGTCGCCGTCGCCGCGCCCGATGTGACCTTCGAGACGTCGCTGTCGCTGCTCGGCATCGCCATTCCGGTCGGCGTGGCCGTCACGCCCGGGGCGTCCGAGGGTGATCTCACCCTGACGCCCACGTCGTTCGAGATCGCGGGCAACCGCCTCGACGCCGACACCCTGCGTGGTCAGTTCGGCGGGGTGGCCGACGGCCTCCTGCAGACATCGAGCCTGTGCATCGCCGACCGGCTGCCCGCAGGACTCACCCTGACATCGGCCACCGTGCAGGGGCAGGACCTCGTCGCCACCTTCGACATCGACGGGGGCATCGTCAGTGATCCGGCCCTGCAGGTGGACGGCACCTGCGACTGAACGCCGCAGCGGTGTGCGCGCGGCGTCGTGGGAAAGGGGCGGCATACGCCGTGCCCTAGACTGGCAGCACACCACCCTCCGCGTGACTCTCCGCGGGGGTGGGAGCCGTGATCCGCGGCCGTCGCGTCGCCGCAAACCCGATTGGTCCCCCTGTGTCCGCCTCGCACTCCGCGCTCGTGCCCGAGTGGCTCGCCGCCCCGGATGACGCGAACGAACTCGTCGCTCCCGTCTGGCCCACTTCCGCTCGCCGTGTCGACGACGGTTCCGTCGAGATCGGCGGCGTCTCGGTGTTCGACCTGCGAGACCGGTTCGCCACCCCGCTGTACGTACTCGACGAGGACGAGGTGCGCGCTCACGCCCGTCGCGCCCGCGCCGCGTTCGAGGCCGCGGCCGAACGCCACGGCATCCGCGCCCGCGTCTACTACGCCGGCAAGGCGTTCCTGTCCACCGAGGTCGTGCGCTGGGTCGTCGACGAGGGTCTCGCTGTCGACGTGTGCACGCGCGGCGAACTCGAAGTGGCGCTCGCCGGAGGGGCCGACCCGGCCCGTCTCGGGTTCCACGGCAACAACAAGAGCGTGAGCGAGCTCGAGCGCGCCGTCGAGGTGGGCGTCGGCTCCGTCGTCATCGACAGTCCCGTCGAGATCGAGCGCCTCGCGGCCATCGCCGATCGCCGCGGCGCCGTGCAGTCGGTGCTCGTGCGCGTGCGGACGGGCGTTCACGCCGAGACCCACGCCTTCCTCGCCACCGCTCACGAAGACCAGAAGTTCGGCTTCTCCCTCGAGGGGGCGGCCGAGGCGGTCGCGCGCATCCGCGAGCTGCCGAGCCTGCGGTTCGTCGGGCTGCACGCCCACATCGGCTCGCAGATCTTCGACTCCTCCGGCTTCCGCGAATCGGCGGCGCGCCTGGTCGACCTCCACGCCGACCTGCTCGCCGGGGGAGAGATCCCGCTGCTGAACGTCGGCGGCGGTTTCGGCATCTCCTACACCTCGGTCGACGACCCGAAGCCCATCGAGGACATCGCCGGCGGCATCCTGGATGCCATCGCCGACGAGTGCGCCGTGCGCGGCATCCCGATGCCCGACGTCGCCACCGAGCCCGGACGCGTCATCGTCGGTCAGGCGGGTGTCACCCTGTACGAGGTCGGCACCGTCAAGACCGTGCAGGCCGGCGACGATCTCGAGCGCACCTACGTCAGCGTCGACGGCGGCATGAGCGACAACGCCCGGCCCGCCCTGTACGGCGCTGATTTCTCGGCGCGACTGGTCTCCCGCACGAGCACCGCGGGCCCCGCCCTCTCGCGTGTGGTGGGGCACCACTGCGAGTCGGGCGACATCGTCGTGGATGCCGAGTACCTCCCCGCCGACGTCACCCCCGGTGACCTGCTGGCCGTTCCCGCGACCGGTGCCTACTGCTTCTCGCTCGCGAGCAACTACAACTACACCCCTCGTCCTCCGGTCGTCGCGGTCCGCGGCGGCCAGGCCCGCGTGATCGTCCGCGGCGAGACCATCGACGACCTCCTGGCTCGTGACGCCGGCATCCCGGCATCCGTTCCGACCGCTACACCCCACGGAGACACCGAATGACCGACTACCGCACGCTCCGCGTGGCGCTTCTCGGCGCCGGAGCCGTCGGCTCGCAGGTCGCCGACCTGCTGCTCAAGCACGGCGACGAGCTCGCCGACCGCGCCGGGGCGAAGCTCGAGCTCGCCGGGATCGCGGTGCGCAACCTCGACTCCAAACGCGACGTCGAGCTGCCGCGCGAGCTGTTCACGACGGATGCCGACACCCTCATCGTCGGCAGCGACATCGTCATCGAGCTGATGGGCGGCATCGAGCCCGCCCGCACGCAGGTGCTGCATGCCATCGCCTCGGGCGCCGACGTCGTCACGGCGAACAAGGCGCTGCTGGCCACCCACGGTTCCGAGGTCTTCGAGGCCGCCGACCAGGTCGGAGCCGAGGTCTACTACGAGGCCGCCGCCGCGGGCGCGATCCCCATCATCCGGCCGCTGCGCGACTCGCTCGCCGGCGACCGCGTGGTGCGCATCATGGGCATCGTCAACGGCACGACGAACTACATCCTGGACCGCATGGACACCGAGGGTGCCGACTTCGCCGACGTCCTCGCCCAGGCGCAGGCCCTCGGCTACGCCGAGGCCGATCCGACCGCCGACGTCGAGGGCTACGACGCCGCGCAGAAGGCGGCGATCCTCGCGAGCCTCGCGTTCCACACGACCGTGCCTCTGGATGCCGTGCACCGCGAGGGCATCACCTCGGTCGACGCCGCGATGATCGAGTCCGCGCGGCACGCCGGGTACGTCATCAAGCTGCTCGCGGTCTGCGAGCGTCTGACGGCCGAGGACGGCTCGGAGTCCATCTCCGTGCGCGTCTACCCCGCGCTCGTCGACCGGACGCACCCGCTCGCGAGCGTCCACGGTGCCAACAACGCCGTCTTCGTGCAGGCCGAGGCCGCCGGCGATCTGATGTTCTACGGCGCCGGCGCCGGCGGCGTGCAGACCGCGTCCGCCGTGCTCGGCGACGTCGTGTCGGCCGCGCGCCGCCACATCGCGGGCGGCGTGGGCGTGGGCGAGTCCACGCGGGCGAACCTCCCCGCGGTGCCGATCGGGCACGTGATCACGCGCTACCAGATCACGCTCGAGGTCGACGACAAGCCGGGCGTGCTCGCCACGGTGGCGGGGATCCTCAGCGAGGGGCGCGTCTCGATCGCCACCGTCGAACAGACGGTGATCGACGCCGACGAACAGACTCAGACCGGCGGGTCCGCTCGCCTGGTCATCGGAACACACAAGGCCCGCGAGCAGGACCTGAGCGAGACCGTCGAGCGTCTCGCCGCGAGCGGCGTCGTCGAGCGCGTGGTCTCCGTGCTGCGCGTGGAAGGGAACTGACCATGGCTCACCTCTGGCGCGGAGTCCTCCGCGAGTACGCCGACCGTCTGGGCGTCACCGACGCCTCCACCGTCGTCACCCTGGGCGAGGGCGGCACTCCGCTCATTCCGGCGCCCGCGCTCTCGCGCCGCACCGGCGCCGACGTGTGGGTGAAGTTCGAGGGCATGAACCCGACCGGCTCGTTCAAGGACCGCGGCATGACGGTGGCGCTCTCGCGTGCCGTCGAGCACGGCGCCAAGGCCGTCATCTGCGCGTCCACGGGCAACACCTCGGCCTCGGCCGCCGCGTATGCCGCGCACGCCGGCATCACCGCCGCCGTCCTCGTGCCCGAGGGCAAGATAGCCATGGGCAAGCTCAGCCAGGCCGTCGCTCACAACGGCCGCCTCATCCAGATCCGCGGCAACTTCGACGACTGCCTCGAGATCGCCCGCGAGCTCGCCGACCATTACCCGGTGCACCTGGTGAACTCGGTCAACCCCGACCGCATCGAGGGCCAGAAGACCGCGGCCTACGAGGTCGTCAGCCAGCTCGGTGACGCCCCCGACTTCCATTTCATCCCCGTGGGCAACGCCGGGAACTACACCGCGTACTCGCGTGGATACCGCGAAGAGGCCGCCCGCGGCGTCGCGATCACCGTGCCCCGCATGTTCGGCTTCCAGGCCGCCGGCTCCGCGCCCCTCGTGCGCGGAGAGGTCGTGAAGCAGCCCGAGACCATCGCCAGCGCGATCCGCATCGGCAACCCCGCCTCGTGGGACCTCGCGCTCGAAGCGCGCGACGCCACCGACGGGTACTTCGGTGCGATCGACGACGACGGCATCCTCGAGGCGCAGAAGATCCTCGCCGGCGAGGTCGGCGTGTTCGTCGAGCCCGCCTCGGCGATCAGCGTCGCGGGTCTGCTCGAGCGCGCCGAGGCGGGGATCGTCCCCGCCGGGGCGAAGGTCGTGCTCACCGTCACCGGCCACGGCCTCAAGGACCCGCAGTGGGCCCTGCGCCGGGCCGATGGCACGACCGTCGAGCCCACCGTCGTCGACGCGACCACCTCGGAGGTCGCCTCCGTGCTCGACCTGCAGCCGGTGACCGCGTGAGCTCAGGCCCCGGTCGCCGGGTCGCGGTCCGCGTTCCCGCCACGAGCGCGAACCTCGGTCCCGGCTTCGACACCCTCGGCCTGGCGCTGAGCGTCTACGACGATCTCGTCGTGGAGCAGCTCGACGCAGACCGCCTCGAGATCGAGGTCGCCGGTGAGGGCACGGCCGACGTGCCCCGCGACGCCTCGCACCTCGTCGTGCGCGCGATGGCGCACACGTACGCGTCGGTCGGCCGCACCCTGCCGGGGCTGCGACTGAGCGCCCACAACGTCATCCCGCACGGGCGCGGCATGGGCTCGTCGGGGGCCGCCGTGGTCGCCGGCATCCTGGCCGCGAAGGGTCTGCTCGAGGGAGAGGTCGCCTTCAGCGACGTCGACCTGCTGCGCCTGGCCACCGAGATGGAGGGGCACCCCGACAACGTCGCGCCCGGCCTGTTCGGCGGTCTGACGATCGCGTGGATGGATGCCGAGGGCCCCCAGCACAAGCAGCTCATCGTGCACCGCGGTGTGTCGCCGCTCGTGTTCGTGCCGAGCTTCACGATGTCGACGGCCGTGGCGCGCAGCCTGCAGCCTCTCCAGGTGCCGCGCGAGGACGCGGTGTTCAACGTCTCGCGTTCCGCGCTGCTGATCGCTGCGATGACCCAGAGCCCCGAGCTGCTCATGGCCGCCACCGAAGACAAGCTGCATCAGAACTACCGCGCCCAGGCGATGCCCGAGACCGACCGGCTCGTGCGGGCACTTCGTGCCGAGGGGTACGCAGCGGTGGTGTCGGGCGCGGGCCCGAGCGTCCTGGTCCTCGCCGACGGACCGGGGCAGCGGCTAGCGGCCGCTGATCTTATGGCATCCGTGGTCGACACCCCGTGGCAGGCGCTCATGCTCGCCGTCGACGTCAAGGGTGGTACAGTGAAAAACGCAGAGGGTTCCGCGTAACGTCGCGATTCTGAGCCTCTGCGCCACTGCGAAATCCGCAACACATCGCGAACCCGGTATCGGCTGCAGTCTCCCGAACCGCTGGTGTCTCTTCGTCTGCGATCTGCACGGCGAAGCGCGATCTGATCACGTTTCATTTCTGAGGAGCACTCGTGGAGTCCATCTCCGAGACCCAGTCCACCGACGCGCCCGAGGGCGCCGAGACCCCCGCCGACGAGCAGCCCACGGCTGACGTGCAGGGCACCGACGACCCGGGCACCGACGGCGTCGACGGCGCGCAGACCGAGGGCGCGGATGCCCCGGATGCCGCCGCGGCCGCCTCCGACGCGCAGCCCGAGGCGCTGTTCGCCGACGACGCTCTCGTCGCCGAGGAGCCCGCCTCCGCAGACGCCACGGAGCCGGTCGCTGAGGTGGCCGCGCCGGTCGCCGACGTGGCTGAGCCGGTCGCCGACGCTGCTGAGCCCGTTGGCGACGCGGCGCCCGTCGCGGACGCCGCTGAGCCGGTGGCTGACGCGGCGCCGGTCGCCGAGGCCGCCGAGCCGGCCGTCGACGAGTCGGCCGCTGCCGCCGCGCCCGCGGAAGAGGCCGCCCCGGCTGAGAAGCCGGCCCGCGCACCGCGCAAGCGCGCCCCCCGACGCGCGACGACCGCCACGGCGAAGGAGAAGGCTGCTGCCGAGGCCGCCGCCGCGGAGGCCGCCGCTGCCGAAACCGCCGCTGCCGAAACCGCCGCAGCCGAAACCGCCGCAGCGGAGGAGAAGGCAGCCGCCGAGGCTGCCGACGCTGCGCCCGCTGCCGACGCCGCGCCCGCCGCCGACGCCGCGTCTGACGAGGCTCCGACGACGCCGGCCACGACCGCCGCCGATGTGGCCGAGGACGCCGTCGCCGTCGCCGAGACGCCCGCGGAGGGCGAAGCGGCAGCCGCCGAGACGCCCGCCGATGCATCGGACTCGTCTCAGACCGAGGCCAGCGACGCTCCCGCCGACGAGACCGCGGCGCCGGAGACCGTGGAGCAGACCGACGAGGCGCCCGCCCGCGGGCGTGGCCGCAGCCGCTCGCGCTCCCGCAACCGCAACCGCTCGGACGCCGCCGCCGACAAGACCGAAGCCGACGAGGCTGAGGTGCCGCAGCAGGGCGCGACCCGCGACAGCGGCCAGCGCGACAACGGCCAGCGCGACAGTGCATCGCAGGGCGGCGCCCAGCGTGACGTGCAGCAGGGCGGCGCTTCGCGCGATGCGCAGCAGGGCGGCGCGCAGCGCGACAACGCGCAGCAGAACGGCCAGCAGGCTGAGCAGCAGCAGGGTCCGGCCAACGGCCGCAACCGCCAGCGCAACAAGCGCCGCGGCCAGAACGTCACGGGCGACGAGTTCGAGACCGAGATCGGCGAAGACGATGTGCTGGTGCCCATCGCCGGTGTGCTCGACGTGCTCGACAACTACGCGTTCGTCCGCACGACCGGGTACCTCCCCGGCCCGAGCGACGTCTACGTCTCGCTCGGCCAGGTGAAGAAGTACAACCTGCGCAAGGGCGACGCCGTCGTCGGCGCAATCAAGCAGCCCCGCGAGGGCGAGCAGCAGGGGCGTCAGAAGTACAACGCGCTCGTGCAGGTGGACTCGATCAACGGCCTGTCCGTCGACGATGCCGCCGCGCGTGTCGAATTCAACAATCTGACGCCGCTGTACCCGCAGGAGCGCCTGCGCCTCGAGACCGGTCCCGAGAAGCTCACGCAGCGCATCATCGACCTGGTCGCTCCGGTCGGCAAGGGTCAGCGTGGACTGATCGTCGCGCCCCCCAAGGCCGGTAAGACGATCGTTCTGCAGCAGATCGCCAACGCGATCGCCACGAACAACCCCGAGGTCCACCTCATGGTCGTGCTCGTCGACGAGCGCCCCGAAGAGGTCACCGACATGCAGCGCACCGTGCGCGGCGAGGTCATCGCCTCGACGTTCGACCGCCCTGCCGAGGACCACACCACGGTCGCGGAGTTGGCGATCGAGCGCGCGAAGCGTCTCGTCGAGCTCGGTCGCGACGTCGTCGTGCTGCTGGACTCGATCACCCGCCTCGGCCGTGCCTACAACCTGGCGGCGCCCACCTCGGGCCGCGTGCTCTCGGGCGGTGTCGACGCGTCGGCGCTGTACCCGCCGAAGCGCTTCTTCGGCGCCGCGCGCAACATCGAGAACGGTGGCTCGCTCACCATCCTCGCCACCGCGCTGGTGGAGACCGGTTCGAAGATGGACGACGTGATCTTCGAGGAGTTCAAGGGCACGGGCAACAGCGAGCTGCGCCTGAACCGTCAGCTCGCCGACAAGCGCATCTTCCCGGCGGTCGACGTCAACGCGTCGAGCACCCGTCGCGAGGAGATGCTCCTGTCGAACGACGAGGTCAAGATCACCTGGAAGCTCCGCCGCGCACTCGCCGGCCTCGAGCCCCAGCAGGCCCTCGAGGTCGTGCTCGGCAAGCTCAAGGAGACGCAGTCCAACGTCGAGTTCCTCGTGCAGATGCAGAAGTCGATCCCGGCGCCCGCGCGCGGCGGTGACGACAACAGCATCCGCTGACCCGTGTCCGATTCCGGCATCTTCGAGTCCGTCCGCGGACTGATCGATGAGCACCGGCAGGTCGAACTCGAGCTCAACGACCCGGCTGTCCACGCCGACGCCGCGCGCGCCAAGCGCGTCAACCGGCGGTACGCCGAGCTGAACCGCATCGTGCACGCGTACGAGGCCTGGGTCGCGGCATCCGATGATCTGGATGCCGCCCGCGAGCTCGCGAAGGAAGACGAGGCGTTCGCCGCCGAGGTGCCGGGGCTGGAGGAGCGGGTCGCCGAGACGCAGGAGCGTCTGCGGCGTCTGCTCATCCCGCGCGACCCCGACGACGCGCGCGACGTGATCATGGAGATCAAGGGCGGCGAGGGCGGGGCCGAGAGTGCCCTGTTCGCGGCCGATCTGGTGCGGATGTACCTGCAGTACGCGGCATCCATGGGCTGGAAGACCGAGCTGCTCGAGCGCACCGAATCCGACCTGGGCGGCTATAAAGACGTGCAGGTCGCGATCAAGGGCTCGTCCAGCGACCCCGCCCAGGGGGTGTGGGCGCACCTGAAGTACGAGGGCGGCGTGCATCGCGTGCAGCGCGTGCCGGCGACCGAGTCGCAGGGGCGCATCCACACCTCGACGACCGGGGTGCTGGTGTTCCCCGAGGTCGACGAGCCCGAAGAGGTCGCGATCGACCCCAACGACCTGAAGATCGACGTCTTCCGGTCGTCGGGTCCCGGCGGGCAGTCGGTGAACACGACCGACTCGGCCGTGCGCATCACCCACGTGCCCACCGGCATCGTCGTGTCGATGCAGAACGAGAAGTCGCAGCTGCAGAACCGCGAAGCCGGCATGCGCGTGCTGCGCGCCCGCCTGCTCGCCAAGCAGCAGGAGGAGCGGGATGCCGTGGCCGCCGACGCGCGCCGCTCGCAGATCCGCGGCATGGACCGCTCCGAGCGCATCCGCACCTACAACTTCCCCGAGAACCGCATCGCCGACCACCGCACCGGGTACAAGGCGTACAACCTCGATCAGGTGATGGACGGCGCCCTCGGCCCCATCATCGAGTCGGCGATCACCGCCGACGAAGAGGCGCGTCTGGCCGCCCTCGCCGCCGAGTGACCTCGCTCGCGCGGGCCCGCTCGTCACGCCCGCGGGGCCGGTTCGTCATGCCCGTGAGGCCCGTTCGTCGTGGAGATCGCGCCCTGTCGCTGACTTGCGCCATATGCTCGCGCGTTCGCGCATCCCGCGTGCATACGGCGCAAGTCACGTCGGGGGTGTCGCGCCCGCGAGGCCCGCTTGTCGTGGAGTTCGCGCCCTGTCGCTGGCTTGCGCCATATGCTCGCGCGTTCGCGCGTTTCGTGTGCATACGGCGCAAGTCACGTCGGGGGTGTCGCGCCCGCGGGGCCCGTTCGTCGTGGAGATCGTGTCCCGTCGCTGGCTTGCGCCATATGCTCGCGCGTTCGCGCATCCCGTGTGCATACGGCGCAAGTCACGTAAGGGAGTGTGGTGGCCGGGGAGAAGCGTGGTCGGCCGGTGACTTTGCTGTATGTTCGCCCGCTCGCTCGTTTGCCGTGCATATGGCGCAAGTCAGCGAAAGGGCGGGAGGGGGCTGTGGAAAACGCCGCGGGGATGACGGCCGGGAGCGCCAGGATGTCGTGATGTCATCGACCCCCGCCCACGCTTTCGCATCCGGTGAGGCTCGCCGCGCCGGTGCGACACGTCGATTCGTCGATGCCCCGCAGTGGGACCGCCCATTCCACGGTGTCCGGATGCCGAGGACCAGCCCGGACGCCCTGGCGCACCCGGCGACCCAGCGCGAGCAGCGTCTGCTCGCTCGTGCCGATGGCTACCGCACAGTCATGGGGAGCGACGCGTTCTTCTCACACACCACCGCCGCTCTCCTGTGGGGCCTTCCCCTGCCGCCTCTGTCGGACGACGACATACACGTCGCCGTCCTCGCCCCCTCCCGCGCGCCCGCGGGACGAGGCGTTCGGGGACACCAGCTCCACCCACGCGGCATCCGGGTCGTCGAGAGCGAGACGGGGGTCCGTCTCGCCGATCCGGCGACGACGTGGTCGCTCCTCGGGTCGAGGCTTCGGCATCCGTACGACCTCGTGGCGGTCGGGGATGCCATCGTGTCGCCGGTGCGCATCGCCGGACCGCACGGAGGCGTCGTCCGCGACGCGCTGGCGTCGATCGAAGACCTGGGGCGGGTGGTCGAGGCCGTCTGCAAACGCCGCGGCATCATCGCCGTCCGGGAGGCCCTGCCCCGCGTGCGGTCGGGAGTGCGGTCGCGAACGGAGACGTGGACGAGGCTCACGCTCGTCGACGGCGGGCTCCCCGAGCCCGTGTTGAACCACGACGTCTACGACGGTGCGGGGTTCGTCGCGTGCATCGATCTCGCCTACCCCGACCAGCGCGTCGGTGTCGAGTACGAGGGCGATCAGCACCGTACGGACCCCGCGCAGTGGCAGCGCGATCTCGAACGATACGAGCGACTCGCCGCCGCGGGATGGCGGACGGTGCGGGTCACTCGCGATGTCCTCTTCCAGCGCCCCGGTCTCCTCGTCCGTCTGGTGGCGGACGCGTGTGCGTCGCGCCACCGCTGACTTGCGGCGAATGTCCGTCGGCCGGCTCGAAAGGCGAGCATGTGGCGCAAGTCACCGGGAGTATCGCGAGCCGGACGGGCGGGTGGGGTCAGGCGGGCGGGACGGCCGGGCCGGGTGGGGGTCAGGCGGGCCGGGCGGACGGGTGGCCGCTCACGCCTCCCAGGCGGGCGGGTGGGGGAGAGGGCCGCGGCGGCGCTCGAGCTGCGCGGCGAGCGACAGCAGCGTGGCCTCGCCGCCGGGGCGGCCGATGAGCTGCACCGACACGGGGTGGCCGGCGGCATCCGTCGTCACGGGCAGGGTCAGGGCGGGAAGGCCCGCGACGTTGACGAAGCTGGAGTACGGCGCGTACTCGACCTGCATCGCGAACGTGCGCTCGGGGGAGTGGCCGGCGTAGGCGCCCACCGGTTGCGGTCGCTGCGCGAGTGCGGGGGTGAGCACCACGTCGAAGGCCGCGAAGTCGGCGATGGTGCGGCGTTCGAACGCGCGCGCCGAGGCCAGACCTCCGAGCAGATCGAGGGCGGAGAGGCGGCGGCCCTCGCGGACGAGCCACGCCGTGAGCGGCTCGACGAGGGTCATGTCGTCGTCGCTCAGAGGGATCCGTGCCGCGCTCGCGCGCCACAACACATGGAACAGTGAGGCGTAGCCGAAGGGACGCCAGTCGGCATCCGTGACGGCGTGTCCATCGTCGCTCAGCCACTCCGCGGTGATGTCGAACGCGGCGCGTGCATCGGCGTCGAGCAGGATGTTCTCGTCGTCGTCCCACGGCGACACGGTCGTGACACCCACGCGCAGCCGTCCCGGTCGTCGCCGGGCGGCCTCGACGAACGGCCCCGAGCCGGGCGCCGCAGTCGCGTAGGTGAAGGGCGCGAGGCCCACGAGCGCGTCGAGCAGCAGCCCCGCGTCCTCGGCGGAGCGGGCGATCGGGCCGGTGACCGACAGGCCGTCGGGGGAGTCGAAGCCCGATCCGATCGGCAGTCGCCCACGCGACGGTTTGAGGCCCACCACGCCGACGGTCGCCGAGGGGATGCGGATCGACCCGCCCCCGTCCGAGCCCACGGCCGCGGGAAGCAGTCCTGCCGCGACGGCGACGGCCGCGCCGCCGCTGGATCCGCCCGCGCCGGCCCCGAGACGCCACGGATCCCGCGCAGGGGCATGGATGAGCGGCTCGGTGAAGCCGGTCAGCCCGAACTCCGACGTGGTCGTCTTGCCCACGTTCACCGCTCCCGCCGCGTCCAATGCGTCGGCGAGGGGATCGGATGCCGTGGGCACGAGGTGCGCGCGCGCTCGAGAGCCGTACCGGGTCGGGACGCCGGCGCGGGCGACGAGATCCTTGTCGGCGAGCGGCACGCCCCACAGGGGACCGGTCTCGGCACGGTCGAGGGCGGCGGCGCGGCGCAGGGCGGCATCCGGGGTCACCTCGGCGAACGCGCCGAGGTCGGCCAACCGGCCGATCCGGTCGAGGTAGTGAGCGGTCAGCTCGCGCGGGTCGAGCGTGCCGTCAGCGAGGCCCGCGACCTGCGCGACGAGCGACAGGTCGTGCGGGCGCGTCATGCCTCGAGCCTACGACGACCTCGCTGAACCTCTCCCCGGGATGCCGAGACACCGGTCGGGCGCGCGGCGCGACCCCCGCCGGACGGAGGGATCCCACACGAACGACCGCTACCCCGCGCGCTCCGGTGAGGCGACGTCGTCATCGAGCTGCGCGACGAGCTCCCGAGGCGTCTGCCCGAGGTGGTGGCGGAAGGCGCGGTGCAGGTGCGACAGGTCGCTGAAGCCCCATTTGGCGGCAAGATGCGTCATCGTCACGCGCCCGCGCTCGGCGCGCAGGTCGTCGGCGCACTCCTGCACCCGCACGCGCATCACGGTCTGACCGAAGGTGTGGGGGGCGGTTTCGTACAGCTGATGGAGCTTGCGCACCGAGATGGCGAAGTGCCGCGCGATCGCGGCGGGCGAGGTGTCGACGAACCGTATGTGCCTCTCGAGGTGGCGCTCGATGCTGCGACGCAGCGCGACGTCGCCGTCCTGTTCGTCGCTCACGCGCTCGGTCGTCGTGGAATGCGAGAGCGCCCGGGTCAACGACGAGACCGCCACCCCGACGGCATCCGCTTCGTTGTCGTTCATTCTCGAGGACTGCTCCCACGAGGACCGCAGGGTGTCCGCGACCACCGCCCCGAGACCCGTCGCTGCGGAGAACGTGCGCGCCGTCGCGTTCGCCCGGAGGCCGTCCGGGATGTCGGCAGCCGGCACGCGGAACGACAACGCGCGCCACGGGTCGAGGTAGTCCAGCGTGAACGAGCGGGTGGCATCCACGATCGAGAACGTCCCCGGACCCGACACGCTGCGCCGACCGTCCTGCGACACGACGGAACGCCCGCCGAGCATCAGGTTGACGAAGACGACCTCGTCCGCGACGCGTCGCACTTCATCGGGGCCGTGATGGATGACCTGCGCGCACGTCGCGATCTCGGCACCCGTGGTGCGGCCGAAGGGCCTGCTTTCGACGCGACCCTCGATGCCGACCCGTGACCAGTCGTCGCGGGTGTCGCGCGCCGCAGGGCGCAGCGGTGTGAACGCCGCGCACACCACCTCGCGCCAGTAGGCGAACTGCTCCCGCGGTGGTCGTTCGCGGGTGTCCCAGCGATGCATCGGCTCCTCCTCGACTGGCCCCCGGATGGGACGAACTCAGCAGAGCAACGTGCTGTTACCCGGGGCACCGCATCGCGTGTCATCCCGGTAACGAACTGCTCACCGCCGCATTTCGTGCACTGTCGTCCTCGCCAGCGTGCACGCGCATCCAATTCCCGCCGTCCGGTGCGCTGCGACGCTACCCACACCTCACCCCTCGAGACAGGAGCTCATCCGTGGCCATCGACTTCACCCTCTCCGAAGAGCAGCTCGGTCTGCGCCTGCAGGCGCGCGAGTTCGCCGAGACCGTGCTCAGCCAGGTTCCCGACGTCATCGCGCCGATCCCCGACCCGCTCGACCGGTTCCGCGCCCTGAAGCCCTTCTACCAGCAGATGGTGGATGCCGGCTTCGTCAAGGGCCTGATCCCCGCCGAGAACGGCGGGCACCGCTTCAGCAACCTGCAGTTCGCCCTGGCGTGCGAGGAGCTCGCGCGCGTCGAGATCAACACCCCGACCATCGTCCTCGGTACCGGTCTCGGCACCTTCCCGATCATCACGGCGGGCACGCCCGAGCAGAAGGAGCGCTTCCTCGCGCCTTTCGTCGACGGCAGCCCCGCTCTCGCGGCGATCGCGTTCACGGAGGCGGCGGGAGGCGCCAACTTCGACCACCCCGACCCCCAGTACGGCGTGCAGACCTTCGCCGTCCGTGACGGCGACGAGTGGGTCATCAACGGACGGAAGGCGTACACGACCAACGCGTCCGGCTGGGACGACGAGGGCGCCGACATCATCAGCGTCGTCTGCCGCATCGACGAGACCAAGCCCCCGGCCGAGTCGCTGGCGATCATCGTCGTCGAGAAGGGCACGCCCGGCGTCACCTTCTCGGGCATCATCGACACGATGGGTCACCTCGCCACGAACTCGCCGTACGTGGACTTCGTCGACGTCCGCGTGCCCGTGGAGAACCTGATCGGTGCGCCCGGCGACGGGATGGCGCTGACCAAGGGGGCGTTCTCGTGGACGTGCTCCAGCATCGCCGCGGCGGCGGTCGGCAAGATGCGCCGCGCGTTCGAGATCGCGTACGACTTCGTCTCGACCGAGAAGCGCTCGGGCAGTGTGCCGGTCATCGACCACCAGAACGCCGGATACATGCTCGCCGACATCAAGACGCGTATCGAGGTGGGGCGGTACTTCGCCTGGAAGGCCGCGGACCACTTCGACAAGACCGGGGGACTGGACCGCGAGCTGTCGAACATGTCGAAGATCTACAACTCCGAGCTCGCCGTGCAGACGGTCTACGACGCGATGCGCCTCGTCGGGGTGGACTCCTACGGCGACCGCGTCCCGCTCGGCGGCATCATGCAGGACGTCCTGTGCCTGCCGATCTACGACGGCGGCAACATGGGCGTGCGGCGCCGCCATCTGCACGAGATGCTGCGCACACCGGGCTACGACCACTTGGCCGCGGCGGAGAACCGCTTGTCGGTCTGATCGACTCACCCTCGTGCGGGACCGCGGCGATGGCGGCCCCGCACGGGGGTGTTCAGATCCAGTACTCCGGTGTCGTCAGCAGGGCGCGGGTGTCTTCACCGTTCCGCCGCATGCGCGCCTTCGCCGGCACGCCGACCAGCACGCTGTCGGCCGGCGCATCGCGCGTCACGACGGCGTTCGCGCCGACGACGGTCCGGGTTCCCAGGGTGATCGGGCCGAGGATCTTCGCCCCGGCACCCACGGCCACGCCATCGTGCAGCGTGGGGTGGCGCTTGCCCCCCTCCCGCTGCCGGCCGCCGAGGGTCACGCCGTGATACAGCATGACGTCGTCGCCGACCTCGGCCGTCTCACCGACGACGACACCCATGCCGTGGTCGATGAAGAAGCGGCGTCCGATTGTCGCTCCCGGGTGGATCTCCACGCCGGTGAGCCATCGCGTCAGCTGTGACAGAGCGCGCGCGGGGAAGCGCAGGCCCCGACTCCACAGTCTGTTCGCGACGCGGTACGACCAGACGGCATGCAGGCCCGGGTACAAGAGGGCGATCTCGAGTCCGCCGCGCGCCGCGGGGTCGCGGAGCTTGGCGGACGCGATGTCTTCCTGAAGACGGGAGAGGACCCCCACCGTCAGTCTTCGCGCAGGTGCTCGTACAGGGCGGTCGACAGGTAGCGCTCGCCGTAGGACGGGATGATCACGACGATGTTCTTGCCCGCGGCCTCGGGACGGCGGGCGACCTCGAGAGCAGCCCAGATGGCCGCGCCCGACGACATGCCCACGAGGATGCCGTCCTTGGCGGCCGTCTCGCGCGCGAGGCGGATGGCGTCGTCGAACTCGACGTCGATGACCTCGTCGAGGATGTCGCGGTCGAGGATCGCGGGCACGAAGTTGGGGCCGATGCCCTGGATCTTGTGGGGGCCGGGGTGACCCTTGGTGAGGATGGGGGAGTCGGCGGGCTCGACGGCGACGATCTGCACGCCGGGCACACGCTCCTTCAGGACCTGGCCGACACCCGTGATGGTGCCGCCGGTGCCGATGCCCGCGACGAAGTAGTCCACCTTGCCGTCGGTGTCGCGGAGGATCTCCTCGGCGGTCGTGCGACGGTGGATGGCCGGGTTCGCCTCGTTCTCGAATTGGCGGGCCCACACCGCGCCGGGGGTCTCGGCGACGATGCGCTTGGCCTCGTCGACGGCGTGGGACATGCCCTTGGTGGGGTCGGTCAGCACGAGTTCGGCGCCGAAGGCCTTGAGCAGCACACGGCGCTCCTTCGACATCGAGGCCGGCATGGTCAGGATGACCTTGTAGCCGCGGGCGGCGCCGACCATCGCGAGGGCGATACCGGTGTTGCCGCTGGTGGACTCCACGAGGGTGCCGCCCGGCTTCAGCTCGCCCGAGGCCTCGGCGGCGTCGACGATCGCGATGCCCAGGCGGTCCTTGACGCTGGATGCCGGGTTGTAGAACTCGAGCTTCAGCAGGATCTGCGCCTCGGTGCCCTCTGCGACGCGGTTCAGCCGCACCAGGGGGGTGTCGCCGAACGCGGAGGTGATGTCGGGATGAATGCCGGGCATGGGGGCGCCTTTCAACGTCGATCAGAACGCGATCATCCTAGGCGAGGCCTCCGACACCGCCCGCTTGTATGACGCTGCGCTACTAGACTGGCGTTCCGTCATGCCCGAGACGTCCTCGCCCCCTGTTGCCCTCGCCCGTGTCGCCGACATCGTCCGCGACACGGTCCGCCGGTTCAGCGCCGCCGGCGTTCCCGACCCCCAGGTCGACGCCGAGCTGCTGATCGCCCACGTGCTCGAGACCTCCCGTGGGGGAGTGCAGGCGTCGGCCGTCCGCGGGGACGGTTTCCCGGATGCCGCGGTGGCGGCACTCGCATCGCTCGTGGACCGGCGGTGCCAGCGCGAGCCGCTCCAGCATCTGACGGGCGTGGCGCCGTTCCGCTCGCTCGAGCTGGCGGTGGGCCCGGGCGTCTTCGTGCCCCGGCCCGAGACGGAGATGGTGGCGCAGCTGGCGATCGACGCCCTGCGCGCCGTGGCAGCCGATTCCCCGATCGCCGTGGACCTGGGCACCGGGAGCGGGGCGATCGCGCTGGCGATGGCGACGGAGGTGCCCCACGCGCGGGTCTTCGCCGCCGAGAACTCCGTCGACGCCTTCATCTGGACCAAGCTCAACGTCGCCCGCGTCGGCGCGGAGAACCTCACGCTCGCTTTCGCCGACCTCGCCGTCGCGTTCCCCGAGCTCGACGGCGCGGTGTCGGTCGTGGCATCCAACCCCCCGTACGTCCCCGACGACGCGATCCCGCGCGATCCCGAGGTGCGCCTCTACGACCCGCCGGCGGCGCTGTACGGCGGACCCGACGGCTTGGACGCCGTGCGTCGGCTCAGCGAAGTCGGCCTGCGCCTGGCTCACTCCGGCGGCACCATCGTGATCGAACACGGGGAGTGGCAGGGCGCGGCGATCCGCGACATCCTGACCGCGGACGGGTGGAGCTCGGCGGCCACCCACACCGACCTGACGATGCGCGACCGGGCGACGACCGCCGTCCGTCCCTGATCACGCGTCCCGACCGGGCCGACTAGACTGGCGCGCGACATGTCACCCGTCTACGACTGCCGTGACGAGTCGCAACTGCTGTCCGGGATGCGCCACGCGCGTCAGGCGATCGGCCGAGGCGAACTCGTCGTGCTCCCCACCGACACCGTCTACGGAAT
Organism: Microbacterium proteolyticum; assembly: GCF_030818075.1. Lineage (NCBI taxonomy): Bacteria > Bacillati > Actinomycetota > Actinomycetes > Micrococcales > Microbacteriaceae > Microbacterium > Microbacterium proteolyticum. The sequence continues at coordinate 3,364,559 of NZ_JAUSZZ010000001.1, read as the reverse complement.
CGCCGCCGACGCGTTCAACGCGCGCGCCGTCGCGGGACTCCTCGAAGCCAAGGGCCGGGGGCGCCAGCAGCCCCCTCCCGTTCTCGTTCCCGGGGTGGGAACCCTGCGCGCCCTGGTCGCCGAGGTCCCCGCCGCCGTCGACGATCTCGTGCGCGAGTTCTGGCCGGGTGGCCTGACGATCGTCCTGCCGGCCCAGCCGTCGCTGTCGTGGGACCTCGGCGACACGCACGGAACGGTCGCGGTGCGCATGCCCGCTCAGAAGCTCACGCTCGAGCTCCTCGAGGAGACCGGTCCGCTCGCCGTCTCCAGTGCCAACCTGACCGGTATGCCCGCCGCCGTCGACATCGACTCCGCGCGCGACATGCTGCGCGACAGCGTGGCCGCCTACCTCGACGCCGGACCCAGCGAGACGGGCGTCGCATCGACGATCGTGGATGCCACGACCCTCATCGGCGGCGCCGAACCCCAGGTGCGGGTGCTCCGCGAGGGCGCCGTCTCGCGCGAGCGCCTGCGTGCGGTGCTCGGCGATCTGCTCGAGCCGGACCCGGTCGACGACACCGTCTCCCCTTCGACGGAGTCGACACGGGATGCCGAGGCGCCGGGTCCGTGACCCAGTATCTCCTCATCATCCTCTTCACGGCGGCGGTGACGCTCGCGCTGTCGTGGGTGGTGTGGAAGCTCGCCCTGCGCTTCAAGCTCTATCCCGGCATCCGGGACCGCGACGTGCACGAGACGCCCACACCGCGCCTGGGCGGCGTCGCGATGTTCCTCGGCGTGGTCGCGGCCTTCGCCCTGTCGAGTCGCAACCCCTACTTCGCGATCCTGTGGGCCGATCCCGTCCCCGTCCTCTCGCTGCTCGGCGCGGTGCTGCTCATCGTGCTCGTCGGCGTGGCGGACGACCTGTGGGACCTCGACTGGATGATCAAGCTCGGCGCCCAGTTCATCGCCGCGGGGGTGATTGCCTGGTTCGGCCAATTGCAGATCCTGTCGCTGCCCATCGGGGCGCTCACCGTCGGATCGAGCTGGGTGAGCTTCCTGCTCACCGTGTTCGCGCTGGTCGTGGTCATGAACGCGGTCAACTTCATCGACGGCCTGAACGGGCTCGTCGCGGGCGTCTGCCTCATCGCCAACGGCGTCTTCTTCGCCTACTCGTACCTGCTGGTACGCGACACCGGGGCGAGCACGTACTTCAACCTCGCCTCCTTCATCGCCGCTGTCCTCATCGGCGCCTGTCTCGGGTTCCTTCCCATGAACTGGACCCCGGCCAAGCTCTTCATGGGCGACGCGGGCGCCCTCATGCTGGGGCTGCTCATGGCGAGTTCGGCGATCGCCATCACCGGACAACTCGACCCCGCCGTGCTCGACCCGGAGCGGATCGGCCGTTCGCAGCTCCTCGGTGCGTTCATCCCCATCCTCCTGCCCGTCGTCATCGTGCTGCTTCCCCTCCTCGATTTCGGCCTGGCGGTGCTGCGCCGACAGTGGGCCGGTCGCTCGCCGTTCTCTCCCGACCGCAAGCACCTGCATCACCGCATGCTCGACATGGGGCACACCGACCGCGACGCGGTGCTCATCTTCTACAGCTGGACGGCCGTCGTCAGCCTCGCCTTCCTGCTGATGTACATCGGCACCCAGCAGAGCTGGCCCGGGGACTACGCGATCGGCGTCCTCTTCGGCCTGACCGGAGTCGCCGCGTGCGCCGTCCTGACCCTCCTCCCCTCTCAGCACCGTCTGCGGCGGTTGACCCGTCGTGTTCGACCGACCCGACCGGAGAACCCCACATGAGCAGCATCACGCCCGACTCCCGCCGCCCTCTCTCGAGTACGCCGGTGCTGCGCACCGCTCTCGTCTGGGGAGGGATCGTCACCGCCGCCCTCCTGCTGGTGGGCGCCGTCGTCGGCTTCGCGGTGGGGGAGGCGCCCGGCCTCGGAAGCGCCCTGGCGGGAGTGGCAGTGAGCGCCGCCTTCCTCGCCGTGACGGCGATCAGCATCCTGGTGGCCAACCGCTGGTTCGGGGATCCGCTCTACGTCCCGATCTTCTTCGGCATCGTGCTCGGCGGCTGGTTGCTCAAGCTCATCCTGTTCATCGTGGCGATCGCCGTGCTCCGGGGGCAGGACTGGGTCGATCTCGTCGTCTTCTACGTCGCGCTCGTCGTCAGCGTGCTGGCCTCGCTGGCGGTCGACGTGGTGGTGCTCATGCGCATGCGCATCCCCAGCGCGAGCGACGTGACGCTCCCGACCGACCCCGACGCGGGCGACCGGCGGGCGTGAGCCGGGGCGCATAGCCCACTCGCGGGTCCGCCACGACGGGTTAGTCCGGCGGCGAAACGATCGCGCCGCCGGACACATGGACAGCCTGGGAGTTTGATAGGGTGACATAAGTACCCACCCGCGATAGGAACCTTCTCCAGGTCTGCATTTCGGGTACGATCACCGACCATCGTCGCAACGGTTCACACCGATGCCCCGAAGCTGGAGCCAGCGCTGACTACTCAAGCTGCGACCCTGATCACGAACTTCGCGTCCGCGGGTGCGGAGTTCCACCCGCCGTCCATCTCGGAGTTCTTCCCCGACGCGGTGCTTTTCGAGGGCACGATCTTCGCGATCACGCGAATCAACCTCACGCAGATGCTGGCGACGCTGGCACTCGTCCTCTTCCTCGTGCTCGGCACGCGCCGCATGAAGGTGGTCCCCGGTCGCTTCCAGAGCGTCGCGGAGATGGGTCTGGACTTCGTCCGCGTCAACATCGCGGAAGACATCCTCGGCCGCAAGGACGGCAAGCGCTTCCTGCCGATCCTCACCACGATCTTCTTCATGGTGCTGTTCATGAACATCACGGGCGTCATCCCGTTCCTGAACATCGCCGGTACCAGCGTCATCGCCGTACCGATGCTCCTCGCGATCGTCGCCTACGTCACGTTCATCTACGCCGGCATCAAGAAGAGCCCGGGCGGGTTCTTCAAGAATGCCCTGCTTCCCTCGGGCGTTCCGTGGCCGCTGTACATCATCATCGTCCCGCTCGAGTTCCTCTCGACCTTCATCATCCGCCCCGTCACGCTGACGCTGCGTCTGCTGATGAACATGGTCGTCGGCCACCTCATGCTGGTGCTGTTCTTCTCGGCGACGCAGTTCTTCGTGATCGGTCTCGGCGGATGGTGGACGGCCCTCGGCGCCGGATCCCTCGCCTTCGGTCTCGCCTTCACCCTGTTCGAAATCTTCGTCGCCTTCCTCCAGGCGTACGTCTTCGCGATCCTCACCGCGGTCTACATCCAGCTCGCGGTCGCAGAAGAGCACTGAGCGGCCCGGCGCACGCCGAGCCACCCAACGAAAGGAAAAAACCCGTGGACGCAACTACGGTTCTCGCCCAGGTCACCGGTAACGTCGCGACGATCGGTTACGGCCTCGCGGCCATCGGCCCCGCCATCGGCGTGGGTATCGTCGTCGGCAAGACGATCGAGGGTGTCGCCCGTCAGCCCGAGCTCGCGGGCCGCCTGCAGGTTCTGATGTTCATCGGTATCGCCTTCACCGAGGCGCTCGCCTTCATCGGTATCGCGACCGGCTTCATCTTCACCTGATCCGGCCGCTCTCGACTCACTGTAAGGAGACAGGATGCTGAACGCTCTTGTCACACTCGCCGCGGAGCCCGCGGGCGAGGAAGCGCACAACCCGCTCCTGCCTGCCGCGTACGACATCATCTGGTCGGCGGTGTGCTTCGTCATCATCGCCGTCGTGGTGTGGCGCGTCGCCCTGCCGCGCATGGCGAAGCTGCTCGACGAGCGCAGTGCTGCCATCGAGGGCAACATCGCCAAGGCCGACGAGGCCCAGCGACAGGCCGAGGCCGCTCTCGAGGAGTACACCGCGCAGCTCGCCGAGGCGCGCCGCGAAGCCGGTGAGATCCGCGAGTCCGCGACCCAGGACGGTCGCAAGATCGTCGCCGAGGCCAAGGAGACCGCGGCGGCCGAGGCCGCGCGCATCACCGCCGGCGCGCACGCCCAGATCGAGGCCGAGCGTCAGACGGCTCTCGTCCAGCTGCGCTCCGAGGTCGGTACCCTCGCGGTCGACCTCGCCGGCAACGTCATCGGCGAGACCCTGACGGACGACGCGCGTGCGAACGCCGTGGTCGACCGCTTCCTCGCCGAGCTCGAGGCCTCCGAGAAGGCGGCCAAGTAATGGGCAGCGCGACCACTCAGGCCCGGACCGCGACGTCGGAGGCCCTCGCCTCCACGTCCGGTGTCGATCTCGACGTCGCACGCGAGCTGTTCGCGGCCGTCGCCGCCGTGAGCGGATCGTCGCAGCTGAGCGGCGCGCTGTCCGACTCGTCGGTGCCCGCCGACGCTCGTGCCGGACTGGTGTCGGCGGTTTTCGGTGCCTCCTACAGCCCCGTCACCGTGAGCCTGCTCAGCGACGCCGCACGGCAGCGCTGGTCCAGCGCCGCCGAGTTCGTCGAAGGCCTCGAAGAGCTCGCGATCCGCGCCACCGCGGTCGCCGAGCCCGGCGACATCGAGTCCGAACTGTTCTCGTTCTCGCGCACCGTGGCCTCCAACGGCGAGCTCGAGCTCGCGCTCGGCGGACGCATGGGCGGCGCCTCGGCGAAGGGCACCCTGGTCTCGACGCTCCTCGACGGTCGTGCGAGCGCCGGCACGGCGCTGATCGTGTCCTCGCTCGTAGAGCACGCCCGCGGGCGTCGCGTTCGTGCGCTGCTCCGCCGCGCCGAGCGTCTCGTCGCCGACCAGCGTGCACGCATCGTCGCCACGGTCTCCGCCGCGGCACCGCTGAGCGAAGATCAGCAGACCCGTCTGCAGAACGCTCTCAGCGCACGGTATGGATCGGCTGTCACGCTGAACACCGTGATCGACCCGACGGTGCTCGGCGGACTGCGCGTGCAGGTCGCCGACGACGTCATCGACGCGAGCGTGTCCGCACGCCTCGCCGACCTCCGCCAGCGGATCGCAGGCTGAAGACTTTCCGCCCGAACGGGCGTGGATCTGGGGGCCTCGCAGCCCCACGAACGAAGGAAGACAATGGCAGATCTCTCTATCAGCCCCGACGTCATTCGTGACGCGCTGAAGGACTTCGTCACCGCCTACGAGCCCACCGGCGCTGCGGCGACCGAGGTCGGCGCCGTCGTCGACGCGGCCGATGGCATCGCGCACGTCGAGGGCCTTCCGGGCGTCATGGCCAACGAGCTCATCCGCTTCGCGGACGGCACGCTGGGTCTGGCCCAGAACCTCGACGAGAACGAGGTCGGTGTCGTCGTGCTCGGCGAGTTCTCCGGCATCGAAGAGGGCCAGAGCGTCACCCGTACGGGCGAGGTGCTCTCGGTCGGTGTCGGTGACGGCTACCTCGGTCGCGTCGTCGACCCCCTCGGAAACCCGATCGACGGCCTCGGCGAGATCGCGACCGAGGGTCGTCGTGCCCTCGAGCTCCAGGCTCCGGGCGTCATGCAGCGCAAGAGCGTGCACGAGCCCCTCCAGACCGGCATCAAGGCGATCGACGCCATGATCCCCGTGGGTCGCGGCCAGCGCCAGCTCATCATCGGCGACCGCCAGACCGGTAAGACGGCCATCGCGATCGACACGATCATCAACCAGAAGGCCAACTGGGAGTCCGGCGACGTCAACAAGCAGGTGCGCTGCATCTACGTCGCGATCGGCCAGAAGGGCTCGACCATCGCCTCGGTGAAGGGCGCCCTCGAAGACGCCGGTGCGATGGAGTACACCACCATCGTCGCCGCTCCCGCCTCCGACCCCGCCGGCTTCAAGTACCTCGCCCCGTACACCGGCTCCGCCATCGGCCAGCACTGGATGTACGGCGGCAAGCACGTGCTGATCATCTTCGACGACCTGTCGAAGCAGGCCGAGGCCTACCGCGCCGTGTCGCTCCTCCTCCGTCGCCCGCCGGGCCGCGAGGCGTACCCCGGCGACGTCTTCTACCTGCACTCGCGTCTGCTCGAGCGCTGCGCGAAGCTGTCCGACGAGCTCGGCGCTGGTTCCATGACGGGCCTCCCGATCATCGAGACCAAGGCCAACGACGTCTCGGCGTACATCCCGACCAACGTGATCTCGATCACCGACGGCCAGATCTTCCTGCAGTCCGACCTCTTCAACGCCAACCAGCGTCCCGCGGTCGACGTGGGTATCTCGGTCTCGCGCGTGGGTGGCGACGCCCAGGTCAAGTCGATCAAGAAGGTCTCGGGAACGCTCAAGCTCGAGCTCGCCCAGTACCGCTCCCTCGAGGCGTTCGCGATGTTCGCGAGCGACCTCGACGCGGCCTCGCGTCGTCAGCTCGCCCGTGGTGCCCGCCTGACCGAGCTGCTCAAGCAGCCGCAGTACTCGCCGTACCCCGTCGAGGAGCAGGTCGTCTCGATCTGGGCCGGCACGAACGGAAAGCTCGACACGATCGAGGTGTCCGACATCCTGCGCTTCGAGCGCGAGCTGCTCGACTACCTCCGTCGCAACTCGACCGTGCTCGACACGCTGCGCGAGACCAACGTGCTCGGTGACGACACCGTCGCGGAGCTCGAGCAGAAGATCGACGCGTTCACCAAGGAATTCCAGCCCGGCAAGGACCAGGGCGTCGTCGGCGCCGAGAAGGTCGACGCCGCCGAGGCGGAAGACGTCAACCAGGAGCGGATCGTCAAGGGCCGTCGCTGACAAGCGACGACACGAGAACGTAAATCATGGGCGCACAACTACGGGTCTACAAGCAGAAGATCAGTTCTGCTCAGACGACCAAGAAGATCACGAAGGCGATGGAGCTCATCGCGGCCTCGCGCATCCAGAAGGCGATGGCGCGTGTGCGCGCGGCATCGCCCTTCGCGCGGGCCGTCACGAACGCCGTCTCCGCGGTGGCCACCTACTCCACGGTCGACCACCCGCTGACGACGGAGCGTGAGAACATCCGTCGCTCCGCCCTGGTCATCTTCACCTCCGACCGCGGCCTCGCCGGCGCGTTCAACTCCCAGATCCTCCGCGAGGGTCTGGAGCTGGCCGAGCTGCTGCGGTCGCAGGGCAAAGAGGTCGTGTTCTACCTGGTCGGCCGCAAGGCCGTGGGCTACTTCCAGTTCCGGCGCATGCCGAGCGTTGCGCAGTGGGTCGGCGACACCGACACGCCGCAGTTCTCGACGGCGGAGGAGATCTCGGATGCCGTGCTCGAGGCCTATCGTGCCGGCGGCGAGAACGAGGGCGTCGACGAGATCCACCTCGTCTACAACCGCTTCGTCAGCATGATGACCCAGTCGCCTGAATCGGTGCGACTGCTCCCGCTCGAGGTGATCGAGGCCGACGCGTCTCCCGCGCAGTCCGAGGTCTACCCGCTGTACGAGTTCGAGCCGGACGCCGAGACCGTGCTCGACGCGCTTCTGCCGACGTACGTCCAGAGCCGGATCTTCAACGCCCTCCTGCAGTCGTCGGCCGCGAAGCACGCCGCGACCCAGAAGGCCATGAAGTCGGCCAGCGACAACGCCGACAAGCTCATCACCGACTACACCCGTCTGCGCAACAACGCACGCCAGGCGGAGATCACGCAGCAGATCGCCGAGATCGTCGGCGGCGCCGATGCCCTGTCATCCGGCAAGTAAGTTCCCAAGGAGAGAAGAAGCCATGAGCCTCACCGCCGAGAAGACCGACGCGGCCGTCGTCGGACGCGTCGCGCGCGTCACCGGGCCGGTCGTCGACATCGAGTTCCCGCACGACGCGATCCCCGAGATCTACAACGCGCTCACGACCACGATCACCATCGGTGACGAGTCGAGCGAGCTCGTGCTCGAGGTCGCGCAGCACCTGGGTGACGACCTGGTTCGCGCCATCGCCCTCAAGCCCACCGACGGCGTCGTGCGCGGCCAGGAGGTGCGCGACACCGGTGGCCCGATCTCGGTGCCCGTCGGCGACGTCACCAAGGGCAAGGTCTTCAACGTGACCGGCGACGTGCTCAACGCCGCACCCGGCGAGCAGATCGAGGTGACCGAGCGCTGGGGCATCCACCGCAAGGCCCCGAGCTTCGACCAGCTCGAGTCCAAGACCGAGATGTTCGAGACCGGCATCAAGTCCATCGACCTCCTGACCCCCTACGTGCAGGGTGGAAAGATCGGTCTGTTCGGTGGCGCCGGTGTCGGCAAGACCGTCCTCATCCAGGAGATGATCCAGCGCGTCGCGCAGGACCACGGTGGTGTGTCGGTGTTCGCCGGTGTCGGCGAGCGCACCCGTGAGGGCAACGACCTCATCGGTGAGATGGAAGAGGCGGGCGTCTTCGACAAGACCGCCCTCGTGTTCGGCCAGATGGACGAACCGCCGGGGACGCGTCTTCGCGTGGCACTGTCGGCCCTGACGATGGCGGAGTACTTCCGCGACGTGCAGAAGCAGGACGTGCTGTTGTTCATCGACAACATCTTCCGCTTCACGCAGGCCGGTTCCGAGGTGTCGACGCTGCTCGGTCGCATGCCCTCCGCCGTGGGTTACCAGCCGAACCTCGCCGACGAGATGGGTGTGCTCCAGGAGCGCATCACCTCGACGCGAGGCCCACTCGATCACGTCGCTCCAGGCGATCTACGTCCCCGCCGACGACTACACCGACCCGGCCCCGGCGACGACGTTCGCCCACCTCGACGCCACCACCGAGCTCTCGCGTGAGATCGCGTCGAAGGGTCTGTACCCCGCGATCGACCCGCTCACCTCGACGAGCCGCATCCTCGACCCCCGCTACATCGGTGCCGACCACTACCGCGTGGCCACCGCCGTGAAGCAGATCCTGCAGAAGAACAAGGAACTGCAGGAGATCATCGCGATCCTCGGTGTCGACGAGCTCTCCGAGGAAGACAAGATCGTCGTGTCGCGTGCACGCCGCATCCAGCAGTTCCTCTCGCAGAACACCTACATGGCGAAGAAGTTCACCGGCGTGGAGGGCTCCACGGTCCCGATCAAGGAGACCATCGAGTCGTTCGACGCGATCGTCAAGGGTGACTTCGACCACGTGGCCGAGCAGGCCTTCTTCAACGTCGGTGGCATCTCCGACGTCGAGGCCAAGTGGGCGCAGATCCAGAAGGAGAACGGCTGAGATGGCGCTTCGCGTGAGCCTGGTGTCGGCCGACGCCGAGGTGTGGACGGGTGAGGCATCGCTCGTCGTCGCCAAGACGGTCGAGGGCGAGATCGGTTTCATGCAGGGCCACGAGCCGGTGCTGGCCATCCTGTCCCAGGGCGAGGTGCGCATCACCCGCGCCGATGGCTCGAAGATCCTGGCCAGCGCCGAGGACGGGTTCCTGTCGATGGCCAATGACGAACTCACGATCGTCGCAGGAAACGCTGCCCTCGTCTCCTGACGTCCTCACCGCTGACGCGCGTCGCCCGGTTCGCCGGGCGGCGCGCGTCGCTCTTTCCCGGAGGCCGAATGCTCATCCTGCTTCCCCCGTCCGAGACGAAACGTCCAGGCGGTGACGGCGCCCCCCTCGATCTGGGCGCGATGGCCCTGCCGTCGCTCCGCGGCCCGCGCGACACCGTCGTCGACGCGCTCATCGCCCTGTCGGCCGATGTGGAGACGGCCGCGCGCGTGCTGAAGCTCAGCGCCAAGCGCCGCCACGAGATCGACGACAACGCCGCGATCCGGTCGGCCCCGACGATGCCGGCCATGGACCGATACACCGGCGTCCTCTTCGACGCGCTGGATGCCAGGTCCCTCGACGCCGCGGCCAGATCATGGCTGGGTGCGCACGTGCTGATCCACTCGGCGCCCTTCGGTCCCGTCGGCGCGCTGGATCGGATTCCCGCATACCGGTTGGCAGCGGGGACCTCCCTGCCGGGCGCGCCCGCGCTGCGTCGCGTCTGGGCCGACGCGGTGCACGACGCCCTCGCGGCCGCCGCGCCGGCTTTCGTCCTCGACCTGCGGTCCGAGGCCTACGCGGCTCTCGGTCCGATCCCGGGACACGTTCCGTCTGCTTATGTGCGCGTCGTGTCGGAAAGCGACGGGGGTGCCGTCCGGGCGCTCAATCACTTCAACAAGCACACGAAGGGGGAGTTCGTGCGCGCGCTGGCCGCGGATCGCCCGACGATCGAGGATGCCGCCGGCCTCCGGTCCTGGGCACTGTCGGCGGGATGGAGCGTGACCGGCGGCGACGGGGATGAAATCAACCTCTTCGCGAGGTGAAGAATGCGTGCTGCTGTCAGGATTCTCACAGCATCGGTAGCATGATGGCGCACGCTGCGCACGGACGCTCCGCGCACTCGCTCGAAAGGAATCCCCATGAGTGATTCGTCTTACACCTACGACGACGGAAGCGGGCTGGCCGCCCTCGCCTTCCTGATCTTCCTGCTGCCCGTCATCCTCCTCAGCATCTTCGGGGGCTACATCGTCTCGTCGTTCTTCCTCATGAAGATCTTCGAGAAGGCGGGCGTGCAGGGGAAGTGGCGAGCCTGGGTTCCGATCTACAACACGCTCGTCTTCGTGAAGCTCGGTGATGTGTCGCCCTGGGCGTACCTCATCGTGGTCATCGGTGCCAGCGTGCTGAGCGGCATCCCGTTCATCGGTTTCATCTTCGGCCTCGTCGCCATCGCGGCCAGCGTCGTCGTGGCCTGGCGGGTGGGCCTGAAGCTCGGAAAGGATTGGCCGCTCCTGCTGCTGTGGCTCATCCCGGTCGTCGGAACCCTCATCTGGCTCGGCATCCTCGCTTTCGGGTCGTCGCGCTGGAACCCCGCCATCGCCCCCGCTCCGTGGGCGGGCACGATCGCCGCGGACAAGACGGTGTGGGACGGTGTCCCCGTGCAGCCGGGTCAGCAGGTCACGGGCTCCGGCCCCAGCGGACCCGGGTACGACGGACCCGCGGCTCCGCCCGCGGCGGGCCCGACGCCGCCGCCTCCCGGCCACACGCCTCCTCCCGCACCGCCGCAGTACTGATGTCGGCAGGGGCCATCCGCGAGTCGCGGGAGGCCCCCGTCGGTGGTGGCCGCGGACCGCGCGGCATCTGCGGGGGATAGCGTGGGGGGATGACGCCCTCACCGATTCCTCTCCGTCCGGTGGGCCGCTCCGGTCTGCGTGTCTCCGCGGTCGGGCTCGGCTGCAACAACTTCGGTCGGGCGGGTACCGCCACCGAGACGCTCGACGGCACCCGCGCGGTGCTCGATGCGGCCCTCGACGCCGGCGTCACCTTCCTCGACACCGCCGACATCTACGGCCGGTCGTTCGGTCTGTCGGAGACGTTGATGGGGGAGGCCTTGGCCGGCCGGCGCGACGAGGTGGTGCTGGCGACGAAATTCGGTCACGCCGATCTTGCGCCCGCGCTCCCCGGTGGTGCCAAGGGATCGCGCGCCCACGTGCGCCGTGCGGTGGAGGACTCCCTCCGGCGTCTCCGCACGGACTGGATCGACCTCTACCAGTTGCACACGCCCGACCCCTCGACTCCGATCGACGAGACGCTCGACGCACTCGGCGACCTGGTGCGCGAGGGGAAGGTGCGCTATATCGGGCACTCGAACTTCTCGGGCTGGCAGATCGCCGAGGCCGACGCGGCGGCGACGGGCGTGCGCTTCGTCTCTGCGCAGAACCAGTACAGTCTCCTCGCGCGCGCCGCAGAGCGCGAGGTGCTGCCGGCCGCGGCGCATTTCGGGCTCGGCTTCCTGCCGTTCTTCCCGCTGCACAACGGACTCCTGACGGGCAAGTTCTCCCGCGACGGCGGACCCGAAAGCAGTCGCATCATGCGCCAGCGCCCGCATCTGTGGCGTGACGCCCCCTGGGACGCTCTGGAGCGCTACCGCGCGTTCTGCGACGAGCGGAGCATCACCATGCTGGAGGCCACGTTCGGATGGTTCCTGGCCAACCCGGTCGTCTCGAGCGTCATCGCCGGTGCCACCAGCGCCGAGCAGGTGCGCGCGAACGCGGCAGCGGCCTCCGCGTGGGCCCCGACCGCCGCGGACCTCGCCGAGATCGACGGCATCCTGGGCCTTCCCCTCGACCCGGCGGCGGGATGACGGTGGATGCCGTGGGGGCGCGCATCGGGTCGGTCCGGGGTCGAGCGCGGGCGTCTACTAGGATGACAGGGCCGTGCGCTTCCGCCGGCGCAGTCGTCGGCCAACCGGAGGATCATTCGTGCCCGAGGTGACCACCCACACGCGCAGCGTTCCGCTGGGCCAGACGACGCTGGAGCTGTCGTGGGCGGCGGGTACCGACACCGGCCGTCGTCGCGAGGTCAACCAGGACGCCGTCCTCGCCGCCTTCCCGCTCTACGTCGTCGCCGACGGCATGGGCGGACACCTGGGCGGGGAGATCGCCAGCGCGAGCACGGTGGACCGTCTCCGCGCCGTCGTCGACGGGGGCGCGGTGTCGACGAAGAACATCGAGAAGGCCCTCTCGCGCGCGGTGAAAGACATCGTCGCGCACCCCGAGACGACCGACGAGGGCACGGGGACCACGCTCACCGGCGTCTACCTCGAGACGCAGACGGAAGAGCCCCACTGGGTGACGCTCAACATCGGCGACTCCCGCGTCTACCTCCTGCGCGACGGCGAGATCGTGCAGGTCACGACGGACCACTCCGTCGTGCAGGAACTCATCGCCGCCGGCCGCCTCAGCCCCGAAGAGGCCGAGAACCACCCGTACGGCAACGTGATCACCCGCGCCGTCGGACCCAGCGACAGCGTCAAGCCCGATTATCTGCGGCTGGATGTGCTCGACGGCGACCGCTTCGTCATCTGCTCGGACGGGCTGACGAAAGAGCTCACCGACTTCGGCATCCGCCACTTCCTCGAGGCGAACGCCGACCCCGCCGCCGCCGTCGAGGCGATGATGGCGGCGGCGCTCGAGAACGGCGGGCGTGACAACATCACCATCGTCGTTCTCGACGTCACGCGTCGAGACGGCTGAACTCCACCGCGCGGCCCGGGCCCGTCGCTTGACCCGAACGGGTCGCTGATCCTACGTTCGGCACATGACCGCTGCACCCGAATGCACGGCCGGCAAGGGCCTCGCCTCCGGCACCCTCGGACTCTGGGGCTCGACCGTGATCGGTCTGGCATCCACCGCCCCGGTGTACTCGCTCGTGGCCACGCTCGGCTTCGTCGTGCTCGCCGTAGGCGCCTCGGCCCCCATCGCCTTCATCATCGCCTTCATCCCGATGCTGTTCATCGCGTTCGCCTACCGCGAGCTGAACAACGCCGTACCCGACTGCGGCACGACGTTCACATGGAGCACGAAGGCCTTCGGCCCCTGGATCGGGTGGATGGGCGGATGGGGCGTGGCCGTGGCCGGCATGGTCGTGCTGGCGAACCTGTCGCAGATCGCCGGCATCTACCTGTGGTCGCTGATCGGAGACGGATCGCTGGCAGAGAACGTCCCCCTGGTCACCGCGACCGGTGTCGCGTTCATCGCAGCCATGACCTTCGTCAGTTACCGCGGCGTGGAGATCGGCGAGCGCATCCAGAACATCCTGCTCGCCGTGCAGTACATCGTGCTGGGGTTGTTCGTGGTGTTGGCGCTGTGGAAGTTCTTCGACGGCAGCGCGCCGAACCCCACACCCTTCGACATCGCATGGTTCAACCCGTTCGGCTTCACCGACTTCGGCGGCTTCACCGAAGCGGTGCTGCTGGCACTTTTCATCTACTGGGGCTGGGACACCTGTCTCGCGCTGAACGAGGAGACGAAGGATCCTCAACGCATCCCCGGCCGTGCAGCGCTCCTCACGACCGTCATCCTGCTCGGGACCTACGTCACCGTGACCGTGGCCGCGATGATGTACGCGGGGGTCGGGGAGGACGGGGCGGGGCTCGCCAACCCCGACAACGCCGACGACGTGTTCCTGGCGCTGAAGGACGGCCTCTTCGGCCCCTTCGGGTGGGTGCTGATCGTCGCCGTGCTGATCTCGGCGGTGTCGTCGACGCAGACCACCATCCTTCCCACGGCCCGCGGGACCCTCGCGATGGCCGCGTACAAGGCCCTGCCCGCCCGCTTCCGCTCCGTGCATCCGCGCTACCGGACGCCGTCCTTCTCGACGCTCGTCATGGGCGTCGTCGCCAGCGTGTACTACGTCGGGATGACCCTCATCAGCGACAACATCCTCCAGGACTCGATCCTGTCCCTGGGGCTGGCGATCGCGTTCTATTACGCCCTGACCGGTTACGCGTGCGTGTGGTACTACCGACGGCAGCTGTTCTCATCGGCGACGAATCTCGTCTACCGCGGCATCCTTCCCCTGCTGGGTGCGCTGATGCTGACGTTCGCGTTCGTGCAATCCGCCGTCGACATGTACGACCCGGAGTACGGCTACACCGTGCTGTTCGGGATCGGGGGGACCTTCGTGATGGGGATCGGAGCTCTCGCGGTCGGCGTCGTGCTCATGCTCATCTGGTTCGCGGTGCCCGATTCGAAGCCGTTCTTCCGTGGTGAGAGCCTGAACCGCGACACCGAGGTGCTCGTCCCCGACGAGCCGGTGACCTACCCGCGCTCGGTGGACGGCGGCATCTGACGCCCGGCCGCCGTCAGACGGCGGCGCGGATCGCGCCGACCTCGGCACCGCCGCCGAGCACCGACAACGGCAGATGCGCCACCGTGTCGGCCACGGCCTCGGGGGTGAGGGCGCCCGCGCGCTCGAGCAGGCGCAGCGCCACCACGTGGCCGGCGCGGTTGGACCCGTCGAGCATCTTCAGCGCGACCGTGGTGCCGTCGGGGGCCGTCATCACCTGGACGCCCTCGGCGCCCATCTTGCTGAAGACACCGAGATGATCGATGACGACCGTGTCGGGGCGACCGGGACCGTCGATCGTCCACGCGTGGTCTTTGACGGCGCGCACGAGGGTTCCGGCGCTGCGGTGCAGCGCGAAGGGAGACCGCTCGGATGACGTCGCGATGCGCTGGATGGCACGGGCGAGGCCCACGAGGCTCATCGCGTAGACGGGGGCGCCGCACCCGTCGATCGCCGTGGTGGTCAGGCGCTCGCCCACGAGCCGCTCGATCACCTCGCGGATGTGCACCTGCAGCGGGTGCTGCGCGTCGAGGTAGTTCGCGGTCGGCCACCCGTTCGCGACGCACGTCAGAAGCATGGCGGCGTGCTTTCCGGAGCAGTTCATCCGCAGCGGCGAGGGACCGCCGTGATCGCGTACGAGCTCGTCGCGCGATGCCTGGTCGGACGGCCACGCGGCCGGGCAGCCCAGGTCGTCTTCGGTGAGGCCCGCCGACTGCAGCATGCCCCGGGCCACCTCGGCGTGCCGGTCGGTGCCGCAGTGGCTCGCCATCGAGATCGCCAGTCGCTCGTCGGCGAGGTCGACGCCGGCCGACAGGCACGCGAGCGCCTGCAGCGGCTTCATGCTCGAGCGGGGGAGGAAAGGTGCGGTCGGGTCGCCGAGGGAGAGCTTCTCCGACCCGTCGGGGGCGAGCACCACCGCCACGCCGTGGTGCCGTGACTCCACGAACCCGTTGCGATCGACGACGGCGAGTTCAGCGAAGGCGGGGGGCGTCGGCATCCCTCCATCGTATCCCGGCACCTCGCCGCCCGACGGGGCCCGCCTCCCCGCGTGAGTCGCCAGGATCTGTCGCCGGGAGCGGCGTCGAAGCGACACATCCTGGCGACTCGCGCGGCGGTGGGGGTGGGGTGGGGGCAGACTGGTGGCATGAACGGAGAGCACCAGTACCGTCTGCACGCGACCTGGACGGGCGACCGGGGGAGCGGCACGAGCGGGTATCGCGACTACGACCGGGCCGTGACGCTCGAGGTCGACGGGAAGCCCGCCATCGCGGCATCCGCCGACAAGCCGTTCCGCGGCGACCCCGCCAAGTGGAACCCGGAGGAGCTGCTCCTCGCCGCGCTGAGCGAATGCCACCTGCTGTCCTACCTGCACGCCTGCGTCACGACCGGGGTCGTCGTCACGGGGTACGAGGACGACGCATCGGGCACCATGCAGGAAGACGGCAACAGCGGGGGAGCATTCACAGAGGTGGTGCTGCGCCCGCGGGTGCGGGTCGCCGAGGAGTCGATGGTCGAGGCGGCCCGCGCCGCGCACGCGCAGGCGCGCGCGTGGTGCTTCATCGCCAACTCGGTCAACTTCCCCGTGCGGCACGAACCGGAGATCACGGTCGGCTGAGCGCGGGCGTGCACCGAGGCGGCGCATACGCCGAGGTCATAGGGTGAGCGCATGCAGCTCGAACCAGCCCTGCGCCGCCTCGACCGCATCGCCGGCGGACGTCAGGCCGGCCATCGCGTCGCCGTCTCCGACGACCCGAAGGTGCGGCGCGCGTTCCGTGCGATGACGCTGCTGCTGGCGGCGGGCTTCGTGCTCGGCGTCGCCACGGTGGTGGTCGCTTTCGTCATGACGCAGAACGGCGCCGATGTGGGGTTCGCCGTGTGGATGCGCTGCCTCGTCGTGCTGGCCATCACCACGACGCTGTTCTACTTCCTGTGGCGCGCGTGGGCGGGCTGGTACTGGGCGTTCCGGCGTCTGCAGCTGTTCAGCCGCATCTTCCCGGTCGTCGCCCTCGTGCTCGCCGCGATCCCCGGGCTCTACCCGTTCTGGGTGGTCACCGAGCAGATCCTGTTCGCGATCCTGCTCATCGGGGTCTCCGACTACTTGCAGTCCGATGTCGTGCGTGCGGCGTTTCCCAAGCCGCAGCGCTGAGTCGACGGCATCCGGATGCCGGGCACCCGGCGTTTCGCGGACGCGATCGGTCCCTTCGACAGGCTCAGGGACCTCCGCGGCGAGGTGGCTGAGCCTGTCGAAGCCCCCAGCAGTCACCACACGACGAAAACCCCGCCGGCACGGAGCCGGCGGGGTTTCCGCTGCGACACGGCGCGTCAGCGCACGTCGTCGTCGACCCAGTCCATGGACTTGGTGACGGCCTTCTTCCACAGGCGCAGCTCGCGGTCGCGCTCGCCGGCGTCCATGCGGGGCTCCCAGCGCTTGTCCTCCTGCCAGTTGGAGCGGAGGTCGTCGAGGTTGTCCCAGAAGCCGACCGCGAGGCCCGCGGCGTACGCGGCGCCGAGGGCGGTGGTCTCGGCGACCACCGGACGCACGACCGGCACGCCCAGGATGTCGGCCTGGAACTGCATGAGCGCATCGTTCGCGGTCATGCCGCCGTCGACCTTCAGCTCCTCCAGGTCGACGCCCGAGTCGGCGTTGACGGCGTCGAGCACCTCGCGGGACTGGAAGGCGGTGGCCTCGAGGGCCGCGCGGGCGATGTGGCCCTTGTTGACGTACCGCGTCATGCCGACGATCGCGCCGCGGGCATCGGGCCGCCAGTACGGCGCGAACAGGCCCGAGAACGCCGGCACGAAGTACACGCCGCCGTTGTCGTCGACGCTGGAGGCCAGCGCCTCGACCTCGGGGGCCGAGGAGATGATGCCGAGCTGGTCGCGCAGCCACTGGATGAGCGAGCCGGTCACGGCGATCGAGCCTTCGAGGGCGTAGCGGGCGGGCTGGTCGCCGAGCTTGTAGCCCAGGGTCGTCAGCAGACCGTTCTGGGAGCGGACGATCTCTTCCCCCGTCTGGAAGATGAGGAAGTTACCCGTGCCGTAGGTGTTCTTGCTCTCACCCGGGTCGAAGGCGGCCTGACCGAAGGTCGCCGCCTGCTGGTCTCCCAGGATGCCGGCGATCGGCGTCTCGCGCAGCAGCGACGACGACTCCACCGTGCCGTACACCTCGGACGACGAGCGGATCTCCGGAAGCATCGAGGCGGGGACATTGAAGTCGGCCAGGATGTCGTCACGCCAGGACAGCGTCTCGAGGTCCATGAACAGCGTGCGGCTGGCGTTGGTGACGTCGGTCGCGTGCACGCCGCCGTCGGTGCCACCGGTGAGGTTCCACAGCACCCAGGTGTCGGTCGTGCCGAACAGCAGGTCGCCGGCGTCGGCCTTCTCACGGGCCCCGTCGACGTTCTCCAGGATCCAGACGATCTTGGTGCCCGAGAAGTAGGTCGCCAGCGGCAGGCCGACGATGCTCTTGTAGCGCTCGGGGTCACCGTCGGCGAGGCGGTCGACGATGGACTGCGTGCGCGTGTCCTGCCAGACGATGGCGTTGTACACGGGGTTGCCGGTGTTCTTGTCCCAGACGACCGCGGTCTCGCGCTGGTTGGTGATGCCCACGGCGGCGATGTCGTGCCGGGTGATGTCGGCACGGCTGAGGGCCAGGCCGATGACCTCCTGGGTGTTGCGCCAGATCTCGAGCGGGTCGTGCTCGACCCAGCCCGCGCGCGGGAAGATCTGCTCGTGCTCCTTCTGCCCGACGGAGATGACGCTACCGCTCGTGTCGAAGATCATCGCGCGCGTCGATGTCGTGCCTTGGTCGATGGCGAGGACGTAATCGGCCATGGAGGGACTCCTTTGTCTTGTTCGGTGGTGAAGGTGGTGAAGGGCGGGGCGGCCTTTCCGGGCGGATCGGCCACCCCGGGGGTCAGGAGGCGGCCAGTCCGAGCAGCACCGGGGCGAGAAGGCCTGCGAGCGCACCGCCCACGAGGGGACCGGCGACCGGAACCCAGGCGTAGCCCCAGTCGCTGCCGCCCTTGCCCCTGATGGGGAGGATCGCGTGCGCGATGCGCGGACCGAGGTCGCGCGCGGGGTTGATGGCGTACCCGGTCGGACCGCCGAGGGAGGCGCCGATGCCGACCACGAGCAGGGCGACGGGAACGGCGGCGAGGCCGCCGATGCCTCCCGGAACGCCGATGTCGGCCACGCCGTAGTCGCGGAAGCCGAAGATGACGAACACGAGCACGAAGGTGGCGATGACCTCGGTGAGGAAGTTGAAGCCGTAGGAGCGGACGGCGGGGCCGGTCGAGAACACGCCCAGCTTGGCGGCCGGGTCGGGCTCGTCGTCGAAGTGCTGCTTGTAGGAGGCCCACGCCAGCACGGCACCGATGATCGCGCCGACCATCTGAGCCGCGACGGCGACCAGGAACTGCACGAACGTGATGTCACCGTGCACGAGGAGTCCGATGGAGACGGCGGGGTTCAGCTGCGCGCCGGAGTAGGCCGAGACGATGACGCCGGCGAAGACGGCCAGGCCCCACCCCCAGTTGACCATCAGGGTGCCACCCGCATTGCCCTTGGTCTTGGCGAGGGCCACGTTGGCGACCACGCCGCAGCCCAGCAGGATGAGCATCGCGGTGCCGACCACCTCGGAGAGGAAGTACAGCCCCAGGTTCACTTCTTGCATGTCTTCATCGACCTTTCTTTTCTCACCCGGACTTCGTCGCCGCGGGTGGTCGTGCAGCTCGGCGGGTCGAACCGCCGGTGTGGGTGCGGGCGCGCGATCGGTGGCGCGCCCGCACCTCGGTCAGATCCGAGCGACCCCCGCCTGGGCCAGATCGACCCGGTGAGCGGTGCGGAGGATCTCCGTCGTGCGGGTGACCTCCTCGTCGATGCGGTCGACGTCCCACCCGAGGGGTCCGGCGATCGCTTCGGCCACCTCCCGTAGCGTGCGCTCCGTCATCCCTCCGACGAACGCGAGGTGCGTCCGGCGCAGCAGCACGTCGATCAGGTGCACGACCTGCTCGTGCTCGGCGATCCAGGTGAGTTCCTCGCGGTAGTACCCCGGCGCGTCGGGCACCGGAGTCGGCTCGGCGGGGAGGGCGGTGAGGATCGCGTCGGCGCGCGTGCCGTAGCGCTCCAGCATGGCATCCACCAGCTCCGCGGAGTGCGCGTTCGTGCGGGCGGACACCCAGCGTCGGCGCTGCTCGGGCGTCGCCGGGAAGCCGGCACCCCCGCCGATCGACAGGCCCTGGGTGCTCACGCGATGCGGGCGGCGCAGCTTCTGCAGGGCCTTCATGCTGAGGTGCTCGGCGAGAGCGCGGAACGTGGTCCACTTGCCGCCGACGAGGCTGAAGCCCGGGACGCCCGCGATCTCGTCCTCGACGATGCGGTAGTCGCGCGAGACGAATCCCGGCGCGGTGTCGTCGTGGCGGGGCAGCGGGCGGATGCCCGAGAACGTGTAGACGATCTGCGAGCGGTCGACCGCGATGCTCGGGAAGACGTGCCCGATGAGGTCGAAGAAGTAGGCGATCTCGTCGTCGGTGCACACCACGGGCTTCGCCGGGTCGGCGTCGATGTCGGTGGTTCCGACGAGCACGCGATCCTTGAGGGGGTAGATCAGCACGATGCGGCCGTCGGAGTGCTCGAAGAAGATCTCGCGACCGCCGGTGGCGGCGAGCAGGTCGGGGTTGTCGAGCACGATGTGCGACCCCTTGGTGCCGCCCATGAACTGCGTCTTCACCCCCATCGCGGCATTGGCGAGGTCGGTCCAGGGGCCGGCGGTGTTCAAGACCACCTTCGCGGCGACCGAGAACTCCTCACCCGACACCTCGTCGCGCACGCGCACGCCGTTCTGGTCGGCGCCGACGGCCGAGACGTAGTTGACCGCCTGCGTGCGTCCACCGCCGGCCTCGATGCCGTCGCGCAGCACGTCGAGGGCGATGCGCTCGGGGTCGTGCATCGACGCGTCGAAGTAGGTGGCGGTGTAGGCCAGGTCGGGATTGAGCTGGGGGAGTTCGGCGAGCGACTTCTTCTTGCCCAGGAATTTGTGGCGCGGGACCGAGCCCCCGTCGCGCGAGAACGTGTCGTACATGATGAGGCCGACCTTGATCAGCAGCGCGCCGCGCTCGTTCGGCTTGCCGCGGCCGTGGGTCACGAGGAGGCGGAAGGGCGCCGACAGGATGCCGGAGAACGTCTTGTAGATCGGGATCGTCGTCTCGAGCGGCTTGACGTAGTGGGGCGCGGTCTTGAGCAGATCGTTGCGCTCGGTCACGGCCTCCTTCACGAGGCGGAACTCGCCGTTCTCGAGGTAGCGGATGCCGCCGTGCACCATGTGGCTGGAGGCCGAGGAGGCGCCGGAGACGAAGTCACCGCGCTCGACGAGCGCGACCTTCACACCCTGAAGAGCGAGGTCGCGGAGGGTGGCGAGGCCGTTGATCCCCCCGCCGATGATGAGGACGTCGAGGTCTTCGGCGTCGCGGAGCGCCTGAACGTCGGCGCGGAGCGGAGTTGCGGGGGACGACATGTCGACTGCGACCTTTCGTTGTCGGTACGTCAGAAGGATGCGCCTGAGTGCACATTGTTGCAAGACCCTTGAGAAAACGTGCAGACTAGCGGGTGTAAGGAGGGGGGAAGCGTGACGCAGGCCGAGGAACGCTCCCGCGACGCGCTCCGGGCGGCGCAGCTGTACTACCTGCAGGACCTGACGATGGATGCCATCGCGCACGAGATGCGCATCTCGCGGTCGTCCGTGTCCCGTCTGCTGCAGCACGCACGCGACGTGGGGCTGGTGACCATCTCGATCAGTCAGCCCGACGACGCGCGCGGCCAGATGGCCCAGCGCATCGCCGATCGCTTCGGCATCACCGCCCACGTCGTGCCGACACCCGCACGGACGTCGGAAGCCGAGCGCCTCGAACGAACGGCCCTCACGGCAGCGCGGATCCTCGCGGAAAGGGTCGAGTCGTCGATGACTGTCGGCGTGGCCTGGGGCTCCACGCTGTCGGCCGTGGCCCGGCACGTACCCGTCAAAGACGTGCACGACACCCACATCGTGCAGATGAACGGCGCGGCGAACGTGCGCACCTCCGGCATCCCCTACGCGGGGGAGATCCTCACGAAGTTCGGCGCGGCCTGGTCGTCCTCCGTGCACCAATTCCCGGTGCCCGCCCTCTTCGACGATCCGCACACCAAGCAGGCGATGTGGCGCGAGCGCTCGGTGCGCTCGGTCCTGGAGATCCAGCAGCGCGTCGGACTGTTCGTCTTCGGTCTCGGCTCGCCCCACGCCGACGTGCCCTCGCACGTCTACAGCGGTGATTACTTCGACGAGCGCGACCGTGCCGTCATCGAACGGGAGGGCGTCGTCGGCGACTGCGCGACGGTGTTCTACCGCGTCGACGGCTCGAGCGACATCCGCGAGCTGAACGCGCGCTCGAGCGGCCCCGACCTCGACACCGTCCGCCGCATCCCGCGGCGCTTCTGCGTCGTCTCGAGCTTGTCGAAGCTCGACGGGTTGCGCGGGGCGCTCGCCGCCGGGCTGATCACCGAGCTCGTCGTCGAGGAGGCGCTGGCGCGGCGACTGCTGAGCGTCGCGCGCTGACCGCCGGCCGGCGCTGGAGGCACGACGGCGCAGACCGCCGCGCCGCGCTCAGCGCTCGCCGAACCCGTCGTCGATGCGAGCGCGCAGGTCGTCGAGGGCCTGCCGGGCCTGAGGGCCGGTGGCGCTCACCCGCACCCGCGCGCCCCGCCGGATGCCGAGAGCCATGAGCGCCAGCAGGCTGCGTGCCGAGACCTCCTCGGAGCCGGCATCGAGGTCGCAGATGCGGACCTCGGCGTCGTACTGCGACGCCGCCTTGACGAAAGCCGCGGCGGGGCGGGCGTGCAAGCCGGACGGGTTCACGACGAGCGCTTCGAACGACACGGTGCGCCCGTCCACGGCGGTCCCGGGTGCCGGGTCGGGGGCGTCCGGTCCGGAGGCGGGGGAGTCCGGTGCCGTCGTCGAGGCGTCGTCGTCGGTGGCGAGAATCGGGGATGCCGCATCGCCCGGGCCGCCGAGCTGACGCTCCTTCGCCTCGGCCGCGCCACGCACCTCGGCGGCGACGGTCTCGAGATCGGCGCCGTCCGCCGCGGTGACCACCGCCGCCACGAGACCCTCGACGAAGGGAGCCGCGCTCAGTCGGACGCGCTCGGGTCGGGCGACGAATTCCAGAGCCGTCTCGGCGCTGAGGATCGCCGAGCCGAGGTCCATGAGCACGAGCACGCCGTCTCCGGAGTCGGCCTCCTCGATGGCTGCGGCGATGGCGACGGCATCCGTTCCGAGGTCGTCGTCCGGTCCGCCGGCGGCCACGCGCACCGTGGGCGGGTCGTCTCCGCCCATCTGCAGCGCGAGATGAACGGCCGCATCTGCGAGCGCGCGGCTGTGCGAGACGGCGACGAGACCGATCACTCGGCGCCCGCCAGGGTGTCGCGCAACGCCTCGAGCAGCAGGGTCGCCGACGCCGCGCCCGGGTCGACGTGACCGGCGCTGCGCTCGCCGAGGTAGCTCGCGCGGCCCTTGCGGGCGACGAGGTGCTCGGTCGCGTCGCGGCCCCGCGCGGCGGCCTCCGCGGCCGCCCGCGCCGCGGCGGCAAGGCCGTCGGCCGCCGCGGCGTCCCACGCGTCGAGAGCGGGGGAGAGGGCGTCGATCATCGTCTTGTCGCCGAGCTCGGCCTTGCCACGGGCCACGACCCCGTCGACCCCGGCGCGCAGGGCGGCGCCGAGGGCTGCGGCATCCACCTCGTCCGACGCCAGTGCCGGTCCCATGCGCAGGAACAACGTGCCGTACAGGGGGCCGCTGGCACCGCCCACCGACGACACCAGGGTCATGCCGACGGTCTTGAACAGTTCCGCCGCGTCGGCTGGGGCGGGTTCGAGCCGTGCGACCACCGCATCGAGACCACGGGCCATGTTCGACCCGTGGTCGGCGTCGCCGATCTCGGAGTCCAGACGCGTCAACTCGTCTTTGTGCTGCTGCACCGCGTCGCGGAACCGGCGGATCCAGGCGACGAGGTCGTCGATGGAGACGGCGTCGCTCATGCGCCCCACCGCAGGCCCGGGGTCACGACGGGGGCGTCCCACAGGCGGAGCATCTCGTCGTCGGCCTTCACGACCGTGAGCGAGGCGCCGGCCATGTCGAGGCTGGTGATGTAGTCGCCGATGAGGACGCGCCGGACGTCGACACCCGCCTCTTCGAGC
Source organism: Microbacterium proteolyticum (assembly GCF_030818075.1). NCBI lineage: Bacteria > Bacillati > Actinomycetota > Actinomycetes > Micrococcales > Microbacteriaceae > Microbacterium > Microbacterium proteolyticum. The sequence goes on along the minus strand of NZ_JAUSZZ010000001.1, from coordinate 3,340,904 downwards.
AGCGGCGCGATCTCGCCGTACAGCAGGTATTGCTCGATGAGCGGGGTGCCGCCGAGGCCCGACAGCAGCACGATCGCAGGCCCGACCGGCTCGCCGAAGTCGTGCACGATCGGGTCGACCATGAGCTTCGCGATCTCTCGGGCGGATGCCAGTGCGACCCGCGAGCGACCGGGTTCGCCGTGGATGCCGACACCGATCTCCATCTCGTCATCCGGCAGGTCGAACGTCGGCCGCCCCGCCGCGGGCACGGTGCAGCTGGTCAGCGCGACGCCCATCGACCGGCCCGCCGCGGACACGCGCCGCGCGAGAGCGGCGACGGTCGCGAGGTCGGCGCCCTCCTCGGCGAGGGCGCCGACGATCTTCTCGAGCACGACCGTGGTCCCCGTGCCGCGGCGACCCGCCGTCCACGTCGAGTCCTGGACGGCGACATCGTCGGCGACGACGACGGCCTCGACCTGCAGGCCCTCGGCCGCGGCGAGCTCCGCCGCCATGTCGAAGTTCAAGACGTCGCCGGTGTAGTTCTTCACGATGTGCAGCACGCCGGCACCGGAGTCGACGGCCTGGGTCGCGGCCAGCACCTGGTCGGGCGTGGGCGAGGTGAAGACCTCGCCGGCGGCGGCGGCGTCGAGCATGCCGAGTCCCACGAAGCCACCGTGCAGCGGCTCGTGCCCTGAACCGCCACCCGACACCAGGGCGACCTTGCCCTCACGGGTGGGCTGCGCGCGCAGGATGAGGCGGTTGGCGGCATCCACCCTCAGGTCGGGGTAGGCGGCGTCGATCCCCCGCAGGGCCTCGGCCAGCACGTCGCCCGGGTCGTTCACGAACTTCTTCACGCCTGCCTCCTCGTCGTGGCATCGACGGCGCGGGCCGTCGCACTCCCGACGATGCTCGCCGGCCGGCGTCACGTCAAGGGCGGGCAGGCGGGCTCAGAGGCGTTCGTGCGGCAGGACCTGCTTGATGCGCTCGATCGGGTTCTGGGCGGGTGCCTCGTTGTACGCGTTCGCGAGCTCCTGCCCGCTGAGCGCGTGGATGGCCGCCATGATCTCGTCGGTGGCGCCTCGGCGGGCGCGGCCCGACGACGCGGGTCCGTGCGGCGACAGGTCGAGCGGCGTGCCGAAGCGGACCGTGATGCGCGGAGTGGTGCTCGGGAACTTCGCGCCGACCGGCATGACTTCGTCGGTGCCGATCAGCCCCACCGGGACAACGGGCGCACCGGTCTGCAGGGCGAGGAAGGCCACCCCGGTGCGTCCCTTGTACAGGCGCCCGTCGAGGGACCGCGTGCCCTCGGGGTACAGCGCCACCGCGCGACCGTCGTCGAGGAACGCCTTCTGCTCGTCGAGCGCGTCGAGCGCCTTCTGCCCCGCCCCGCGCTCGACCGGGATGGCGCCGATGGCGGTGAAGAACTGCCGCGACGCCCACTTCTCGAAGTAGGCCGCCTTCGCCATGAAGTGCACCGGCCGGGGCGCGGCGACGGGGATGGCGATCGAATCGATGAACGACAGGTGGTTGCTGGCGAAGATGACCGGGCCCGTCCGCGGGACGTTCTCGCGGCCCTCGACGCGGGGACGGTAGATCGCCCGGGCCAGCGGAGCGATGAGGGAGCGCCCCAGGACGTAGGTGACGCCCATCTGCTGCGGCCGTGCTGCGGGGGGTTCGGCGGGCAGGTCGGAACTCACCCGTCGAGGTTACTCGCCACCGCATACCCGTGCGCGCATGACCGTTCGCGGGTATGCGCGCACGGGCACGGTCGCCGACCGCGCTGCGCAGCGGACGCGGCGAAGGGGACCCCGGCGGCTGTGTCATGGCCGGACGCGCTCGAGTCCTCGGGCGGACTCTCAGGCGCGGCAAAGGCCCGATACGACAGGATGGGGGTTTCCGTTCTCTCCGAGAGGTTCTCCGTGCGCTTCCGCCCGATCGCTTCCCTGTCCGTCGCCGCCGCCGCGGTGTTGCTGCTCGCGGGCTGCACCGGTTCGTCCGAGCAGGCGCCGACCGCGGATGCCAGCGCGAGCGCCGACCCCGCACAGTGCCAGACGCCGTTCACCGGCGAGGTGCCCGCCGGCCTCGAGGTCGCGGGCGACTTCCAGGGTCCCGTGACCGTCACGCGTCCCGACGGCTTCGCCCCCACCGACATCCAGCGCAGCACCCTCATCGAGGGCAGCGGGGCCGAGATCCAGCCCGGCGACCTCGTGAAGGCGAATTACACCGTCATCGACGCCTCGACGGGCTCGGTCGAGCTCGACTCGTTGCAGAGCGACCCCGCCGGCATGGACATGATCGTCAACGCGCAGCAGATCTTCGGCGCCGCCGTCTCGTGCGTGCCCATCGGGTCGCGCACGGTCTCGACGTTCCCGGCCGGCATCCTGGGCGAAGGCTCGCCCGCCTACGTCCTCGTCGCCGACACGATCGCGGAGCTGCCGCTGCGCGCCGACGGCACCGAGGTGGCACCGGTCGACGGTATGCCGACGGTCACGTTCGCCGACAACGGCGCCCCCACCATCACCGTGCCGAGCACGCCCGCGCCCACCGAGACGCGCGTCGAGAACCTGCGCCAGGGCGACGGTGAGGTCGTGAACCCCGGAGACACCGTCATCGTGCAGTACACGGGCGTCCTCTACGACGGTGGGACCGTCTTCGACTCGAGCTGGGACAAGGGCGCGCCGGCGCAGTTCGCCACCACGGGCGTCGTCCCCGGATTCCAGAAGGCGCTGGAGGGCCAGACCGTCGGGTCGCAGGTCGTGGCGGTCATCCCGCCGGCCGACGGGTACGGCGAGACCGGCCAGGGCGAGATCCCGGCCAATGCCACTCTGGTCTTCGTCGTCGACATCCTCGGTGTGCAGCACGCGGCCGCAGCTGCTCAGTAGGCTGACGGGATGCGCCGCGTCGTCATCCTCGGTTCCACCGGCTCGATCGGGACGCAGGCGCTCGACGTCATCCGCGCCAACCCCGGCCGCTTCGACGTCGTCGGGTTGGCGGCCGGTACCGACCGCGCCGGCGTCGAGGCCCAGGCTGCCGAGTTCGGCGTCGAGCACGTGGCCCTCGGAGCGGTCGAGGCCGAACAGCTCGTCCGCGACGTCGGCGCCGACGTCGTGCTCAACGGCATCACCGGTTCGGTGGGCCTGGGTCCCACCATCGCGGCACTCGAGGAGGGGCGCACCCTCGCCCTGGCCAACAAGGAGTCGCTGATCGTCGGCGGCGACCTCGTCACGGCCCTCGCGGCCCCGGGCCAGATCGTGCCGGTCGATTCGGAGCACTCCGCCATCGCGCAGGCGCTCCGCTCAGGGGAAGCGCACGAGGTGCGGCGGCTGGTGCTCACGGCATCCGGTGGCCCGTTCCGCGGACGCAGCCGCGAGGAGCTCACGGACGTCACGCCCGCGCAGGCGCTCGCCCACCCCACGTGGGACATGGGTCGCGTGGTCACCACCAACTCGGCGACGCTGGTGAACAAGGGCCTCGAGGTGATCGAGGCGCACCTGCTGTTCGACGTGCCGTACGACCGGATCGACGTCACCGTCCACCCGCAGTCCATCGTGCACTCGATGGTCGAGTTCGTCGACGGGTCGACGATCGCGCAGGCGTCTCCGCCCGACATGCGCCTGCCCATCTCGCTCGGGCTCGACTGGCCGCACCGCATCGGCGGTGTGGGTGCGCCGCTGGACTGGACGCGTGCGACGCAGTGGACGTTCGAGCCGCTCGACGACGAGGCGTTCGGCTCGGTCGCCCTCGCGAAGCGCGTCGGGCGAGCGGGCGCCACGTACCCGGCCGTCTTCAACGCCGCGAACGAACAGGCCGTCGACGCGTTCCACGAGGGGCGGCTGAGTTTCCTGGGCATCGTCGAGATCATCGAAGGCGTCGTCGACCGGCACGAGCCGCCGACCGTCCTCACGCGCGAGTCGCTCGCCGAGGCCGAGGCCTGGGCGCGTCGCGCGGCCGACGAGGTCATCGCCGCGCGCTGACGCCCCCTCAGCCTGGCTCGCTCGCGGGCGTTCCGCCGCGCCGCGCGGGTCGTCGTGCGCGGGTCGTGGCGCGCGGGTCGTGGTGCGCGGCAGGGATGACTTGCGCCGAATGCTCGCCGGAAAGGACCCCACGCGTGCATATGGCGCAAGTCAGCGGGTCAGCGGGGCGCGGGTCGTGGTGCGCGGGTCGTGGTGCGCGGCAGGGATGACTTGCGCCGGATGCTCGCCGGAAACGATCCCACGCGTGCATATGGCGCAAGTCAGCGGGTCAGCGGGGCGCGGGTCGTCGCGCGCGGGTCGTGGTGCGCGGCAGGGATGACTTGCGCCGGATGCTCGCGGGAAAGGATGCCACGCGTGTATATGGCGCAAGTCAGCGGGGGTGCGGCGCGGGTGGCGGCTGGCGCGTGGCCCGGGGCGCGGCGCGGGGGCGTGGCGCGCGCGCGGGCGCGGGGGCGTGACGCGGACGCGGGCGGGGGGCGTCGCGCGCGGGCGCGGGTGGCGGCTGGCGCTTCGCCCAGGGCGCGCGCGGGGGCGCGGGGGCGCCACACGGGCGCGGGCGTGGCTCGGGCGCGGGGGCGTGGCGCGCGCGGGCTCGGGCGCGGGCGGCGCGTCAGGCGGGGAAGTCGACCGGGCGTTCGGGGTCGGACGACGGAGTCGAGTCGGCGGGGTACGGCACCGGCCACGCCGGGTCCGGCACGGGCCAACCCGCGGCCCGCAGGGCGCGGCGCGACAGCTCGCGGGCCGAGTACGGCGTGCGGACGCCCCGGATGTCGCGATAGTCCTGGTGGCCGGGGCCCGCCCAGAGGATCGCGTCGCCCTCGCCGACGAGCTTGACGGCCTCGAGAATCGCGCGCTCGGGCGGCGTGAACTCGTGGATCTCGGCGTCGGGACGCGCCCGACGCGCCCCCTCGACGAGCACCGTGCGGATGGCATCCGGATTCTCGTGACGAGGGTGGTGATCGGTGACGATCAGGATGTCGCTGCCCTCGACCGCGGTGCGTCCCATGTCGTGGCGTTTCGTCGCGTCGCGGTCGCCGTCGGCGCCGAAGAGCATGACGACCCTGCCGGGCGTCACGCGACGGACGGCGGCGAGCGTCTTCTCGAACGCGTCGGGGGAGTGCCCGAAGTCGACGTAGACGGCCGGCCCCGCGGGGCCGGAGACCAGCTGGGTGCGACCCGGGAGCGACGCGTCGATGCGGTCGCCGTCGAGCGTGCTGACGAGGTGCTCCCACGTGTACCCGGTCTCGAGCAGCATGACGATCGCGAGCCCCGCGTTCGCCGCCATGTGCCGCCCGATCACCGGCACGACCGTCGTCAGCGAGCGGCCCCTGCCGTCGGTGAGGGTGAACTCCGTGCCGTCCTGCCGCTCCTCGACGATCTCGACCGTCCAGTCGGCCTCGGCCGACGGGTCATGCGCGATGGCCGGTGTGACGATGGTGACCACGGGGATCTCGGCGCGGGACGCGATCTCGGCTCCGGCGGGGGAGTCCAGGCACACGACACCGCGGCGCGCCCGGTCCGGGCGGAAGAGCGGGAGTTTGGCCTCGAAGTACTCCCGCATATCGGCGTAGTCGTCGAGGTGGTCGTGGGTGAGGTTGGTGAATCCGGCGACGTCGAAGACGAGTCCGTCGACGCGGTGGCGCGTGAGAGCCTGCGCGCTCACCTCGACCGCGACGGCCTCGACACCCCGCTCGCGCATGAGCGCGAGAAGAGCGTGGAACTCGGATGCCTCGGGGGTGGTGAGCCGGGAGACGATCACCTCGCCCGCGATGTGGCGTTCCGCGGTCGAGGACAGCCCGGTCACGACACCGAGCTGGCCGAGGATGCCTTCGAGCAGGTGCGACACGCTCGTCTTGCCGTTCGTGCCGGTGGTCGCCAGCAGCTTCGGGATGACGTCGTCGGCACCCGTGCCGTAGACCCACGCCGACAACTCGCCCAGCAGTGCGCGGGGGTCCTCGACGACGACGATCGGCAGACCCGTGGGGCCTGCGATCCCGGCGCCGTCGGCGTCGGTGATGATCGCCACGGCACCGCGTTCGGCGGCGGTGGCGGCGAAATCGGCCCCGTGGCGGTTGACGCCGCGGATCGCGACGAACGCCTCACCGGCGCGCAGGTCGGCCGTGGCCAGGGTGATGCCGCTGAGGGTGACATCCTCGACGTCGCCCACGGTGCGCACACCGAAGCGTCGGGCCAGTTCCGCGAGGTCGCGGCGGGGAGGTCGCTCCGGCCGGAGCACGGGCGGGAGGTTCGAGGGGGCGTCGATCGGCATCCCGTCCATTGTCTCACCCAGGCTCCCACAGACACCGCATCGCGGCCGCACGGGCGGTTCAAAGCCTGGCGGAGGTATCGTCGGCGAGTGACCGCGATCGCCTTTCTCATCGGCGTGCTCGTGCTCGTGATCGGCCTCGCCGTCTCGATCGCTCTGCACGAGATCGGGCACCTGCTGCCCGCGAAGCTCTTCGGCGTCCGAGTCGGTCAGTACATGATCGGCTTCGGACCCACGCTGTGGTCGAAGCGAGTCGGCGAGACCGAGTACGGATTCAAGCTCCTGCCGCTGGGCGGCTTCATCTCCATGGCCGGCATGTTCCCGCCCGCCCCCGAGGGTGAGGAGCCCTCGAAGCGGCGCTCGCGGTTCTTCGCCACGATGGTGCAGGACGCCCGGGACGCCAATGCCGAGACCCTCGTCCAAGCCGACGACCGGGTCTTCTACAAGCTGCCGGTGTGGAAGCGCGTCATCGTGATGCTCGGCGGACCGCTCATGAACCTCGTGCTCGCGGTCGTGCTCTTCACGATCGCCCTGAGCGCGATCGGCGTGCAGCAGGGCACCACCACGGTCGCGTCCGTCTCGGAATGCGTCATCCCGGCCAGCCAGCAGCGCGAGGCGTGCACCTCGAGCGACCCGGTCGCGCCCGCCGCGGCCGCCGGCATCCAGCCCGGTGACACCATCGTGTCCATCGACGGCACACCGGTGTCGACGTTCGCCGAGGCGGCGGCGATCATCCAGCGCTCGCCGGGGACGCCGCTGTCGGTGGTGATCGACCGCGACGGTGCGCAACAGACCGTGCAGTTCACCCCGCAGAGCACCGATCGGGCGGTCACCGACGACCAGGGTCGCCCCGTCACGGATGCCGCGGGGGCGCCGCAGTACGAGACCGTCGGATTCGCGGGTCTCCGTGCGCAGGAGGCGCTCGCGCCGCAGCCGATCTGGGCCGGCGCCGATGCCACCGTCCAGCAGGTCGGGGCCGTCGCACAGATCGTGGCGAACCTCCCCGCGCGCATCTACGAGGCGGCCGCCGACACCCTGACCGGTCAACCCCGCGCCGCCGACAGTCCGATGAGCGTCGTGGGCGCGGGCCGGCTCGCCGGCGACATCGCCGCGGTCGAGGCGCCCATCCTCGCGCGCGTGCAGTCGATCATCGCGTTGCTGGGCGGGCTGAACGTCGCGCTCTTCGTCTTCAACCTCATCCCGTTGCTCCCGCTGGACGGCGGGCACGTGGTCGTGGCGCTCTGGGACGGGATCAAGCGCTGGTTCGCGCGCGTGCGCGGCCGGGTCGCCCGGCCCGTGGATGCCACGCGACTCGTGCCGGTGACTTTCGTCGTCGTCGTGCTGCTGGTGGGGATGGGCGGCGTGCTCTTCCTCGCCGACATCTTCAACCCGGTGCAGCTCTTCTAGGCCGTCGACGGACGGGGCCACTGGAGGGCAGCAAGGGTCGAGCGGCGAAGAACGACCAGCTTCACCCGGTAATTCACCCGCCCGCTCTCGCCTCGCGGACGCGGGGTGCCTTCCACGGGATGTTTCGGAGCGGCTCGAACCTCGTCTGTTTCGCGGCGGAGGTTGTGCGGCGTGGGCGGAAGCGCCTCGTTCAGCACGACGCTCAGGCGAGCACGCTCGGCGGCATCGGCTCGGCGTCACCCAGGTCATCTGAGTCGGTCGTCCAGGTCATGCGACATTTCGGAAAGTCTGCGATCGAGGTCGGGGCCGCTCACATCCGGCGCCCACGGCTCTCACCCACGTTCGATACGATCCCGCCCTGACCTCGCCGTCGACCCCGAGGTCGGTCTCACAGGCTGGAGCGCAGCGTCGTCGTCCGGGGGTAGGGCGAGTCGTTGATCCGCGGTGCCCAGTCGGGCACGTGCTCGAGAGCCGCCTCGATCAGCTCCGGAGGCGTGTGCACCCAGTAGCGGGCTCCGGGTGCCGATGCCGGCATGGTCAGCTCGTCGACGTGCATGATCGACTCGGCGCCGTCGCTCTTGCGGATCACCGGGCCCCAGACATTCACCGATTCGATCACCCATCCCGCCTCCGCGCTGTACCCCCAATGCACGTCAGCCCTTTTGATCCGAGCGGTCCGGGCCTTCACCTGGGCGCGGAGATCGTCTGGCCGAAGGACCGTCTCGGCCTCGACGAGGACCTGCGTGACGGTCTGCACGTGGGTGATCCCCGCCGGTGCGGACTCCGGGGCAGGGGTTTTCGGAGCGCGCGGACCGTTGCTGCGGGACCACGGATGGGGGTTGGGGTTCGGTGGGTACGGCGAAGGCGTGATCTCCGGAGTCCATGCCGGTGCGAACGCCAGGGCTCCCTCGACGATCTCGGGTGGAGTGACGAGGCCCCAGGGGTTCTGCGAGGCGTCTCGCGAGCCCTCGTCGAGGAACTGCTTCGAGTCGTGCCCGTCCTTCTTCCGGTAGGGGCCTGTGATCTGAGTGAAGCCCAGGCGCCAGTCGCCGTCGACGAAGCGCCAGTGGACCTCCGCTTCCACGATGCGGGCGGTCCGGTCTCCGACCTCGATCGTGACGCCCTCGACAGCGAGTGTCGTGTAGGCCTTCACGATGACCTCGGTCGTGGTCGGTTCGACAACGATGTTCACGGCTTCGCCCCCAGGATCTCTCGGTAGTGGAACCTGAGCATCCCACAGGGCACACTGGCACGCGGGTCGCGTGCGGATCGTGAAGCTGCGGGTGATCGAGAACACCGGCGAGTACCGCGCGGGGGCGTGGACGACCCCGCACGAGGCCCCGACAACGCACGTGGTGGAAGCACGTGCGCGCATCTTTCACAAGGGTGACGTGGTGATCGTGGTCGGATACGAGCGCACCGTGGCCCGGGGCGAAGGGGAAGACCGCCGCCACGGCCGCGTCCTCGAAGCCGACGAGGTCGGCCCCGACCTCTCGCGCGCGATCGCCGTCGTCACCCGCGCGCACCGGGCGCCGCGGCGCAGCGGACCATCCGCAACCGACACGTGACACCGGCTAAGGCAGCCGTCCGAGTTCCGCAGGCGCCGGCCCGGGCGTCCGTGTCAGGGCCCTCTTATGGCGTCGCGCGAAACGCACGACGACGAGGAGGATCAGGATGATGCCGCACAGACCGGTCGAGCCCACCGCGGCCACGGCACCGCTCATGGTCAGGGCGGCGAAGAAGCGTCGCCAGGAGTCCGTGCCCTCCACGCCCCGCGCAGCGTAGAACGACGACGCGGTCAGGGCGATGACAAGCACCGCGATCGCCACCAGCGGGAAAGCGGCGGACATCGTCACCACCGGGAAGGGCACGGCCAGCCAGAACAGCTCGTTCCCCATGTTCTCGTACGCAACGAACGACATCACGACGCCCACGGCGTTGAAGATCAGGAGCGCCTTCAACCAGGGCCACCGCTCGTCGACGACCACCGGACGATGCCGGTCTCTCGAAGCGCCCGGCTGCTGACCTCGGGGTGCGGGCGCGGCCGCAGACGCGTCCGTGCCTGCAGCCGCAGATCCTGCCGCCTTCGCTTGCGCGACGAACTGACTGTGCTCGAGCTTCGACCGGGCGAGCTGGGAAGGGGAACCCTCCCAGACGAAGCCACAGGTGGGGTGTGCGCAGTGGACGGTCAGCACGCTCATGGCACCACGATGAGGCATCCGGAGGGAGAGGAGCCGGCCGCGGTGACCGGGTGAGAAACGCTCACTCAGCGTGTGATGACGCAGGCGACTCTGCTGTCCGACATGCGCCAGCGCTCCGCTCGCCGTCGTGTTGAACGGCCGGGTCGAGGGTCATCTTCTTCGCCTCGGTTCGCAGGTGATTGATTCCACCAGCTCGCCGCCGTCGAGTGGCCGTTGATCGCAGAGCACGATGGCGGCCCTCACGCTCGTCGAAGGGGCCGGACGCTTGGACGGGCTCAGCCACCTCGGGCCGAGGCCGACGGGCGGAGGCTCGTCGGGCCTCAGAGCACGTGCGCGATGAGCCGCTCGAGCGTCCGCATACCGTCGCGCGACAGGATCGATTCGAGGTGCCCCTGCACGCTGGCGTACCCGGGGCCGCGGAGGGCGTAGACGTCGCCGGTCTCGGCATCCGCCGCCACATCCGTGACGATCTCGGTCACCAGTGCGCCGTCGCCGATCGTCAGGCCCCGCTGGGTGTCTCCGGGTGCGACCCGCGCCGTGAACGTGTTGTAGAAACCGATCGAGGCGTCCTCGCCGAACACGTCGACGCTCTTCTGCAGGCCCTGATGGGGCCGTGCGAGCGGCGTCAGCTCGATGCCGAGCGAGTCGGCGAGGATCTGGTGGCTCAGGCAGACAGCGAGCAGGGGGTCGCGGCGGGCGGTTCGGCGTCTGACGACGTGGCGCATCGCCTCCATACGCGGGGTGTCGTCGCGCGGATCGCCCGGGCCGGGGCCTGAGACGACGAGGTCGGCGGCATCCAGCTCGGCATCCGTCACCGTGGACCAGTGCTCGATACGGGTGTCGAGACCGAGGTGACGCAATTGATGGGCGAGCATCGTGGTGAAGCGGTCCTCGGCATCCACGACGAGCGCCGTCCGGCCCGCGAACGGGCCTGAGCCGTCGGGATCTTGCGGGTTCATCCAGAACGGCGCGAGCCGATCATTGCGGGATGCCAGCAGCTCGGCGATCGCGGGGTCCTCGGCGAGCGGGCGCCGCGGGGCCGCGGGGGCGTCGGGGTCGGCATCCGGGGCCGCTTTCGGCACATCGCGCGGGATCGCGCCGATGGCACCGAGCACGCCGGCGGCCTTGCCGTGGGTCTCACCCACCTCGCCGTACGGGTCGGAGTGGCGCACGAGGGTCGCGCCGACGGGCACGCGAAGACGTCCCTCGACCAGGTACGCGGTGCGGATGAGGATCGGCGCGTCGAGGTCGTGCGTCGGACCCTCGGTGCGGCCGTTGGGTGTGAACAGCGCCGCGACGCCCGAGTAGTAGCCGCGGGGGGTGGTCTCGTGTCGGGCGATGACCGTGCACGCGTTCTGCATGGGCGAGCCGGTGACGGTGGGCGCGAACATCGTCTCGCGCAGGATGTCGCGCGGGTCGAGGTCGCTGCGCCCGCGCAGCATGTACTCGGTGTGGGTCAGGCGCGACATCTCTTTGAGGTGCGGCCCGGTGATGCGTCCGCCGTCGCTGCAGACGGCGCTCATCATCTTGAGCTCCTCGTCAACGACCATGAAGAGCTCCTCGGTCTCCTTGGTCGAGCGCAGGAACTCCGCGAGCGTCTCAGCGGTCGCACCGCCGGCCGGATGGCGGAACGTCCCCGAGATGGGGTTCATCGTGACGACGCCGTCTTGCGCGCTCACGTGCGCCTCGGGGCTCGCGCCCACGGCGATGTGGCCGTCGGTGACGACGGCGAACGTCCAGTACGCGCCCTTCTCGTGCTCGAGCAGCGCCCGGAACCAGGTCAGCGCCGCGATCCGCGGGTCGACGTCGACACCGGCGACGAAGTCACGGCGGATGACGAAGTTGGCGCCCTCGCCCCGGCCGATCTCCTCGGCGATGACGCGGCGCACGATGTCGGCGTATTCCTCGTCGGCGATGTCGAAACCGGCCTCGGCCAGCGGCACGGGTGAGGAGGGGAGGGATGCCACGACCTCGGCGCGGTCGAGGGCGACGCGCTCGTCGATCACGAGGCAGCGCAGCGGGGCGCCGTCGTCGTGGCAGACGAAACCGCGCTCGCGCACCTGCCGGTACGGCACGAGGGCGAGCACCTCGCGAGCGGTGCCCGCGGCATCCGTCAGGGGGATGTCCGCCAGCAGATCGACGTCGACGACGTCGCCGGTGAGCACCTCGACGCTCGCGCCGTCACGGGCGATGAGGGCGAAGGGCGCGGAACCCGCGGCGAGGTCGCGAAGGAGGGACGAGGGGTCGGGACCGGTCATCGAGATGTCTTTTCGTTCGTGAGCGAGGGTCCGAAACGGCCGCGGAAAACACGAAGACCGCCGGATTCCCCAGGGGGAGGGCGGTCTGTTGCATGCACGCGCACCGCCTAGACGGTGAGCCACCAAGATGTGTTCGCGCGCATGGGGCCGAACCTACCACAGGGCGTGCTCAGCCTCCGTGCGGGCCAGGCGGCGTAGGCTGGGCGCGTGCCTGCAGTGAACATCGGGATGCCCCGCGTGCCGGAGGTCCTCGCGCCTCGTCGCAAGACCCGCCAGATCAAGGTCGGCAAGGTTCTGGTCGGTGGCAACGCACCGGTGAGCGTCCAGTCGATGACCACGACGCCGACGACCAACATCAACGCCACGCTCCAGCAGATCGCCGAGCTCACGGCATCCGGGTGCGAGATCGTGCGCGTGGCCGTCCCCTCGCAGGATGACGCCGATGTGCTGCACATCATCGCCAAGAAGAGCCAGATCCCGGTCATCGCCGACATCCACTTCCAGCCGAAGTACGTCTTCCAGGCCATCGACGCCGGCTGCGGTGCGGTGCGCGTGAACCCGGGCAACATCCGCAAGTTCGACGACCAGGTCGGCGCGATCGCCGCCGCCGCGAAGGCTGCGGGCGTGTCGCTGCGCATCGGCGTGAACGCCGGCTCGCTCGACCGCCGTCTGCTCGAGAAGTACGGCAAGGCCACGCCCGAGGCGCTCGTGGAGAGCGCCGTGTGGGAGGCCTCGCTGTTCGAGGAGCACGACTTCCACGACTTCAAGATCTCGGTCAAGCACAACGACCCCATCGTCATGGTTAAGGCCTACCGTCTGCTCGCCGAGCGGGGCGACTGGCCGCTTCACCTCGGCGTCACCGAGGCAGGCCCCGCGTTCCAGGGCACGATCAAGAGCGCGACCGCCTTCGGCATCCTGCTCTCCGAGGGCATCGGTGACACCATCCGCGTGTCGCTCTCGGCTCCCCCGGCCGAAGAGGTCAAGGTCGGGCACCAGATCCTGCAGTCGCTCAACCTGCGCGAGCGCAAGCTCGAGATCGTCTCGTGCCCGTCGTGCGGCCGCGCGCAGGTCGACGTGTACACGCTCGCCGACGACGTGACCGAGGGCCTGAAGGACATGACCGTGCCGCTGCGCGTGGCCGTGATGGGCTGCGTCGTCAACGGTCCCGGCGAGGCGCGCGACGCCGACCTGGGTGTCGCGTCGGGCAACGGCAAGGGTCAGATCTTCGTCAAGGGCGAGGTCATCAAGACCGTCCCCGAGTCCGAGATCGTGCGCACGCTCATCGAAGAGGCCAACCGCCTGGCCGACGAGATGGGCCCGGATGCCGCGCCGGGCACGGCGCAGGTCGTCACGGTCTGACGCCGGTCACGCCCCGGCAGCATCCGCACTGTCGGCGGAGAGTCCCAACGCCAGCCAGTTGTCGCGGGACGCGCGCGCGGTCGCCTCGGCGTCGCGGGCGCGGATCGCTCGGATGATCGTCTCGTGCTGCGTGACCGAGTCGCGCGCCGCGAACGAGCCGAAGCGGAGCCGCTCCACCCGGCGTAGAAGAGGCGTCGTGAGCTCGAGCACCTCGGCCACCATCGCGTTGCCGCAGGCTCCGACGATGACGTCGTGGAAGCGATCGTCGTGGCGGAGGGCCGCGTCGGTGTCGCCGGCGGCGATGGCCGCGGCGAAGTCGGCGTTCGCGCGCTCGAGCTCGGCGATGGCGTCGTCGCTGACGAGCGGTGCCGCCAGACGACCGGCGAGTTCGTGCATCGCGGCGGCGATCTGCTGCGCGTTCCCGGTCGAGGTGGCATCCACGGGCGCGACCGTCGTCGATCGGCCCGGGAGAGAGACGACGAGCCCGGCACGTTCCAGACGCTGAACGGCTTCACGGATGGGAGTGCGACTGACCCCGAGCCACGCTTCGATGTCGCTGTCGCGCAGGCGCTCGCCGGGCGCGAGGGTGCCGTCGACGATCGCGTCGCGCAGAGACGTGTAGACGTTGTCGCGCAGCAGTTCGCGAGACGACGATCGAGGCGCGGCGGGGATCGGCATGCCCGTCAGTCTAAACGCGAGCGTGGTCCGCGATATGCGATATACAAAATATCGCGCTACAGTCGGACTGCCGCGATCCGCGGTGCCCACCGAGACTCCCGAGGACGACATGGCCATCACCGACTTCGAGCGCTACCCCCTCACCTTCGGACCGAGCCCCATCCACCCGCTCCCGCGCTTGACGCAGCACCTGGGCGGGGCGCAGGTGTGGGCCAAGCGCGAAGACGTCTCCAGCGGTCTGGCGTTCGGCGGCAACAAGGTGCGCAAGCTCGAGTACCTCGTCCCCGACGCTCTGGCTCAGGGTGCCGACACGCTCGTCTCCATCGGCGGATACCAGTCCAACCACACGCGCCAGGTGGCGGCCGTCGCGGCGAAGCTCGGCCTGAAGGCCCGCCTCGTCCAGGAGAACTGGGTCGAATGGCCCGACCCGCTCACCGACCGTGTCGGCAACATCCAGCTCTCTCGCATCATGGGCGCGAAGGTGACGCTGGACTCGGCCGGCTTCGACATCGGCATCCGCTCCAGCTGGCAGGCGGCCATCGACGAGGTGATCGCCGAGGGCGGCAAGCCGTACGCCATCCCGGCGGGTGCGTCCGAGCACCGGCTCGGCGGCCTCGGCTTCGCGAACTGGGCCTACGAGGTCGAGCAGCAGGAGAAGGAGCTCGGCGTCTTCTTCGACACCATCGTGGTGTGCACGGTCACCGGGTCGACCCACGCGGGAATGATCGCCGGCTTCGCCGGGCAGGAGCGCCCGCGCCGCGTCATCGGCATCGACGCCTCCGCGACCATCGAGAAGACGCGCGACCAGGTCGAGCGGATCGCGCGGCACACGGCGGAGCTGATCGGCCTCGGTCGCGACCTGCGCGACGACGAGATCACCGTGCTCGAAGGATGGGCGGGCGACCTGTACGGCATCCCCGTCGAATCCACCCTCGAGGCCATCCGCCTCGGCGGCTCGCTCGAGGCGATGA
Source organism: Microbacterium proteolyticum (assembly GCF_030818075.1). NCBI lineage: Bacteria > Bacillati > Actinomycetota > Actinomycetes > Micrococcales > Microbacteriaceae > Microbacterium > Microbacterium proteolyticum. The sequence continues at coordinate 3,325,811 of NZ_JAUSZZ010000001.1, read as the reverse complement.
TCACCGACCCCGTCTACGAGGGCAAGTCGCTCGCCGGCCTCATCGACCTCGTCTCCTCGCGCGAGATCCCCGCCACGAGCAACGTCCTGTACGCCCACCTCGGCGGGCAGCTCGCGTTGAACGCGTACAGCGGGCTGTTCCGCTGATCCTCTCGGGTCCTCGCCGTCGGTGTCGGCGGGGCGGCTCCCCGCGCGAGCGGCTGCGACGCAGGCGGTTCAGGGGTGACCGCCCGCCGCGCCTGAGGCGAGCCCCGCCCGGCTTAGACTCGATGATCGTGGTCACCCGTCTCTCCAACTTCTTCCTCCGCACGCTTCGCGAAGACCCCTCGGATGCCGAGGTCACGAGCCACCGCCTGCTCGTGCGCGCCGGCTACATCCGTCGCAACGCTCCGGGCATCTTCGCGTGGCTGCCGCTGGGGCTGAAGGTCAAGGCCAAGATCGAGGCGGTCGTGCGCGAGGAGATGGCGAACGCCGGCGCGTTCGAGGTGCACTTCCCGGCGCTGCTGCCGCGCGAGCCCTACGAGGCGTCGGGCCGGTGGGAGTCCTACGGCGACGGCATCTTCCGCCTGCAGGACCGCAAGGGCGCCGACTATCTGCTCGCCCCCACGCACGAGGAGATGTTCACGCTCCTGGTGAAGGACCTGTACTCGTCGTACAAGGATCTGCCGCTGACGATCTACCAGATCCAGGACAAGTACCGCGACGAGGCGCGCCCGCGCGCGGGCCTCCTGCGCGGCCGCGAGTTCACGATGAAGGACGCCTACTCCTTCGACGCGACGGATGCCGGACTCGACGCCTCGTACCAGGCGCAGCGCGACGCGTACGAGCGCATCTTCACCCGCCTGGGCCTTGAATACGTCATCGTCAACGCCGACAACGGGCTGATGGGCGGCGCGCGCTCAGAGGAGTTCCTGCACCCCACCCCCGTCGGTGAGGACACTTTCGTGCGCTCGGACGGCGGGTACGCCGCCAACGTCGAGGCGTTCACCACGGTGGCCCCGGAGGCGCTGCCCATCGAGGGGCAGCCCGCACCGGTCATCTTCGACTCGCCGAACACACCCACGATCGCGACCCTCGTCGACCACGCCAACGCGCACCTCGACGCCCCGGCCCCCGGCATCGCCGGGCCCGCCACCGAGGGCGCGACGGCGTGGACCGCCGCACACACGCTGAAGAACGTCGTGCTCGCCCTCACCCACCTCGACGGCACGCGCGAACTCGTCGTCGTCGGCCTGCCCGGCGACCGCGACGTCGACGACAAGCGCGTCGAGGTGGCCTTCGCCCCGGCCGAGGTCGAGGCCGCGACCGAGGCCGACTTCGAGAAGCACCCCCTGCTCGTGAAGGGCTACATCGGTCCCTGGTCCGAGACCGGCGCCATCCTCGGTGAGGAATCCGCGACGAAGATCCGCTACGTCCTCGACCCGCGTGTCGTCGACGGCACCGCCTGGATCACCGGAGCGAACATCGACCAGAAGCACGTGCACTCGCTCGTCGCGGGCCGCGACTTCGTCGGCGACGGCTTCGTCGAGGTGGCCACGGTCCGACCCGGTGACCCGGCGCCCGACGGCTCGGGTCCGGTGGAGCTGGCCCGCGGCATGGAGATCGGACACGTCTTCCAGCTCGGCCGCTTCTTCGCCGAGACGCTCGGACTGAAGGTTCTCGATGAGAACGGCAAGCTCGTCACGGTCACGATGGGCTCGTACGGCATCGGCGTGACCCGCATCCTCGCGATCATCGCCGAGCTGAACAACGACGACAAGGGCCTGATCTGGCCGGCGTCGGTCGCGCCGTTCGACGTCCACGTGGTCGCCACGGGCCGGGATGCCGCGGCTTTCGAGCTCGCGGAGCAGGTCGCCGCCGACCTCGAGGGCGCCGGCCTCGACGTGCTCTACGACGACCGCCCCAAGGTCTCGCCCGGTGTGAAGTTCGGTGACGCCGAGCTCGTCGGCATCCCGCTCATCCTCATCGTCGGTCGCGGTGCCGCCGACGGCCAGGTGGAGCTGTGGGATCGGCGCACGGGCGAGCGCGAGACGCTCGCGGTCGCCGACGCCGTGGCGGCGCTCACCCGCTGACGCCGGCAGCGGCCACCGGCCCGCCCGTGGTCGCGGTCTCGGCGTCAAGACGGGCGGGCAGCGGTGCGCGGCTCGGTAGCGTGGATGCCATGATCGCCGCTCCCCGCCTGTCTCTGTCCGACGGCTCCACGATCCCGCAGCTGGGTATCGGTACCTACAAGGTGCCCGCCGAGATCACGGCCGGCCTCGTCGCCGATGCGCTCTCGGCGGGCTACCGCCATATCGACACCGCGGCCCTGTACGGGAACGAGACCGAGGTCGGCGAGGGGCTCCGGGCCTCCGGTCTCGACCGCGACGAGGTCTTCGTCACGACCAAGGTGTGGAACGACGACCACGGCTTCGACGAGACCCTGCGCGCCTTCGACGCGAGCGCGGCTCGTCTCGGTCTCGACCTTGTCGACCTGTACCTCATCCACTGGCCGATCCCCAGTGCCGACCGCTACGTGGAGACCTGGCGCGCTCTTGTACGACTTCAGCAGGAGGGCCGCGCGACCTCGATCGGCGTGAGCAACTTCGCCATCGCCCACCTCGAGCGCCTGCGCGACGAGACCGGGGTGCTCCCCGCGGTCAACCAGGTCGAGCTGCACCCCCGCTTCCCGCAGAACGACCTCGTCGAGTGGGACACCGCGAACGGCATCGTCACGGAGTCGTGGGCACCGTTGGCCCGCGGTGGTCTGCTCGAGGAGCCGGTGCTCGTGCGGATCGCGGAGCGCTACGGCAAGACGCCGGCGCAGGTCGTGGTGCGCTGGCACCTCGACCGCGGTCTGGTGGTCTTCCCCAAGTCGGTCTCGATCGAGCGGATCCGCGAGAACGGCGACGTGTTCGACTTCACCCTTGACGCCGACGACCACGCGGCCATCGCGGCACTCGAGACGGGGGAGCGGACGGGGCGGGACCCCTCTCTCGACTGAGCCGTCACCGTCGACCGCCCCACCGTCCGTGGCTCCGGTCGACGGCGACGTCGGGCGTCGTGGACACGACGCAGGATCCCCGGAGGGCGTCGATCGGAACACCGGGGCCGAGGGGCCGCGAGACAATGGATGTCCTGCTCGGGGCTGGACTCACCGATGACGGTCCGCGTTACACGTCGAGACGGGCGTAGCGAGCGCGGAACACGGTGAAGACACCGTACGCGAGGAATCCGACGCCGACGAGGAAGGCCAAGAACGGTCCGGCCGGAAGCGCGATGAGCGCCGACACCGCTCCATCGAGACCGCCTGCGGTGTCCGGCTCGATCTTCACGGCGGCGATCACCAGCAGCACCCCGACGATCATCAGGGCCACGCCTTTGGCGAGGAAACCCGCGACCCCCAGGGCGCTCAGCAGGTGTCCCCGCCTGCCGTGGGGGAGGCGCACCTTCGTGCGGAATGATCTGCGCGCGCCCATCCAGACGAACCCGACCCCCACGCCGGCCACGGTCAGGCCGACGGCTCCGAGCACGAATCCGCCGATCGGGAGGGTGAGAACGAACTCACTGGCGTCTTCGGTGGCCTGCTCCGCCCGGGGGCGGGCCCCGAGGGCGACGGATGCCGAGATCAGTCCGATCGCCACGAAGACGATGCCCTGCGGGGCCTCGGCCGCGATCCGCGCGAGGCGTTTCCACCCCGACAGCCCGCGCGGCGCCACCGCCTGCAGCAGATGCCAGCACCCGAGGGCGACCAGCCCCACCGCGAGGGCACCGAGAGCCAGGGCGCCGAGCGGCACGGCGGCCACGGCGCGGAAGGCGCCCGTCTGGTCGGTCTCCTCGGTGCCGCCCAACCCGACGGCCAGCACGAGCACCCCGATGAGCAGATGCAGGATGCCGTTCGCGACATACCCCGCGCGTGCGGCGACACGGAAGGCGGGGTTCGACTCCGCCGTGCGGGCCGCCGATCGGGCTGAGGAGGGCACTCAGGAACCGTAGTCCGCCCGGGTGCGGCCGGTGAAGCAGTCGCCGGGCGTGTCACATGCCGTTCGTGCGGCTACAGCCGCGGGTCGACCGCCTCCGACTCCATCGCGAGCACTCCGAACACCGCCTGGTGGACGCGCCAGAGAGGCTCTTCGGCGACGAACCGCTCGACGGCCTCGACGCCGAGCGCGTATTCGCGCAGGGCCATGGACCGCTTGTGCCCGACGTCGCGGTCACGGAGACGGTCCAGGTGAGCGGGCTCGAGGTAGTCGGGGCCGTAGATGATGCGCAGATACTCCGCGCCGCGCACCTTGATCCCCGGCTGCGCGAGCGCCCGCGTGCCGCGCACGAGTCCGGCCGTCGGCTTGACGACCATGCCCTCGCCGCCCGCGGCGGTGAGCTCTTCCCACCAGCGGGTCGCCACCGCTTCCGACTCCTCCGACGACAGGTCCACCGCGATGTGACGGGTGCGGCGTACGAGTTCCGGGTCGGCCGCGGCCAGCCGGTCCGCGACGCCGAGATGCCATTCGTGGTCTCGTCCGAGGTGGCTGGCGCCCTCGGAGGCCAGGAGCTGGAAAGGAGCGAGCTGCACGCCCTCGAGGCCCGACGCGGGCTGCGCATACCGTCGGTACGCGTCACGGTACCGCTCGGCGTTCGCGGCTCGCCGGTCGATGCGCGCGCTGAGTGCCGAGACGTCCACGCCCCGCCCGGCGGTCGTTCGCAGAACCCGCGAGGCGGCGGGGAGAGCGGCGGTGGCGGCAGCAGCGACGCCGGCGTAGAGGTCGCGGATGAGGGCTCCCGCCTTGAGCGACCAGGGCAGCAGTTCCGCGTCGAACAGGAGCCAGCTCGCGTCGAGTTCGTCCCAGAGGCCGCTGGAGTCGACGGCGCGGTCCAGCCGCGCGAGGAAGGCATCGTTGGTGGCCTCGTCGAAGAACGGGCGGCCGGTCCGGGTGTGCACGATCCCGCGCCACCCGTCGGGCGCGCCGAACCGCGCGGCATCCCGCGTCAGCAGGACGACCGCGCGGGAGCCCATGTGCTTCTCCTCGCAGATCACCCGCTCCAGGCCCTCTTTGCGGTAGGCCTCGAACGCCTCTGCCGGATGCTCGAGAACACCCTCGCGACGCGACGCCGCCGGCGGACTCATCGTCGGCGGCAGGTAGACGAGTCGTCGCGGGTCGACGGCGAAGCGGCTCATGACCTCGAGGGCACCGGCGGCGTTGTCCTCGCGGACGCCCACCTTTCCGAACACCCGCGTCTCGACGACCTGCTTGCCGAGCACGTCATCGATCCGCAGGGCGCCCGGATGCCGCGCGGTCGCGCCGGCGCCCCGGTCCAGCGGTGCCGCCGGCTCGTACCAGACGCGCTCGGCGGGGACGTCGACCACCTGCCGCTCGGGGTAGCGCAGGGCGGTCAGCTTGCCGCCGAAGACGCACCCGGTGTCGAGACACATCGTGTTGTTGACCCATTCGGCCTCGAGCGTCGGCACGTGACCGTAGAGCACCGTGGCCTTCCCCCGGTAGTCCTCGGCCCACGGCAGGCGCACGGGCAGGCCGTACTCGTCGGTCTCGCCCGTGGTGTCTCCGTAGAGGGCGAACGCGCGCACGCGACCGGAGGCGCGGCCGTGGTACTTCTCGATCAGCCCGGCGTGGGCGACGACCAGCCGTCCCCCGTCCAGGACGAGGTGCGAGACCAGGTTCCGGCAGAACACGAGCACCCGCTGACGGAACTCCTCGGTCTCGTCCGCGAGCTGCGCGAGCGTCTCGGCCAGTCCGTGGCTGACCTGGACCTTCTTGCCTTCGAGTGCGCGCACGAGCTTGGCCTCGTGGTTGCCGGGCACGGCCAGCGCGTGCCCGGCGGCGACCATGCCCATCGCCAGCCGCAGCACGCCGGCGGCGTCGGGCCCCCGGTCGACCAGATCGCCCAGGAAGACGACCCGGCGGCCCTCGGGGTGCACCGCATCGACCGGACGGCCGGCTTCGTCGCGGACGAGGTCGTAGCCGAGCTTCGTCAGCAGCGTCTCGAGCTCCACGCGGCACCCGTGCACGTCGCCGATCGCGTCGAAGGGGCCGGTCTCGCCGCGCAGGTCGTTCAGCAGCGGCTCCCGGACGAACTCGGCGGCCGCGATCTCGTCGACTCCCGACAGCACGTGCACCCGGCGGAATCCTTCTTTGCCGAGGTGCCGCAAGGAGCGGCGGAGCTGATCGTGCTGGCGTGAGACGACCGCCGCGCCGAAGGCGCGGTCTTCGCGAGCGTTGTTGCGCTCGATGCAGACGCTCCGTGGCACGTCGAGGACCACCGCGACCGGCAGCACGTCGTGCTCGCGGGCGAGCGCGATCAGCGACCGACGGGACTCGGGCTGCACGTTGGTGGCGTCGACGACCGTGAGCAACCCGGCATCCAGCCGCTTGGCCGCCACCACGTGCAGCGCCTCGAAGGCGGCGCGCGTCGCCGATTGGTCGTTCTCGTCGTTGGACACCAGGCCGCGGAAGAAGTCGCTCGAGAGCGTTTCGAACGGGCCGAAATGGGTTGCCGCGAACGTCGACTTGCCGGAGCCGGACGCTCCCACGAGCACGACGAGCGACAGCTCGGGCAGGGACAGACGCGTCATCGCGGGGCGACCTTCCGACACAGGGCGAGTTGGGTCGGCGAGCCCGCGGCGGGATCGACGTCGCCGACGGTGCGGTGCTCCACGGCGTAGCCGTGACGATCGGCCACGTTCTGCGCCCAGCTCTCGAACTCGGCACGCGTCCACTCGAAACGGTGATCCTCGTGGCGGAACGCCCCCGCGGGGAGCGTGTCGTACAGGCGGTTGTACTCGCTGTTCGGGGTGGTGACGACGACGGCTGCGGGGGAGGCGGCGCCGAACACCGAGGACTCGAGCGCGGGGAGGCGCTCGATGTCGAGGTGCTCGACGACCTCCATCAGCACGATGGCATCCAGGCCCGCGAGGCGGTCGTCCTGGTAGGTCACCGAGGACTGCACGAGGCTGATCCTCTCGCGCCGGCGGTCGCTCGCATCGGCCAGCCGGAGGCGTCGCGCCGCCTTCTCGAGGGCCCGCGCCGAGACGTCGGATCCGACGATGCGGGTGAAGACCGGGTCGGCGTCCAGGCGCACGAGCAGGGCGCCCTCACCGCACCCGACGTCTGCCACCGTGCGTGCATCGACGTCGCGCAGTGCACGGAGCACCGCGTCGGCGCGGCTGGTGGCGAGCGGCGTGGTCGGCGACGCCTCGGCGGGAGGGGCCGCGGCGTCGGTGGAGAGGTCGTCGAGCGCGTCGAGGCGGGCCTCGGATGCCAGGCGGTCGAGGGCCGTGTCGACCATCGACTTCTGATGGGCGAGGTAGCGCCGCGTGATGAGGTCGCGCTCGGGGTGACCCGCGAGCCATCCCTCGCCCGCCCGCTGCAGCTTGCCGACTTCGTCGTCGGACACCCAGTAGTGCTTGGAGTCGTCGAGGACGGGAAGCAGCACGTACAGGTGCCGGAGGGCGTCGCTCAGCCGAACGGTGCCGCGCAGCACCAGGTCGACGTAGACGGACGCTCCCCACTCGGGGTGCACGGGGTCCAGGGGGAGGGGCGTCTCCGTCACCTCCCAGCCGAGGGGCGCGAACAGGCGCGTGGCCAGTCCCGCGGTGGCGGGACCGCGCGCGGGCACCGCCGCCACGGTGATCTCGAGCGGGAGCGCGGAGGCGGCGAGTTCGGGGAAGGTCTCACTGCGCCCCGTCATCGCCGAGCGGAACACCTGCCCGAGGGCGACGGCGACCATCGATGACGACGCGTAGGGACGATCGTTGACGTAGCGGCTCAGCGTCTCGGTGGCGTTGCCGCGCAGATTCTTGCTGCGTGCGAGGTCGATGGGGTCGACCTCGAGCAGCATCGCCACGGTGCAGCGCTCGTCGCCCACCTCGGGGTAGAACACGTGTGCCAGGCCCACGCTCAGGGGGAAGCTCTGGGCGCGGTCCGGGTGTTTGCGCAGCAGGTGGCTCAGCTGGGACGCCACGGGCGCGGTCGAGGTGAGAGTGACGAGCACGGGAACCTCCGATCGGTGTCACACCGTCGCACAGCCTATGGCGGGCCGGGCAGCGCAACGCCGAGTCTCACGCCGCGCCAAGGCGCGATGACGGTCGGGCGGGACGCGATCCCTCGACGGGCGACGGGGGGATCGGGGGCGAACGGGTGAAGATCATGTGACGGAGCCATTGCCGTCTTGGCACCGCGGCGTGCGACTCATTACGGTCGGATTCGTGCCCGACAACACCTCAGAACTGCGCCCCACTCACCCGCTCGCCCTCGCGCCGGTCGTCGCTCCCGCGGCATCCGTCGACGGGTTCGCGAAACAGTTCCTGCAGAACCTGAATTTCGACCAGGGCGTGACCCTGTCGAGCTCCGACGTGAACGACCAGTACCTCGCGCTGGCGTACACCGTCCGCGACTACCTCATGGCGCGCTGGTTCGACGATCGCGCGAAGCAGAAGACCCAGCAGGCCAAGACGGTCTGCTATCTCTCCGCCGAATACCTGCTCGGTCGTCAGCTCGACAACAACCTGCTCGCGGCCCGCCTGACCGACATCGCCACCGAGGCGCTCGCGCAGTGCGGCATCGACATCGACGCCGTGCGCGCGGTCGAGATCGAGCCGGGTCTGGGCAACGGCGGTCTCGGCCGCTTGGCCGCGTGCTTCATCGACTCGCTCGCCACCATGAGCGTGCCCACCATCGGGTACGGCATCCGGTACGAGTACGGCATCTTCCGGCAGGCCTTCGCCGACGGTCAGCAGGTGGAGCAGCCCGACGCGTGGCTGCGCATGGGCTCGCCGTGGGATTTCGCCCACCCCGAGGCCGCGCAGACGATCTCGTTCGCCGGTCACACCGAGACCTACGACGACGAGGGCGTCGAGCGGACGCGCTGGGTTCCCGAGTGGAACGTGCTGGCCGTGCCCTACAACATGATGGTGCCGGGCTACCACAACGGCCGCGTCAACACCCTGCGCCTGTGGCGCGCCGTGGCCACCAACGCCTTCGACCTGCACACGTTCAACTCGGGCGACTACGTCGAGTCGGTGCGCGCGCAGACCTTCGCCGAGAACATCTCCAAGGTGCTCTACCCCGAGGACTCCACGCCCCAGGGCAAGGAGCTGCGCCTGCAGCAGCAGTACTTCTTCGTGGCGGCATCCATCGCCGACTTCATCGACAACGTCCTGCCCGACGACTTCGACCTCGAGGGCCTGCCCGAGCGCGTGATCTTCCAGCTCAACGACACCCACCCCGTGATCGGCGTGCCCGAGCTCATGCGCGTGCTCGTCGATGAGAAGAAGCTGGAGTGGGATGCCGCGTGGGCCATCACGCAGAAGTGCTTCGCGTACACGTGCCACACGCTCCTGCCCGAGGCGCTGGAGGTGTGGTCGGTCGATCTGCTGGGACGCCTGCTGCCGCGCCACCTCGAGATCATCTACCGCATCAACGACGCGTTCCTGCTGCAGGTGCGCGAGCAGTTCGGTGACGACGAACTGCTGATCCGCAACATGTCGATCATCGGCGAGCACCCCTACCGCTCGGTGCGCATGGCCTACCTCGCCACGGTCGCCGGCTCCAAGGTGAACGGCGTCGCGGAGCTGCACTCGCAGCTGCTGCGCGACAACGTGCTCAAGGACTTCGCCACGATGTGGCCCGACAAGTTCACCAACGTCACCAACGGCGTCACGCCCCGGCGGTTCCTGCGCCTGGCCAACCCCGACCTGTCGGCGCTCATCACCGAGGCGCTCGGCGCCGGATGGACGGTCGACCTCGAACGGCTGCGGGGCCTGGAGGCACTCGCCGACGACGCGGACTTCCGCGAGCGCTTCGCGGCGGTCAAGGCGGCGAACAAGCGGCGTCTGAGCCGGGTGCTCGAAGCCCGCGGCGACACCCCGCTCGACGACGGCCACATGCTCGACGTGATGATCAAGCGCCTGCACGAGTACAAGCGCCAGACGCTCAAGGTGCTGCACATCGTCAGCACCTACGAGGGCATCGTGTCGGGTCGGCTCGACGTCGATGACGTGCAGGCGCGGACGTTCCTCTTCGGCGCCAAGGCCGCCCCGGGCTACGGCATGGCCAAGCGCATCATCCACCTGATCAACGCCGTGGGCGAGGTGGTCAGCGCGGACGAGCGGGTCCAGGGCAAGCTCAAGGTGCTCTACCCCGCCAACTACAACGTCACCCTCGCCGAGAGCATCATCCCGGCCGCCGACCTGTCGGAGCAGATCTCGCTCGCCGGCAAGGAGGCGTCGGGCACGGGCAACATGAAGCTCGCGCTCAACGGTGCGCTCACGATCGGCACCGACGACGGCGCGAACGTCGAGATCCGCAAGCTCGTCGGCGATGACAACTTCTTCCTGTTCGGTATGAGCGAGCCCGAGGTCGAAGCCCTCTGGGCCGAGGGGTACCGTCCCTCCGACTTCTACCAGCAGGACGACGATCTGCGTCGCGCCATCGACCTCATCGCCTCCGGGGCCTTCTCCGGTGGCGACCGCACGGTGTTCGAGCCGCTCGTGTCGAACCTGCTGTACGACGACCGGTTCATGGCCCTCGCCGACTTCCGCTCGTACCTCGACGCGCAGGACCGGGTCGACGCCGCCTACGCCGACCAGGACGCCTGGGTGCGCGCGGCCATCCTCAACGTCGCCCGCAGCGGGTACTTCTCGTCCGACCGGGCCATGCGCGATTACCTCGACCGGATCTGGCACGCCGCGCCGGTCAGTTGAGTTGTTCCGGATGCCGCGGCCCCGCGGTCGCGGCATCCGGAACGCTCTGGCAGGAACGCGTCGCGACCTGACCGTCGTCGCGCTGCCGCCCGGCGGTGATCTGCTCGAGAGTGGAGGTCACCCGACCCCGGAGGCCTTATGCGCATCGCCGATTTCCCCGTGCCCGACACCCTCGCCGCTCGCGGTGCCCTCGCCGTGGCGCGGGAGTACCAGTCGCCGGCGTTCACGGCGCACGCCCTGCGTTCGTGGTTGTGGGCCGAGGCGTTCGCCCGCGTCGACGGCATCAGCGGCATCGACCACGAGCTGCTGTACGTCTCGGCGGTTCTGCACGACATCGGCACGGTGACGGAGTTCGACAACCACACGATCTCGTACGAGCACGCCGGCGGCCACGTGGGCGTCGCCCTCACCGCCGGTGCGGGCTGGGCTGTGGCACGGCGACGACGCGTGCTCGAGGTCATCGTGCGGCACAACTGGCCGCGGGTCGACCCCACGATGGATGCCGAGGGCTACCTGCTCGAGACGGCGACGGCTCTCGACATCTCGGGTGCGCGGCCCGACGCCCTGCCGGAGGAATTCGTCCGCGAGGTGCTCGACGTACATCCGCGCGGTGCGCTGGCCGCCGAGTTCGGCGCGTGCGTCGTCGATCAAGCGGCCCGCAAGCCCGACACGGCCGCGCGGCGGCTGGTGGACGGGGGAGTGGCGGGCAAGCTCGCGGCCAATCCGCTCGAGCGGGTCGGGCCCGGCTCTGCCGAGCCGAACTCCTGAGAACCGCTCCGCGCGCGGCGGAGCACCGCCAGTTCGCGGTGCCGGCGCGCGCTTCGTCAGGAGTTGTGCACGCGCCGGCGCACACGCACCTTCGCGCGCGGCGGCCGTGGCCCGAGTCGCCGCGGCGGGGCGCACCCGAGAAACGGCTGTGCAACGGAGGGCGAGACCTCCCCTGGTCGCCAGGCTCGTGGCATCCCGGGTAAAGTAGCGGGGTTGTCGACGCTCACCGCGCCGACGAGAGCTGAATAACGGAGGGCCTTGTGGACATCGATCTCGCACTTCTGAAGACGATCGAACGCGAGAAGGAGATCCCCTTCGACGAACTCGCGCGCATCATCGAGCAGGCGATCCTCACCGCCTACGCCAAGCACATCTCTCCCAGCGGCGACATCCCGGCGGGCGCGCGCGCCGAGCTCGACCGCAAGACCGGCCACGTGGGGATCTTCACGCCCGTCACCGACGACGAGGGCGCCGTCATCGGCGAGGAGGAGCAGGCCCCCGACGACTTCGGCCGCATCGCGGCCTTCGCCGCCAAGCAGGTCATCAGCCAGCGCCTGCGCGACATCGCCGACGACGCCGTGCTGGGCGAGTTCCGCGGCAAGGAGGGCGACATCGTCGCCGGCGTCGTGCAGCAGGGGCCGAATCCGCGCATGGTGCACGTCGACCTCGGTACCGTCGAGGCCATCCTGCCGCCCGAGGAGCAGGTGCCCGGCGAGAGCTATCCGCACGGCTCTCGTCTTCGCGTCTACGTCACCAGTGTCGCCAAGGGAAACAAGGGTCCCCAGATCACGGTGTCGCGCACGCACCCCGGTCTCGTGCGCAAGCTCTTCGCGCTCGAGGTGCCGGAGATCGCCGCGGGTCTGGTCGAGATCGTGTCTCTCGCCCGTGAGGCCGGCCACCGCTCGAAGATCGCCGTCAAGGCCAACGACCCGACGGTCAACGCCAAGGGCGCCTGCATCGGGGAGCTGGGTCGTCGCGTCCGCGCGGTCACCGAGGAGCTCGCCGGCGAGAAGATCGACATCATCGATTACGACGCCGAGCTCCCGCGGTTCGTCGCCAACGCCCTGTCGCCGGCGAAGGTGACGTCGTCGTACGTGCTCGACGCCTCGACCAAGGCGGTCCGTGCGCTGGTTCCCGACTACCAGCTGTCGCTCGCGATCGGCAAGGAGGGGCAGAACGCCCGGCTCGCCGCCAAGCTCACGGGTGCCAAGATCGACATCCAGCCCGACAGCATCCTCGAAGACAACTGAGCGCCCGTCGTCCGGGCGACCGCGAGGTGTAGGATGGAACCTGTACGAACGTGCGTCGGATGCCGCGCACGCGCCCCCCGATCCTCGCTTCTGCGGGTGATCGCCGACGGATCCGCCCTCGTCGCTGACGAGCGGGCGGTGCTGCCGGGTCGGGGAGCGTGGGTGCACGAGACGGACGCGTGCGTGGGGAAAGCCCTCACGCGCCGCGCCTTCGTACGAGCATTGCGTGTGTCAGGCCCGCTTGACACGCAGACCTTCGAATCACACCTCCAGCGAAAAGGCTGAACGGCTATGGACACGAAGTGAACGGCTCGAAATGAGACCCGTCCGCAACTAACGGTCTGCCCTGTCCGGGGTAGACCCCTCAGACAGGAGAATTGTGGCAAACCCACGCGTGCACGAGATCGCTTCCGAGATCGGCGTCGACAGTAAAGTCGCCCTCGCGAAGCTGAAGGAACTCGGCGAGTACGTCAAGAGTCCTTCGTCGACCATCGCGCCCCCCGTGGCGCGCAAGCTCCGCGCCGCACTGGCGGCGGAGACCTCGTCCGGTTCCTCGGATGCCAAGCCCGGCACGCCCGCGGCTCGTCCCGGTGCCGGCGCTCGTCCGGGTGCCGGCGCGCGCCCCGGACCCGCGCGCCCCGCGGCGACCCCCGGCGCCCGTCCCTCGGGCCCCACCCCCGGTCCCGCCAAGCCCGCAGCACCCGCCGCTCCGGCCGCTGCTCCGGCTCCCGCGGCATCCACCCCGGCAGCGCCCGCCCCCGCGCCCGCAGCTCCGGCGGCCACCACCCCCGCAGCCAAGCCCGCCGCGCCCTCGGCGACCCCGTCGTCGGCGCCGAAGCCCGGCTCCGCGGCCCCGACCCCCGGTGCCGGCGCTCCCAAGCCCGGCCCCAGCGCGCCGCCGCGTCCCGGTGGCGCTCGTCCGGGCAACAACCCGTTCGCCTCGGCGCAGGGCATGGGCCAGCGTCCCTCCGGCCCGCGTCCCGGCAACAACCCCTTCGCCTCGGCGCAGGGCATGGGTCAGCGCCCGACGCCCGGCAACATCCCGCGTCCGCAGGCCCCGCGTCCCGGTGCTCCGCGCCCCGGTGCTCCGCGTCCCGGCGGCGCCGGTCGCCCCGGTGGCGGCGGTCGTCCCGGCGCTCCGTTCCAGCAGCGTCCCGGCGGTCCCGGTCGTCCCGGTGGCGCCGGCGGCGGCTTCCAGCGTCCCGGTGGCGCACCCGGTGCTCCGGGCGGCGGCGGTTTCGCCGGTCGTCCCGGCGGTGGCGGCGGTCGCGGCCGTGGTCCCGGCGGTGGGACCGCAGGTGCCTTCGGTAAGGGCGGCGGCAAGAGCAAGCAGCGCAAGTCGCGTCGGGCGAAGCGGCAGGAATTCGAGATGCGGTCAGCGCCGGTCGTCGGCGGCGTCAACGTCTCGAAGGGCAACGGCGAGATCATCCGCCTCCGTCGCGGTGCCTCCATCGCCGACTTCGCCGACAAGCTCGAGGCTCTGCGCGGCTACAGCGTGCAGCCCGGCACGCTCGTGACCATCCTGTTCAACCTGGGCGAGATGGCGACGGCGACCGAGTCGCTCGACGAGGCCACCTTCGAGGTGCTCGGAGCCGAGCTCGGCTACAAGATCCAGATGGTCTCGCCCGAGGACGAAGACAAAGAGCTCCTCGAGGGCTTCGGTCTCGACCTCGACGCCGAGCTGGAGGCGGAGAGCGAGGACGACCTCGAGATCCGTCCCCCCGTGGTCACCGTCATGGGCCACGTCGACCACGGTAAGACGCGACTGCTCGACGCCATCCGCCAGACCAACGTGGTCGCGGGCGAGGCCGGCGGCATCACGCAGCACATCGGTGCGTACCAGATCTGGACCGAGCACGAGGGCATCGAGCGCGCGATCACCTTCATCGACACCCCGGGTCACGAGGCGTTCACCGCCATGCGTGCCCGTGGTGCCCAGGTGACCGACATCGCGATCCTCGTGGTCGCGGCCGACGACGGCATCATGCCCCAGACGGTCGAGGCGCTGAACCACGCCCAGGCGGCGAACGTGCCGATCGTGGTCGCGGTCAACAAGGTCGACAAGCCCGACGCCAACCCGGCCAAGGTGCGCCAGCAGCTCACCGAGTACGGTCTGGTCGCCGAGGAGTACGGCGGAGACGTCATGTTCGTCGACGTGTCGGCCCGCCAGGGCACGAACATCCAGGAACTCCTGGATGCCGTGCTGCTGACCGCCGACGCCGGCCTCGACCTCACCGCCAACCCGAACAAGGCCGCTCGCGGTGTCGCCATCGAGGCGAAGCTCGACAAGGGTCGCGGTTCGGTCGCCACGGTGCTCATCCAGTCGGGAACGCTGCGCGTCGGCGACGCGATCGTCGCCGGAACGGCGTACGGCCGCGTCCGCGCGATGATGGACGAGAACGGCGAAGCGGTCGACGAGGCCTACCCGTCGCGTCCCGTCTCGGTGCAGGGACTGAACTCGGTGCCCCGCGCCGGCGACGTCTTCATCGTCACCGAAGAAGACCGCACCGCGCGCCAGATCGCCGAGAAGCGCGAGGCCGCCGAGCGCAACGCCCAGCTGGCCAAGGCCCGCAAGCGCATCTCGCTCGAGGACTTCACCCGCGCTCTCGAAGAGGGCAAGGTCGAATCGCTCAACCTCATCATCAAGGGTGACGTGTCGGGTGCCGTCGAGGCGCTCGAGGAGTCGCTGCTCAAGATCGAGGTCGACGACAGCGTCCAGCTGCGCATCATCCACCGCGGTGTGGGTGCGATCACCGAGTCGGACATCAACCTGGCCACGATCGACAACGCGATCGTGATCGGCTTCAACGTCCGCCCCGACACGAAGGCCCGCGAGCGCGCCGCCCGCGAGGGTGTCGACGTGCGGTTCTACTCGGTCATCTACAACGCGATCGACGACGTCGAGCAGTCGCTCAAGGGCCTGCTCAAGCCGGAGTTCGAAGAGGTGCAGTCGGGTGTCGCCGAGATCCGCGAGGTGTTCCGCTCCTCGAAGTTCGGCAACATCGCCGGTGTCATCGTGCGGTCGGGAACGATCACGCGCAACGCCAAGGCCCGTGTCATCCGCGACGGTGTCGTGCTGGCCGACGGCCTGGCCATCGAGTCGCTGCGCCGCTTCAAGGACGACGTCACCGAGGTCCGCACGGACTTCGAGTGCGGTATCGGCCTGGGCAAGTTCAACGACATCCAGGTCGGCGACGAGATCGAGACGACGGAAATGGTCGAGAAGCCGCGAGGCTGATCACACCTGGTGGGAGTCGCGTCTTCGGGCGCGGCTCCCGCTTCGGCCTGCGGGGTGTGCATCTTCGAGAGCAGAGCGGGGCCCCTACCCCGATGCTCTCGGAGATGCACACCCCTCCGGCCTACGCTGGGGCGGCATCCTCGTGGGGATACTTACCCGCTGGGTCATCCGCGGCGGTATGAAGAACGAGAAGGAGAAGGACGTGGCAGGAGAGCGACAGGCTCGGGTGGCCGACCGTATTCGCGTGGTGCTCGCCGAGCGGCTCGAGAAGGGGCTGCGCGACCCGCGGCTCGGATTCGTGACCATCACCGACGTACGGGTCACGGGCGACCTGCAGCGCGCGTCGGTGTTCTACACCGTCATGGGAGACGAGGCGCACCGCGCCGACACGGCCGCCGCGCTGAAGTCTGCGACCGGCATGCTGCGCAGCGAGGTGGGCAAGCACCTCAACACGCGTCTCACCCCGTCGCTGGAGTTCATCCTCGACGGCATCCCCGAGAACGCCGACCACATCTCGGCGCTGCTGCGCGAAGCGCGCGAACGTGACGAGTCGGTCGCCGGCCTCGCCGCATCGGCCGCCTACGCCGGCGAAGCGGATCCGTACGTCAAGCCGCGCGCGCACGACGAGGACGACGACGACCTCGACGAGGACGACGACGACCGGGCCTGAGCCCGCGTGACCGATGGCCGGATGGCGCCCCGAGCGGGCGGCGTCCGGCCATCGTCGTCGGAACCCGACGATGATCCGCCTCCGGGGGGAGGTGCAGAGCCACGGCGCTTCGTACGGTAGTGATGTGGATACGCGACCTCGACCGGATCGGCCCGCCCTGGCCGTCTTCGCCGTGACCTCTCTCGCCCTCTCGTGGCTGGTGGCGCTCCCGCTCTGGATGCGCGGTCAGGGGCTCACCGACCCGCTGTTCGGGGTGACGGCGGCGGCCATGATGCTGACCCCGGCTGTCGCCACGGTCGCGGCGCTCCTCGTGCAACGCAGGACGCGCGGACGCCGGGGAGCCCGTGCCGTGCTCCGGGAGCTCGGGATGTGGCCGCTCCGGCCCGCGGCGCGGACGATCTGGACCTGCGTCGCGGTGATCCTCGCCGCGCCTCTGCTCATCGGGGCGGGTCTCGCGCTCATGGGCGTGCTCGGTCTCGCGCACTTCGATCTCGTCGCGTTCTCGGGCTTCGCGGAGACCCTCCGCAGCGCCGTGCCCGAGGGCACCCCGCTTCCGCCGATCGGTGTGCTCGTCGTCCTGCAGCTCGCGAGCATCCCGCTGGGCGCAGTGATCAACGCGCCCTTCGCCTTCGGCGAGGAGCTCGGCTGGCGGGGGTGGCTGCTGCCGGCCCTCCGGCCCCTGGGAACGTGGCCCGCCCTGGTCGTGTCCGGAGGCTTCTGGGGCCTCTGGCACGCGCCGCTGATCCTGCTCGGGTACAACTTCGCCGAGCCCAACGGGTTCGGCGTTCTGCTGATGGTCGTGGCGTGCGTGCTGTTCGGCATCCTCCTCGGCTGGATGCGCCTGCGCACCGCGTCGCTCTGGCCCGCCGTGTTCGCCCATGGAGCGTTCAATGCGGCGGCCGGCATGAGCGCCCTCTTCGTCGCCGCCGGCTCGCCGACCCCCGCCGCCGCCCTCGTGTCGCCGCTCGGGGTGGTCATGTGGATCGTGTTCGCCGTCGTCATCGGGGCCCTGCTCGTGGCGGGTCAGTTCCGCCCCGCCCGTCTGGCCGCGGAACTCGGGCCGGACCGTCCCCGCTCGGTCGCACAGGTCTCGTCGACGGCATCCTGAGTCCGTCCGGGGTGGGCGGCGTGTGCCGTCTCGCGCAGGCGGGGTCGACACGTCGTGCCGACCGCGTGCCCGTCCGGGGCCGACCGCGTGCCCGTGTGCGCACGAGCGCCGGTGATCCGGGCGTCAGCGGGGCAGCCGCAGCTGGTCGTCCTCGGCTTCGGCGAGTCCGTCGGAGATCAGCGAGTCGATCGCGCGGTCGCGCTGTGCGGCATCCGGCCAGTCGACGAGCACGGCGAACAGCGGCACGGGGGAGGGGGCGGCCTCGCGCAGCGTCTTCAACACCGCACCGCGCGCCTGACGGTCGCTTCCCTCATACGTCGCCTGACGGCGACGACGGTCCTCGGACTCGGGGTAGCCGGCCGCCCGCCACGCGCACACCGTCGCAAGCGGGCAGCGCTCGCACCTCGGCGACCGCGCGGTGCAGACGATCGCGCCGAGCTCCATCGCCGCCGCGTTGACGATGGCGGCCTCGCGGAGGTCGTCCGGCAACTCGGCATCCATGCGTTCGAGGTCGCGACGGTGCGGCGATCCGGGCTGCGCGCGCCCCTCGACGGCGCGGGCCAGCACCCGGCGGGTGTTGGTGTCGACGACCGGATGCCGATCCCCGTACGCGAAGACCGCCACGGCACGCGCGGTGTAGTCGCCGATGCCCGTGAGTGCCAGCAGCGCGTCGACGTCGCGCGGCACGACGCCATCGTGCCGGTCGCGGATCTCCACCGCGGCCCGGTGCAGCCACAGGGCCCGCCGGGGATAGCCGAGGTTCGCCCACTGCGTCACGGCGTCGCCCGGCGCCGACGCCGCGAGGTCGGCGGGCGTGGGCCAGCGGTCGAGCCACGCCTCGAGGTGCGGGATCACGCGGTTCACAGGCGTCTGCTGCAGCATGAACTCGCTCACGAGCGTGCCCCAGGCGCCGAATCCTTCCCGGCGCCACGGCAGGTCGCGCGCCGCGTCGCGGTACCACGCGATGAGCGGGGCGGCGAGTCCTGGCATCCGTCCAGCCTAGAAGCTCGGGTGGATTCCGGGGCTCCGGGCGCGGGGGCGGTGCGGACGGGACGAAGACGGTCGATCGCGCCGCGCTTCGCGCGCGAGCCCCCGAGGCGTCGCGTCCTCCCTCCGGCAGACGACGAACGCGCTCCCGACGCGGGGAGGCGCAGGCGGGTGCCGTCTGGTCGCGCGCCCGGGGTGGTCGTGGGCTCGAGCCGGCCCGGGCGCCGCGCTCGCGCGATGCGGCGAAAGTAGGCTGGACGCATGCCCAGCGAGAACACCGTCGACACCCTGCAGCGGAGCCTGCGCGACCTGATGCGGCAGAACAACCGCGCGGGACGAGTGGTGGTCGCCATCGATTCACTCGACCGCCGCGCCGCGGGCGAGTTCGCGGACGGGTTCGAGAAGGCGATCACCGAAGAGGGCACGACGGCGTTCCGCATCTCGCTCGCCGACGGGGGGCCCGAGGCGCGCGAGCGCTTCGTCGCCCCTTTCCGCGCGGGCGAGGAGTTCGGCGCCGGCTTCGTCGCCCCCGCCGACGCCGTCCTGGTGGTCGACGGACGCTTCCTCCACACCCCCGAAGTGCGGGGCCTCTGGAACTTCTCCGTCTGGCTCGAGAGCAACCCGCCCCTCGGCATGCCCCGTCCCGAGCTTCCGGATGCCGAGAAGCACTACCTGCGCACGGCGCGGCCGAAGGCGGCGGCATCCGTGATCGTCGAGAACTCCGATCCCGCCCACCCGGTGCAGGTGTTCGGGGACTTCTGCTGATGGCGCGTCCCGGCATCCTCCTGGTCGACAAGCCGGGGGGCATCACCAGCCATGACGTCGTGTCGCGGGCGCGGCGCGCGCTCGGCACCCGCAAGATCGGGCACGCGGGAACCCTCGACCCCATGGCGACGGGGCTGCTCGTGCTCGGCGTCGAGGGCGCGACCCGACTGCTCACCTACATCGTCGGCGCCGACAAGACGTACGAGGCGACGATCCTGCTGGGGATCGCGACCGACAGCGACGACGCCGACGGGGTGGAGACGGCGCGGGCGGATGCCGCCGCGGTCGGCGCCGTGACAGACGAGGCGATCGCGGCCGGGATCGCCGCCCTCACCGGCGAGATCGAGCAGGTGCCCAGCACCGTCTCGGCCATCAAGGTCGCCGGCCGGCGCGCGTACGACCTCGCCCGCGCGGGTGAGGAGGTCGAGCTGAAGGCCCGACGCGTGACGGTCTCGCGCTTCGACGTGCGCGAGACGCGCCGGCACGGGGAGCTCATCGAGGTCGACGTGGTCGTCGACTGCACGAGCGGCACCTACATCCGTGCCCTCGCCCGCGACCTCGGTCGCGCGCTCGGGGTGGGCGGGCACCTGACGATGCTCCGCCGCACGCGCATCGGCTCCTTCGACATCGCCGCCGCGGCATCCGTCGACGACATCGCCGAAGAGCGGCTCGTCACCCCCGCGACCGCCGCCTCGGTCGTCGTCGGTGCTCTCGCCGTCGGAGAGGACGAGGCGCGCGACCTGCGCCACGGCAAGCGGATCGACGGGGGAGGGCGCCTGACCGGTGCCGTCGCCGCCGCGATCGACCCGGACGGGCGGCTCGTCGGCATCGTCGAGAGACGGGGCGCGCAGCTGAAGAGCGTCATGAACATGCCCGAGGATGTCGCCCGATGATCCTGTGGTTCACGCTCGCGCAGGTGGGCGTCGCGGTGCTCGCCGGCGTCGTCGCGATCGCCGCCGGTCTTCTCGGGCGCCGGCCGGGGGATGTGACGGTCGGTTCCCTCGCGCTCATCGAGCTGCTGCTCATCGCGCAGATCGTCGTGGCCGTCATCGCGCCGTTCGCCGGCAACACGCCCACGGGCAGCATGCTGGAGTTCTGGACGTACCTCGTCTCCGCGGCCCTGGTGCCGGTCGCGGGCGTGGCGTGGGCGCTGCTGGAGCGCAGCCGCTGGAGCACGGTCGTGATGGGCGTCGCGGCCCTCGCCGTCGCCGTGATGGTCTGGCGCATGCATCAGATCTGGACGGTCCAGATCGCCTGACGGGTTCGGGATGCCGTGCCCCGCGGCTGAGGCGATCTCCACGCCGGTCGCGGAGCGGGAGAGCCGACGCCGTTCCCCATGGCCGCAAGCGAACTAGAATCGTGAGGTCATGGCATCCACCACTCCCACTCGCGCCCGGGGGATGACCGGCATCGGCCGTGTCCTCGTCGTCGTCTACGGCATCATGGCGCTCGCCGCCACGGGCCGCTCTTTCGTGCAGATCGCGCGCGAATTCGACGAGGCCCCGCTGGCCTACACGCTGTCGGCGCTCGCCGCGGTCGTCTACATCCTCGCGACCCTCGCGCTGGTCTTCTCGGCGCGCCCGGCCTGGTACCGCGTGGCGTGGATCGCCATCGGTTTCGAACTCGTCGGGGTGCTCGTCGTGGGCACTCTCAGCCTCGTCGATCCGGCGCTCTTCCAGCACCCCACGGTGTGGTCGGTGTACGGCTACGGCTACCTCTTCATTCCGCTCGTGCTGCCGTTCCTGGGCCTGTGGTGGCTGATGCGCCACCGCCGGGCGACGACATGATCGTCTTCCGCGATCCGGCGGAGGTTCCCGCGGGGTTCGGGCCCTCGGTGGTCGCGATCGGCAAGTTCGACGGCGTCCATACCGGTCATCGGGCCGTCATCGACCGGGCCCGCGTCGACGCCTCCGACGGGGCGACGGTCGTCGCGGTGACCTTCGACCGCAACCCGCTCAGTGTGCTGCTCCCCGAGCGCTGCCCGCCCGACGTGATCGGGCCGCACCAGAAGCTCGACCTCCTCGAGCGCGCCGGAGTGGACGCGACCCTGCTGCTGACCTTCGACGAGGCGCTCGCGTCGATCCCGGCGGAGGAGTTCGTCCGCGGCATCCTCGTCGACGCGTTGCGGGCGCGGACGGTTCTGGTCGGACGCGACTTCCGCTTCGGCGCCGCAGGTGCGGGCGACCCGGCCCTGCTCGAGCGCCTGGGTGCCGAGCACGGCTTCCGCGTCGACGTGGTCGACGACGTGCGCGCGGTGCACGCCGACCGGCGCGTCTCGTCGACGTGGATCCGTGAGGCGCTGAGCGCGGGAGACGTCACCACCGCCGCGCGCCTGCTCGGGCGCGCGCCGTCGGTGTGGGGCGAGGTCGTGCACGGCCTCAAACGCGGGCGCGAGCTCGGCTACCCCACCGCCAACCTCTCACCCGACCTCGAGGGGTTCGTCCCCGCCGACGGCGTGTACGCCGGCTGGCTCGTCGACGTCGACGGCGCCCGCCGCATCAGCTACCCCGCAGCCATCAGCGTGGGCACCAACCCGACGTTCGACGACGTGCACTCCCGTCAGGTGGAGGCGTACGTGCTGGACGAGACGGGGCTCGACCTCTACGGCCACGACGTCGAGGTGCGCTTCGTCGAACGCGTGCGCGGGATGACGGCGTTCGACGGAGTCGAGGCGCTGCTCGTGCAGATGGCCGACGACGTGGAGCGTACGCGCGCGATCCTGAGCTGAACGGTCGCCGTCGGCATCCCGTTCGCTGCGGCGCAAGCGGCGTCACGTCGGCCGGGAGAGCTGATTCCGGATGCCGAGGAACGACGCCGCGCCCCCGAGCACCATCAGCAGGGCGGTGACGAGAGCCGCCCGGTGGAAGCCGTCGAGATCGAGCGAGCCGCCGACCACCGCGGACACCGCCGCGATCGCGAGGAGGCCTGCGACGCGGGAGACCGCGTTGTTCACGGCCGAGGCGATCCCCGAACGCTCCGTCTCGATCGCGCCGAGCACGGCGGCGGTGAGGGGCGAGACGGTCGCCGTCAGGCCGAGACCGAAGACGATGATGCCCGGCAGCACCTGTGTCCAGTAGTCGAAGTCCTCGCCGACGCGAAGGAGCAGCAGCGAACCCGCCGCCATGACGAGCGGCCCGAGCGTCATGAACAGCCGGGGGCCGTGCCGGCCGGCCAGAGCCCCCATCCGGGAGCTGAGGGCGATCATCAGGAGCGTGCTCGGCAGCGACGCGAGACCGGCGAGGGTCGCGGACAGCCCCGCGCCCTGCTGGAGGTACACGCTCACGACGAACCCGTTCAGGGAGAGGGCGGCGTACACGAAGACGGTGGCGAGGTTCCCTGCCCAGAAGTTGCGGGCACGGAACAGGTCGAGGGGCATCATCGGGTCGCGGGCGAGGCGCTGGCGCACGAGGAAGCCGGCGAAGGCGGCGGCACCGACGAGACCCGGCACCCAGATCACGGGAGAGGCCCAGCCGAGGTTCGGCTGCTCGATCAGGGCGAACACCACGCCGCCGAGGCCCGTCGCGCACAGCACCGCGCCGACGATGTCGACGCGCGCGCCCGCGCGGCGATGGTCGCGGTGGCCGAGCCGCACGAGGAGCCACATCGTGAGGGCGATCGGCGCCACGTTGACGAGGAACACCAGACGCCACGACAGCGTGTCGACGAAGACGCCGCCGATCAGGGGACCCGCGATCATCGCGACGGTCGTGGCGCCGGTCCAGATGCCGATCGCGCGGGCTTGGGCGGGACCGCGGAAGGTGGAGGTGATCAGCGCGAGCGAACTCGGCACCAGAAGCGCTCCGGCGATTCCCTGCAGCGCGCGTGCCACGATGAGGAACTCCGCCGTGGGCGCCGCGGCGATGGCGACCGAGGTGAGGCCGAAGCCGATCAGTCCGGCGCGAAGCACGACCACGCGCCCGAACACGTCGCTGAGGGAGCCCGCGACGAGGATGAAGGCGCCGAGGGTGACGAGGTACGCATCGACGACCCACTGCTGGGTGGTCAGGCCGCCGCCGAGTTCCCCGGCGATCGCGGGGAGCGCGACGGTGACGACGGTGCCGTCCAGGAACGACACGAAAGACGCGAGGACGGCGATGGCGAGCACCGTCCGCTGTTCGCGCGTCATCGCCTCGCCCATCGTTCCAGCGTAGGGTTGCGCGGTCGGGGCGGGGCCGGACGGGGCGGGTGGGCGCTGGGTGGGCAGAGCCGGGCGGGCGGGCGTGGGGTGCGGGCCGGGCGGGGCGGGCGGGGCGGGCGGGCGCCGGGCGTCCGGCTCGTCGGTCGCGGTGCCGGACCAAGACGCCGGAGAACCTGCCCCCGGGCGCCGCAGTCGCGCGGCAGTCGATGCACCGCGCCGACGAGAACTCCTGCGTGGTGTTCGGCGAGCGGACGCTGGAATACCCCCAGGGGGTATCCTGTTGACAGGCGTAGGACCGGAGGAGGAGCCATGGGCGAGAACACGGATGCCGCCGACCCCACCGTCGTCGCGGTGCTCGACATCGAGGGGATGACGTGCGCGAGCTGCGTCGCCCGCGTCGAGAAGAGACTGGGACGCGTCGAAGGTGTCGAGGCTGCGGTGAATCTCGCGACCGAGACGGCCCGCGTGCGTTATCCGGCGGGCATGGACACCGCCGCCCTGATCGA
Source organism: Microbacterium proteolyticum (assembly GCF_030818075.1). NCBI lineage: Bacteria > Bacillati > Actinomycetota > Actinomycetes > Micrococcales > Microbacteriaceae > Microbacterium > Microbacterium proteolyticum. Next base: position 3,301,686 of record NZ_JAUSZZ010000001.1, on the reverse strand, counting down.
TGCCGTCCGCGCCGCCGGATACGACGCCCGCGTTCGGACGCGTTCGGGTTCGTCGCGGGCCCGCGGCGCAGCGGTCGGAGTCGCGGAGCCGACGGCTCCATCGGACGCGGCGGCAGCCCCCGCCGGCGGGGACGCGCGGCCCCGTTCCCATCCCGGCTCCGGGAGGGGCGATGGATGCCGTGACGGGCGACGACATCGTGGCGCGCGCGCACCACGCCGCACCCCTCGGCGTGTCCCCGGTGCCGCACCGCGCCGCCGGAGCATCCGACGAGCAGACCGGCGACCACCCCGCCGGGGAGCACGCGACCGGGGACCACCCCGCCGGGGATCACCCGACCGGGGCCCACGAGGCCGGGGATCACGCGACCGGCGACCACGCCACCGACGGCCACGGCGGACACGTGCACGAGGTGCAGGACGCACCCGGCGCGACGCCGCTGCTGACGCGGCTGCGGGTGTCGCTCGGCCTGGCCGTGCCGGTCGTCGCGCTCGGAATGATCCCGGCGTGGCAGTTCGCCGGCTGGCAGTGGGTGTCGCTCGTCCTCACGACGCCGATCGTGCTCTGGGGCGGGTGGCCCTTCCACCGTGCCACGCTGCGCAATGCGCGTCACGGCGCCGCGACCATGGACACCCTCATCACGCTCGGCACCTTCGCCGCGTACCTCTGGAGCGTGTGGGCGCTGGTGTTCGGCAGCGCCGGGCGGATCGGCATCCGGCACGACGTGATGCTCTTCGGCCCGGTGCACGACGCCACCTCGGTGGTGTATTTCGAGGTCGCCGCTGCGGTGACCGTGTTCCTTCTGCTGGGTCGCGTCATCGAGCAGCGCTCGACCCGTCGCGCCGGCGCGGCTTTGCGGGCGCTCCTGGATCTCGGTGCGCGCGAGGCCGAGCTGGCCGACGGCCGGCGCATCGACATCGATGACCTCGCCGTGGGCGACGTCTTCGTCGTGCGGCCGGGCGCCACCGTCGCCACCGACGGCGAGGTCATGGACGGCCGCGCCGCGGTCGACGAGAGCATGCTGACCGGTGAGTCCATGCCGATCGACGTCGGTCCGGGCTCGACGGTGACGGGCGGCACCATCGCCTCGGGTGGCCGGTTGGTCGTGCGTGCGACGGGGGTCGGCGAGCAGACGCGCCTTGCGCGCATCGCCCGTCTCGTCGAGGACGCTCAGCTCGGTAAGAGCCGGGCGCAGCGCCTCGCCGATCGCATCTCGGGCGTGTTCGTCCCCGTCGTGATCGTGCTCGCGGTCCTCACCCTCGTCGCGTGGATCGTGGCCGGGCAGCCCGTCGCGGCCGGTTTCACCGCGGCGGTCGCGGTGCTCATCATCGCCTGCCCGTGCGCCCTGGGTCTGGCGACGCCCATCGCCATCCTCGTCGGCACCGGCCGCGGCGCCCAGCTCGGCATCCTGGTCACGGGCCCCGCAGCCCTGGAGTCGGCCGAGCGCATCGACACGATCGTGCTCGACAAGACCGGTACCCTCACCGCCGGACGCATGAGCGTCGTCGCGGTCACCGTGGCCGAGGGGGAGGATGCCGACGAGGCGCTCCGGCGCATCGCGTCCGTCGAGCGCGGCTCAGAGCACCCCGTGGCGCACGCCATCGCCTGCGCCGCGGGGGAGGGTGCGGTCGCGAGCGACCTCGAGGCATTGCCCGGACGCGGGATCACCGGCGTCGTCGACGGCGTCCGCGTGTTCGCCGGGCGTCCCGCGCTCGCCGCGGACCTCGGCGCCGCGCTGCCCGACACGCTCGCAGCTGCCGTCGCCGACGGCGAGCAGCGCGGAACGGTGGTCGTCGCCGGGTGGACCGATGCCGGGGGCGCGATGCGCGTCCGCGCCGTGATCGAGGTCGCCGACACCGTCCGCCCCGAGAGCGCGGCGGCTGTCGCCGAGCTGCGCGGGATGGGCCTCGAGCCGGTGCTGCTCACCGGCGACAACGTCCACGTCGCCCGGACCGTCGCCGCCGAGCTCGGCATCGAACGAGTCGTCGCCGGCGTGCTGCCCGAGGGCAAGGTGTCCGAGATCGCGGCACTGAAGGGCGAGGGACGCACCGTGGCCATGGTCGGCGACGGAGTCAACGACGCCGCGGCCCTGGCATCCGCCGATCTGGGCATCGCGATGGGAGGGGGGACGGATGCCGCGCTGCACGCGAGCGACGTGGCTCTCATGCGCGACGACCCGCGCGGCATCGTGACCGCCGTTCGTCTGGGTCGGCGCACGATGCGGGTGATCCGCGGCAACCTCTTCTGGGCGTTCGCGTACAACGTCGCCGCTCTCCCGCTCGCGGCTCTCGGACTGCTGAACCCGATGCTCGCGGGCGCGGCCATGGCGTTCTCGAGCGTGTTCGTCGTGCTGAACAGCCTGCGGCTGCGCCGCGCCGTCTGATCCCGCGCGCGAGGTGTCGCGAGGCGTCGCGTGGCGGCGCCGCGCGAGATCAATTCCGGCGCCTCACGCGTATCGTCGGCGCGGACCGCTAGAATGAAGGGGATCCCGACTTCCGCTGTCTCGCGAGCCGTTCCGGCGTAGACGCGTCGCGGGTCGCCGACACCGCTTCTCCGGCGGCGGTTCGCGCGACGCATTCCGGGGTCACTGATCCACCGGCATTCGCCGGACGCTCCGGACTGTCATCCGGACGACACGCTCAGGAGGAGCATGCCGACCACGGCAACCGCCGCCCGTAGCTCGAACCAGCGGCGCAGAAAGACCACGTCATCCCGACGCGACGACGAAGCCCCCGTCATCCCGATCCTCGCCCGCAAGGTGCGCGAGGTCGAGGCGAAGGCGCAGCGCGGCAAGCTCGGGCCCACCAACCGCGTCAAGTTCCAGGTGATCGCCTTCCTCGTCCGCGAGGAGCGCGCCCGGGTCAAGGCCGACACCGAAATCACCGACGCCGCCCGCGCCGAGCTGCTGAAGCGTCTCGACGGCGTGGCGACGATCCTCGCGAAGACCGCCGCGCGCGACACCTCGCTCATCCAGCTGCTCGAGGTCGACCAGGCCACCTCGCCCGTCGCCCGCCGCATGCGCCGCGACTGGCTGCTGGAGTCCGGTGCCGAACTGCCGCCCGACGAGCTCATCATCACCGACAACACGCCCAAGATCGCCCCGGTCGTGCCGGCGGCGCTCGCCGAGAAGCAGGTCGTGCCGGCATCCATCGAGGCGCGCCAGATGGCCAACCCCTTCCTCGCGCCCGACCTCACGCCCCGCCAGACCGGCGACGCTCCCCGTCGCCGCCTCGACGGCTGGGAGCTCATGGGTCCGCTGTACAAGGCGTTCGAGACCGGCGCCGGCGGGTCGGCCGCCAGCATGGACCTGCCGCCCGTGCCCGAGTTCGATCGGCTCTCGCCGCGCGGGCTCGAGGTCATGCCGCACCAGTCGCGCTTCCTCGAGGCCGTCCGCCTGGGTCACCGCTCGTTCCTGCTGGCCGACGAGCCGGGCCTGGGCAAGACCGCGGAGTCGGTGCTGGCGGCATCCGTCGCCGACGCGTACCCGCTGCTGGTCGTGGTGCCCAACGTCGTGAAGATGAACTGGGCCCGCGAGGTGCAGCGCTGGACGCCGCAGCGCCGTGCCACCGTCATCTCCGGCGGCGGGGCCGACATCGACGCCTTCGCCGACGTGTTCATCGTCAACTACGAGATCCTCGACCGGCACCTGTCGTGGCTGTCGTCGATCGGCCTCAAGGGCGTCGTCGTCGACGAGGCGCACTTCATCAAGAACCTCACCTCGCAGCGGTCGCAGAACGTGCTGGCCCTGGCATCCCGCGTCCGCCAGCAGACGCGCGACCCGCTCCTGCTCGCCCTCACCGGTACCCCGCTGATCAACGATGTCGAGGACTTCGACGCGATCTGGCGCTTCCTCGGTTGGACGAACGGCGAGAAGCCGGGCCCCGAGCTCATGGAGAAGCTGGATGCCACGGGCCTGACCCCCGCCGACAAGGCGTTCTACCCCGAGGCGCGCGAGGCCGTCATCTCGATGGGCATCGTGCGGCGCAAGAAGAAGGACGTCGCCGCCGACCTGCCCGACAAGCTCGTCGCCGACCTGCCCGTCGAGCTCGACGACGAGTACGGCCGGTCCATCCGCCAGGCCGAGCGCGAGCTCGGCGCGCGGCTGGCCGCGAAGTACCGCCGCATCATCGAGGCGCGCGGGGACCGGGGCCTCGCCGCCGGGGAGATCGACGAGGACATCGTGCGCCTCGTCGCCCACGGCGAGCTGGAGGAGTCCAAGGCCGCGGGCTCGGGCAGCGAGAACGTCTTCACCATGGTCCGCCGCATCGGTCAGGCCAAGGCGCACCTCGCCGCCGACTACGCCGTGCAGCTGCAGCGCTCGGTCGGCAAGGTCGTGTTCTTCGCCAAGCACATCGACGTGATGGATGCCGCGGAGGCCCACTTCAAGGCATCCGGTCTCAAGGCCGTCTCGGTGCGCGGTGAGCAGACGTCCACCGCGCGACAGGCCGCGATCGACGCGTTCAACACCGACCCCGACGTCGGGATCGCGGTGTGTTCGCTCACCGCCGCCGGCGTCGGCCTCAACATGCAGGCCGCCTCCAACGTCGTGCTCGCCGAGCTGTCGTGGACCGCGGCCGAGCAGACGCAGGCGATCGACCGCGTGCACCGCATCGGCCAGGAGGAGCCCGTGACGGCGTGGCGCATCATCGCCGCGCACACGATCGACACGAAGATCGCCGAGCTCATCGACTCGAAGGAGGGCCTCGCGGCCCGCGCCCTCGACGGCCAGGCCATCGAGCCCGGCTCGAGCGACTCGGTGCAGCTGTCGGCGCTCATGCACCTGCTGCGTCAGGCGCTCGGCAAGGCCTGACCCGGCTCCTCGCGGACGCCCCGGTCGCTTCGGCGCCGGGGCGTTCGTGCGTCGCCGAGTGGACGCTCGGCTCGCTTCGGCGCCGGGGTGTTCGTGCGTCGCAGAGTGGACGCCCCGGTCGCTTCGGCGGGGGCGTTCGTGCGCATCCGTCCGGGCGCGAGGCGTACCTCGGCGCGGCCGGACGATGGTGGAGGCCCCCCGGCGGGCGTCGTCGCGAGAACAGGGAGTTCGACGAGAACAGGCCGATCTCGGCGGCGCACTCAAGTGGTCAGTGCAACACCCTGATTGAGGGGGTGGGCGGTGTTCAGTGTGTTGCGGAGTGTGAAGCGGGAGTTTTGGCGAGGTATCGCGGCGGGATTGTCGACGGCGGATGCGGCGGGGGCGGCGGGCGCGTCGCGGCAGGGTGCGGAGAGATGGTTTCGGGATGCTGGCGGTATGTCACCGTTGTCGTTGTCTGATCCCTCGGGTCGGTTTCTGACCCTTCTCGAGCGTGAGCAGATCGCTGTTGGAGTGGCGCGGGGCGAATCGATCCGTCAGATCGCTCGGGGCCTTGGCCGGCATCCCTCGACGGTGCTGCGGGAGTTGCGTCGCAATCGCGGCAATCTGCCGCGCTACCGGGCGAAACGCACGATGCGCCCGCCCACCCAGTCGGTGTTCTACTCACCCTCGACCGCGCAGGGCCGCGCGGATCGGCGCCTATCGCGCCCTAAGCCATCCAAGCTCGCTTCGCAGCTCTCGCTGCGGGTCGAGGTGCAGCGGCGGTTGAGGCTGGGACACTCCCCGCAGCAGATCAGCCGACGCCTGCGGGTGGACTTCCCGGATGATGAGAGCATGCGCATCTCGCACGAGGCGATCTACCGGTCCCTGTTCGTGCAGGGTCGCGGTGAGTTACGCAACGAGCTCACACGGGCGCTGCGCTCAGGCCGCACCACCCGCAAGCCCCGCGCCCGAACCCAACGTCAAGCGGCCGCAGCGGCCGGGCCAGGAAAGATCCCCGGGATGGTGATGATCTCCGACCGTCCCGCCGAAGCAGAAGATCGCGCCGTCCCCGGCCACTGGGAAGGGGACCTCATCATCGGCAAGGACGGTCTGTCACAGATTGGAACCCTGGTCGAACGCGCCACCCGGTTCGTGATCTTGCTGCACTTGCCCGCCCGCCGAGACGCCGAGACTGTCGCCGATCAGATGATCCAACAAATGCGGCGACTGCCCGACCTGCTGCGACGATCCATCACCTGGGACCAAGGCAAGGAGCTGTCCGCCCACGCCAGGATCACCGTCGAAGCCGACCTGCGCGACGGGGTCTTCTTCTGCGACCCGCACTCACCCTGGCAGCGCGGAACGAACGAGAACACAAACGGCCTGCTCCGGCAATACTTCCCCAAAGGCACCGACCTCTCCGGCTACACCGCCGACTACCTCGACTACGTCGCCACCCAACTCAACGACCGCCCCCGCATGACCCTCGACTGGGCCACCCCCACCGAAGCCCTTGAACGACTACTCTCAACCCCACCAGACAACGGTGTTGCACTGACCGCCTGAAACCGCCGGCCGAGACAGCCTGTTCTCGTCGCAACCTCCTGTGCCCGTCACGCCGGCGGGGCGGAACCGGCGCGGATCGCGGCATCCGGCGTGCTCATCTCGCCGAGTGTGGTGGTTGCCCATCGGCGTTCCTGCGTCCGGCGCGCTCGTCACGCTGTTCGGGGCAGAGCAGGGCGTCGGTGCTCCGGCATCCGGTGTGCTCGTCGCGCTGTTCGCGGTAGCGCGGGGCGTCGGTGATCCGGCGTCCGGTGTGCTCGTCACGCTGTTCGCGGCAGAGCAGGGCGTCGCTGATCCTGCATCCGGTGTGCTCGTCACGCCGTGCGCGGCGGGCCGTCGGCGGACATCGGCGTCGGGTCTCGGCATCCCTCGCCCCTTCGTCACCGTGTGGCACCGTTCCTGCCCGCGGCGATAAGGTCGAAGACGGCAACGGCGCCTTCTCCCTCCACCCGAACCACAGCGAGGACTCCAGCCAATGAAGATCGGCATCCTGACCAGCGGCGGCGACTGCCCCGGGCTCAACGCGGTCATCCGTGGGGTCGTGCTCAAGGGCACGACGAACTACGACATCGAGTTCGTCGGCATCCGTGACGGCTGGCGGGGCGTCGTCGACGGCGACTTCTTCCCCCTCACGCGTCACGAGGTGAAGGGGCTGTCCAAGGTCGGCGGCACGATCCTCGGCACCAGCCGCACGAACCCGTACGAGGGGGTGCGCGGTGGTGCCGAGAACATCTCGAAGACCATGTACGGGCATCGCCTCGACGGCATCCTGGCCATCGGCGGCGAGGGCACTCTTGCAGCGGCTGACCGCCTGTCGAAGGACGGCATCAACGTCATCGGCGTGCCGAAGACCATCGACAACGACCTGCGCGCCACCGACTACTCCTTCGGGTTCGACACGGCCGTCAACATCGCGACGGATGCCATGGACCGCCTGCGCACCACCGGTGACTCGCACCAGCGCTGCATGGTGGCCGAGGTCATGGGGCGTCACGTGGGATGGATCGCGCTGCACGCGGGTATCGCGGCGGGAGCGCACGTGATCTGCATCCCCGAGGTGCCGATGTCGATCGATGAGATCGTCGAGCAGGTCAGCCGCGCGCACGACCGCGGTCGTGCGCCGCTCGTCGTCGTCTCCGAGGGCTTCAAGCTCACCGGGATGGACGAGGCCTTCAGCGACAAGGGCCTCGACGCCTTCAACCGCCCGCGCCTGGGTGGCATCGGCGAGCAGCTCGCGCCCGAGATCGAGCGCCTGACCGGCATCGAGACCCGCGCCACGGTGCTGGGTCACATCCAGCGCGGCGGTTCGCCCTCGGCGTTCGACCGCGTGCTCGCGACGCGCCTCGGCCTGCACGCCGCCGACGCCCTGCAGGAGGGTGCCTGGGGGCAGATGGTCGCGATGCGCGGCACCGACATCGTGCGCGTGCCCTTCGCCGACGCCCTCGGCGAGCTCAACAGCGTGCCCCTCTACCGCTACGAAGAGGCCGCTGCCCTGTTCGGCTGAGTTTTGCCCGTCGACGCCCCGTCCCGATTCGCGCGGGGCGGGGCGTCGTGCTGTGTGCGGGGCAGGGCGTCGTGCTGTGTGCGGGGCAGGGCGTTCCCGTCGTGATCGTCCGCGACCCGTCGTGTCCCGATTTGTGCAGTTTTCGGAGCCGCAACCGGCACAAAGTGGGACATGCGAACGTTCATCCCCGCCAGCCCGCGCGGCGAAGCGCCTCGCGCACTTTCCGAACCGCTGGTTGGCCGTTCTCGCGCATGTGGTGGGCGAGGATGCGAACATGCTGCCAGCCGCAGGCACGGATCGCGTCCCATCGGTCGGCGTCTCGGGCGAACTGCCGCACGTCCTCGGCATGAACCCGGCCGTCGTACTCCGCGGCGATCCTCCAGTCGGGGTAGGCCAGGTCCAGCTCGGCAACGAAGGCGCCACGGGCGTCGCGCAGCACCCAGGAGATCTCCGGCGCGGGCAGGCCGTTGCGCGCGAGAACCAGTCGAAGGCGCGTTTCCGCAGGAGATCGGGGACCACGGCGGCTCTGCGCGAGGGCGCGCGCCAGCGCCCGACCGGCGGTATCACCCATCCGTTCGATCTCGGCTCGCAGCTCCTCCACCTCGACGCGTGGGTGTGCGTCCGTGAGAAGGAAGTCGGCTGCGGCGACGAGGTCGTCGATGCCCCACAACGTCGCGCATTGCCGCCAGGCTCGCACGGGATGCTCGACAGGCCACCCTTCCGAGGTGAATGAGACGGCGCGTTCCCGCGTCTGCAGCCGGTGGCCTCGGATGCCGCGGACTCGCGGCTCACGTTGGGGTCGGTGCGCTGATACGTGGATGCCGGGCACCCACGGATACGCGGGGAGGGGAGCGCCGAGCAACCCGAGCGCGGTCTCGTGGCTGAAGAACTGTCCCTCGCCCAGTCGCGGGGCGTACTCCGCCGCCCGGCCGAAGGTCGGTCAACGGCGGCCGGACAGCGAGGGAGCGCACGCCGGTGTACGGCACCCGCATGCCGACGCGGCGCAGGGCGAAGCGCGAGCGCCCCGTTGCCACGGCATCCCGGACGGAGAAGATCGGTGTGTGGTCGGACATCCCCCGAGGATGCCTGCGCCGCGCATGCGGTAGCGGCGGACGACCGAGATCTGTGGACGACGATCCTCGCGCCGGGGCCGGGGAGGAGCCGCCGCGGCCTCCGGCGCCGTCGGAGTCCATGTCCCACTTCGTGCGAAATCAAGGCCCTCTTCCCGCACCGAGTGGGACATGCGCGGGGGCTGCGCGAGGCTGCGGGCCGTGGATGTCCCACTTTGTGCAGACTCGAGGCCTTCAACTCGCACGAAGTGGGACACGGGTATGCCCCGCCGCACGAGGCGATAGGGATGCCCCGCCGCGCCAGGCGATAGGAACGCCCCGCCGCACGAGGCGACGGGGCGTTCCGCTGAGGGGCGCCGGGTAAGGCAGCGCCGGCCGGCGTGTCAGTCGGCGAGGCCGAGCACGTCGAGCAGCCACGCGATCTCGAACGCGCGCTCGCGCCAGGCGTTGTAGCGACCGCTCACGCCGCCGTGGCCGGCCACCATCTCGCACTTCAGCAGCGCGTCGGCGCCGACCTCGCGCAGCCGGGCGACCCACTTCGCCGGCTCCACGTAGAGCACGCGGGTGTCGTTGAGCGAGGTGACCGCCAGGATGCGGGGGTATTCGACCCCCTCGCGCACGTTCTCGTAGGGCGTGTACGACTTCATGTACGCGTACACGTCGGCGTCGTGCAGCGGGTCGCCCCACTCGTCCCACTCGATCACCGTGAGCGGCAGCGACGGGTCGAGGATCGTGGTCAGTGCGTCGACGAACGGCACGTCGGCGAGGATGCCGGCGAACAGCTCGGGCGCGAGGTTGGCGATCGCGCCCATGAGCAGACCGCCTGCGCTGCCGCCCTCGGCGACGATGCGGTCGGGAGAGGTGTATCCCTCGGACACGAGGTGACGAGCCGCGGCGACGAAGTCGGTGAAGGTGTTGCGCTTGGCGAGCAGCTTGCCGTCCTCGTACCACTGCCGCCCCATCTCGCCGCCCCCGCGCACGTGGGCCACCGCGAAGACGACGCCGCGGTCGAGCAGCGACAGACGCGGTACCGAGAAGCCCGGCTCGATCGAGTGCTCGTACGAGCCGTAGCCGTAGAGGTGCACGGGGCGCGGCGACGAGCCCGGCTCACCGAACGAGCGCTTCCACACCAGCGACACCGGCACCTGCGTGCCGTCGTCGGCGGGGGCCCATACCCGCGCCTGGCCGTAATCGGCGGGGTCGAAGCCGCCGAGCACGGGCTGACGCTTGCGCAGCAGCAGCTCGCCGGTGTCGACGACGTAGTCGTACACGGTGCCGGGGGTCACGAAGGAGCCGTAGCCCAGACGGAGGACCGGGGGAGCCCACTCGGGGTTGCCGCCGGTGCCGACGCTGTACAGCGGTTCGTCGAACGCGATCTCGGTCACCGCGCCGTCGGCATACGCCATCATGCCGAGGCGGGCGAGGCCGTCGCGACGGTACCCGACCACACCCCAGTCGCGGAACGTGTCGATCCCGAGCAGACGGTGGCCGGGACGGTGGGCGATGACCGTCTCGCGCGCCCCCTGGGGATCGGATGCCGATACCCGCACCAACTCGAAATCGAGGGCGCCGTCGTTGTGGAGGACGTACAGCACGTCTTCGCCGTCGACGACGGCGTGCGACGACGAATACTCCACGCCCTCCCGGCGCGGCCAGACCACCCGCGGCGTGCCCCGCAGGTCGTCGGCGTCGATCAGCCACTCCTCGCTGGTGATGGAGGATCCCATCTCGATGACGAGGAAACGATCGCTGCGGGTGAAGTCGGCGCCCACCCAGTACCGGTCGTCGGGCTCGTGGAACAGCTTCGCGTCGGTGTCGACGGGGGTGCCGATCTCGTGCAGCCACACGGTGTCGGGGCGCCAGGCGTCGTCGACGGTCGTGTACACGATGAAGCGTCCGTCGGGGGAGAACGTCGCGCCCGAGAACGTGCCGGTGATCTCGTCGGGGAAGGTCTCGCCGGTGGTCAGGTCGCGCACGCGCACCGTGTAGCGCTCGTCGCCGGCGACATCGATGCCGTACAGCATGCGTGTGCCGTCGTTCGAGATCTCGAAGCTCCCGAGGGAGAAGAAGTCGGTGCCCTCGGCCTCGACGTTGCCGTCGAAGAGCACCTGCTCGCCCGGCACGGGACGATCGGGCGAGAGGGTCGGCGGGTTCCAGTCGTCGGGGGAGTCGAGCGGGGCGCGGCACTGGATGCCGTACTGCGCGCCCGCGACCGTGCGGCCGTAGTACCACCAATCGCCGCGGCGGCTCGGCACCGACAGGTCGGTTTCGAGGGTGCGGCCCTTGATCTCGCCGAAGACGGTGTCGCGCAGCGGAGTCAGATGGGCGGTGCGTGCCCCGGTGTAGGCGTTCTCGGCCTCGAGGTGCGCGGTGACCTCGGCGTCGTCTTTCGCGCGGAGCCATTCGTACGGGTCGTCGAAGGTGTCATCATGGTGCGAGCGCGGGACGGGTCGACGGGCGGCGACGGGCGGAACGGGCGAGGCGTCGATATCGGTCACCCCTCCACGGTAGTCGGCTCGACCCGGCGGGAGACCGGGTACGCCGAGCACGGACGACCTCCGGATGCCGCCGGCCCGGCGTACCGGTTTGACCGCCGTCGCCGCCGGTGACAGGATGTCCACGCGACCTCGGTGAACGAGTGTCGAACTCCAGGTGAACTCTTCGTTCGTCGCGCCGATCCCGTCGGCATCCCTTCTTCCTCCTCACGGAAAGCGAACGGTGGAGAGCGCAGCCCTCATCATCGTGCTGGTCATCGCGCTGGCACTCTTCTTCGATTTCACCAACGGTTTCCACGACACCGCGAATGCGATGGCCACGCCCATCGCCACCGGTGCGCTGAAGCCCAAGGTGGCCGTCCTGCTCGCCGCCTGCCTCAATCTGGTCGGCGCCTTCTTGTCGACCGAGGTCGCCAAGACGATCTCGGGCGGCATGATCCGCGAAGACCAACTGAGTCCCGACATCTTCCCGCCGATCATCTTCGCCGGACTCATCGGCGCGATCACGTGGAACATGCTCACGTGGCTGCTGGGGCTGCCGTCGAGCTCGTCGCACGCGCTGTTCGGCGGCCTGATCGGGGCGACGCTCGTCGGTGTCGGTGCCTCCGCCATCGACGCGGGCGTCGTGCTGAGCAAGGTCATCCTGCCGGCGCTCATCGCGCCCCTCACGGCGGGCATCATCGCCTTCACGGTCACGAAGATCGCGTACGGCGTCACCCGCCGGTACGACATGAAGGCCGACGGACGAGACGGCTTCCGCTGGGGCCAGATCTTCACGTCGTCGCTGGTCGCCCTCGCCCACGGCACGAACGACGCGCAGAAGACCATGGGCGTCATCACCCTCGCCCTCATCACGGTGGGGTGGCAGTCGACGTCGGAGCCCGACCCGCAGCTCTGGGTGGTCTTCGCCTGCGCCATCACCATCGCGCTGGGCACGTACATGGGCGGCTGGCGCATCATCCGCACCCTGGGCAAGGGGCTGACCGACGTCAAGCCGGCGCAGGGGTTCTCCGCCGAGACGTCCACGGCGGCGACGATCCTGGCATCCAGTGCTCTCGGCTTCGCGCTCTCGACGACACAGGTGGCGTCGGGCTCGGTCATCGGTTCGGGGCTCGGCCGCCGCGGATCGACCGTCCGCTGGAACACCGTCGGCCGCATCATGATCGGCTGGGTGCTGACCCTCCCCGCCGCCGGTGCGGTCGGGGCGGCCGCCGCGCTGATCGTCGTCTGGCTGGGCGGCTGGGGTGTCGCCGTCGACGCGGTGATCGCCGTCGTCGTCATCCTGGGGCTGTTCCTGCGTTCGCGACGCGACGAGGTCACGTCGGCGAACGCGATGAGCGAGGTCGCCGACTCCGGCGCCGCGGTCAAGGTGCCGCGCAAGCCCGGACCCACGCGCCGCCAGCGGCGGGAGCGCGAGAAGGCCGGGAAGGACGCCTGATGGTCATCAACTGGGAGGCCTTCCTCCATGTCTTCGTCGCCGCCCTGCTCGGGGCCTCGGTCGTGGTGACGTTCTACGCGCTGGGCCTGCGCCTGCTCGTGCGCGGGGGGCGCCCGCCGCTGGTGGCTCCGGCGGAGTTCACGGATGCCATCACCGTGCTCACCGACAAGCAGAAGCGCCGTCACGAGAAGGCGGTCGCGAAGGCCGCGGCGAAGAACCCGCTGAGCGACGGGCAGAAGCGCCTGTCGCTGCTGGGTGCGTACGCGTGCTTCGTCGTGTGCGCGGCGGCCGTCCTCGGGGCGCTGCTGCTGATCCTGTTCAACCACTGAGGGCGTCCTCCGCTGCTGTCAGACGTGCGCGAGGGGTCGTCCGGGTGAGCACCGCCCACACGGCGAGCCCGGCGATCAACGCCCAGAACGCGCTCCCGACGCCGCCGACGACGATTCCGGATGCCGTGACGGCGAGCGTGATGAGGGCGGCGGTCTGCGTGGCGGGCGGGCCCGCGAGGGTCGCGGTCAGGGCCGTGACGACGGACGGCAGCAGCGCGACGGCCGCGAGAGCGGCGATCATGGGTGCCGGGAGGGCGGTGTAGGCGCCGACGAGCGTCGACGCGAACGCGCCGGCGACGAGGTTCGCCAGTCCGCACGCCACGCCCGCGATGTAGCGGCGCGCGGGGTCGGGGTGACAGGTGGGCCCGGTGCAGATGCCCGCGGTGATCGCGGCGAGGTTGATGGCGTGCCCGCCGAAGGGCGTCAGCGTCGCCGAGACGAGCGAGACGCCGCCCACGAGGACGCGATCATTCGGGGTGTAGCCCGAGGTGCGCAGCACGGTGAGTCCGGGGGCGTTCTGTGCGGCCATGGTGATCAGCAGGAGTGGCAGCCCGATCGACAGGAGGGCCTCCGGGTCGAAGGTGGGTATCGTCAGCGCCGGCGCGGTGAGCTGCAGATCGAGCGCGACACGCTCTCCGGCGCCGGTCGCGATGGTCGCGCATACGCCGACGGCGAGAGCGATGACGACGGCGTATCGCTCGAGGAATCTCTTCGCGACGATGAAGGCGACCACGACCGCTCCCGCGACGGCCGGGGCTGTCACGACGGCGGAGCTGCCCGAGATGACGAACGGCAGCAGGATCCCCGCGAGCAGCGCCGAGGTGAGGGAGCCGGGGATGAGGGCCAGCAGGCGGCCGAACCATCCGGTGAAGCCGAGGATGCATGCGCAGACGCTCGATACCAGGAACGCGCCCACGGCATCCGAGAACGAGAATCCGCCGATCGCGGCGATCAGCAGAGCTGCGCCCGGTGTGGACCACGCCACGATGATCGGCATGCGGGTCAGCAGGCTGAGCATCAGGCCGCTGAGGCCGCTGCCGACGGCGATCGCCCAGACCCACGACGCGGTGTGGGCCTCGTCGAGGTGCGCGGCCCGGGTGGCTTGCAGCACGACCGCGAAGGGGCCCGCGAAGGAGACCAGGGCGGCCACGAGCCCGGCGACCGTCGCGGTCACGGACCAGGAGCGATGTAACGGTACGGGTCGAAGAGGTGTAACGCTATCATTATCTGTCATGGAAAACGATAGCAGGGTCGCGGTCGTGGTCGCCCATCTGGAACGGCTGATCGAGCGGGGTGCGCCGGGCGACGCGCTTCCCTCCACGCGGGCGTTGTGCCGGGAGCTGTCGACCAGCCCGGTGACCGTCGGTCGCGCCGTCGCGGCCCTGGCTGCGCGGGGCAGAGTGCGCAGCGAGCCGGGGCGGGGCGTCTTCATCGCGGCCGGACCGCGCACCGAGGCGGCCTCCACCGGCTGGCAGTCTCTCGCGCTCGCTCCCTCCCGCGTCGACGGCGCGGCCGTCCGCTTTCTCGATCCCGTCGGAGTGCTCGCCGACACGGTCCCGCTCTCCAGCGGCTACCTCGGTGCCGATCTGCATCCCCGCGCGGCTCTGCAGGCCGCCGCCTCGCGCAGCATCCGTCGTGGCAGCGTCTGGGAGCCGGCACCCGCTGCCGGCCTCAGCGCCTTGCGCGCGGTCTTCGCCCACCAGGCGACCGTCGACGAGAGCGAGGTCCTCGTCACGAACGGCTCGCAGTCGGCCATCGCCCTCATCGCGCAGGCCGTCGGCGCGCCGGGAGACGCCGTGATCGTGGAGAGCCCGACCTACCCCGGGGCCCTCGCCGCGCTGCGGGCCGCGGGCCTGCGCCCGATTCCGGTCCCCACCGATGCCCGCGGCGTCGACCCGGGCGACATGGATGCCGCGTTCGCGCGCACCGGTGCGCGTCTGGCGTACCTGCAGAGCGCCGTGAACAACCCCACGGGCCTGTCATTGCATCCGGAACGACGACGGCCCCTGCTGGAGGTCGCGCGCCGGCATCGCGCGCTCGTCATCGACGACGACTGGGCGCGCCACATCCGCCTCGACGCGCCCGTGCCCCCGCCGCTCATCGCCGACGACGTCCACGGGCACGTCATCCACATCTCCTCGCTGGCCAAGCCCGTCGCGCCGAGTCTGCGGGTCGGCTTCCTCGCCGCGCGGGGACCGGTCCTGGCACGGCTGCACACCGCGGTCGTCACGAACCAGCTGTTCGTCGCCCGCCCCCTGCAAGAGATCGCTCTCGAGTTCCTCACCTCCGCGGACTGGCCGCGTCACACCGGTCGTCTCAGCCGCGCCCTCGTCGCCCGACGAGATGCCCTGCTCGCGCAGGTGCGGCGCGTGTGGCCCGACGGCGATGTCACCCCGCCGCGCGCCGGCTTCCACCTGTGGCTGAGGTGTCCCCGGGGCGTCGAGCCGGGGCCGCTCGCCCGAGACGCGCAGCGCGCCGGGATCACGATCGGCGACGGCGATGCCTACTTCGCCGGCGAGCCCGCCGACGCCCGCATTCGCCTCAGCTTCAGCGCCACCTCGGAGCGACAGGCGGCCGACGCCCTCGTCACCCTCGCGACGGTGCGGGACAGCGTCGCGGTGCACTGAGGCGGCCGGCGATGTCGGACCCTCCTCCTAGGCTGAGGTCATGGCATCCGTGCAGTTCGGTCAGCACGCGCCCGCCGCGCGCGTGATCCTCCACCTCAGCGACACGCACCTGCTCGGCGGCGATCGCCTGCTCGGCGATCGCTACGACACGGCGCGTCACCTGCGCCGCACGCTGGATGCCGCGGAGGCGACGGGCGTGAGGCCGGATGCCGTGGTGTTCACCGGCGACCTCACCGACCTCGGCGAACCCGAGGCCTACCGCGCCCTGCGCGACGCCGTCGAGCCCTGGGCCGCGCGTCTCGGGGCCCCGGTGGTCTGGGTCGCGGGCAACCACGACGAACGGCCCGCCCTGCGGGAGGGCCTGCTCGACGCCGAGCCGACGCAGGAGCCCGTCACCGGCGTCTGGGACCTCGGCGGGCTCCGCCTCATCGCGCTCGACTCCACGGTGCCGGGGTGGCATCACGGTGATCTCGATGACGCCCAGCGGGAGTGGCTCCGCGCCGAACTCGCCGAGCCCGCCCCGCTCGGGACGATCCTGGCGCTGCACCACCCCCCGCTTCCCACGCACATCCCGTTCTTCGACATCCTCGAGCTCCGCGACCAGTCCGCACTGGCCGACGTCGTGCGGGGGAGCGACGTGCGGGCCATCCTCGCCGGTCACCTGCACTACTCCACCTCGGGCACGTTCGCCGGGGTCCCGGTGAGCGTCGCGGCGGCATCCTGCTACACGATGGATCTCGCCCGTCCCGCCGAGGAGGTCAACGGGATGGATGCCGGGCGCTCGTTCCACCTCGTGCACGTGTGGGACGACACGATCACGCACGCCGTCGTTCCCGTGGTCGACGCCGAGACGTCGGGATACTTCACCGCTGAATGGACGGCGCGGATGGCCGCGCTGAGCCCGCAGGAGCGACTCGACGCGTTCTCACGCAAGCGGTGAGAGCGAGCACGGACGCGCTGAGCGCGCACGCGCGGAGCACGGACGCGCTGCGCACGCAAGCGACGCACGGGACGGTACCGATGCGTCAGGAGGCCGTCGTGTCCAGTCCCCGCCGGAACGCCGGTCGTTAGGCTCGAATCATCCCTGCTCGCCGTGACACCCACGAGGACGTACCCATGGCTTTGGACGCGTTGCCCCGCACCCGTATCGAGAACGACTCCCTGGGATCCCTCGAGATCCCCGCCGACGCGTACTGGGGCATCCACACCGCTCGCGCGCTGGAGAACTTCCCGATCGCCAAGCGCCCCATCTCGGTCTATCCCGACCTCGTGCGGGGTCTCGCGATGGTCAAGCAGGCCTCGGCGCGCGCGAACGCCGAGATCGGCGTGCTCGACCCGGCCAAGGCCGACCTCATCGACCGCGCGGCCCAGCGCGTCATCGACGGCGAGTTCCACGACGAGTTCACGGTCGGTGTCATCCAGGGCGGGGCCGGCACCTCGACGAACATGAACGCCAACGAGGTCATCACCAACATCGCCCTCGAGATGGCGGGCCGCGAGAAGGGCGACTACGCCTTCCTGTCGCCGATCGACGACACCAACCGCAGCCAGTCCACCAACGACGTGTACCCCACCGCGATCAAGATCGGCCTGTCGCTGACGCTGCAGAGCCTGCTCGAGGAGCTCGCGCTGCTGCGGCAGTCGTTCTTGGCGAAGGCGGAGGAGTTCCACGACGTCCTCAAGGTCGGACGCACGCAGCTTCAGGATGCCGTTCCCATGACCCTGGGGCAGGAGTTCCACGGCTTCGCGACGACCCTCGGCGAGGACTACAACCGTCTCACCGAGAACGCGTACCTGATGTACGAGATCAACATGGGCGCCACGGCGATCGGCACGGGGATCACCGCTCACGCCGGCTACGGGGGTGCCGTGCTCCGGCATCTGCGTGCCATCACGGGTCTGGACCTCGAGACCGCGAGCGATCTCGTCGAGTCCACGAGCGACACCGGCGCGTTCATGTCGTTCTCGTCGTCGCTCAAGCGCAACGCGGTCAAGCTCTCGAAGATCTGCAACGACCTGCGCCTGCTCTCCAGCGGTCCGCAGGCGGGGCTCGGCGAGATCAACCTCCCGGCGCGGCAGGCGGGGTCGAGCATCATGCCTGGCAAGGTGAATCCGGTGATCCCCGAGGTCGTGAACCAGGTGGCCTTCTCGGTCGTCGGCGCCGACATGACCGTGACGATGGCGGTCGAGGGCGGGCAGCTCCAGCTCAACGCCTTCGAGCCGGTCATCGCGCATTCGATCTACCAGTCGATCACCTGGATGCGCCAGGCGATGTGGACCCTCCGCGTCAACTGCGTCGACGGCATCACCGCGAACCGGGAACGGCTGGGGGCCATGGTGGGTTCGTCCGTCGGCGTCGTCACGGCGCTCACACCCTTCATCGGCTACGCCGCGGCGGCGGCCCTCGCCAAGACGGCGCTGCTGACGCACCGCAACGTCGCCGACCTCGTCGTGGAGGCGGGCCTCATGACGCGCGACGAGGTCACGAAGCAGATCTCGCCCGCGCGGCTCTCGGGCCTGCAGACCGTCACGGCGGCGATCCCCGTCATCCGTTCCGCCGACAGCGTCGTCGAGGAGTGACACCCGGATCCGACGGGCCGGGATGACGCGTTCCGGCCCGTCGGCAAGGGGCGCCGTGTCGATGGAGGATGCGGCACAGCGCCGTCGGTTCGCCGCTGCACAGGCGCCGTGTCAGTCGAGGATGCGGCAGTGGGTCGTCAGTTCGCCGATGCCGTCGATGCCGACGGTGACGGTGGAACGGTCGCGCAAGAAGATCTGCGGGTCGCGCGAGTAGCCGGCCCCGCCGGGGCTGCCGGTCGAGATGAGGGTGCCGGGCAGCAGCGTCACCGACTCCGACAGCTTGTGGATGAGCGTCGCCACCGATCGCACCATCTGGCCGGTGCTGGCATCCTGCACGGTGTGTCCGTCGACGACGGTCCAGATGTGCAGGTCTTGCGGGTCGGGGATCTCGTCGGCCGTGACGACGAACGGCCCCGTCGGGGTGAAGCCGTCGAAGGACTTGCAGCGCGACCACTGCGCCTCGGAGAACTGGATGTTGCGGGCCGTGATGTCGTTCACGACGGTGTAACCCCACACGTGCTGCAGGGCGTCGGACTCGGCGATATCGCGACCGGGACGACCGATGATCACGCCGAGCTCGGCCTCATAATCGACGGCCTCGCTGAGTGCCCGCGGCCACGATGTGGTCGCCTCGTGCGCAGTGAGGGAGTTCGGCCAGAGCACGAAGACCGTCGGGCCGGCATCGGTCTTGAGCCCGAGTTCGCCGGAGTGGGCGGCGTAGTTCAGGCCCACCGCGAGGATCGACGGGGGAGTGAGGACGGCGGACGCGAACCGGATGCCGGAGAGGGGATGCCGCGGTGCCGAGGCCGCGGCCTCACGGACGCGGTCGAGCAGAGCGTCGCCGCCGGCGATCAGCTGCTCGAGCGTGGCGGGGGCGCCGTCGAAGAGCTCGTCGACGACGACGTACTCCTCGCCGTGGACCGACACGAGACGGGGGGCTTCGGCCCCTTCCGAGGACTGGACGTGGGCGAAGCGCATACGTCCACGCTACCCGGAGGCGCGCCGTGGCGGAGGCTCGCAACCCCCGGATGCCGGGCCGCAGGCCCCGCCTAGGCTGTGCGCATGAGCTCACCCTCGCCGTTCTCCCGACTCGGATCGGGCGAAGCCACCCGCATCGCCACCGCGCCGCAGGCGGCCGCCTCCGCCGCCCCACCGCGGTCGCGACGGGGCGGGGTGGCGCTGTGGGTCGTCGCGGTGCTGCTCGTCCCCCTGCTGGCGCTTCTGGTGCGGTACTTCACGGGGTTCCTGGGAACGGCGGCGTCGTTCATCGGACTCCTCCTGGCGGCGATCCCGTTCGTCATCGTGTGGTTCGCGGTGCGCGCTATCGACCGCTGGGAGCCCGAGCCGCGTCGACTGCTTGTCTTCGCCGTGGCGTGGGGAGCCATCGCGTCGATCGTCATCGCGCTCGGCGTCGATCTGGTGGTGACGCTGGTGACGGGAGGCGTTCCCCCCGCGCTCAGCGCGGTCGTGCAGGCGCCGATCGTCGAGGAGCTCGCCAAGGGCCTCGGCGTGCTCCTCATCTTCGCGTTCGCGCGACGGGCCTTCGATGGGCCGGTCGACGGCATCGTGTACGGCGCCCTTATCGGGGCGGGGTTCGCCCTCACCGAGAACGTGCAGTACTTCGCCATCAGCTACCTCGAGGGCGGACCCGCCCAGGTGGCGAGCACCTTCTTCCTCCGCGCGGTGCTGTCGCCGTTCGCGCACGTGATGTTCACGTGCCTGACGGGCTTCGCCTTCGGCCTCGCGGCCCGGCGGGGCCTGGGCGCGGGGGCGGCGCTGCGGTACGGCATCCCGGGGGTGATCGGCGCGATCGTCCTGCACGCGTTGTGGAACGGCTCGGCCACGTTCTTCGACTTCTTCGAGCTGTACGCGGCGCTTCAGGTGCCGCTGTTCCTGCTGTTCATCCTCGGCATCCTGGCCCTCCGTCGCGAGGAGACGCGTCTGACCCGCGCGCGACTGGGCGAGTACGCGGCTGCGGGGTGGTTCACCCCGCAGGAGGTCGACATGCTCGCGACGGGCCCCGGTCGCCGCTCGGCGGTGGCGTGGTCGCGCACGCTTCCGGGAGACCGGTCGACGGTGATGAAAACCTTCATCACGGATGCCACGGCGCTCGCCGCCGCCCGGCAGCGCTCGCTGTCGGGACGCGATCCGCACGCACCGGCCACGGAGCGGTATCTGCTGGAGCGGACGATGGCGGCTCGCGCGGCCCTGCTGGGACCTTGAGGAGCGAGTCGCCTCGCGGAGGGTCTTGACAGCCCGCGAGCGTGAGAGCACCATCGATGTAGGCCAACTCAGCGCCCGGGAGACACGCAGGCATCGCCGCGGCACCGGGCGCTGAGTCTTTGTCCAGGGGCTTGCCGGTCGGTTCGGGCGTGCTTGGATGGAGACATGACTGATCGCACCAAGCCGGAGTTCGACGCTCCCACCGGCCCCGCCCCCTCCGACCTCGTCATCCGCGACATCATCGTCGGCGACGGTGACGAGGCCAAGCCCGGCGACACGGTCACCGTGCACTACGCCGGTGTCGAGTACGAGTCGGGCGAGGAGTTCGACTCGTCGTGGGGCCGGGGTGAGAGCATCCAGTTCCCCCTCCGCGGCCTCATCCAGGGCTGGCAGGACGGCATCCCGGGCATGAAGGTCGGCGGACGCCGTGAACTCGTCATCCCGCCGCACCTGGCCTACGGTCCCGCCGGTGGTCACTTCCTCGGCGGCAAGACCCTCATCTTCATCATCGATCTGCTCAAGGTCGGCTGAGTTCCGTACACCTGACGACGACGAACCCGAGGGGGCTCCGGCACCCTCGGGTTCGTCGTTTTCCTCGTTCGTGGAATACATTCGTATGAATGGGAGTTTGGCCTTCCCAGGACGCCGACACGGCTCCCCAGACCTCAAGGAGTGACATGACCGACACCACCGCCCTCGACATCCCCGGTTACAAGGCGGGCACCTGGGTTCTCGACCCCGCCCACAGCGAGGTCACCTTCACCGTGCGCCACATGATGATCTCCAAGGTGCGCGGCACCTTCGGCATGAAGAGCGCCACCCTCGTCGCGCCGGAGAACCCGCTCGAGGCGACCGTCGAGGCCTCCGTCGACGTCACCTCGGTCGACACCAAGGATGAGGGTCGTGACCAGCACCTGCGTTCGGCCGAGTTCTTCGACGTCGAGACCTACCCCACGATGGACTTCCGCTCCACCGGTGTCCGCATCGAGGACGGCGACTTCCTCGTCGACGGCGAGCTCACCATCCGCGGCGTCAGCAAGCCCGCCACCTTCTCGATCGACTTCGGCGGCTTCGGCACCGACCCGTGGGGCAACTACAAGGCCGGCGCGACCGCCAAGACGGTCATCAACCGCGAAGACTACGGCCTGACCTGGAACGCCGCGCTCGAGACCGGTGGTGTGCTCGTCGGCAAGGACGTCACCATCGAGCTCGACCTGCAGTTCGCCCACCAGGCGTGACCTCGCCGCAGCTCACGCTGCGGTGATCATCCCCCCGAAGGTCCCGGATGCCACGGCATCCGGGACCTTCGTCGTCCTCGACGCGTCGCGCGTGAAGACTGCGGAGGTCGGGAACACGCGAGCATCGGGTGCGCCGGCGCGGGGATCCTGACCTCGCCGATCTCGCCGCGCTACGGGGTCGCGTGTGCGCGCCGCGGCAGGCGCAGCCGCTGCTGGACGAGCAGGATCCCGAGGAAGACCACCGCGGCTCCGACCGGCTCGTTCCACGAGATGCGTTCGCCGAGCACCAGGATGCCGAGCGCCACCCCGACCACCGGGGTGATGTACGTGACGGTCGAGGCGCGGGTCGGCCCCCACGCGCGCAGGGTGTTCTGGTTCCACACGTAGGCCACGCCGGTGCCGAGAACTCCCAGCGCCACGATGCTGAGCGCGACGGGCGTGCTCAGCCGCATCGGTTCGGCCAGGATCACCGGCGACAGCAGCACCATGAATGCCGCCGCAGGGGCGATGTAGCCGAACGCGAAGGCGACGCCGGACAGCCCGCTGTCGCCGAGGAACCGCCGCATGTAGGCGAGGCTGAAGCCGTAGCACGCGGTCGCGCCCAGCAGGGCGAGCTGCGCGACGGTGCTGTCGCCGATGTCGGACACGGCCCCCGGGGCGATGATCACGACGACGCCGGCGATCCCGATCGCGATCCCGACGAGCTGCCCGGGGCGGAGCTTCTCGACCCGGAACACCGCCCACGCCATGACCGCGGTCATGATCGGCGTCGTCGCGTTGAAGATGCTCGCCAGTCCCGACGACACGTGCTGCTCGGCCCACGCGAAGAGCAGGAACGGCCCGACGCAGAAGGATGCGGCGAGCACGCACAGATGACCCCAGATGCGTCGCCCGCGGGGGAGCGGCTCCCGACGGATCGCCACGATCGCCGCGAGCGCGAGGGCGCCGAAGAGCAGGCGACCGCCCGCGACCTGCGCCGGAGTCATTCCGCCGAGCGCGATCGCGATGAACAGGAAGCTCGACCCCCACACGATGCCGGTGAGTACGAACTGCACGGCGATGGAGACGGGGGACGAAGAGGAACCGGATGCCACGGTCCCGATGCTATGACCGGGTTCCGACATTCACCGGTGCGGGGGAGTGCGATGGCCGGAATCCGCCGCGGGCTGGCCGTTCGGACTCGGCGCCCGTCCGGGGTGCGAGGTCGGGGGCGACGGGCGGGCGCGGGCGCGGTCGTTCCCTCGCCCGCGCGCCGGTGTCCGACGCTCCGACGGTCTGCGCTCAGCGCGCCCGGCGCCGGGGCGGTGTTCGAGGTGGGGCGGCTCGTACGCCCGGACCGGGGGCACGGGACCGTCGTATCGGGAGATCGAGACCGCGACGCGCGCGCCGCTGGATGCCTGGGTGAGGGACGATGTGCCCACGTCTTTCGTCAGCACGTTGACGTTGCCGTTCACGCAGTCCGCGACATGCGGTGCGCTGGGGTCGTACCACGACCCCGTGTGCATCTGCGCGACGCCGGGCAGCAGGGCGTCGGTGGTCACGACACCGGCCAGGAGGCTCCCCTGCGGGCTGCGGACGATCGCGACGTCGCCGTCTCTCAGGCCTCGGGCCGTGGCATCCACGGGGTTCAGGCGCACCGGCTCACGACCGGCGACCTTGGTGGACCGGCTCGGCCCCGCCATGTCGAGCTGGCTGTGCAGGCGGTGCGACGGCTGGTTGCACAGCAGCTGCAGGTCGTAGGGCGAGTCGGGCTCGACGGGCGGCTCGATCCAGAGCGCGTGCCCCGCGGTATCCGACAGCCCGAAGCCGGCGAGGGTGGGGGAGAACACCTCGATCAGACCGCTGGGGGTGTCGAGGGGGTGCGCAGCGGGGTCGGCACGGAACGCGGAGAAGGCCCCGTCCCGATACGGCCGCTGGGGGAGTGGCGTCCCGCCCGCGCGCCAGAACTCGGCGAACGGCGGCGCATCCGTGTTCGCGCGACGCCACGTCTCGTAGATGCGCTCGAGCCAGCCGTGGGAGTCCAGACCCTCGGAGTAGTCCGCGCCCAGGCGCTCCGCGAGTCGGTCGTAGATCCAGAACTCCTCGCGTGCCTCTCCGACGGGCGCCACCGCGCGCGGCATCGTGCGCAGGCGGGAGTCGCCGGGACCGGCGGCGAGGTCGTCGCGCTCGAGGGGCGTGGCGGCGGGCAGCACGATGTCCGCGTGACGGGCGGTCGGTGTCCAGTGGAACTCGTTGACCACGAGGGTGTGGAGGCGCGCCAGCCCGCGGCGCAGCCGCCGGAGATCCTGATGGTGATGGAACGGGTTGCCTCCGGCCCAGTAGACGAGGCGGATGTCGGGTAGCCGCAGCGTTCCACCGTCGTAGGGCAGGTCTTCGTCCGGGTGCAGGAGCAGATCGCTGATGCGGGCGCAGGGGATGAAGTCGTCGACGGGATTGCGGCCCTGGGGGAAGGTCGGCAGCTTCACCCGCTCGACTCCGAGCCCGTGGTCGCCCATCGATCCGTACCCGTGCGAGAGACCGCCGCCCGGCAGGCCGATCTGGCCGAGGAAGGCGGCGAACGTCAGGGCGGCGAACACGGCCTGCTCGCCGTGTTCGGCGCGCTGGAGCGAGTACGTCACGTTGACGAGGGTGCGCCCGGCCGCGGCGCGTCGCGCGAGGTCGCGGATGGTCGCGGCGGGAACGCCGGTGATGCGCGCTGCCCATTCCGGCGTCTTCGCCACGCCGTCGGTGTCCCCGCGCAGGTACGCGCGCACCCGATCGGCGCCGTGCGTGTGGGAGGCGAGGAACGTCTCGTCCGCGAGTGCTTCGACGACGAGCGTGTGCGTGAGCGCGAGCAGGAGGGCGGTGTCCGTGCCGGGCACGATCCCGAGCCACTCGGCATCCAGGTCGGCTCCGATGTCGTCGCGCTGCGCGGAGACCGTCACGATCCTCGTGGTGCGGGCGGCGTCGCGCGAGAGGCCGCCGACGACCTGGCGATCGTGGCCGCCGGGGATCACCGACGTGTTCGACAGGCGCATGCCGCCGAAGCACAGCAGGAGATCGGTGTGCGCGGCGATCTGAGGCCACGAGGGTGGGCGCGTGCGCAGCTGCTCCATCCCGTCCGCCCCGATGAGGTGGGGAAGCAGCACGAGGCTCGCGCCGCGGCTGTAGTCGTTCTTCGACGAGGTGTAGCCGCCGATCGCGTTCAGGAACCGGTGCAACTGCCCCTGCGCATGGTGCAGACGCCCGGCGCTTCCCCACCCGTACGAGCCGCCGAAGATCGCCCGATTCCCGTGGGCCGAGCGCACCCGGTCCAGCTCGGCGGCGAGCAGGTCGAGGACCTCGTCCCACTCGACCTCGACGTACTCGTCGTCGGGGTCGCCCCGGTGGTCGTCGGGGCCGGGGCCTCGCTCGAGCCAGCGGCGCCGCACGGCGGGGCGCACGACCCGCAGCGGATGATGCTGGCCCTCCGCCACGCCCGCGATCGCCGGCGAGGCATCGGGATCGTCCGCATAGGGGCGCGTGTCGACGACGGTGCGACCGTCGTCGGACACATCGACCTGGAAGGTGCCCCAGTGGGCGCTGCTCTCCTGCGTCCGCGTCATCTCGCCATGCTCTCGTCGTCGTGGTGGTGCGAGCCGGTGTCGTGCAACGCGGCGTCACAGTGGGTGGGCGGGGTCGGAGGGTGTGAGGCCGAGGGGGCGGTGGTCCGCGGTGAGCTCCGGGGGCGTGAGTTTCGGGCGGCGCGGGCGCGCGAGGGGCGCGGGCGGGTCGGGGCCGGGTTCAGGGCTGAGGGTTCAGGGCGTCGTAGTGGCGGAAGCGGGGGGAGAATCGAACGAGCGTGCCCACGAGGGCGAGGATCAGGATGCCGCCGAACAGGGGCGGCACCCACAGGGCGGCGATCGTGGCCAGCGTGCCGGCATAGAGAGCGCCGACGCGGGGACCGCCGGCCACCACGACGACGAAGATCCCCTGCAGGCGCCCGCGCATGGCATCCGGAACCGCCGCCTGCATCATGGTGGAGCGGTAGATCGCGCTGACGTTGTCGGCCGCGCCGGAGACGGCGAGGACCATCGCGGCGAGGGCGATGAGCGCGACGGCGGCGTGCGACTCGTCGACGACGTCGGGGCGCAGCCAGCCGAGGCCGGCGGCGAGCAGGACGAGCCCGAAAGCGCCGATGGACAGCCCGTACACCTGGATCGCCCGTTCGATGCCGAGGCCCTGGCGGCGCACGCGTCCGATCGGGCCCGAGAACAGGCTCGAGAGGAAGGCGCCCGCCGCCACCGCGGCCGTCAGCACCCCCGTGGTGATCGCGCCACCGCCCAGGAGCACCGCGCCGATGGCGGGGAACAGCGCCACGGGCTGCCCGAAGGTCATCGCGACGATGTCGAGGAGGTACTGCAGGCGGATGTTCGGCGCTCGGCGGAGGAACCGGACGCCGTCGCGCAGCGACTCCAGACCGGGGCGGACCACCTCTCCTTCGGGGCGGAGCTTCGGCAGCGACCACAGTCCCAGGAACAGCGAGGTCATGAGCACGACGTCGAGCGAGTAGGTCCAGGCGTACCCCGCGAACGCGACGAGGACACCGGCGAGGGCGGGGCCGGCCATGACCATGACGCCGACCGTGACGCCCTGGAGAGCGGCGGCTGCCGGCAGGAGGTCGCGGGGGAGCAGCCGCGGGGTGATGGCCGATTTCGTCGCCATGACGATGGAGTTGGCGGCGGAGTTGATCACGCTCAGGGCGAAGAGCCACCCGACCGTCTCGAGTCCCGACCAGGCCAGGATCGCCAGTAAGGCGGTCGAGGCGAAGGTCACCACCGCCGCCAGCAGTGCGACCGTGCGCCGGTCGAAGGCGTCGGCGAGCATGCCGCCGTACAGGCCCGCGGCGATCATCGGCAGGAGCCCCGCCACCGCGATCATCGACACCGCGAACGTGCTCTGGGTCAGCTCGAACACGTGCAGCATGACCGCGACGACCGTCAGCTGTCCGCCGAGTCCGGCCAGTGTCGACCCGATCCACAGGCGCGCGAAGGCCGGGGAGGTGGTGAGCGGGCGCAGGTCGATGAAGGCGCTCCGGCTCACCGTCATGCGTCGACCTCCAGGCGCTTGATGCGCGCGGCGTGCCCGCGGAGGATCTGCACGTCGCGGGGCGCCACATCGAAGTGCGCCGCGACGGCTCGGACGACGCCCGCGTTGGCGGCCCCGTCGACGGCGCGTTCGCGCACATGGACGACGAGACCGTCGGCGGTGTCTTCGACGAGCGGACCGCGGCGGCTTCCGGGCTTGACGCGGACGGTGAGCTGCACGGACCGAGGCTACGCCAGGGTTCCGACATCGATGACGCTCCCGCCGCCCGACGCGTGGCGCTGATGCCGACACGAGGCGCTGTCGGGGCTGCGGCCCCTCGCCGTCAGTCGGATGCGCGCCGGGTACCCGACGGCGGTGCCCGATGTGCCGCGGTGCGGTGATGGCATCCGGATGCTGGTAGACTCATGCGGTTGCCGTTCGATCGGCCGCGGATAAAGAGAGCTCGCACATCGTGTGACGGGCGCCGCGCAATGAGAAGGAAGGGGATCCCATCTATGGCACTCGAAGCAGACGTCAAGAAGGCGATCATCGAAGAGTACGCGACGCACCCCGGTGACACCGGATCCCCCGAGGTGCAGGTCGCGATGCTGACGCAGCGCATCAAGGACCTCACCGAGCACCTCAAGGCACACAAGCACGACCACCACTCGCGCCGTGGCCTGTTCCTGCTCGTCGGTCAGCGCCGTCGCCTGCTGGGTTACCTGCAGGACGTCGACATCAACCGTTACCGCTCGCTCATCGAGCGTCTCGGTCTGCGTCGCTAATCGCGCCAGCGTTCTATCGCGCAAAACATTCTTGGAAGGCCGCCCCACGGTGTGGGGCGGCCTTCGGCGTTCCCGGATGCCGGGAATCGATCGCCGCGTCGCCGCGTCGGGGGAGTCGTGCCTCCCCGAGCCCCGCGAACTCCCGCATAAACGCGATTCGTGCGCAGAAACACGCTGTCGTCGTGTTTACGCGCACCGATCGTGTTTATGCGTGAGCTCACGCCGAGTGCCGCTCGCTGGCCGGCGATCGGACGGCGACGTCACGATGCCGCGGCGCGCAGCCAGCAGGTGGGGATGCTGGCGCTCAGTCATGTCGGGGTGGGCGCGCAGCCGCGCGGGGAGTCGTGCGTGTCCGAGCCCCGCGAACTCCCGCATAAACGCGATTCGTGCGCAGAAACACGCTGTCGTCGTGTTTACGCGCACCGATCGTGTTTATGCGTGAGCGCACGCCGAGTGCCGCTCGCTGGCCGGCGATCGGGGGGCGAGGTCAGGATGCCGCGCGGGCGGCCAGCAGGTCGGGATGCCGGCGCTCAGTCATGTCGGGGTGGGCGCGCAGCCGCGCGGGGAGTCGTGCCTCCCCGAGCCCCGCGAACCTCCGCATAAACGCGATTCGTGCGCAGAAACACGCTGTCGTCGTGTTTACGCGCACCGATCGTGTTTATGCGTGAGCGCACGCCGAGTGCCGCTCGCTGGCCGGCGATCGGACGGCGAGGTCAGGATGCCGCGCGCGCGGCCAGCAGGTCGGGATGCCAGCGCTCCGCCACGTCGGGGTGGGCGCGCAGCCGCGACTTGAGGGCGTTCTCGCCGTAGGTCGCATGGATGGGGTTCGTGGGGTCGTCGGAGACGCCGCGGGCGTCGGCGGCGAGCTCGGCGGGCAGATCGATGATCGGCAGACGAGCGTCGAGGGCGGGATTGAAGAAGAACGGTACCGAGATGCGCTCGTCGGGGAAGCGCGGCGAGATGACGCGATGGTTCGTGGCGCGGAGGTAGCCCTGCGTGGCGTACTCGAGCAGCTCGCCGATGTTGACGACGAAGGCCCCGGGAACCGGGGGAGCATCGACCCACTCGCCGTCGCGCTCGACCTGCAGGCCCCCCTTGCCCGGCTCCACCCACAGCAGGGTGAGCACGCCCGAGTCCTTGTGCGCGCCGACGCCCTGTTGGGGCGTCGGGTCGTCCTTGCCGGGGTAGCGCACGATCTTGATGAGGGTCTGCGGGTCGCCGAAGTGGCGGTCGAAGTACTGCTCCTCCGCCCCGAGGGCGAGGGCCCACGCGCGCAGGAGCTTGCGGGCGACACCGGTGAGGTGATCGTGCCACTCGGTGACGACGTCCTTGAGTTCGGGCTGCGCGGCCGGCCAGAGGTTGGGCCCGATCAGACGGTTGTAGCCGGGAGTGTCGGGGTCGTCGATCGCCGCGCGCTCGGGCCCGATGTCGATTTGCTCGCGCCAGTCGACACGGCCCTGCGTGCGCTCGCCGCCGACGCGCGTGTACCCGCGGAAGTGCGGGCTCGTGACGTTCTCGATCGCGAGCTTGTCGGCCTCGGGGAGCGCGAAGAAGTCTTTCGCGGCCTGCAGCAGCCGCGCCTCCAGCTCGGGGCTGACCCCGGTGCCGGTCAGGTAGAAGAAGCCCACGTCGTGCGTCGCGGCGCGCAGGTCGTCGCGGAAGCGGGCGGCGGCATCCGGGCCCTCGTCGAGGAGCGAGAGGTCGAGAACGGGGAGATCGAGGTCGGACATGCGACGAGGCTAGGTCGATCGCGGGTCGCCGGGGCGATTGTTGCCGCCGATTACCGTCGCCCCCGGGTGATGCAGGGGTGCGCGAACCGACGAAAGTGCGTAATGTGTCATAGTCAGGTGAGGCTGCCCTTACCCGACCCGCAGCGTCGCGGTCCTTCCTCCTCGTGAAAGTCGGAACACCCGCCCGTGCTAGCCAGCTTCTTCGCCACCTTCCTCATCGGCCTCCGCGAAGGTCTCGAGGCCGCGCTCGTCGTCGGCATCCTCGTCGCCTATCTCACGCGCTTGGGTCGCCGAGACGCGCTGCCGAAGCTGCGGACGGGCGTCGGACTCGCGATCGCGCTGGCGCTGGGGGTGGGCGCGGCGTTCACCTTCAGCGCCTACATGCTGACCTTCCAGGCGCAGGAGCTGCTCGGCGGGGGGCTGTCGCTCCTGGCCGTCGCGATGGTCACGTGGATGATCTTCTGGATGCAGAAGGCCGGCCGCACCCTGAAGGCAGGGCTCGAGAGCGGTGTCGACCGGGCCCTGCGCGGGGGCGTGTGGGCGCTCGTGGCGGTCGGGTTCGTGTCGGTTGCGCGCGAAGGCGTCGAGACGACGCTCTTCCTGTGGGCGATGGTGCAGTCCATCGAAGACCAGGCGGACGCGCTTCTCGGCGCGGTCGTGGGTCTCGTCGTCGCCGCCGTGCTGGGTTGGCTCATCGCCCGCGGCATGTTGCGGCTGAACCTGGGACGCTTCTTCACCTGGACCGGGGGATTCCTGGTGATCGTGGCGGCGGGTGTGCTCGCCTACGCCTTCCACGACCTGCAGGAAGCCGGCGCGCTTCCCGGCCCCTTCGGCGCGGGAGCCCCGGTCGACCCGGCCACAGGACTCGTGCTGACCGGCTGGGCGGGCTTCCCCTTCGGCTGGGCGTTCGACGTGTCGTCGGTCATCGCCCCCGACAGCGCTCTGGCGGTGCTCCTGCAGGCCACGGTCGGATTCATGCCGCAGATGACCTGGTTGCAGGTGATCGCCTGGGCGGTCTACGTCGCCGTCGTCGCTCCGCTCTTCGTGCGCGGCGTACGCGGCCCCCGCCGCCCGCGTGAAACGGAGCCTTCCGCCACACCCACGGCTTCGGTCGCCGATGCCGCATCCCCAGCTCCCCTCGCGGATGCCGCACCTGCCGCCCCCGGGGCGGTCACCAGCACGGCCCCCGCCGCCTCCTAAGACCCCGGCTGTCCGCGCGCACCCGAAGCCGCGGCATCCGTCCCTCACCGATCGGAGCATCATGACCTCGACACGCCTCCTTGCCGCCACGGCCGTCGCCGGCGTCGCCGCCCTCGCCCTGTCGGGCTGCGTCGCCAAGACCGACGCGGCCGCCGGCGGAGCCCTCACCGTGACCTCGACCGCCGACGGATGCGCCGTGTCGGCCGCATCGGCACCGAGCGGAACCGTCGCCTTCGACGTGAGCAACGAGAGCGACCAGACCACGGAGTTCTACCTGCTGGCATCCGATGGGCTGCGCATCGTCGGCGAGGTCGAGAACATCGCCCCCGGCGCCTCGCGCAGCCTCACCGTCGTCGCGCAGCCCGGCGACTACTACACGCTGTGCAAGCCCGGCATGGTCGGCGACGGTGTCGGCAAGGCGAGCTTCTCGGTCACCGGCGACGCGGTCGCGGTGGAGGGTCCGGATGCCGAGCAGAAGCAGCAGGCGGTCGGCCTCTACGCCGCCTTCGTGAAGGACCAGGTGGGCCAGTTGCTGCCCGCCGTGCAGACCTTCGCCGCCGCCTACGAGTCGGGCGACGACGCCGCCGCGCGCGAGCAGTTCCCGCGCGTGCGCGCGTACTACGAGCGCATCGAGCCCATCGCCGAGGCGCTCGGCGACCTCGACCCCCGCATCGACTATCGCGAGGTCGACGCCGTGGCGGAGGGTCTCGACTGGACCGGCTTCCACCGCATCGAGAAAGACCTGTGGGTCCCCGCGCAAGATGCGTTGAACGCCGACGGCGAGACCCCGGCGTGGAAGGACTGGGCTCCCTCCACCACCGCGGAGCGCGCCACCTACGGCGACAAGCTGATCGCCGACACGCAGGAGCTCTACGACTACGTGCACGGCGAGGAGTTCACGCAGGCCCTCGACGCGCAGGGTGTCGCGGGCATCTCGAACGGCGCCATCGCGCTGCTCGACGAGGTGGCCACCGGCAAGATCAGCGGCGAGGAGGACTGGTGGTCGGGCACCGACCTCTACGACTTCGCCGCCAACGTCGAGGGGTCGAAGATGGCCTTCTCGCTCGTACGCGACTTCGCGGAGTCGAAGGGCGACAAGGGCGCCGAGCTCGTCACGCGCATCGACTCGGGATACGCCGACCTCGAGGCGGCACTGGCCGCGCACGGGTCGGCCGACGCCGGCTTC
The DNA here is from genome assembly GCF_030818075.1 of Microbacterium proteolyticum. Lineage (NCBI taxonomy): Bacteria > Bacillati > Actinomycetota > Actinomycetes > Micrococcales > Microbacteriaceae > Microbacterium > Microbacterium proteolyticum. The sequence continues at coordinate 3,269,885 of NZ_JAUSZZ010000001.1, read as the reverse complement.
GTGCCGTACGCCCAGCTCACCGAAGCCGACAAGCGGCAGTTCACCGACCTCATCAACGCCCTCGCCGAGCCGCTGTCGCAGCTGACGGTCACCATCCTGGAGTGAGTGTGAACGACCAGCAGACTCCGGATGCCACGGCCCCGACGATCGCAGAGTCGCCGCAGGAGCGCGGCCTGTCGCGCCGTGGCCTGATGGGCCTGGCCCTCGGCGCGGGTGCGGCCGGCGTCGCCCTGGGTGCCGGTGGCGGGGTGTTGGGGGGCATGGCCCTCGGCCGTGACCAGGCGCAGGCGGCGACGGATGCCGTTGCCTCGGCATCCGGCATCCATCAGCCCGGGATCACGACGCCGGTGCAGGACCACCTGCACTTCGCGGCGTACGACATGATGGCGCGGACCACCCGCGACGATCTCGCCGAGCTGCTCGCGGACTGGACGTACGCGGCGACGCGGATGATGCAGGGGCTCGACGTCAGCGCGACCGGCGCGGTCGGCGGATCGCCGGAGGCGCCGCCGGACGACACGGGCGAGGCGCTGGGGCTGCCCGCGAGCAACCTCACCATCACGTTCGGCTTCGGGCCGTCGCTCTTCGACTCCCGTTTCGGGCTCGAAGGCCAGCGTCCGGCGGGGCTCGAGCGTCTTCCGGCGTTCCTCGGCGACGACCTCGACCCGCTGCGCTCCGACGGCGACCTGTGCATCCAGGCGTGCGCCGATGACCCGCAGGTCGCGGTGCACGCCATCCGCAATCTCAGCCGCATCGCCTTCGGGCGCGCGACCATCCGGTGGTCGCAGCTCGGCTTCGGTCGCACGTCCAAGACCACGTCCGACCAGGCAACGCCCCGCAACCTCTTCGGGTTCAAGGACGGAACGGCCAACATCCTCGCCGACGACACGGCCGCTCTCGACGCGAACGTATGGGTCTCGGCATCCGAGGGTCCGGCGTGGCTCGCGGGCGGGTCGTACCTGGTCGCGCGGCGGATTGCGATGCTCATCGAGACGTGGGACCGCACGCGCCTCGCCGAGCAGGACCGCGTCGTGGGCCGCGACAAGGCGAAGGGGGCGCCGCTCTCGGGCGGCGACGAGTTCACGGCCCCGGACTTCGCGGCCGTCGGCAGCTCGGGGAAGCCGGCGATCGACGCCCGCAGTCACGTGCGCCTCGCGCACCCCGACAACAACGGCGGCATCCGGATCCTCCGCCGCGGCTACAACTTCGTCGACGGCACGACCGACCTCGGGCGGCTGAACGCGGGGCTGTTCTTCCTGTCGTTCCAGAAGAGTCCCGCCAGCTTCATCACGCTGCAGAAGGCGTTGTCGACGGATGCCATGGGCGAATACCTCCGCCACGTCGGGTCGGGGCTGTGGGCCGTTCCGCCCGCGCCGGCGGCGGGAGCATCGGTGGGGGCAGGGCTGCTCAGCGCGTGACGCCGCGGGTGCCCGTCGTGGTCGCGCCCTGTGCCCGCGCCGCCCGCGCAGCCGCGAAGTCACACGATCCGCGCGAAACGACGCATTCGGGTCGCCGTCGAGCGTGTGATCTCGCGCGGATCGTGCGACTTCGGCGGCCTTGCTCCCGGCCGCGCGGTCGCGGGGCCGGGGGCCGGGAATAAACCTCGGCGCGATGCGTTCCACCATGTATATTCAGATGCATACAAGTAGGAGGCGCATCATGAGTGAGAGCAACTGGCCCGGCATGCAGTTCGGCGTCATGACGGTGAGCGACATCACCCAGGACCCGACCACCGGCAAGACCCCGAGCGAAGCCCAGCGCGTCAAGGACACGCTCACGATCGCCAAGCACACCGAAGAGGTCGGCCTCGACGTCTTCGCCCTCGGCGAGCACCACAACCCGCCGTTCTGGTCGTCGTCGCCCACGACGACGCTGGCGTACATCGCCGCGCAGACCGAGCGCCTCATCCTCACGACCTCGACGACGCTCATCACCACGAACGACCCGGTGAAGATCGCCGAAGACTTCGCGATGCTGCAGCACGTGTCGGGCGGTCGCGCCGACCTCATGCTCGGCCGCGGCAACACCGGCCCCGTGTACCCGTGGTTCGGCAAGGACATTCGCCAGGGCCTGCCGCTCACCATCGAGAACTACGACCTGCTGCACAAGCTGTGGCGCGAAGACGTCGTCGACTGGGAGGGCAAGTTCCGCAGCTCGCTGCAGGGCTTCACCTCGACTCCGCGCCCGCTCGACGGTGTACCCCCCTTCGTGTGGCACGGCTCGATCCGCACGCCCGAGATCGCCGAGCAGGCCGCGTACTACGGCAACGGTTTCTTCGCCAACAACATCTTCTGGCCCAAGGAGCACTACCAGCGCCTCATCACGCTGTACCGCGAGCGCTTCGCCCACTACGGCCACGGCACGCCCCAGCAGGCGATCGTCGGCCTCGGCGGCCAGGTGTTCATGCGCGCGAACTCGCAGGACGCGGTGCGGGAGTTCCGCCCGTACTTCGACAATGCGCCGGTCTACGGCCACGGCCCGAGCCTCGAGGACTTCAGCCAGATGACCCCGCTGACCGTCGGCTCGCCGCAGCAGGTCATCGACCGCTACGCCGCGATGCGCGAGACCTTCGGCGACTACCAGCGCCAGCTCTTCCTCATCGACCACGCGGGCCTGCCGACCAAGACCGTGCTGGAGCAGCTCGACATCCTCGGCTCCGAGGTCGTGCCCGTGCTGCGCAAGGAGCTTCAGGTGAACCGTCCGGCCGAGGTGCCCGACGCGCCCACGCACGCCAACCTGGTCGAGAAGATCTACGCCGGCGCCGCCCCGCGCCAGGCCGTGCCCGGTGCGAACCGCGGCGACAACCTCACCGCGGGCAGCCCGTACCAGGATGCCGCCCCCCGTTCGGGCAGCGCCTTCGGTGCGGCAGCGACCAAGGTGGGTGCCTGAGATGGCCGCCCGCCGCATCGCGGTCGTGACCGCGGGGCTGTCGACCCCGTCGTCGACGCGCATGCTGGGTGACCGGCTGGCCCACGCCGCGCTCGCCGAGCTGCGCGCCCGCGGGATCGACGCCACGAGCGACGTCTTCGAGCTGCGCGACTACGCGCACGACCTCACCGACAACCTGCTCACCGGTTTCGCCCCGGCCCCGCTCGAGCAGATGATCAACACGGTCGTCTCGGCCGACGGCATCATCGCCGTCACGCCGATCTTCTCGACGAGTTACTCGGGTCTGTTCAAGTCGTTCATCGACGTGCTCGACCCGCAAGCGCTCGGCGGCACCCCGGTGCTCATCGGCGCCAACGCCGGCACGGCCCGCCACTCGCTCGCGATCGACTACGCGATCCGTCCGCTCTTCACCTACCTGCACGCCAACCCCGTGCCGACGGGTGTGTTCGCGGCATCCAGCGACTGGGGCGCGAACGCCGACGAGGTCGCCCCTCTCGGCTCGCGCGTCGAGCGCGGCGCCCGGGAGTTCGCGGACGCCATCGCGGCCCGCGAACCCGTCCAGGATGCCGATCCGTTCGACCCGTCGTCATACCTCGGCGAGGGCCGCTCGTTCGGTCACCTGCTGGGCGGTCTGTCGGGGGAGTGAGCCCTGTCGCAGAGCCCCGTCGCCCGTGTGGGCGGCGGGGCTTCGTCGTGCCGGCGGCGGGTCGCAGGCGCTGTCTCAGCGATCTGCGCGACCTGTGTCGCAGGGGGCGGCTGGGCGCACGGCGCTGGCGCAACCTCCGTCGTGATCGCGGTGGCGGGGCTGGGGTCGTGCGGATCGCTGAGGCTACGGTCGGGCCCGCGCGGATCGGTGCGAATACGCGACGCGCCTAGGGTGGCAACGACGAGAGGGAGTCGAATGGATGCCACGCAGTGGGACGAGCGATACCGCGCATCAGCCGGGGGAGTCTGGGCGACTCAACCGCCCGCTGTCGTGCGGGAGATCGCGGCGGCTCTCGCGCCGGGAGCCGCGATCGATGTCGCCACCGGCGACGGACGCACAGCCGTCTGGCTGGCCGAGCGCGGCTGGCGCTGCACCGGCGTGGACTTCTCGGAAGCGGGGCTCGCACTCGCAGCGGCGCGGCCCGGCGGCGACGCCGTGACCTGGGTTCACGCCGACGTGCACGAGTGGGAGCCCGCGGCGCCGATTGACCTCGTCGTCTCGTGCTATCTGCACCTCGCCGACAGCGCGGCGGCCGTCGCGCGGATCGCGGAGTGGGTCGCTCCCGGGGGAACGCTCCTCGTCATCGGCCACGATGTCGAGAACATCGCGGCGGGCGGGCACGGTCCGTCCGACCCCGCGATCCTGTACACCCCGGAACTCCTACGCGGCGCCCTCGACGATCGTTTCCGCGTCGAACGGTGCGAGCGGATCGTGCGAACCAGCGCGGATGCCGAACTGCGCGACGGACACGCGGCGGCCGCCATCGACACGCTGCTGCACGCGGTGCGGGTGCGCTGAGCGGGTCTCACAGCACGATGTCGTCGACGCCCTGCAGCTCGCGCGCCGCGACGGGCCGCAGACCTCGACGCACGAACGTGTCGGCGATGGCGAGCGGGCCCACGTCGATGCCGGCCTCGGCCGCGATGTCGGCGATCGGCGCCTGGAACGTGCGGAAGGCGCCGAGCGGAGTCACCACGAGCCCTTGTCGCGTGTCGACCAGATGGGTCTGATCGAGGATGAATCCGGCGGCGGCCAGAGCGTCGCTGCTGCGCCAGGCAGCGATCTTCCAAAACCGCAGCGGCACCCGGATCCCGCGGTACGGCGGGTCGTCCTCATCGAGCACCGGGGCGGTGAACACCGCGATCCGCTGGTCGGTGGTCTCGGCATACGCCAACACGTGGTCCTCGAGACCGAGCCACAGCTCCTTCGACTGGTTGAACCCGGCGGCCTGCGGGGCGGCGTTCGTGTAGAAGAACGTCGCCTCGGTGGCATCCTGGGCCTCGGAGGCCGAGCCCCACCCCGGATCGCGTCGACGCACGAGGTGGCCGCGGTCGAGGTCGTTGCGGCTGTACACCTCGGGACCGGCTTGCGCCTCGTCGTCGACACGCGGGTCGAGGCGCCATTCGCCGGTGCGCGGCTGGTCGCGCAGGCTCGCCCCGTCGATGACGACGCCGGTGACCGCGGCGAAACGCCGCTCTTCATCGAGCAGCACCGAGAACCGCGGGTAGTCCAGTCGCGTGGTCGCCCGCTCGGGCTCGGGGAGGGGGAGGGGGATGCCGAGGAAGTCGGAGTCGTAACCGTCGCTCATGCGTCCATCGTGCCGGTGACCTCCGACATCGCGACAGACTGGAGCGATGGAACAGCACGTGAAGACCCGGTCCGATGCGCCCGCCGGCTTCTTCGCCGCCGAGGCCGCGGGACTGAGCTGGCTCGCTGAGGCGCGCGGTGCGCGCATCGCCCGGGTCGTCGAGGTGGTCGAGGGACGCATCACCCTCGAACGCGTCGGTGAAGCGCGACCCACGGCGGACGCCGCCCGTGCCTTCGGCGCCGCGCTCGCCACGACGCACGCGGCCGGTGCCGACGCGTTCGGTTCGCCGCCGCCCGGCTGGCGCGGCGACATCTTCATCGGCCGGCGCTCTCAACCCGCGCGCCCCACCCCCACCTGGGGAGCGTTCTACGCCGCCCAGCGCGTCGAGCCGTTCCTCGCCGTCGCCGTCGCCGCCGGCAACCTCTCGGCATCCGGGGCAGCGCTGGTGCGCCGCGCGTGCGCCCTCATCGCCGACGGCGCGTTCGACGACGACGAGTCTCCTGCCCGCCTGCACGGCGACCTGTGGGCGGGGAACGTCCTCTGGTCGAACGAGGGTGTCGTGCTCATCGATCCCGCGGCGCACGGCGGCCATCGCGAGACCGACCTGGCGATGCTGGCCCTGTTCGGGTGCCCGTTCCTCGAAGAGATCGTCGCCTCCTACGACGCGGCTCACCCCCTGCGGGAGGGATGGCGCGCCCGCGTGCCCCTCCATCAGCTCCACCCGCTGGCGGTGCACGCGGCAGGTCACGGCCCCTCCTACGGACGCGCGCTCGTGAGCGCTGCGGAGCGGACGCTCGCGCTGAGGTGAGCATCGAGGCGTCCATCTATTGAGAAGCGTTCTCAATACAATGGATGCCATGACCTCACCCGTCTTCCCGTTCACCGCCGTCATCGGTCAGGACGAGCTGCGCCACGCCCTCACCCTCTGCGCGGTGGACCCCGCGGTCGGCGGGGTGCTGGCGCTCGGCGATCGGGGGACGGGGAAGTCGACCACCGTGCGCGGCCTCGGGCAGCTGCTCGCTCGCGAGGGACTGGACATGCCCGTGGTCGACCTGCCGCTCGGGGCGAGCGAGGACCGCGTACTCGGATCGCTCGACATCGACCGCGCGCTCCGCGGTGAGATCGCCTACGCGCCGGGGCTGCTCGCGGCGGCGCACGGCGGCATCCTGTACATCGACGAAGTCAACCTGCTCGACGACTACCTCGTCGACCTGCTGCTCGATGTCGCGGCGTCGGGCGTGAACACCGTGGAGCGCGACGGTCTCAGCCACACGCACCCCGCCCGGTTCGTGCTGGTCGGCAGCGGCAATCCCGAGGAGGGCGAACTGCGCCCGCAGCTCGAAGACCGCTTCGGCCTGTCGACGCCGGTCGCGACGATCCGCGACGTCGAGCAGCGGTGGGAGATCGTGCGCCGCCGTGTGGCGTTCGAGCGGGATCCCGGGGCCTTCACGCTCGAGTGGGCGGAGCGGGAGGAGCGGCTGGCCGCGCGCATCCGCCTCGCACGCGAACGGTGCGCCGCCGTCGACCTCGGCGACGACGTGCTCGAGGCGGCCGTTCGCATCTGCGTCGATGCGCGGGCGGTGGGGCACCGCGCCGAGCTCGTGCTCGTGCGGGCGGCTCGCGCGGCGGCCGCGCTGGCGGGTCGGCCGGCCGTGACCGTGCACGATCTCGCGGCCGTCGCGGTTCCCGCCCTGCAGCACCGCGCGCCGCGGACGGCCCTCGAGCCGGTCACGGCGGCGGCCGCCCGCGTGCGGGTCGCGGCGGCGTCCGTGCTCGGGCGGCGCGTCGCGTGACGACGCGCTCGCGCGAGGCCACCCCCGCGGCCCGCGCAGCCGAGGTGCGGACCCGTGTCGGTGGCGAGAGCGCTTCGCCGCGCACGGACCGCGCAGCCGAGGTGCGGGGCCGTGTCGGTGGCGAGAGCGCCTCGCCGCGCGTGGACCGCGCAGCCGACGCGCGGGCTCGTGTCGGTGGCGAGAGCGCCTCGCCGCGCGCAGCCGACCTGCGGGCTCGTCTCGGTGGCGAGATCGTCCTGCCGGCCGCGGTCCACGCGACGATCGAGGCGTGGTGCTCGGGTGCGCCGTTCGGGCTCGCGCTCGCGGGTGACGCGCATCGCGCCGAGACACTCTTCCGTCAGCTGCGCCCGCACGCCGACGGGGTCCTCCGCCTCGCGGATACCCACCAGTCGCCGCCCCGGGCCGATCGCACCCTCGCCCTGTGCGCGGATGCGGCGACGCTGCCCGCCGCCGTCCGCCGCCGCTGCACGGCCGTCGTCGACGTCGACGCGGTCGTTCCGCCGGGGCGTCGGCCCCCGGGCGAGGGCGAGGCGGGACTCTGGCGTCGCGTCATCGCCGCCCTCGCCGCCCACGGCGTGCACGACGGCGCTCTCGACGTCGCGGCCTGCGCGCTGGCATCCGCCCTCGTCGACACGGGCTACGACGGCGACCCGGTCGCCGTCGTACGCGCGTGGGTGGCGGTACCGCACGGGCGGGGGCTCACGGGCGCGGGCGAGGACCCCGGCCCCGCCACCGTGGACGACGACGTCCCCGAATCGGATGCCGATGACCCCGACGAGCCGGTCGGCGGCGGCGTCGGAGGAGACCAGGGCGGCGACGAAGCCACCACGGGCCCGGAGCCGCCCGGTGCAGGGGGCGACGACGCGGACGCGCCCGATGCCGTCGACGCAGCCGAGCCCGGCGGATCCGACGGCAGCGGCGACCCCGCCGACGAGACACGCGCCGACAAAACGGGCGACGACGCGTCCGACGGCACCGCGGCGCCCGATGAGCCCGGTGCCGGCGATGCCTGCGGACCGGACGCCGACGCTGATGCGCCGCCTCACACGTCGCATGGACCGCGCGGTCACGGCTCTTCGGCGCCCGATCGCGGCGATGCCGGCGCTGCCGCCCCCGAGGCCGGAACCGCGGTCGACGGCGACCCCGACGCGATGCCCTCCGTCCGCGCGGCCGCCCTCGCCGTGCCGGTCCTCACGGATCCGCCCGCGCGCGCGACGGTGCGGTCGGGGCGCTCCGCCCGCCGCGGTGCGACACGGGCGGGCAGCGGCCGCGGCCGCCCGGGACGCATCGTCGCACCGGAACGCGCCGATGGCCGCATCTCGATGCTGCCCTCCCTCCAGCGTGCCGTGCACCGGCACGCGGCCGCGGGGGCGCGGGGAGAGCTCGTCGTCCGTCGCGACGACCTGCGCGGTCGGCTGCGCGCGCAGCCCACGGCGACGCACACGGTCGTCGTGGTCGACGGGTCGTCGTCGATGGGCGCCGCCGGAGCCGCCCACGCGCGGCGCGTCGCCGATGTCGCCCTCGGACACGTCTACCGCGACCGGGGAGACGTGAGCGTGATCCTCGCCGCCGGTGCCTACGCCCGCCTCGTGCAGGAGCGCACGCCGCGCGTCTCGCGCGCCCGCGCCGCGCTGCAGCGCGCGAGCGCCGAGGGCGGGGGAGGAACGCCCCTCGCGGATGCCGTGCGCCGGGCCCTCGAGGAGTTCGCCGACGCCCCGCGCGAGCGCTGCCGTCTCGTGATCGTCAGCGACGGCCAGCCCACGGTCGATCTCGCCGGCCGTGCCGACCCGCGAACAGCGACGGGGGACCTGCGCACTCAGCTCGAGCGCGCCGCGGCCCGGGCCGGACGTTGCGTGCTCGTTCCGCTCGATCCGCGCGGCTGGTCGCCGCTGGAGCGCACTCTCGCGCCGTTCCGCGCCGCCGGCGTCGAGATCTCCGCCGACTGAGAGGCGACGCCGGCGGCAGGCGGAGGAGTCCGCGATTCGAGCGGGCCGGCGCACCCCGTCCGGGGGTCAGCGTTGCGCCGCAGCCCGCCGCCGCGCGTGACGGGCGAGCATGAGGTCGATCCCCACGCCGATCCCCACCGCCACGACGATCGACACGACCACCGCCACCACCGGTCCGCCGGGCACCACCGCGGCCACGACCGCCCCGACCACGGCCTGGTAGGCCGCCCACGCCAGCGCGGCCAGCGCCGCGACGCCGAGGTAGCGCACCGGGTTCACCCGCGCGGCCCCCGCCGCCAGGTTCACCGCGAGCCGGGCGAACGGCACGAATCGGGCCGTGAACAGCACGACCGCGGCGTTCCGCTCCAGCCGGGCCCCCGCCCACTCCAGGGCACCGCGTACGCGGGGTCCGCGCATCCACGCCCAGCGTTCCACCCCGACGGTGCGTCCGACGACGTAGCAGCACGCGTCTCCGGCGAAGGCCGCGGCGGCCGAGACGAGAACCACGGATGCCAGGGGGAACGCCTCGTGCGACACCGCGAGGGCACCGAAGGCGGTGACCGCCGCCTCGCCCGGGACGACGACGAGGAACGCATCCGCGAACACCAGCGCCGCCATGCCGACCAGGGCCCACGGGCTCGCCGCGATCGCCTGCAGCCACGTGTCGACACCGTCCATCCGGTCACTCTCCGCCTCGGATCGAGACGCCCGGCCGACCGGGTGGTGACGCCCGGCGGAGCATCCGGTGAACATCGCGAACGTCGCGCGAGAAGCGCCGCGCTGCGCCCCACCCTGGACTCGTGAGAGTCGCGCTGCTGGCCGAGTCCTTCCTCCCGCACATGAACGGGGTCACCGGTTCCGTTCTCCACGTCCTCCGCCACCTCGCCGAGGCGGGGCACGAGACGCTGGTCATCGCCCCCAAGTCGGGTGACGTCACCGCCGATCTGCATGGCGCCCGCACCGAGCTGCTGCGCTCGGTGCCGCTTCCGTCCTACCCCGAGGTGCGTGTCGTCTTCGCCCGCGCCGCCCGCCTGGGGGCGCTGCTGCGCGACTTCGACCCCGACGTCGTGCACCTGGCATCCCCCTTCGTCCTCGGATGGCAGGGGCTGGCCGCCGCCGACGCCTTGAAGATCCCGTCGGTCGCGATCTACCAGACCGACGTTGTCGCCTACGCGCAGAAGTACGGGGTGCCGCACGCCACCGCCCTGGTGGCCGGTCACGTCGCGCGCCTGCACCGCCGGGCGACCCTGACCCTCGCGCCCTCGTCCGCCTCGACGCGGCAGCTCGAGGGTCTCGGTGTCGACCGCATCCGCCGGTGGGGCAGGGGAGTGGATGCCGAGCGCTTCGCCCCCGAACACCGCGACGCCGCGTGGCGGGCCGACATCGCGCCGAACGGCGAGCGCATTATCGGCTACGTCGGACGCCTGGCGCCGGAGAAGCAGGTCGACGACCTCCGCGCGCTCGCGGACCTTCCCGGAACCCGGTTGGTCATCGTGGGCGACGGACCCTCCCGCCCGGCTCTGGAGAAGGCGATCCCGGATGCCGTGTTCACCGGCCACCTGGCCGGCGCGGCGCTGGCGCGGGCGATGGCGGGCTTCGACGTGTTCGTGCACCCGGGGGAGAGCGAGACGTTCGGGCAGACGATCCAGGAAGCCCTCGCCAGTGGCGTCCCCGTCGTGGCGACGGGCGTGGGCGGGCCGCTCGATCTCGTCCGATCCAGCGTCGACGGCTGGCTCTACAAGCCGGGCGACCTCGACGACCTCCGTGCCCGCGTGAGCGATCTGGTGGGCGACGAGGCGAAACGCCGTGCCTTCGCCCGCGCCGCCCGCGACGCCGTGCGCGGACGCACCTGGGATGCGCTGACCCGCGACCTCGTCGGTCATTACGAGGATGCCGTGGCGCTGCGCCGCATCGACGACAGCCTGCTGGTGCGCGGCGGCCCCCGTCCGGCAGCGCCCGCGGCATCCCGCCTCCGAGGGCGGTGGACGAGGTACATCGCCCTCGGCGACTCGCTCACGGAGGGGTTGTGCGACTCCTCCCGGATGCCCGCGGGGCAGTTCCGCGGGTGGGCGGACCGGCTGGCCGAACTGCTGGCCCACACGAGCGAGGCCGGTCCTTTCCGCTACGCCAACCTCGCGGTGCGCAGCCGGCGCGTGCGCCACCTGATCGACGAACAGGTGCCCGACGCCCTGGCGCTCCGGCCCGACCTCGTGTCCATCCTCATGGGCGCGAACGACCTTCTCGCCCCGGCCCCCGTGATGCCGGCCATCGTCGCCGAGGTCGAGTCGGCCGTCCGCGCCGTACGGCGCACGGGCGCCGATGTGCTGCTGGTCACGACCTTCCTGCCGCGTCGTCCCGCGGCCCGTCTGTTCGCGCGGCGGTTCGCGGCGTACAACGTGGAGTTGCGCCGGATCGCCCGGGAGCAGGGCGCCATCCTGCTCGATCTCGAGGCCGAGTCCGAGCTCGGTGAGCTCCCGCTGTGGTCGGACGATCTCGTGCACCTCCGGTCGTCGGGGCACCGCCTGATCGCCTACCGTGCGGCCGAGGCGCTCGGAGTTCCCGACGCGAGCGCCCTGCTCGACCTCGATGAGGCGCTGCACGCCGACGGCGACGATGCGCCCGCCGGCACGTGGCTCACCCGCGATGCCCTGCCGTGGGTGTGGCGACGCCTGCGCGGTCGCACCGCCGGCGACGGGATGCGGGCGAAGCACAGCGCCTACGTCGAACTGCCGACGCGCGGCGACCGGGAACGCGCGCGCACCCCGTGAGGTCCCTCGGGCGCGCCGCCGGGCGTCGTGCTCGCGAGGCGCTCCCCGAGCGCGGCGGTTCCGGTCGGCCGGCGTGCTCCGCCCCGCGCCGCGGTGCTCAGTACCAGCCGGTGCGCTCGGAGTGGTCCCACGCGCCGCACGGGTTCCCGTACCGCTGGTCGATGTACGACAGGCCCCAGGAGATCTGCGTCGCCCCGTTTGTGCGCCAGTCCAGTCCTGCGGATGCCATCTTCTCGCCCGGCAGCGCCTGCGGGATGCCGTAGGCACCGCTCCAGGGGTTCTCCGCCAGCACGCGCCACCCCGACTCGCGGTTCCAGAGGGAGTTCAGGCAGGTGAACTGGTCGTCGCCCCACCCGTAGCCGACCATCTGCACGCGCGCGTTGGCGCGGGCTTCGTCGGGCGTCATGATCGAGGTCGCGGGCGGCGGTGCGGTCCCGCCGCCGGAGCTCGACCCGCTGCCGGAGCCGGACCCGCCGCCTCCGCTGCCGGAGCCGGACCCGCCGCCCGAGCTGGAGCCGCCGGAGCCGGACCCGCCGCCCGAGCTGGAGCCGCCAGAGCTGGACCCTCCGCCGGAGCCGGACCCGCCGGAGCTGGACCCGCCGGTGCTGGACCCACCGCCCGAGCCGGACCCGCCGGAACTCGATCCGCCAGATTCCGACCCGCCGGAGCCGCCCCGAGACGCGCCGCCGACCGCCGACCCCCCGCCCGCCGCGCCGCCGGGTGCCGCGGCATCCTGCTGCACTTTCTCGCGCTCCCGGGCCGCTTTCTCCGCCGTAGCGGTCGACGCCTTCAGCGCCGCAAGCTGCTCGTACAGGTCGTCGAGTCGTGCCTGCGCCGCGGCGACGCTGGCCGATTCGGCTTCCGCCTCCACCTGCGCCGCATCCGCGGCGGCCCGGGCTTCGTCGGCGAGACGCGCGGCCTCAGCGCGCGCCGCGTCCGCCTGATCGCTCAACGAGGTGGCGATGTCGGCGGCACTGCGGGCCTGCCCGGCCGTGCGCGCGGCCGAGGTCGCGACGCGGTCCAGGATGCCGAGGCGCTCGAGCAGCGAGTCCGGATCGGCGTCGGTCAGCAGTTGCGCGAAGAGCGGCCCCCCGCCGACCGTGCGGTACAGGCGGACGGCGCTCGCGCCGGCGCGCTCGCTGCGGTCCGCGAGGTCAGCGGCGGCGGCGGCGCTGCGGGCGGACAGGGCGTCGGCCCGTGCCGCCGTCGACTCGGCGAGCGCACGGGTGCGTTCCGCGGCGCTCGAGGCGTCGAGGGCTCGGCGCGAGGCCTTCGCGGCGTCGGCCTCAGCGGCATCCAGTTGCTGCTTCACCTGCGCGACCGCTGCGTCATCGACCGCCGCCCGCGGCGGGGTCAGCGGCGTCACCGGCCGCGGCGGCAGAGTCGTTGCCGTGGCCGGCGCGGGGAGGAGGGCCACCATCAGGATCGCGCACGCGAGGAGCGTGTGACTGCTGCGACGAATGGGACCCATGAGGTCACGGTAGAGCACGCGCCCGTGTCCTGCCCAGCCCTGAAGCGAGGTCGCTGATAGGGTGGACCGGAATGCCGTCTTGGCATCCGCTCAATTACATATGAGCTCACGGAGCAGGCCGGCAGACGCTGGTCCCCTGTGGTGGACTCCCCGTCATGGTCGCCGGGTGGTTTTCCACTGGTGGCCAGTCGCCGGGAATCCCTCGTCGAATCGCCGACGAGCCCTTTCTGCCTGTTCCTGCTCCTTCGCATGTCAGCTCGTCGCCCACACGGGGCGGCGAGCCTAAACAAAGAAGGAGGGACCTCTTGGAAGGTCCAGAAATCACCGCCGCAGAGGCCGTTCTCGACAACGGTCGTTTCGGCACCCGCACCGTCCGGTTCGAGACCGGACGCCTCGCGCAGCAGGCTCAGGGCGCTGTCGCCGCCTACCTCGACGAGGAGACCATGCTTCTGTCGGCCACCAGCGCCGGCAAGCACCCGCGTGAAGGGTTCGACTTCTTCCCGCTGACCGTCGACGTCGAAGAGCGTTCGTACGCCGCCGGCAAGATCCCCGGCTCGTTCTTCCGCCGTGAGGGTCGCCCCTCGACCGAGGCCATCCTCGTGTGCCGTCTCATCGACCGGCCGCTGCGTCCGTCGTTCGTCGACGGCCTGCGCAACGAGGTCCAGATCGTCGTCACCGTGCTGTCGATCGCGCCGGGCGAGTTCTACGACGCCCTCGCCATCAACGCGGCATCCATGTCGACCCAGATCTCGGGTCTGCCCTTCTCGGGTCCCATCGCGGGCGTGCGCCTGGCGCTCATCCCCGGCCAGGGCGAGCACGCCGACCAGTGGGTCGCGTTCCCCAAGGCCGAGCAGCTCGAGGATGCCGTCTTCGACCTCATCGTCGCGGGCCGCGTGCTCGACGACGGCGACGTCGCCATCATGATGGTGGAGGCCGAGGCCACCGAGGGCAGCTGGAACATGATCAAGGGCGGCGCGACCAAGCCCAACGAGCAGGTCGTCGCCGAGGGCCTCGAGGCCGCCAAGCCGTTCCTGCGTCAGCTCGTCGACGCGCAGAACGAGGTCGCCCGCACCGCGGCGAAGGAAGTCCAGTCCTACCCGGTCTTCCCGGCTTACAGCCAGCAGACCTACGACTTCGTCGCCGGTCGCGCCTACGACCGCCTGGTGCCCGTGTACCAGATCGCCGACAAGCAGGAGCGTCAGAACGCCGACGACGAGGTCAAGTCCTCCGTCAAGGAGCAGCTTCTCGCCGCCGTCGAGTCGGGCGAGCTGCCCGCCGTCGCGACCCTCGAGTTCGCCGCCGCCTACAAGTCGGTCACCAAGACGATCGTGCGCGGCCGCATCCTCGCCGAGGGCGTGCGGATGGACGGTCGCGGCTTGGCCGACATCCGTCCCCTCGACGCCGAGGTGCAGGTCATCCCGCGCGTCCACGGCTCGGCGATCTTCCAGCGCGGCGAGACCCAGATCCTGGGCGTCACCACGCTGAACATGCTCAAGATGGAGCAGCAGATCGACTCGCTCTCGCCCATCACGAGCAAGCGCTACATGCACCACTACAACTTCCCGCCGTACTCGACCGGTGAGACCGGCCGTGTCGGCAGCCCGAAGCGTCGCGAGATCGGGCACGGCTTCCTCGCCGAGCGCGCGCTCGTGCCGGTGCTGCCCAGCCGCGAGGAGTTCCCGTACGCGATCCGTCAGGTGTCCGAGGCGCTCGGCTCCAACGGCTCGACGTCGATGGGCTCCGTGTGCGCCTCGACCCTGTCGCTGCTGAACGCGGGTGTGCCCCTTCGCGCCCCCGTCGCCGGTATCGCCATGGGCCTTGTCACCGACGAGGTCGACGGCCAGACGCGCTACGCCGCGCTGACCGACATCCTCGGTGCCGAGGACGCCCTCGGCGACATGGACTTCAAGGTCGCCGGTACCTCGGAATTCATCACCGCGATCCAGCTCGACACCAAGCTCGACGGCATCCCGTCGTCGGTGCTGGCCGCCGCCCTCACCCAGGCGAAGGAGGCTCGTCTGACGATCCTCAACGTCCTCAACGCCGCGATCGACGCGCCCGACGAGATGGCGCCCACCGCGCCCCGCGTCATCAGCGTGCAGATCCCGGTCGACAAGATCGGTGAGCTCATCGGCCCCAAGGGCAAGACGATCAACGCCATCCAGGACGAGACCGGCGCGCAGATCTCCATCGAGGAGGACGGCACCGTCTACATCGGCGCGACCGACGGCCCCTCGGCCGAGGCCGCCCGCGCCCAGGTGAACGCGATCGCCAACCCGACCAACCCCGAGGTGGGCGAGCAGTTCCTCGGAACCGTCGTGAAGATCGCGACCTTCGGCGCGTTCGTCTCGCTGCTTCCCGGCAAGGACGGCCTGCTGCACGTCAGCGAGGTCCGCAAGCTCGCCGGTGGCAAGCGCGTCGAGAACGTCGAGGACGTGCTCTCGGTCGGCAAGAAGCTCCTCGTGCGCATCACGAAGATCGACGACCGCGGCAAGCTGTCGCTCGAGCCCGTGATCGACGACGAGGTCACGACGCCCGAGCCTGCCGACACGCAGAGCTCGGCCGCCGCGAGCGACGGCCCCGAGGCTCCCGCCGAAGGCTGATCCTCTTCGTCACCGGATGCCCGTCCCGCTTCGCGGGGCGGGCATCCGGCGTGTGGCGGTTGTGACCGATGGGACCGCTGTGGCGACGCCGCGCGGAAGCGTTATCCAATGTTTATCGCCGAGCCGGGTGAAACGCGGGTCGGGCTCGGGTGAGCCCCTAATCTCGAAGTACGTCGGGGGGCGTGCTCGTACGGTGTTCGACCGTACCGTCGCCCGGCACCTGGGAGGACCCCATGAGCGGCTCGGGCGTCGACGAGACGGCCACGCCGCGCCTGCGTCGCGACCGCTCGGCCCATCCCTCCGCGCCCATCACTCTGCAGGGTCCGGGGCTCGGCTCGCACGTGCGGGTGCCGCTCGGTGAGACCGGCTTCGACGTCTTCCCTCTCTTCCTCGGCGGTGGAGAGTTCGGGTGGAACGTCGATACCCGCACGAGCCACGAGATCCTCGATGCGTACGCCGAACTCGGCGGCAACGCCCTGCACACCGCCGACAGCTACGCCGCAGGCCGCAGCGAATTCATCATCGGGGAGTGGCTCCGCACGCGCCGCATGCGCGACGAGGCTGTCGTGACCGTCCGGATCGGCGGCCACCCCGATCACCCGGGCCTGGACTCCGTCAATCTCGTGCGGGCCGTGGAGGCGTCGCTCACCCGTCTCGGCACCGACCGCATCGACGTGTTGTCCCTCGATGCCGCGCACGGCGGGCGCGCCGTGCTCGAAGACACCCTCGCCACCAGCGAATGGCTGGTGGAGTCGGGCAAGGTCCGCGCCATCGGCGCCCATGGCTATTCCGCCGCGCAGCTCGTCGAGGCGCGCATCCTCTCCTCGGCCGGCTACCCGCGCATCACGGTGCTCGACGTGCCGTACAACGTGCTGCGCCGGACGGAGTTCGACGGCGACGTGCGCCTCATCGCGTCGGCGCAGAACATGGCCGTCACCCCTTCGCACCCACTCGCGCACGGCTTCCTCGCGGGCGAGATGCGCACGCGCGGTCAGTCGGCGACGTCGGTGCGAGGGACACAGGTCGCCGCGAACCTGAACCGCCGCGGCTCGCGGGTGCTGCGTGCCCTCGATGCGGTCGGGAACGAACTCGGCATCCCGGATGCCGCCGTGGCGGTGGCCTGGCTGCTCGCACAGAAGATCGTCACGGCCCCCATCGTGAACGCCTTCGCGCCGCGTCACGTCGTCGAATGCATGCGCGCCGTCGGTGTGCGCCTCAGCCGCGCCCATCTGGCGGATATCGCGCGCGCGGCCGTGTGAGGGGCCCGTCGTCGAGGGCGTGACGTAGGCTGGGAGGACCGGCCGGGGGACGGCAGATCGACGACGGAGTGAGCTGACGTGACGCACTATATCTACCTGGTGCGCCACGGCGAACATCAGGATGCCGAGCACGGACTCACCGACGGTCCCCTCTCACCGCGTGGCCACCGGCAGGCTGCGCTGCTCGCCGATCGCCTGTCAGGGCTCCCGCTCGACGCCGTCTGGCACTCACCGCTCGAGCGGGCCGCGCAGACCGCCCGCGCGGTGGCCGATCGCCTGCCGTCGGTCTCGCCGGTGTCGTCGGCCCTGCTGTTCGACTGCGTTCCGACGGGGATGACGCCCGAGACCCCCGCGGCGTACGAGCCGTTCTTCGGTTCGATCAGCGAGGCCGAGATCGATGCGGGCCGCGCGCAGATGGCGGACGCGACGGCGGAGTTCCTCGCCCGCAAGGGCGGCGAGACGCACGAGCTGATCATCACGCACAACTTCGTCATCTCATGGTTCGTCCGCGAGGTGCTGCAGGCTCCCGAGTGGCGGTGGATGACGATCAACCAGGCCTACTGCGGCTTGACCGTGATCGCGCAGAAGAAGGGCCGCCCCTGGACCCTGCTGTCGCACAACGACCTCGCCCACCTCCCGGTGGAACTGCGTACGGGTCTCATCGATCCGCTGCCGGTCTGAGTCCCGCTGCGCCGACCTCGCGGCGCGTCTGTGCGCAACGCCCGCCTGTGTCGGACGTCCCGCCTAGGCTGGAAGGCATGACGACACGCGTGGCCATCGTGGGCGGAACAGGCAAGCTCGGCGGAGTGATCCGCGAGGTGATCGAGGCCGAAGACGGGTACGAGGTCGCCGCGGTGCTGGGCTCGCGGTCCGACCTCGCCGAGCTCGACGGTGCCGACCTCGTCGTCGACGCCTCCACCCCGGCCGTCTCCATCGACGTCGTACGCGCCGCCATCGAGCGCGGTGTCAATGTCCTCGTCGGTACCTCGGGGTGGTCGAACGAGCGGATCGCGCTCGTTCGTCCGCTCGTCGAGGCGAGCGGAACCGGGGTGGTGTTCATCCCCAACTTCTCGCTCGGCTCCGTGATCGGCAGCGCGCTCGCGGCGGCCGCCGCACCGTTCTTCCCCTCGATCGAGATCATCGAGGCGCATCGCGAGACCAAGATCGACTCGCCCAGCGGTACCGCCGTGCGCACCGCCGAGCTGATCGCCGCTGCGCGCGCCGATGTCGGGCCCGTCGAGTCGCCCCACGTCGACCAGCGTGCGCGAGGCCAGCGTGTGGCATCCGTGCCCATCCACTCGCTGCGGCGCCCCGGCGTCGTCGCGCGGCAGGAGACGATCCTCTCCGGCGCGGGGGAGTCGCTGACCATCGTTCACGACACCATCGACCCCGCCACGGCCTATGCGCCGGGCATCCGCATCGCCCTCGCCGCCGCACGAGAGGCGAAGGGCGTCGTGGTCGGTCTCGACAGCTTCATCGACATCGGGGTGCGCACGCGTCCCGAGACACCCGGAGCGCCTGTCGCCGACGGTGACGTGTCGGGTCAGGTCGCCGGCGCCACCAGCGCATGAGAGTCCGCGTCGCCGTCGCTGTGATGACGGTGCTGCTGCTGCTCTACGTCGTGCTGGCCGGCCAGCGCGCGCTGGTCCTGCTCACCAGCGCGGAGCCCGTCGCCGTGGCCATGGGCGTCGCGTTGCTCGTCCTGCCGCTGCTGGCGCTGTGGGCGATCGGGCGGGAACTGTGGTTCGGCGTCCGGGCGCAGCAGCTGGGGGAGCGACTGGATGCCGAGGGGGGTCTCCCCGACGAAGACCTTCCGGTGCGGCCGAGCGGGCGCATCGAACGGGAGGACGGCGACGCACTGTTCCCGCGCTACCGCGCGGACGTCGAGGAGCACCCCGACGACTGGCGCGCACGTTACCGGCTGGCACTGGCTTACGACGCCGCCGGCGATCGCCGACGGGCGCGGGCGGCGGTGCGCACCGCGATCCGGCTCGAGGGCGCGGAGCGGCGCGCATCCTGAGCCGACGTCGGTCGCGGCGATTGCCGCGAGTGTCGTGCGCGAGCACCTCTGCCGGCGGACGCGGCGAGAAGGCCCGCCGTGCTCCTGCGCCGCGTCACGCCGCGTCGTGAGCGGGGACCGCGGATGCCACCGCCTCTTGCACCGTCCGGTGCGTGAACGTGAAGCCGGAGTCTTCCAGAACGGCCGGACGGACGTCGGCATCCGACGTCAGCAGGGCCTCGGTGGCATCCGCGCCGAGCGCGAGCTTCACGCCCCACACGGGAGCCCGCAGCACGTAGGGCCGGTTCATGCGCCGCGCCAGCGCGAAACCGAGGTCGTTCGCCGTCGCACGCGTCGGACCGGTCAGGTTGACGGGTCCGTCGAGGTCGGAGTCGATGACGTGCCGGATGGCTCGGATCTCGTCGTCGAGGGTGATCCAGGGCCACACCTGGGTGCCCCGGCCGATGGGACCCGAGATGCCGAGCTTGGTCAGCAGCAGCAGGGGTTTCAGCACGCCCTGCTCATGGACGATGGGAGCGGTGCGCAACAGCGCCACCCGAGCGCGGTCGCCGGCGGTCGCAGCCGCCTCCTCCCACTCGACGCAGATGTCGGCGAGGAGTCCGTTGCCGCGGGATGACGCCTCGGTGAGGACGGTGCCCGGCTGAGAGCCGTAGAAGCCCGTCGCGCTGGCGTTGATCAGCGCGGGGGCGTCGTCGCCCAGGGCGCGCACGGCGGTCGCGAGCGTGCGCGTAGGCGTGAGACGAGACCACAGGAGGGTGCTCTTGTACGACGGCGTCCAGGGGAACCGCCCGATCGATGCACCGTTCAGGCACACCACCGCGTCGGCACCGGCGATCGCATCCGGGTCGAGCGGGGCGGCATCCTGCAGCCACTGCTTCTCATGCGGAGCGGTGGGCTCGTGCCGCACCAGGGAGATGACCTCGACGCCGTCGGCGCGCAGGGAGTCCGTCAGCGCCGAGCCGATGAGGCCCGACGCGCCGGCGATGACGACGCGTCGGGCGGGAGTCTCAGGCAAGCGTCGCCTCGAGCGTGATCTCGATACCCGTGAGCGCCTGCGACACCGGGCAGTTCGCCTTGGCGTCGGCGGCGATCTTCTGGAACGTCTCGTCGTCGATGCCGGGGACGACCGCGTTGACGTTGAGGTGGCTGCCGGTGATGCCGGTGCCGGGCTTGAACGTCACCGAGGCGGTCGCGTCGACCGACTCCGGCGGGGTGCCGTTGTCGGCCAGGGCGTTGGACAGCGCCATGCTGAAGCACGACGAGTGCGCCCCCGCGAGAAGCTCCTCGGGCGTCGTGACCGAGCTCGACCCCTCGCTCCGGGCCTTCCAGTTCACATCGAACGTGCCGATGCCCGAAGAGGTGAACGTGACCTCACCCGATCCCTCGAACAGGCTGCCCTTCCAGGCGGTGGTGGCTTCGCTCGTGACGGCCATGGGAACCTCCATAGTCTCGGCGCGGCCCGGGATGACCGCGACGCGGCAAGCCTAACGAGGGCGTGCGACACCGTCGGGGTCTTGACACCCCGTACGCGATCCGGTCAGGCCGGAGCTGCTCCGCGGCGCCCGACGAGGCCCGCGCGCTGCAGCACGAGGTAGAGCTGGCATCCGAGGCACAGTCCGAAGACGGCGTTGAGGAACGCCGCCACGAACGCCATCGCCGCGGCCACCGGCAGAGCCCAGGGGACGCCCGCCAGGTGCAGGAGCAGGCCGACGGCCGTGACGAAAAGACCGACACCTTGCGCGAAACGCGGCGGGCGCGGGTCTTCGAACTCGGTGGGCGGCGCGAGGCGGGGCTGCACGAGACGGCGGTAGAGCACACCCCAGGGGGCGGTGCGGGGGGCGGCGACGCCCCAGGCGAACAGCAGGGCGATCACGAGCAGGAGCAGGAAGCCCGGATCGGTCGCCCGAGCGGCCAGGGACGAGGCGGGCAGAGCCCACGCATCGGGGGCCACCTCCGCGCCGCCCGAGAGGGGGAAGGCGACGACGCCGCGCTGCGTCGAGATGCCGACGAGGCTCAGCACCGTCGCGATGAGCAGCAGAGCGGCGGTGAGGGATGCCGCGAAGCGCGGGCCGCGGGCGTCGATGCGCGAGGTGTCAGCCATGGGAGTCCTCCTTCACGAGGCGGGTCAGCTCGAGCTCGACGACGGCCCGGCCGGGGATGCCGCCGAAGCGGGTGCGGATCATGCCCCGACGGTCCAGGACGAAAGTCGTCGGGGTCTGCAGCACCTGGAAGTGCCGCGCGAGGTCGGGGCGGTGGGTGAGGTCGACGTCGAGGTGGCGCACGCCTGGCCGGGCGTCCGCGATCTCGGACAGCATCCGGTGCACGCCGGGGCACCGTGAGCACATCTCGGTGCTGAACTGCAGAAGGGTGGCATCTTCGCCCAGCGCGCCGGCGTCCAGGCGTTCGGGGTCGACGACGTCGCTGGAGTCGACGACGCGCGCGCGTCCCTGCCGCCGGCGCAGCACGAATCCGGCGACGGTCGTCACCACGACCAGCGCCGCGGCGGCGATGAGCGCGAGAGTCGGATCCACGTCGGCAACGCTAGCTCGTGGGCGCCGGCCTCGGGCCGATGAGTCGCCGCGTGACGACCGGCGGCGGTGCCGTTCCTCCCCAGGCGATCTCATCGCCCGGCGGTGTGCGTGAACGGCGTGCCGTCGGGGCCCGCGGGTATCGTGAAGTGCGTGACCGCCTCCATCCCGACACCGTACGAAGATCTGCTCCGCGATGTGCTCGCCACGGGCGTGCACAAGTCCGATCGCACCGGCACCGGCACCACGAGCGTGTTCGGTCGGCAGATCCGCTTCGACCTCGCGCAGGGGTTCCCTCTCATCACGACGAAGCGCGTGCACGTGAAGTCGATCGTCTACGAACTGCTCTGGTTCCTTCGCGGCGAGTCGAATGTGGCGTGGCTGCAGGACAACGGCGTGACCATCTGGGACGAGTGGGCCGACGGCGAGGGCGAGCTCGGCCCGGTCTACGGGGTGCAGTGGCGCTCCTGGCCCACCGCCGACGGCGGCACAATCGACCAGATCGCGCAGGTGATCGAACAGATCCGTCGAGACCCCGACTCCCGGCGCCTCATCGTGTCGGCCTGGAACCCCGCCGACATCCCCGACATGGCGCTCGCCCCCTGCCACGCGCTCTTCCAGTTCTACGTCGCCGACGGCAAGCTGTCGTGCCAGCTCTACCAGCGCAGCGCCGACATGTTCCTCGGCGTCCCCTTCAACATCGCCTCGTACGCGCTGCTGACGCTCATGGTCGCGCAGCAGACGGGCCTCGAGCCCGGCGAATTCGTGTGGACGGGCGGCGATTGCCACATCTACGACAACCACCGCGATCAGGTGCAGGAGCAACTCGGTCGCGACCCGTTCCCGTCCCCCGCGCTTCGCTTCGCCCGGAAGCCGGAGTCGATCTTCGACTACACGTACGACGACATCGTCGTCGAGGACTACCAGCACCATCCCGCCATCCGCGGAGCCGTCGCAGTATGACCACCGTCGGTCTCGTCTGGGCCCAGGCGGACGGCGGCGTCATCGGTGCCGATGGCGGCATGCCCTGGCACGTGCCGGAAGACCTCGCCCACTTCCGTCAGGTCACCGGTGCGTCCGACGTCATCATGGGCCGCCGCACGTGGGAGTCGTTGCCGCCCCGATTCCGGCCGCTGCCCGGCCGCCGGAACATCGTGGTGACCCGCTCGCCGGACTGGAACGCCGACGGCGCGGAACCCGCGGCATCGCTCGACGCCGCCCTCGCCCTCGCCCGGGGGGACACCGTCTGGATCATCGGCGGGGGACGGCTGTATGCGGAGGCGGTGCATCGAGCCGACGTCATCGAACTCACTCGCCTCGACCTCGCGGTCGACGGCGACACCTACGCCCCCGCGATCGACGGATGGGAGCGGGATGCCGCCGACCCCGCCGAGGGCTGGCACACCTCGTCCAGCGGCATCCGGTACCGCTTCGAGACCTACCGGTCGGCGCGCTGACGTGGTGACCGCGCTCATCACCGGCGCGAGCAGCGGACTCGGCGCCGAATTCGCGCGGCAACTCGCCGCTCGCGGAGCCGACCTGGTGATGGTGGCCCGCGACGGAGCCGCGCTCGATGCGCTCGCCGACGAACTGGCCGCTCGTGAGGCGGTGCGTACGGAGGTGCTGGTCGCCGATCTGCTCGACGCCGACGGGCTCGCCCGGGTGGAGGCACGGCTCGGCGAGGGCGTCGACGTGCTCGTCAACAACGCGGGGTTCGGTCTCGATCTGGGTTTCGAGAGGAACGCGATCGACGACGAGGTACGTCACCTGCGGCTGCACGTCGAGGCGGCCATGCGGTTGACCCACGCCGCCCTCGGTCCGATGCTCGCGCGCGGGCGCGGGCGCATCGTGAACGTGGCGTCGGTCGCCGGGTTCGTGCCCCGTGGCACTTACGGTGCGGCGAAGGGCTGGCTGATCTCCTTCAGCCGCTGGGCGAACGTGGTCTACCGTCCGCGCGGCGTCACCGTCACGGCCGTGTGCCCGGGTTTCGTGCACACGAACTTCCACGAGCGGCTCGGTCTCCCACCCGGACAGGAGGGGGTGACGCCCGGGCTGTGGCTCGACGCGTCGGCGGTCGTGCGTGCGGGCCTGCGGGCGGCCGCTCGCGGACGAAGCGTCAGCGTGCCGTCGGTGCGCTACACCCTACTCGTCGCGGTCTCCCGCCTCCTCCCGGATGCCGTGGTCGTGCGAGCGGCCGCCCGGGGCCGCTGAGTCACGCTCCGGGCGAACGGCCGTGGCCGCGGGAGCGGGGCTCCGGGGAGTACCGCTCCCGGAGCGAGATCCGAGCCGTAGAGCGGGAGCCCGCGCTCTACCGGAACCGCCCCATCCGGATGCCCGCGAATGCCAGCGCCGCGATCGTCTCCCCGTCGCTGATGGTCCCGTCGGCGACGAGGGCGAGAGCCTCGGAGAACGGCACCCACCGCACGGCGTCGATGCCCTCCTCGTGCTGCGACGCCGTGGCATCCGCAATCGTCAGGCCCCGCGCGAGGAAGACGTGTTCGGGGGCGTCGGCGATGCCGTTGAGGGCGTTCATGCGGCCGAGCGAGTGCCATTCGGATGCTGTGACCCCGGTCTCCTCGCGCAATTCGCGCTGTGCGGCGGCGAGCGGGTCCTCCCCGTCGGTCCCGCCCGCCGGGACCTCGAGCGAGCGCCCGGTGGTGTAGCGCTCCAGGTCGACGAAGCACACGCGGTCGTGATCGTCCAGCGCGACGACGAAGACCGCGGGGTGCTGCATCCGCACGACGCCGTAGATCCCGTCGCCGTGCGGACCGGTGACGTCGTCTTCGCGCACGTGGATCCAGCGGTTCTCGTAGACGGTGCGCGTCGCGCGGGTGGTCCAGGTCATGCCGCCACCCTAGGGGCGCCGAGGTCGCCGAATGTTCACCCACAGGGCGGGCCTGCCGGGGGAGGGACGGCGCCGAACCGATAGCCTGGAGGCATGACGCACTCCGCCAATCCCTTCGGTCAGGTGCTCGTCGCGCTCATCACTCCGATGACCGCCGACGGCGAAGTCGATTGGGCGGCCACCGAGAAGCACATCGACGACGTCATCACCGCCGGTGCGGACGGAATCGTCGTCACCGGGACGACGGGGGAGACCTCCACGCTCACCGACCCCGAGAAGCTGCGCCTGGTCGAGGTCGGCAAGAGCGTCTCTGCCGGACGCGCCAAGATCATCACGGGCGGCGGGTCGAACGAGACCGCCCATGCCATCGAGCTGTACAAGGCCAGCGAGAAGGCCGGCGCCGACGGCATCATGATCGTCACGCCGTACTACAACAAGCCCACGCAGGCCGGCATCCTGACGCACTTCCGGCTCGTCGCCGACGCGACCGACCTGCCGGTGATCCTCTACGACATCCCCGGCCGCACCGGCGTGCCGATCAAGTACGAGACGATCCTGCGCCTGGCCAAGCACCCCAACATCCTCGCGATCAAAGACGCCAAGGGCGACTTCAGCGAGGTCAGCCGCGTGCTCAACCAGACCGACCTGATGTACTTCTCGGGCGACGATGCGAATGTGCTCCCGCACCTGTCGATCGGCGCCTCGGGCCTCATCGGAGTGACGGCGAACATCGCCGCAGCTCCCTACCGCACGATCGTGGATGCCGTGAACGCCGGCGATCTCGCTTCGGCCACCGCCGCCCACAAGAGCCTCGAGCCGCTCGTGCGCGCCGTCATGACGCATGTGCCGGGTACGGTCGCGGCGAAGTACATCCTGCACGGCCTGGGGCGCATCGGCAGCCCGCGCGTGCGCCTGCCCCTGGTCGGCCCCGAAGAGTGGGAGGCCGCCGTGATCGAAGACGAGCTCGCGCTCGTCAAGAACGTGGCCGGCGCCGACTTCTCCAACTTCCGCCCCGACCGCAACGCGGCCGCCGGCGGTGCCCTGCCGAAGGTGCACGGCACCACGCGATAGACATCGGCGTCCGCCGATCCGCGGCCAAGGACGCCACACGAAGGGATGCCACGAGGTGGCATCCGAGGAGGCACATATGCCCACGACCGTTTACGATCCCCCCGCGCTCGCCCCCGGAACCCTGCGCGTCATCCCGCTCGGCGGCCTCGGCGAGGTCGGCCGCAACATGACGGTGTTCGAGTACGAGGGCAAGCTGCTCGTCGTGGACTGCGGCGTGCTGTTCCCCGAGGAGCACCAGCCGGGCGTCGACCTGATCCTGCCCGACTTCGAGCCGATCCGTCACCGTCTCGACGACATCGTCGGCGTCGTGCTCACCCACGGCCACGAAGACCACATCGGCGCGGTGCCGTACCTGCTCAAGCTCAAGAACGACATCCCCCTCATCGGGTCGGGGCTCACGCTCGCCCTCATCGAGGCGAAGCTCAAAGAGCACCGCATCCGTCCGTACACGCTCACCGTCAAGGAAGACCAGCGCGAGCAGGTCGGCCCGTTCGACCTCGAGTTCGTCGCGGTCAACCACTCCATCCCCGACGCCCTCGCCGTGGCGATCCGCACGCCCGCGGGTCTCGTCCTCGCCACCGGCGACTTCAAGATGGACCAGCTGCCCCTCGACGGCCGCATCACCGACCTGCGCGCGTTCGCCCGGCTCGGCGAAGAGGGCGTCGACCTGTTCCTGGTCGACTCGACCAACGCCGACGTCCCCGGCTTCACGGCCACCGAACGGGCGATCGGCCCCGTGCTGGACCAGGTCATCGCGCGGGCTCCGCGGCGGGTGGTCGTCGCGAGCTTCTCGAGCCACGTCCACCGCGTTCAGCAGGTGCTCGACGCCGCGCACGCCAACGGGCGCCGCGTGGCGCTGCTGGGACGCAGCATGGTGCGCAACATGGGGATCGCGGCCGACCTGGGGTACCTCAACGTGCCCGAGGGTGTGCTCATCGACTACAAGAAGGCCCGCGATCTGCCCGACGACCGGATCGTCTACATGTCGACCGGGTCGCAGGGCGAGCCCATGGCGGTGCTCAGCCGCATGGCCAACCTCGACCACGCGATCGAACCGGGCGAGGGTGACACGATCATCCTGGCATCCAGTCAGATCCCCGGTAATGAGAACGCGATCTACCGCGTGATCGACGGGCTGACCAAGCTCGGCGCGACCGTCGTGCACAAGGGCAACGCGAAGGTGCACGTCTCGGGTCACGCCGCCGCCGGGGAGCTGCTCTACTGCTACAACATCCTCAAGCCCAAGAACGTCCTCCCCGTGCACGGCGAGTACCGCCATCTCATGGCCAACGCCAAGCTCGCGCGCGAGACCGGGATCCCCGAGAAGAACACGATCCTCGGCGAGAACGGCACCCGTCGTCGACCTGCGCGACGGCGTCGCCGAGGTCGTCGGCCAGATCGACATCGGCTTCGTCTACGTCGACGGCTCCTCGGTGGGCGAGATCACGGATGCCGACCTCAAGGACCGCCGGATCCTCGGCGAGGAGGGCTTCATCTCGGTGATCGTCGTGGTCGACTCGGCGACGGGCAAGATCGTGTCGGGCCCCGACATCCATGCCCGCGGTGTCGCGGAAGACGACAAGGTCTTCGACAGCGTCAAGCCGAAGATCGCGGCAGCGCTCACCGAGGCCGCCAAGTCGGGCGTGCGCGACAATCACGCCCTCTCGCAGGTCGTGCGCCGCACGATCGGCCGCTGGGTGAACCAGTCGCTGCGTCGCCGGCCCATGATCGTGCCGCTGGTCATCGAGGCCTGAGAACTTCCGAAGCGCCGCGGGTCCGCCCGCGGCGCTTCGCGGTTCGCGGGCCATCTCACGCGGCGGAACGTGGCGACCGCGGTCGCCGGGTGGCGCCGTTCTCGGGCGAGCGGTGCTGTCGATATCATGCGGGCATGCCCGCTCTCCCGATCCGCGCGGCGCTCCGGTCCGACGGCGTCTTCCTCGCCGATATGGCCGTCGAGGCCGCTAACTGGCGCGCCGGCGGGGCACGACCGCGGCACGAGATCATCAGCAGTCCCGACTACCGCCGGTACATCGCCGGGTGGCTCCGCCCGGGCGACGCCGGCTTCATCGCCGAGTCGCCCGGCGGAGAGCCGGTGGGAGCGGCCTGGTACCGCATGTTCCCGCGCGACGAACCGGGGTTCGGGTGGGTGGGCACCGGGGTGCCCGAGCTCATCATCGGCGTGCGGCCGGTGTGGCGTGCGCACGGGACCGGGCGGGCGCTGCTGAGGCGACTGGTCGATCACGCGCGCGGCCAGGGTTACGCGCGCATCAGCCTCAGCGTCGAGCGCGACAACTACGCGGTCTCGCTGTACCGCACGGAGGGGTTCGCGGTGGTGCGCCGGGGGATCGGGCGCGACGTCATGGTCAAGCGTCTGAGCTGAAGCCCGCGTCGGTGCGGGCGAATGTCGGAGGTCCCGCCTACCGTGGAGGAATGGCTCGCACCTCGTCCCCGTCCGGCGGCCGCGCCCCCGCGAAGGGGTCGTCGCGGTCCAAGGCCCCCGCTCCCGCGCCCAAGCGCTACGTCGACGAGCCCGAGAAGCCCGCGCTGGCCGTTCGCGCGTGGATGGCTGTGGCCCACGGCGTAGGCGGAATGTTCCGCGCGTTCGGACCCGAGAGCCTCGAGCGCGACCAGCGCCGCGACGGGTTCCCGTTCTTCCTCGTCGTGCTCGCCGTCATCGGTGCGGTCGTCGAGTGGTTCTTCATCGGGACGGATGCCGCGGCGCTCATCAGCGCGTACAGCTTCGGCGCCCTCTTCGGGCGCGTCGCGTTCGTGCTTCCCGTCCTGCTGCTCCTGCTCGCCGGATGGCTGTTCCGTCACCCCGCCTCGGTCCACGACAACGGTCGAGTGGGCATCGGCTTCGGCCTTCTGGTCGTCGCCCTCGCCGGATTCCTCCACGTCGCGGGTGACCGACCGGTGCCCAACCAGGGCGGCCTCCCGGCGTTGAGCCCCGCGGGCGGGATCTCCGGGTGGATCGTCGGCGAGCCGCTCGCCCTCCTGCTGAGCGATGTCGGTGCGTACATCGCGTTGTCGCTGCTCGCCGTGCTGAGCATCCTCATCCTCACCAAGACGCCGCCGAACCGCATCGGTCGCCGTCTGGGCGACCTGTACGCCTGGATGTTCGGCGTCGAACGCACCGAGCGTCCCGATCCGTCGACGAAGGCGCTACCCGTCGACGACGACGACGAGCCGGCCGAGAAGTCCCTCCCCTGGTGGCGTCGCAACAAGTCAGGGCGCGAAGAGGATGCCGATGGATCCCTCGGGTCCGACGACCTCACCGCGTTGCTGTCTCCGGGAACGCCGCAGGGCGGCTTCGAGTCGCCCGTCGTCGCGCCCGAACCCGTCGCGCCGCCCGCGCCGACGCCTCCGCGCCCGCCGGCGCCGGACGCGTTGACCGAGGTCATCGACCCGCGCGTGCTGCAGCAGGCGGTGTCGGGCCGCGGGCTGCACGACGATTCGCCCGTCGTCGACGACGGCGGCGACGACGATCTGCCCGGGATCTCGGGGCTGGGCGGTGACAACGCCGGAGCGCCGCCGGCCGCCAATTACCGGCTCCCCTCCGTCGCGGCGCTCGCGAGCGGCACCCCGCCGAAGGCGCGTTCGGCGGCCAACGACGCCGTCGTGGCCGCCATCGAGAGCGTCATGGAGCAGTTCAAGGTCGACGCCCGGGTCACCGGGTTCTCCCGCGGACCGACGGTGACGCAATACGAGATCGAGGTCGGACACGGCGTCAAGGTCGAGCGCATCACCGCGTTGACCAACAACATCGCGTACGCCGTGGCCTCCAACGAGGTGCGCATCCTCGCGCCGATTCCGGGCAAGAGCGCGATCGGTGTCGAGATCCCGAACGCCGACCGCGAGATCGTGACGCTGGGAGACATCCTCCGGTCGGATGCGGCGACCACCTCCACCCACCCCATGACCATCGGCGTCGGCAAGGACGTCGGTGGCGGGTTCGTCGTGGCCAACCTCGCCAAGATGCCCCACCTGCTGGTGGCCGGCTCCACCGGCTCGGGCAAGTCGAGCTTCGTGAACTCGATGATCACGAGCCTGCTGATGCGGGCGAAGCCGTCGGACGTGCGAATGGTGCTCATCGACCCCAAGCGCGTCGAACTGACCTCCTACGCGGGCGTTCCGCACCTCATCACGCCCATCATCACGAACCCCAAGAAGGCCGCCGAGGCGCTGCAGTGGGTCGTGAAGGAGATGGACATGCGGTACGACGACCTGGCGTCGTTCGGCTTCCGCCACATCGACGACTTCAACCGTGCCGTGGTCGCCGGGGAGCTGCAGCTCCCGGCGGGGAGCGAGCGGGTCCTCAAGCCGTACCCGTACCTGCTGGTCGTCGTCGACGAGCTCGCCGACCTCATGATGGTCGCGCCGCGCGACGTCGAGGACTCGATCGTGCGCATCACGCAGCTGGCCCGCGCCAGCGGCATCCACCTCGTCCTGGCCACGCAGCGGCCCTCCGTCGACGTGGTGACCGGCCTCATCAAGGCCAACGTCCCCTCTCGTCTCGCGTTCGCGGTCACCAGTGTCACCGATTCCCGCGTCATCCTCGACCAGCCGGGTGCCGACCGTCTGATCGGTCAGGGCGACGGGTTGTTCCTGCCGATGGGAGCATCGAAGGCGCTCCGTGTGCAGGGCGCGTGGGTGAGCGAGCAGGAGATCGAGAAAGTCGTCGCGCACGTCACGCAGCAGGCACGCCCCGAGTACCGCGCCGACGTCCAGGCGGCGGCGGAGAAGAAGGAGATCGACGCCGACATCGGAGACGACCTCGAGCTGCTCCTCGCCGCCGCCGAGCTGGTGGTGTCGACGCAGTTCGGTTCGACGTCGATGCTGCAGCGAAAGCTCCGTGTCGGCTTCGCCAAGGCCGGGCGCCTCATGGACCTGCTGGAATCGCGCGAGATCGTCGGCCCTTCCGAGGGCTCGAAGGCACGCGACGTGCTCGTCACGAACGAGCAACTGCCGGCGGTGATGGCGCGCCTGCGCGGCGACGAGGCACCGGCCGCCGCCGCGCCGGCGGGCGATGACGACCGCTACGCCCAAGACCCCATCGAGGCGCAGTTCGACGGTCTGCCGGTCGTGAACGCCGACGACGACGAGGGATCGGAAGACGCCTGGCAGCTGACGGGACGCGACTGATGAGCGTGCACCCCCAGCTGCCCAACGCCATCACGATCGTGCGCATCCTGTGCGCACCGCTCTTCCTGTGGCTGCTCCTGGCCGACGGGGGAGCGGGCGGAGGGCTGCGGTGGGCGGCCGCGGTGCTGTTCATCGTGGCGATCGCCACGGACGGTGTCGACGGTTACCTCGCGCGTCGCTACAACATCGTCAGCGACCTCGGGAAGCTCCTCGATCCGATCGCCGACAAGGCTCTCACCGGCATCGCCTTCGTCGGGCTCTCGATCCTCGCCGAGCTGCCCTGGTGGGTCACGATCGTCGTCCTCGTGCGCGAGATCGGTATCACCGTCTATCGTTTCGTGGTCGTCAGCGACCATGTGCTTGCGGCCGCCTGGATGGGCAAGCTCAAGACCGTCTTCCAGGCGGTGGCGTTGTCCATCGCCCTCCTCCCGCTCGCGAGCCTCTCGGATGCCGGAGCCTGGCAGGCGACGGTGTGGTGGGCGAGCGTCGTCACGATGACGATCGCGGTGGTCCTGACCATCGCCTCGGGTATCGACTACATCGTCACGGAGGCGCGCGCCGCGCGGAAAGCACGCGGCGATCGATGATCGACAGCGTTCCCGACGACTTCGACGAGACCGTCGTCCGCACGCCTCGAGAGAGCGCGGGCCTTCTACTGGATCGCCTCGCCGAGCTGGGCTGGACCGTCGCCGTCGCCGAGTCGCTGACGGGCGGGCTCGTCGTCTCCTCCCTCGTCGACGTGCCGGGAGCCTCGCGCGTCGTGCGCGGGGGAGTGGTGGCGTACGCGACGGACGTGAAGCACGGTGTGCTCGGCGTGGACCACGCCCTGCTCGAAGCGCACGGCGCCGTCCACCCCCGCGTCGCACGGCAGATGGCCCGCGGCGTCCGCGATGTCCTCGGCCGCGATGGTGTCGCCGCCGACGTCGGGATCGCCACGACCGGCGTCGCCGGACCCGATGAGCAAGACGGCCAACCTGTGGGAACGGTGCACATCGCGGTCTCCACGCCTCTCGGCACGAGAGTGGACTCGCTCGTCATCGCCGGTGACCGGGAACGCATCCGGCGCGAGAGCGCCCACTTGGCGATCCGTCGTGCCCTGGCCGCCCTGTGACCATTGATCGGCGCGGAGCCGATCCCGAGAGCGGGAACAAATCATGGCACATCCTGGTTTCGTCCAGCGATTCCCATCCGGTGCACAGCGCGCGGCATTAGGGTGGCCACAGACGATATTTCATGGTCGCCCCGACGGGCGGCAACGGAATCAGCAGTGAGGAGGGCCCTGAAATGATCCTGGTTCGTCAAGAGATCGGCGAAGTCCTGCGTGACCTCCGCCAGCAGAAGGGGCGCACCCTCCGCCAGGTCGCCAGCCGCGCGAGCGTCGCCCTCGGCTACCTCAGCGAGGTCGAGCGCGGTCAGAAGGAGGCCTCGAGCGAGATCCTCGCGTCGGTGGCCGAGGCACTCGACGTGCCCATCTCGACCATCATGCGCCAGGTCGGCGACCGCCTGTCGGTGCTCGAGGGTCTGCAGACCTTCCCCGACGTCGTTCCCGACGAGCTGGTGGCGTCCGTCGAGCCGGAGCTCTCGCTGCGCTGAGCGCGCGCGGGCATGCGTCGTAGCGAGTTCGATCGCGCCGTCGCCGACGAGTTCGGTGCGCGTGCGGGTTCTTTGATGACCGATCTCGTCCTCTCCGCCGTCGGCGGGCGGACGAGCGTCGATGCGTTGGCTGCGGGGATCGACCCGCGAGAGGTCTGGCTGGCGTTGTGCGAAGAGACCGACGTGCCCGACAACCGGCGCTACGGCGTGGGTCGTCTGGATCCCCGCCGGTCCTGAGCCGGCAGCGACGACTCGCTTGCGGTCTGCTCAACGGACCGCCACCGCCCCCTCGATCGGTGGGGCCTTGTGCGCCCGGAGGGGCGCCGCGCGCGGCCCGCACCTCGTCGACGCGCGCCCGATGCCACCGAGGGCGACGGACGCGGCTCCCGCCTACCGTCGCGTCTGCACCGTACCGCCGCGTCTGCACCGTACCGCCGCGTCTGCACTGCCCCGTCGCGTCTGCACCATGCCGACGCGTCTGCACCGCGTCGTCGCGTCTGCACCGCATCGTCGCGTCTGTACCGCTCCGTTGCGTCTGCACCGCCCCGTCGGCTATGTCGTCTGCACGCAGTGAGGGACGATCCTCGCAGGATCACCCTCGAAATCTGCGGTCGTGCTGGCTTTCTGCGAACAGGCATGACGGATGCCGCCTCCTCGCTACCGGGGCGGTGCGCGGCCGTGATCACGTCGCGTCTCCCCCTGCCCCGCCTGCGTGCCGTTCGTCGGCGGCCCCGGGAGTGAGTGTCGATCTCGCGTGCGGCCTTCGACGGCGTTCGTACATAACTTCCCGGCGTGTCATCGAAACTACGTTCGATCCAGGCGTAGGCTCCTACACAGCAGGGAAAGTGACGCGTTCGTCCCCATTCGAGGGGCTTCCCGACACCAATGTCGGAGGCCCTCCCTAACGTGGAAGACGTCGAACGACACCTGAACGCCTTGTCGGGCCGGCCCACCGTCGGTGGGGAGCGCGACAGCCTATAGGCGACCGGAACGCGATCAGAAAGAAGATGTCATGCCCTCACCCGCAGAACGCGAGAAGGCCCTTGAGTCGGCCCTCGCCCAGATCGACCGTCAGTTCGGAAAGGGCTCGGTCATGCGACTGGGCAGCGACGATCGTGCGCCCATCGAGACCATTCCCACGGGCTCCGTCGCCCTCGACGTCGCCCTGGGCATCGGCGGTCTGCCGCGCGGCCGCATCATCGAGATCTACGGTCCGGAGTCGTCGGGAAAGACGACCCTCACGCTCCACGCCATCGCCAACGCCCAGCGGGCCGGCGGAATCGCCGCGTTCATCGACGCCGAGCACGCGCTCGACCCCGAGTACGCCAAGAAGCTCGGCGTCGACATCGACGCCCTCCTCGTCTCGCAGCCCGACACCGGTGAGCAGGCCCTCGAGATCGCCGACATGCTGATCCGCTCCGGCGCGATCGACCTCGTCGTCATCGACTCGGTCGCAGCGCTCGTCCCCGAGGCCGAGATCAAGGGGGAGATGGGCGATTCGCACGTCGGCCTCCAGGCGCGACTGATGTCGCAGGCCCTGCGCAAGCTCACGGGTGGCCTGAACACCACCAAGACCACGGCGATCTTCATCAACCAGCTGCGCGAGAAGATCGGTGTGTTCTTCGGTTCGCCCGAGACCACGGCCGGTGGAAAGGCGCTGAAGTTCTACGCCTCGGTCCGCCTGGACATCCGTCGCATCGAGACGCTGAAAGACGGGACCGAGGCCGTGGGAAACCGCACCCGCGTCAAGGTCGTGAAGAACAAGATGGCCCCGCCCTTCAAGCAGGCCGAGTTCGACATCCTCTACGGGGTGGGCATCTCGCGCGAGGGGAGCCTCATCGACTTCGGCGTGGAGCACGCGATCGTGAAGAAGTCGGGTGCCTGGTACACCTACGAGGGCGAGCAGCTCGGGCAGGGCAAGGAGAACGCCCGCAACTTCCTGATCAAGAACCCCGACATCGCGGCCGAGATCGAGTCGAAGATCAAGACCAAGCTCGGCATCGGCGGGGCGCCGGCCGTGGTTTCCGCCGACGACGAGCTGGCCGCGCGTCGCCCGGCCTGATGACCGACGACGACAACGATTCGGGCCGTCGCCCGGTCACTGCATCCGGAGGCCGGGGCGGAGTCGGCCGCTCATCGTCGGGTGCCGCCGACGGGGAGCGGGTGATCCGCGGGCTTCCGCGTGCGGGGGCGGGCGATGCGCTCGCCCCCGTCATCCCGCTCTTCGGTGCGCGCGACCGATCCGTCGCCGCACACCCTTCGGTCGGGCGCGACCGTACGACCCCGTCGGTCGGGCGCAACCGTGCGACCCCCGTCAGTGGCGCCGCCGCCGGCGACACGGTCGATGTGGAGGGTCGGCCCCCGGGTCGACCTCCTCGGCTGCGTCCCCTGCGCGAAGTGGGGTCCTCGATTCACGACGACGACCGCTTCGCGGTCCGCGGCCACCATGAGGGGAATCACGGGGCGGCTCCCGGAGATGAAGCGACCTGGGCGGAGGCGCGGGAGCAGGCCGAGGCCGTGTTGCTGCGTAAGCTCCGGTCGCGATCGTTGTCGCTGTCGGAAGCGCGCGGGGTGCTGCGCGGAATCGAGGGCGTCGACGACGTCATCGTCGAAGAGATCATCGACCGGTTCGTCGACCTCGGCTACCTCGACGACGCGACCGTCGCGGAGCAGTTGGCGATGTCGGCGGTCGAGAAGAAGGGCGAGGGGCGTCGCGCCGTCGCGGAGACGCTGCGCAAGCGGGGCATCCCCCGTGACATCGCGGACGCCGCCCTCGCCGCGCTGCCCGACGACGACGCCGATCGGGCGCTGGACTTCGCTCGCTCGAAGGTTCGCGGTGTCGTGGGAGCGGACTTCGACACGGCTCTGCGTCGCCTCGCCGGACAACTCGGACGCCGCGGCTACCCCTCGTCGGTCGCCCTGACGGCCGCGCGCACGGCGCTGGATGAGGCCGGCATCGGGCGCGCGCGCTCGTTCGCCCGCCCCGCCTCGGGGGTGCGATTCACCCCCGACGAGTAGGGCTCTCGAGGAGGGCTCTCGAGACGGGCTCATCCCGCGCGGGCTCCGAAGCGCGCCGTTTAGACTGGCAGGCATCATGACCACCCCCGTTTCCACCCCGACGCTGATCGCGCCGTCCCCCGCCGCGCACGGCGACCGGGGACCGCGTACCTACGAAGTGCGCACCTTCGGCTGCCAGATGAACGTCCACGACTCCGAGCGCCTCTCCGGCTCGCTCGAGAGCGCGGGGTACGTGCGCGCCGACGCCGGCACCGAGGCCGACGTCGTGGTCATCAACACCTGCGCTGTCCGCGACAATGCGGCCGGCAAGCTGTATGGCACGCTCGGTCATCTCAAGTCCCGGAAAGACGCCCACGCGGGTATGCAGATCGCCGTCGGCGGGTGCCTCGCCCAGATGGACAAGGATGCCGTGCAGCAGAAGGCGCCGTGGGTCGATGTCGTGTTCGGCACGCACAACATGGGTTCGCTGCCAGGAATGCTCGAGCGTGCCCGCCACAACGGCGAAGCCGAACTCGAGATCCTCGAGTCGCTGGAGATCTTCCCCTCCACCCTTCCCACGAAGCGCGACTCGGTCCACAGCGGCTGGGTGTCCATCTCGGTCGGGTGCAACAACACCTGCACGTTCTGCATCGTCCCGAGCCTTCGCGGCAAGGAGAAGGACCGGCGTCCCGGCGACATCCTGAACGAGATCCGCCTGCTCGTCGAGGACGGTGCAATCGAGGTCACCCTGCTCGGCCAGAACGTCAACTCCTACGGCGTGGAGTTCGGCGACCGCCTCGCCTTCGGCAAGCTTCTGCGCGCCGCGGGCGAGATCGAGGGTCTCGAACGCATCCGCTTCACCAGCCCCCACCCGGCGGCTTTCACCGACGACGTCATCGCGGCCATGGCCGAGACCCCGGCGGTCATGCCCCAGCTGCACATGCCCCTGCAGTCCGGGTCCGACCGCATCCTCAAGGCCATGCGGCGTTCGTACCGCAGCGAGAAGTTCCTCGGCATCCTGGACCGCGTGCGCGAGCGCATTCCGAACGCCGCCATCACGACCGACATCATCGTCGGCTTCCCCGGCGAGACCGAGGAGGACTTCCTCGAGACGATGCGCGTCGTGGAGGCGTCCCGCTTCTCGAGCGCCTTCACCTTCCAGTACTCCATCCGCGAGGGCACGCCCGCGGCCACGATGGCCGACCAGGTGCCCAAGGCGGTCGTCCAGGAGCGCTTCGAGCGTCTCGTGGCGCTGCAGGACCGCATCTCGGCCGAAGAGAACCAGAAGCAGCTCGGTCGCACGCTCGAGGTGCTCGTCTCGACCGGCGAGGGCAAGAAGGACGCCGAGACGCACCGGCTCACCGGTCGCGCCGAAGACAACCGGCTGGTGCACTTCGAGCTGCCCGAGGACTCGCCGCGCCCGCGACCGGGCGACGTCGTCTCGGTCACGGTGACGCACGCGGCCCCCTTCCATCTCCTGGCCGACGCTCCCGACGGGGCACCGCTGCGCATCCGCCGCACCCGCGCGGGTGACGCGTGGGACCGTTCGCAGGCCGAGTCCTGCGGTGTGCCCGCAGTCCCGGGCGAGGCGGGCGCGCCGCGCGCGGTCTCGCTGGGGCTTCCCCACCCTCCGCGTCGGCGTGTGACCGCGCGCCGTCTCTGGGCGGTCGTCGGCGCCACGGGGACCGGGAAGACCGGCCTCTCGCTCGATCTCGCCGAGGCCCTCGCGGCCCGGGGCACGCCCGCCGAGATCGTCAACGCGGATGCCATGCAGGTGTACCGCGGCATGGACATCGGCACGGCGAAGGTCCCCGTGGCCGAGCGGCGCGGCATCCCGCATCACCTCTTCGACGTTCTCGCGGTGACCGACGAGGCCGCGGTGGCCTGGTATCAACAGGCCGCCCGCACGGCCATCGCCGAGATCCATGCGCGGGGCGCCGACGCGGTTCTAGTCGGGGGATCGGGCCTGTACGTCTCCAGCGTCCTCTGGGACTTCCGCTTCCCTCCGCGCGACGAGGAGCTGCGCAGACGACTGGAGGAGGAGCTGGAGAGCCACGGGGCGGGCGCGCTGTATGCGCGGCTCCGCGCGACCGACCCGGCCGCGGCCGAGCGGATCGACCCCCGCAACGGCCGGCGGGTGGTCCGCGCGCTCGAGGTTCTGGCGCAAGGCGGGGACACGCACGGTGGAGCCCTCCCGGAGGCGCCGGTGCTGTGGCATCCGTCCACACGCATCCTCGCCACGCGGATCGACCGGGATGAACTGGTTCCCCTTCTCGATGCTCGCGTCGAGCACATGTGGGCGACGGGACTTCTCGACGAGGTCGCCGCTCTCCGGGAGGAAGGGCTCGAGCGGGGGGCCACGGCCGGGCGCGCCATCGGCTACGCGCAGGCCCTCGCACAGCTGCGGGGCGACGTGACGAGAGACGACGCGATCGCGGAGACCCAGGCGCTCACCCGCCGCTACGCCCGTCGGCAGGTGTCGTGGTTCCGGCGCTACGCCGACGCCCGATGGCTCGACGCGAGGACGACGGATGCCGCGACCCTCGCATCGGCAGAAGAGGACCGATCGTGAGCGTTGCCATCCGCGCATTCGAACCCGGGGAAGAGACGGACGTCGTGACGCTCTGGGAGGCGGCGGGTCTGACGCGCCCCTGGAACGACCCGTACGCCGACATCCGCCGCAAGCTGACCGTGCAGCCGGAGTTGTTCCTCGTCGCGACCGATGGCGGCGCCGTGGTGGGCAGCGTCATGGCCGGGTACGACGGACACCGCGGCTGGCTGTACTACCTCGCCACTGCGCCCTCTCACCGAGGCCGTGGCATCGCCCGCGCCCTCGTCGACGAGGCCGAGCGTCTGCTCGAGCGGATGGGCTGCCCGAAGGTGCAGCTGATGGTCCGCCCTGACAACGTCGGCGCCCGCGGCCTCTACGACGCGCTCGGATACGAGTCCTTCGACACGTGGGCCACCGGCAAGAGGCTGATCGTCGATGGCCCGGGGGGACCGCCTCCGGCCGGCTGACCACCCGGGGGAGCGCCGCCCGCTCCATAGAATGGACGCATGACGTCACTTCCGTTCACCAAGGGGCACGGCACCGGCAACGACTTCGTCGTGGTGGCCGACCCCGACGGGGAACTCGACCTCTCCGACGCGCAGGTCGCGGCGCTGTGCGATCGGCATTTCGGTATCGGAGCCGACGGCCTGCTCCGCGTCGTGCGCTCGGCCGCGATCCCCGAGGGCGCGGATGCCGCGGCATCCGGCGCGGAGTGGTTCATGGACTACCGCAACGCCGACGGATCGAAGGCCGAGATGTGCGGCAACGGCACGCGCGTCTTCGCGCGCTACCTCACCGACACCGGCCTCGCCTCGATCGACGA
Source organism: Microbacterium proteolyticum (assembly GCF_030818075.1). Lineage (NCBI taxonomy): Bacteria > Bacillati > Actinomycetota > Actinomycetes > Micrococcales > Microbacteriaceae > Microbacterium > Microbacterium proteolyticum. The sequence goes on along the minus strand of NZ_JAUSZZ010000001.1, from coordinate 3,231,292 downwards.
CGGTTTGCGCATCGGCACGCGCGCCGGGGTGAAGACGCTCACGCGCAGCGATCGCGGATTCGAGGTCGATCTCGGTGTCTTCACGGTGGATGCGGACGAGACCCTCGTCCGGGCGAAGGGTCTGACAGTGGCGCGTCCGGGCGTCGGCATCGACGTGGGCAACCCCCATGTCGTGGTCGCGCTGTCCTCGGATGCCGAACTCGACGGCCTCGACCTCGTGTATCAGCCCGTGCTCGACCCGGCACCCCGCCACGGGGCGAACGTGGAGTTCGTCGTGCCTGCCGATCCGCTCGTGCGCGACGGCGTGGGCGCTATCCGGCTGCGCGTCTTCGAGCGCGGGGTCGGCGAGACGCTGAGTTGCGGGACCGGCGTCGCCGCGGCCGCGCTGGCCGTCCGACATTGGGCGGGGGCGGCGGCCCCGGATCACTGGATCGTCGACACCCCCGGCGGCACGCTGGGGGTGCGGGTCTCGGGCGGACGGGTGTTCTTGTCGGGCCCGGCGTCGCTGGTCTTCACCGGCGAGGTCGCCCTGGCGTGACGACGGAGCTTCGCGGCGGGGGCGCCGCGGTGCTCGTGAGGTGACGCGGTCGCTCGGCGAACGCTGCCGCCGGGATGCGTGATCCTCGGCGGAACGCGAGACGTCGGCATCCCGACGGAACCCGCCCCGCGGGCGCGTCAGGGGATGACGTCGATCGGCTCGCTCGGCGGCGAGCCGTGGCGACGCACCCGCAGCACGCGGAAGCCCCGGCCGGTCGCGGCGCGCTGGACGCTGTATCCGTCGTCGAACGTCGCCGCGAGCCAGCGTTGCAGGGAGTCGGAACCCAGGTTGCGCTGCACCACGAACCACCCGTCGGACCGCTCCGACAGCCGGGGGATCCAGTGCTCCAGCATCCCGTGCAGTTCGTTCTTCCCCACGCGGATCGGGGGATTGGAACGGATGGTGCGGAATGAGACGTCGTCGGGAACATCCTCCGGCCGGACCGCGTTGATATTGGTGAGGCCGAGTTCCTGTGCGTTGCGCCTCACGAGATCGAGAGCACGCTCGTTGACGTCGACCGCCCACACGGTCGCGTGCGGCGAGGCGAGCGCCAGTGACAGCGAGATCGGACCCCACCCGCACCCCAGGTCGAGGAAGTGCCCGCCGGCGGGAGGGGGAGGCGTGTTGGCGAGCAGCACGGAGGTTCCGGCATCCACGTGATCGGGGCTGAAGACGCCGCGCGCCGTGACGACCTCGAGTTCACGACCGGCGAGCGTCACGCGGATGCGACGCAGGTGCTCGGGACTCGACGGCGACGCGCTGAAATAGTGCTCGCTCCCCATCACACCAGGGTATCCGACCGACCCTCCCGACGCCGGGGCGGATAAAGTGCCAGAACATGCGGGACGTCCCGCAGACGAAAGGAACACATGACCGAACAGACCACACCCCCGAGCATCGACGCGTCGCCGGTGGACCCGGTGGACCGCGTGCTCTCGCGCGCCGAAGCGCACCGCGGGGTCCGGGTCTTCGGTGCCGCGCAAGCGCTCCAGGATGCCACCACCGCGTACGGCGGTGACGCCGACGGCGACCAGTGGGACCGTGAGGAGCGCGCAGCGCTCCGCCGCGTGGTCGGCTTGTCGACCGAGCTCGAAGACGTCACCGAGGTCGAGTATCGCCAGCTCCGCCTCGAGAACGTCGTCCTCGTCGGCGTGCACCCGCAGGGTGAGCAGACGGATGCCGAGAACTCGTTGCGCGAGCTGTCGGCCCTGGCCGAGACGGCCGGCGCCGTCGTCCTCGACGGCGTGCTGCAGCGTCGTCCGCACCCCGACCCCGCGACCTACGTCGGCCGCGGCAAGGCCGCCGAGCTGCGCGACATCGTCGCCGCCGTCGGCGCCGACACCGTCATCGCCGACACCGAGCTGGCCCCCAGCCAGCGCCGCGCGCTCGAAGACGTCGTGAAGGTGAAGGTGATCGACCGCACGACGGTGATCCTCGACATCTTCAGCCAGCACGCCAAGAGCCGCGAGGGCAAGGCGCAGGTCGAGCTCGCCCAGCTCGAGTACCTCCTCCCGCGTCTGCGCGGGTGGGGTGATTCGATGTCGCGACAGGCCGGTGGTCAGGTCGGCGCGGGCGGTGCCGGTATGGGCTCGCGTGGACCCGGTGAGACGAAGATCGAACTCGATCGCCGTCGGATCCGCACCCGCATGGCCCAGCTGCGCAAGCAGCTTCGCGACTTCGCCCCGGCCCGGGAGGCCAAGCGCGCCGAGCGCAAGCGCCACACGATCCCCTCCGTCGCGATCGCGGGCTACACCAACGCCGGCAAGTCGAGCCTGCTGAACCGCCTGACGAGCGCGGGCGTGCTCGTCGAGAACGCCTTGTTCGCGACCCTGGATGCCACGGTCCGCCGCTCCGAGACGAGCGACGGCCGGGTGTACACGCTGACCGACACGGTGGGCTTCGTGCGGAACCTCCCGCACCAGCTCGTCGAGGCGTTCCGTTCGACCCTGGAGGAGGTCGGCGACGCCGACGTCATCCTGCACGTCGTGGATGCATCGCACCCCGATCCGGCCGCGCAGCTGATGACGGTGCGCGACGTGATGGGCGATGTCGACGCGAACTTCGGCCAGGAGATCGTCGTCTTCAACAAGGCCGATCTGGTCGGCGACGACGATCGTCTCGTGCTGCGCGGGCTCGCGCCGAAGGCGATCTTCGTGTCGTCGCGCACGGGCGAGGGCATCGAGGAGCTGCGCGCGGCCATCGAGGACGCGCTGCCCCTGCCGGCGGTCGAGGTCCAGGCCGTCGTGCCCTACGACCGGGGCGACCTCGTGTCCGCGGTGCACGAGAGCGGCTTGATCCTGGCGCAGGAGCACCGGGAGACCGGCACGTTCCTGCACGCCCACGTCGGCGCGCGTCTCGCGGCCGAGTTGGAGCCGTTCGCCGCCTGACCGGCGGACCGATCGCGGGTCCCCGCGCTGCGGCGCGGGGACCCGCGCCATGTCCGGGTTCTTTCGCAGCGGCGAACATTCGGGTGTCGCTCCGGCCGTCGGCAGCATGCCGAACGTTCCGGTGCAAGCCGCGGGCGGCGCTGTGGGCCTATGCGGGCAGGCGGTCGTCGCGCCGCCCGTCGCTCAGTCGAGCTCGAGGGCGGGGATGCCCGGTGTCTCGAAACCGAACACCGCGCCCAGGAACCCGAGTTCGCGCTGCAGGGAGTCCACCACCGTCTCGCCGCGGCGGAAGCCGTGTCCCTCGCCCTCGTACAGCACGTAGGCGTGGGGCACTCCGTGCGCGCCCAGGGCATCGCGGATCGCCTCGGCCTGCGACGGTGGCACCACACGGTCCTCACTGCCTTGCAGGATGAGCAGCGGCACCCGGAATCGCTCTGGACGGCTGAGCGGCGACCGCTCGACGTACACCGACTCGGCCTCGGGCAGCGGCCCGATCAGACCATCGAGGTATCGCGCTTCGAAGTCGTGCGTGTCTTCGGCCAGGGCGCGGGCGTCGCCGACCCCATAGCGGGAGATGCCCGCGGAGAACACATCGGTGTTGGTCACGGCGGCCAGCACCGTCCACCCGCCGGCCGAGCCGCCCGCGATGGCGAGGCGGCCGGGATCGGCGACGCCCGCTTCCGCGAGAGCGGATGCCGCGGCGGCGACGTCGTCGACATCGACGACGCCCCACTGGCCCTTCAGCCGGTCACGGTACGAGCGCCCGTAGCCCGTGGAGCCGCCGTAGTTGACGTCGAGCACGCCGATGCCGCGGCTGGTGAAGAACGCGGTCTTGGCGGAGGGCGCCGGGCCGACGTGCGATGTGGGGCCGCCGTGGACCAGCACGATGTACGGCGGGCGCTCATCCGCGGGGCCGGTGACGCCGGGATGGGTGGGGGAATACGCAAAGGCGTGCACCGGTCCGTGCGGCCCGTCGGTCTCGATGGCGCGGGCCGACGGCATCCACTCATCACCCCACGAGCCCGTGCCGCCGGTGACGAGATCGACAGCGCCCGTGTCGAGATCGACCAGCCAGAGCCCCGAGCGTCCGCCGGCATCGGCGCCCGAGACGAGCAGGCGCGAACCTCGAGCGTCGTCCACCGCGGCCCCGGCCACCACGGGAACGTCGAGGAGACGTACACCCGACGGGGAGATCTCGACGATCTCGTCGCCCCCGTTCGTGCGGACGGCCACGATGCGACCGTCGGTGGCGGCCGCGAACCAGCGCGTACCGAGCACCCAGAGTCCGCCGCCGGTGTCGGCGTCCGCCGGGGCGACCGGCTGTGCCTCACCGCCGAGGGGCCGGCGGAACAGGTTCCATCGACCCTCGGGATCGTCGGCGTAGAGCAGTTCGTCGTCGGCGAGCCAGATCGGCTGAAGGGGAGCACGGCGCTCACCGCTCGCGATGTCGGTGACCAGACCGGTCGAGAGATCGGCGACGCGCAAGATGGTGGCATCCCAGGGCATGTCCGGGTGGTTCCACGCGATCCACGCCAGTCGGCGCCCGTCGGGAGACAGCGCGGGCTGAGCGACGAAGTCGCTGCCGTCGGCGAGGACGTCGACCGCTTGCGAGCCGTCCGTCGCGATTCGGACGATCGCCCGCGCCGGGAGGCGCTCGGCGCCGTGCATCTCGCGGATGGCCAGCAGCACGCCGTGCTCGAAGCGCAGGCCACCGTGTCGGACAGCCTCGTCGGCGGGCGTCAGCGCGCGGGCCGCCTCTCCCGGGCGCAGCGCGTAGACCCGCTGGTCGGTCTTCTCGACGTAATACAGCTCTCCGTCGTCCGATACCGTCCATGAGCCGCCGCCGTATTCGTGCACGGCGGAGCGGGCGTTCGCGGGGGCAGGGAGCACGGTCTCGACGACCCCGTCGACCCGTCGGCGCTTGACCGCGACGCGACCTGCTTCGGCGGGGACGGACTCGCCCCACCAGACCTCGTCGCCGACGAGCAGCGCGCCGTCCACTCGAGGAGAGGACTTCGCCACCGACTCGGGCGTGATGGGGGACGGCCAGGAACCGTACGGAAGGGTGTCTGCCATGCGGTCCACCCTACGGACAGCCCCCGACAGCGACGAGGAGGTCGGGGATTCAGGCGCCGACCGGACGCAGCTGCACGCCGAGACCGTCCACCCAGTCGCGGATGACCTGCTTCTGCTCGTCGTTGCACGTGTAGCCGTAGCCCACGCTGACCTCCCAGTAGGAGTATTCGTCGATGGGCACCTCGTGCTCCAGCGACCATCCGTCCAGAACCGTCAAGGCGTAGCAGTCGGCCATGGTCTCGACGTCTCCGCCGAAGGCGGTGACGGCGGACGCCGTGGGTTCGGGGTTGGTGAACTGCAGGACGTGGGCGTACTCGTGATAGGCGACGCCGGTGCGGATCCAGTCCGTCAGCTGGGGGTCGTCGCGCGTATCCGCGCTGACATGGACGATGAAGGGGGCCGCCCCCGAGACGCACGCCATCACGTCCATGTTGCAGGGGCGGTTGGTCTCGTCGAACGTCGTCGTGACCCATCCTCGCCCGAGATCGTCGAGTGCGGCCTCCCACGGGCTGCCGGAGGCGTTCGAGGCGGCCTGGGTCCGAGCGACCGCGACCCGATCGGCCAGGCCGGCGGTGAACGCCTCCACGTCGCCGGTGTCGCGCTCCAGTGCGGCGGGGTTCCGCCGGTGCCCCCAGGCGCGGTCGGCGAAGGCTTCGATCTGGGTCCACGGGACGACGGTGGCGTACGGGAGGCCGACAAGGGGGTCGACCGTGGCGTAGAGATCGGCCATAGCGGCCCCGAACTGTTGTTTTCTGTTCGATCATCTCCCGCTGTTCCTCGATCTCGCGCTGCTGATCCTGGATCTGCTGCTCCTGCTCGGTGATGCGATCACGCGAGTCGGAGAGCTGCGCCGAGAGCCAGAAGGCGGCGAGTCCCGCGGCGATCACAGTGAGCGCGAGCGCCGCGCCGAGGATGACGGTGGTGCGCCGTGGTCGGGCAGCGGCCATCGGTGCTGCGCCGGTCTCGGGGAGTCCGCCGTCTTGCGGCTCTGCCGCGGGGACGGGAACGCCGACGGGGGCGGCCGACCCGGTCGCGGATGCGGACTCGGTTCCTGGGAGCACGGGAGAACCGACGGCACCCACCGATTCGGACGCGGGTACGGGCCCGGTCGCCGCGCCGGCAGGGACGTCGGCGGGTCCGGCCGGTTCGATGCCGGAGCCGGTCGAGGAGGGGCCATCGGGCGGGGTGGGAAGGGACACGACTCTCGCTTTCTCTGCGTGAGCTGTCATCGTAGGTGCGCGAACCGTTCCTCCGGCGCGGCCTGTGGATAAGTGCGCTCAGACCGCGCGCAGAACCGCGACCACCCGGCCGAGCACCACTGCTTCGTCGCCGAGGATGGGCTCGAAGGCCGTGTTGCGCGGGAGCAGCCAGGTGTGACCGTCGCGGCGGCGGAACGTCTTCACCGTCGCTTCGCCGTCGAGCATCGCGGCGACGATCTCGCCGTTCTCCGCGTTCGCCTGCGATCGCACGACCACCCAGTCGCCGTCGCAGATGGCCGCGTCGATCATCGAGTCGCCGGACACCTTCAGCATGAACAGCTCGCCCTTCCCGACCAGCTGGCGGGGGAGGGGGAAGATCTCCTCCACCTGCTGGTCGGCGGTGATGGGCACACCCGCGGCGATACGGCCCACGAGCGGCACCAGGGCGGCGTCCCCGAGAGCGGGGGCCGTGTCGGCGGGGTTCTCGGCGGCGGCGCCGGGAAGGTCGATCAGCACCTCCATCGCACGGGTCTTCCCCGGGTCGCGGCGCAGATACCCGCTCAGCTCGAGCTGGTTGAGCTGGTGGGTGACGCTCGACAGCGACTTCAAGCCGACGGCATCGCCGATCTCCCGCATGCTCGGCGGGTAGCCGTGGCGGGCGATGGAGCGCTGGATGACCTCGAGGATCGCGAGCTGCTTGTCGCTCAGGCTCTTGCGCCGACGCGTCTGAGGTCGGTCGCGGCCGGCGGTCGTCGCGTCGGTCATCTGATGCTCCCCTCGCGCCGCGGAAAGGCGGCGGAAATTCGAATGTCGGAGGTTGGTGATGAGGTCTCCGTGTCGAAACCGTATCCGGTCGACGAGGCGAATCGCCGGGAAGTTCGCGCGTGTCGCGTTCGATTCGTCTCCGAGAGCGGCGGTCTTGACACCCCCAGTCAATCGAAGATACATTCGGAAGACAGATTCGCACTCCGACCTCCCGGCCGAGCGAGGAGTGCGAATCTCTCCCCACTCGAGGAGCACACCATGAGCAGCATCGCCATCTCCACTCCCACCACGCGCCTGCGCATCACGCCGCGCGGACGCCGCGTCGTCGCTTTCATGGCGTCGCTGCCGGTCGTCGTGGCACTCGGTCTCGCGATCGTGGGCGGCGGCTCTGCGCTCGCCTCGAACGACGCAGGCGCCCCGGTCGGCTCCTTCGCCGAGATCACGGTCATGAGTGGCGAAACGCTCTGGTCGATCGCGGAGGAGTTGGCACCCGGCGCCGACCCCCGCGACGTCGTCGCGGAGATCTCGCGCCTCAACGCCCTGCCGGGCGGATCGGTCGCCGCGGGGCAGCGCATCGCCATCCCCGCCGAGTACACGCCGGCCGGCTGATAGCCGCCGCCCACGCACCTCAAGCCCGCCGCATCATCGCTAGCGGCACGCCCGCCGCGTCATCGCAAGCGGCGCGCCCGCCGCGTGATCGCGAGCGGCGCGCCAACCGCGCGGCTTCCGCGCCGTTCAGACGTCCTGCCGGCCCACCGCGGCGCTGAGGCGTCCGACGGGCTTGGCAGCGCACCCCGCGCGTGACGTCCTGCTGGCCCACCGCGGCGCCGAGGCATCCGATGGGCTCGACGCGGCCCCGTGCGTGACGACGTGCCGGCTCACGGCGGCGTTGAGACATCCGACGGGCTTCGCAGCGGCCCCCGCGCGCACTGCGGGCTCCTCGCGGCGCTCATGTATCCCGCGGCATCCGCCCCGTTCCTCACGCGTCGCGATCTTCCCATCCGTGATCCGCGAATGACCACCGCAGCCGCCGCCTACGATGGGTGAGGTGACCGTACGCCTCGACGACCTGCCTCTTCGCGACGATCTACGGGGCATGACCCCGTATGGAGCACCTCAGGCCCCGCTGCCCGTGGCGCTCAACGTGAACGAGAACACGCATCCCGTTCCGTCGGAGGTCGCGGACGACATCCTGGATGCCGTCGCCCGGGCGCTCCGCGACGTCAATCGCTACCCCGATCGCGAGTTCACCACGCTCCGCGAGGCATTCGCGCAGTATCTCGGCCACGGCCTGGGCGCCGAGCAGATCTGGGCGGCCAACGGCTCGAACGAGGTCTTGCAGCACATCCTGCAGGCTTTCGGCGGCCCTGGCCGCACGGCCATGGGGTTCGCCCCCACCTACTCGATGTACCCGATCCTCACCCGGGCCACGGGCGCCCGGTGGGTCGCCGGTGAGCGCGAGCACGACTTCGCGTTGAGCCCCGAATTCGCGGCCTTGCAGGTGCGCGAGCAGCGCCCCGACATCGTCTTCCTGTGCGCGCCCAACAACCCCACGGGCACCCCGCTCCGCCTCGACGTGGTCGAAGCCGTCTACGACGCGACCGATGGAGTCGTGATCGTGGACGAGGCGTACGAGGAGTTCGCGCCGCGCGATGAGCCGTCCGCGGTGACGCTGCTGGCCGGACGCCCGCGCCTGGTGGTCTCCCGCACGATGAGCAAGGCCTTCGCGTTCGCCGGAGCGCGCGTGGGCTATCTCGCGGCCGACCCCGCGTTCGTCGACGCCCTGCGGCTGGTGCGTCTGCCCTACCACCTGAGTGCCCTCACCCAGGCCGCAGCGACCGCCGCCCTCGGCCACGCCGACACCATGCTCGCGATGGTCGACGAGATCGTCGCTCAGCGCGATCGCATCTCGGCCACCGTGTCGGCGCTCGGGTACACCGCGCACGAGTCCTGGACCAACTTCGTGCTGTTCGGAGGGGTCGACGACCCCGCGGCCACCTGGAGGGCGCTGTACGACCGCGGCGTGCTCATCCGCGACGTCGGTATCGCCCACCACCTGCGCGTTTCCGCCGGCACCGAGGACGAGACCACCGCATTCCTCGACGCCCTCGCCTCGGTAGGATCGCGGTCATGACCGGCCCCTCCTCGCTCCGCACCGCCTCGATCCTCCGCGAGACGAGCGAATCCCGTGTCGAGCTCGAGCTCGACCTCGACGGCCGCGGGGCGAGCGACATCCAGACCACCGTCCCGTTCTTCGATCACATGCTCACCGCCTTCGCGAAGCACTCGCTGACCGATCTGCGGGTGCGCGCGACCGGTGACACCCACATCGACGCCCACCACACCGTCGAGGACACCTCGATCGTGCTGGGGCAGGCCATCCGTCAGGCGCTGGGCGACAAATCGGGCATCGCTCGATACGGCGACGCGCTCGTCCCGCTCGACGAGGCGCTGGCGCAGGCCGTGGTCGACATCAGCGGCCGGCCGTACCTCGTGCACACCGGTGAGCCCGCAGGCTTCGAGCAGCACCTCATCGGGGGGCACTTCACCGGCTCGCTCGTGCGCCACTCGTTCGAGGCCATCTCGATCCACGCCGCCCTCACCGTGCACGTGCGCGTCCTGGGCGGGCGTGATCCGCACCACATCGCCGAGGCGGAGTACAAGGCGCTGGCCCGCGCGTTCCGCCAGGCCAAGGCCCTCGACCCGCTCGTCGACGGCATCCCGAGCACGAAGGGCGCACTGTGACCGGCAAGCCGACCGTCGCCGTCCTCGACTACGGGTCGGGCAACGTCCACTCCGCGGTGAAGGCGCTCATCGAGGCCGGTGCCGACGCGCGCCTCACCTCGGACCGCGCGCTGCTGCTCGACGCGGACGGGCTGCTGGTCCCGGGCGTCGGCGCTTTCCGCGCCGTCATGGACTCCCTCAACGACAGCCGCGGTGGAGAGATCATCGACCGCCGGCTCGCCGGCGGCCGACCGGTTCTCGGGATCTGCGTCGGCATGCAGGTCATGTTCGAGCGCGGCATCGAACGCGGCGCCGACACGGAGGGCCTGGGCGAGTGGCCGGGAACAGTGGCTGAGCTCCAGGCCCCGGTCCTGCCGCACATGGGATGGAACACCGTTACCGTCGGCGAGGGCTCTCGCCTGTTCGAGGGCATCGAGAACGAACGCTTCTACTTCGTGCACTCCTACGGTGCCCAGGAATGGTCCCTGGACGTCACGCCCCCGTTCCCTCAGCCGTCCGTGACGTGGTGCACCTACGGTGCGCCCTTCATCGCGGCGGTCGAGAACGGGCCGCTCGCGGCGACGCAGTTCCACCCCGAGAAGTCGGGCGAAGCCGGCATCCGTCTGCTGTCCAATTGGATCGACGGGCTGCGCGCGACTACTGTGTGACCTCGTGCCCCGGCTCGGCGAGATGCGCCGAAGGGTGCGAGGAGCCATGAACGATTTCGCGTCCACGCCCGAACTTGTGCTGCTTCCCGCGGTCGATGTGGCCGACGGCAAGGCCGTCCGCCTGACCCAGGGTGAGGCCGGTACCGAGACCAGCTACGGCGATCCTGTCGACGCCGCGGCCGACTTCGCCCGCCAGGGTGCGCAGTGGATCCACCTCGTGGACCTCGACGCCGCCTTCGGGCGCGGCAGCAACGCGAACGTGATGCGCAAGGTCATCAAGCAGGTCAAGGGTGTGCAGGTCGAGCTGTCCGGCGGCATCCGCGACGACCGCACGCTCGAGGCGGCCCTGGAGAGCGGCGCGAGCCGCATCAACCTCGGCACCGCGGCGCTGGAGAACCCCGAGTGGGCGGCCGACGTCATCAACCGCTACGGCGAGGCCATCGCCGTCGGCCTCGACGTGCGCGGCACGACCCTCGCGGCCCGCGGCTGGACGCGCGACGGCGGCGACCTCTGGACTGTGCTCGAGCGTCTCGAGGACGCCGGATGCAGCCGCTACGTCGTCACCGACGTGACGAAGGACGGCACGCTGCGCGGTCCCAACATCGAGTTGCTGCGCGAGATGACCCAGCGCACCCCCAAGCCCATCGTGGCCTCGGGTGGCGTGTCCAGCCTCGACGACATCGCGGCGCTGCGCGATCTCGTGCCCCTCGGCGTCGAGGGCGCCATCGTCGGAAAGGCGCTGTACGCGGGCCAGTTCACGCTCGCTGAGGCACTGGATGTCGCCGGACACTGACGGCTCTTCCCCCGACGCCGGCGATCCGGGGTCCGAGGGCGGGCAGGGGCTCGCCGGACACGGGTCCCACGGCATCGGCGCCGATTCCGCCGGCGTCCCGTGGGAGGGGCGGAGCTTCGCATCGAACCCTCACTCGGGTGACGACGGGTCCGCCGATCCGGCCCTGCTCGCCGCTCTCCTCGCCTTCCGTGCCGGAGAGGGCGACGCACGCGCCGTCGTCGATGCCTATCGCGACGCGCGCCTGTTGATCCCGCTCGTCGCCGAGAAGGGCGATCACGGCATCGGGGCACACGGACTCGAGGTCGACAAGACGCAGGAGCTGTCGATCGTCACGGTCGCCGCACCCGACGGGCGGAAGGTCCTGCCGGTCTTCACGTCGGTCACGGCGCTGCAGACCTGGGACGCCGCCGCGCGCCCCGTTCCGGCCGACGGGCGGCGAACGGCCCTCGCCGCGGCATCCGAGGACACCGAGCTCATCGTCATCGACCCCGCGTCCGAGACCGAGTTCGTGATCCGTCGCCCCGCGGTGTGGGCGATCGCGCAGGGCGAGCCCTGGGAGCCGGCGCACACGTCACCGACGATCTTCACGGGCCTGCACGAGAGCATCGCCGGCGAGCTCGCCGTCCTCGACCTCGCGGTCGAACCGGGCGACCCGACGGGGCGTCTGCGCGGCCCTGAGCTCATCGTGCACCTGCAGCTGATGGCGGGTCTCGAGCAGGAGGAGTTGGATGCCGTGCTCGCGCGCATCGCCCGGCGCTGGGCGGCCGACGACCGCATCGCCGTCCTCGTGGACTCGCTCACCGTGAAGCTGCATCGCGGCGCCACCGCCTGAGCCGCGGCGACCGGTGAGCGGGGGCTCGCGTCCCGCTACGGTGGGAGGCGCCCGCCTCACGAAGGGATCTCCCGTGGTGACCTTCCTCCTGGCCTCCAACCCGATCCACGGGCATGTCGGCCCGATCGTGCAGGTCGCCGCACACCTCGTTCGCGAGGGGCACCGCGTCACGGTGCTCACCGGTACGCGGTTCCGTGAGCAGGTGGCATCCGTCGGTGCGCACTTCCGCGCGCTCGGGGGAGTGGCGGACTACGACGACAGGCGTCCCGACCTGTATCTCCCGGAGCGGGTGAACTATTCGGGTGTGCGGCGGGCGCAATACGACATCCGCACGATCTTCATCGAGACCATCCCCGACCAGTACGCCGCGGTGGCGGAGGCGATCGCACAGGTCCGCCCCGACGCGGTGCTCGTCGACAGCGCGTTCGGCGGCGTCCTTCCTCTCCTGGATCGGGATGCCGCCCGCCCGCCGATCCTCGCGCTCGGCGTCACGCCGCTGTCGCAGTCGTCGCGCGTGCTGGGGCCCTACGGCCTGGCGCTGCCCCCGACCCGCGGGGTGCTGGATCGGGCGCGGTACGCCGCACTGAATCTCGTCGCGCGCCGCGTCGTCTTCCGTCCGACCCAGAAGGCGGCCGTCCACGCGCTCGCGCGCTGCGGCGTCGGGCCCCGCGGGTTCGTCATGGACCTCTCGCGGCGATTAGATCGCTTCCTGCAGACGGGTCCGGTAGGACTCGAGTACCCGCGCCCCGACCTCTCACCCGACACGTACTTCGTCGGCGTGCTGCCGCAGACGTCTTCCGCCGCGCCGCTCCCGGCGTGGTGGGGGGATCTCGACGCGGCGCGACCGGTCGTCCACGTGACTCAGGGCACCATCGACAACCACGACTACGGCCGACTCGTGCGCCCTGCGCTCGCGGCGCTCGCCGACCGTGACGTCACTGTCGTGGTCAGCGCCGGCGGACGGGCGGTGAGGGAGCTCGGACCGCTTCCCGATAATGCCCGGGCGGCGGACTACCTGCCGTACGACGCCCTGCTTCCCCGCACCGATGTGTTCGTCACGAACGGCGGGTACGGGGGCGTGCAGGCGGCTCTCGCGGCCGGTGTGCCGGTGGTCGTGGCCGGGGACACCGAGGACAAGCCCGAGGTGGCCGCGCGCGTGGCCTGGTCGGGTGCGGGCGTCGACCTGCGCACCGGCACGCCGGATCCCGCGGCCATCTCGCGAGCCGTGGATGCCGTGCTCTCCGACCCCTCGTACCGCTCGGCCGCCCGGCGGCTCGCCGCCGACGCCGCCGAACACGACGCCCTCGCCGAGATCACCCACCACCTGCTGACGACCCGCGGGGCGTGAGTCGCCAGAGACTGTCGCCTCGGGCGGTCCCCGAGCGACCATTCCTGGCACCTCACGCGCCTGAGCCCGGGGTGTCACGGAGGAGTCGGCCCGCGGCGCAGGGGTGCCCCTTGTCGGGGGTCGATCGGGGGAGGGGCCCTGCTCTCGATCCCAGACAAGGGGGACCCCGTAGCCGGTACCCCCGGGCGGGCGACTTACGTGACGGGCCCCGTCCACTTCTCGCCCGGACCCTTGCCGATCGGGTCCTGGATCGTCGAGGCTTCGCGGAACGCGAGCTGCAGCGATCGCAATCCGTCGCGGAGCGACCGGGCGTGCATGTCGCTGATCTCGGGGGCGCCGGCGGTGATGAGTCCGGCGAGGGCGTTGATGAGCTTGCGTGCTTCGTCGAGGTCGAGCTGGTGGGCGGGGTCGTCGGCGAGACCGGTCTTGACGGCGGCGGCGCTCATGAGGTGCACGGCCGCGGTGGTGATGACCTCGACCGCCGGCACGTCGGCGATGTCGCGGGTGGCGGCGGAGGCCGCGCGCTCCTGCTCTTCCCAGCGCGCGAGCCGTTCGTCTTCGCCTCCGTGGCGGTGAGCGGAGTGGTCGTCGGCGGGCTGGTCGGAGGGGATCGTGTCCACGTGCATCTCTCTGCTAGACTGTGGCGGGCTTCGGAGCTTTCCGCTCCGTACGAAAGAGGATCACATCCCACCCGCGCTTGCCGCTCCAGGCTACCGGGTTCCCGCACTCCGCTCCGTTTGCACGGGGTTGCCAGGGTGCAGAAGCCGGTGCTGACAGCACCGTGCCGGGTGGCGTGTATCTCCTCTTCGCCCGCGATTCGATCGAATCGCGGCGGCCGTCATCCGCACACAAGAGGAGTTCCGCATCAGCGATCCCCGCACCAACGAGCGCATCCGAGTCCCGGAGGTCCGTCTCGTCGGACCCAACGGCGAGCAGGTCGGCATCGTCCGCATCGAAGCTGCGCTGCGCCTGGCCCAGGAAGCGGACCTCGACCTGGTCGAGGTTGCGCCGAGCTCGAAGCCGCCCGTGGTCAAGATCATGGATTACGGCAAGTTCAAGTACGAGGCCGCTCAGAAGGCCAAGGAAACGCGTCGTAACCAGGCGAACACCGTCCTCAAAGAGGTCCGGTTCCGTCTGAAGATCGAGGCCCACGACTACATCACCAAGCTCAAGCGCGCCGAGGGCTTCCTCCAGGCGGGCGACAAGGTGAAGGCCATGATCCTGTTCCGCGGTCGCGAGCAGTCGCGTCCGGAGCAGGGTGTGCGCCTGCTCCGCAAGTTCGCCGAAGACGTGGCCGAGTTCGGCACCGTCGAGTCGAACCCCACGATCGACGGCCGCAACATGGTGATGGTCGTCGCGCCTCACAAGAACAAGTCCGAGGTCAAGACCGAGCAGAACGCGCAGCGCGCGGCCAACCGCGAGGCAGCGCGCAGCGCCGCTCGTGGCGACTCGGGCCCGGAAGAAACGCCCACCTCGGCCCCCGCCGAGTAAAGCTCCCCAGACTCCCGCTCCGGCGGGAACACCAACGAAGGAAGACAGATGCCGAAGCAGAAGACCCACTCGGGCGCCAAGAAGCGCTTCAAGCTCACCGGTAGCGGCAAGCTCATGAAGCAGCAGGCCGGCATGCGCCACAACCTCGAAGGCAAGGCCTCGAAGCGCACCCGCCGCCTGAACCAGGAGCAGGTCCTGGCCAAGGGCGACTCGAAGGTCGCCAAGAAGCTCCTCGGTCTCTGAGCGCCGACGCACGTTAGGAAGAAACAGAAATGGCTAGAGTCAAGCGGGCAGTAAACGCCCACAAGAAGCGTCGCGTCATCCTCGAGCGCGCCTCCGGTTACCGCGGTCAGCGTTCGCGCCTGTACCGCAAGGCCAAGGAGCAGGTCACCCACTCCCTCGTCTACGCGTACCGCGACCGTCGCAAGCGCAAGGGCGACTTCCGTCGTCTGTGGATCCAGCGCATCAACGCTGCGTCCCGCCAGAACGGCCTCACCTACAACCGCTTCATCCAGGGCCTCGGCCTCGCGGGTGTGCAGGTCGACCGTCGCATGCTCGCCGAGCTCGCCGTGAACGAGCCCGCCGTGTTCGCCTCGCTCGTGCAGACCGCGAAGGCGGCGCTGCCCAGCGACGTCAACGCTCCGAAGTCCGCGTAAGTCGCGTCTTCTCCCGAACGGGCGTCCTCTTCGGAGGGCGCCCGTTCTGTCGTTCCCCGCACGACGCGAGAAGCCGCCGCCTCGCCGTGGGGTCGGCTTCGTCCCCGTCCCGACCGTGCCGGCTCGGCATCGCCCTCGCCCCGGCATCCGCGCGAGCTCGGCGCCGATGCGGGTGCGTGGCGTCGCCGTCACGGCCGGAGTCTCCCGCGGTGCGTGCGTGCCACGCGGTGCGCATGCCAGCGCGGTCATACACTGAGGGGCGTGCTGGAGAACCCCCGTTCGCCGCGAGTTCGCGCCGTGGCCAAGCTGAGCAAACGTGCCGCCCGTGTCGAGACCGGCCTCTTCCTGCTCGAGGGGCCCCAAGCCGCGCGCGAGGCTCTCGCGTGGGCGCCCGAGACGGTGCTCGAGGTGTATGCCACCCCGACCGCGCTCGAGAAGCACTCCGACGTCCGCGAGGCCGCCGAGCGGGCGGGTGTCGACCTGCAGTACACGACCGAAGCGGTCCTGGATGCCATGGCCGACACGGTCACACCACAGGGGATCGTCGCGGTCGCCCGGCAGTCGCCCACGGCGTTGAAGGACATCCTCGCGGCGGGGCCCCGTCTCGTCGCGATCTGCGAGGAAGTGCGCGACCCGGGCAACCTCGGCACGATCATCCGTGCCGCCGACGCCGCGGGCGCGGATGCCGTCATCCTCACCGGACGCACCGTCGACCCCTACAACCCGAAGGTCGTGCGCTCGACCACGGGGTCGCTGTTCCACGTGCCCGTCGCCGTCGATCTCGAACTCGCCGACGTGGCGGAGCGCGTCCACGAAGCGGGTCTGCGCGTCGTCGCCGCAGACGTGCAGGGCGATGACTTCCTGGCATCCCGGGATCTTCTCGCCGAGCCCACCGCGTGGCTGTTCGGCAACGAGGCCCGCGGTCTCGAGGACGAGGCGCTCGCACGGGCCGACCTGGCGCTGCGCCTCCCCATCTACGGGCGCGCCGAGTCGCTGAACCTCGCCACGGCGGCCAGCGTCTGCCTCTACGAGACGGCGTTCGCCCAGCGCGCGCGCTGAGGAACGCTGTTACAGAACGGTTAAGGCCCGCGCAGGGAGGTGGTCGGGCGCACATCATCCTCATAGTGTTGAGGGATGGCATCCGTTCCCCCGAGCTCCGAGCCTCTGGTCGTCGTCTCCGACGTCCAGAAGCACTACGGACAGTTCCAGGCACTGAAAGACATCGACCTCTCCGTGGACCGCGGTGAGGTCGTCGTGGTGATCGGGCCGTCGGGGTCGGGCAAGTCGACGCTGTGCCGCACGATCAACCGCCTCGAGACCATCACCAGCGGCTCGATCACCATCGACGGCAAGGAGCTTCCCAAAGAGGGGAAGGGTCTGGCCGAGTTGCGTGCCGACGTGGGAATGGTCTTCCAGTCGTTCAACCTCTTCGCCCACCTGACGATCCTCGAGAACGTCACGCTCGGGCCCATCAAGGTCCGCAAGATGAAGAAGGCGGATGCCGAGAAGGAGGCGCGCGCGCTCCTGGACCGCGTGGGCGTGGGGCACCAGGCCGACAAGCTGCCGGCGCAGCTCTCGGGCGGCCAGCAGCAGCGCGTCGCCATTGCCCGAGCCCTCGCGATGAAGCCGAAGGTCATGCTCTTCGACGAGCCCACCTCCGCGCTCGACCCCGAGATGATCAACGAGGTCCTCGACGTGATGGTGGGCCTCGCCGCCGACGGCATGACGATGATCGTCGTCACCCACGAGATGGGCTTCGCCCGCAAGGCGGCGAACCGCGTGGTCTTCATGGCCGACGGGCAGATCGTGGAGCAGGCGGCGCCCGAGCAGTTCTTCACGGCCCCGAAGTCCGATCGGGCCAAGGACTTCCTCTCCAAGCTCATCACGCACTGAGACACACCCTGACGGCGACGAACGAGGAGGTTCACCGGCCGCACAGCAACGTCACCGTTCCCCCCGGAGACCTCGCGCGCCGTCACCGACGACCCTTATCCGCACAGCACACGTAACCAAGGAGACATCACATGCGTAAGACACGTTTTCTCGCCGGCGCGAGCATCCTCGCCGCCGGCCTGCTGGCCCTGACGGCCTGCAACAGCGGCACCCCCGGCGCGGCGCCCGACGCCGAGGGCGGCGAGTCCAGCGCCCAGCTGTGGGAGGTCGCCTCCGACGTCTCGCTCGACGGCAGCCCCACGTACGAGCGCATGGCCGCGGCCGACAAGGTCGTCGTCGGCGTGAAGGAAGACCAGCCCGGCCTCGGCTTCAAGGACCCGATCAGCGGAGAGCGCGGCGGCTTCGACGTCGAGATCGCGCAGTGGATCGCGGCTTCGCTCGGCTTCGACGCCGACAAGATCGAGTACAAGACGATCCCCTCGGCCAACCGCGAGCAGGAGCTCGTCAACGGCAACATCGACTACTACGTCGGCACGTACTCGATCACCGACAAGCGCAAGCAGCAGATCGATTTCGCCGGCCCCTACCTGATCACGGGCCAGGGTCTGCTCGTGGCCGCCGACAACGACGACATCACGGGTCCCGACGACCTCGCGGGCAAGATCGTCTGCTCGGTGACCGGCTCGACGCCGCTGCAGCGCATCCGCGACGAGTACTCGCCCGGCGACACCGTCGAGTACGACACCTACACGCAGTGCCTCGAGCAGCTGCGTGCCGGCTCGGTCGACGCGGTGACCACCGACCAGGCGATCCTCGCCGGGTACGTCGCGCAGGAGCCCGACGCCTTCAAGATCGCGGGCGACACCTTCTCCGAGGAGCGTTACGGCGTCGGCCTGCCCAAGGGCGACACCGTGCTGAAGGACCACATCAACACCCTCTTCAACGACGGTGGCGAGGTCTGGACGGCGCTGTTCGAGAAGAACCTCGCTCCGGCCGGTATCGAGGGCGACCAGCCCACCGCCGACGAGTGATCCGCGCGGGGGCGGTGCGTCTGCACGGACGCATCGCCCCCGCCACCCCGACCAAGACAGGGACCACGCATGGGTGTCATCACCGACAACCTCGACATCTGGAGCGAAGCGCTCGTCGGCACGCTCGTGCTCTTCTTCGCCGGCGGCGCGCTCGCGCTGATCCTCGGCATCATCGTGGGAGCGATGCGCGTGTCGCCCGTTCCGATCGCCCGCGGCGTCGGCACGTTCTACGTGAGCATGATCCGCAACACCCCGCTCACGCTCGTGTTCTTCGCCTTCGTGTTCGCGCTGCCGCCCCTCCTCGGGCTGCGTCTCACCGGCGACGTGTCGCTGACGCTCGGCATCTGCGCCCTCGGGATCTACACGGCGACCTACGTCGCCGAGGCCATCCGGTCGGGCGTCAACACGGTGCCGGTCGGCCAGGCCGAAGCGGCACGCGCGCTCGGTCTGACATTCGGGCAGGTCATGTCGCTCGTCGTCCTCCCGCAGGCGTTCCGCTCGGTGATCCCGCCGATGGTGAGCGTCTTCATCGCCCTGCTGAAGAACACCACCGTCGCCGCCGGTTTCTCCATCGTGAACCTGGGCTCGGTGCGCAACTACCTCAGTGAGCGCGGCGAGAACGCGTTCGTCGTCATCCTGTGGATCATGGTGGCTTTCGTCGCGCTGGTCCTGCTGCTCTCCTGGGTGCAGCGAACGCTCGAGAACCGATGGAGGGTCGCCCGATGAGCAGCGTCCTGTACGACGTCCCCGGCCCCAAGGCGGTCGCGCGCAATCGCGTGCTGGGAGTGCTGACAATCCTCGTCGTGCTGGCCATCGTCGGATTCTTCGTGTGGCGGCTCGCCGACACGGGCCAGTTCACCGCCCAGAAGTGGTCGGCATTCACCTACACGAATGTGTGGATCGATGTCCTCAAGGCGACCGGAGCCACTCTCGCGGCGTTCGCCGCCGCCGCCGTCGGCGCTCTCGCGCTCGGTTTCGTGCTGGCCATCGGTCGCCTGTCCGACCACGCATGGGTGCGCTGGCCGTTCACGGCCGTCATCGAGGTCTTCCGCGCGATCCCGGTGCTCGTGTTCATGTTCCTGCTGTACTACGGCTTCCCCGTCATCGGCATCCGCATGGAGCCGTACTGGGCGGTGGTCATCGCGCTCGTCTGCTACAACGGGTCGGTCCTGGCGGAGGTGATCCGCGCCGGCGTCGAGTCGCTCCCGCGCGGTCAGGCGGAGGCCGGGTACGCCATCGGTCTGCGCAAGGCGGGGGTGATGCGCCTCGTCCTGCTTCCACAGGCGGTGCGGGCCATGATGCCCGTGATCATCGCGCAGCTCGTCGTGACACTCAAGGACACGGCGCTCGGATTCGTCATCACCTACCCCGAGCTGCTGTTCTACGCGAAGTACATCGGTGCGCAGCCGACCGTCGGCTCGCCGATCGTGCCGGCGACCATCATCGTCGCCGTGATCTACATCGCGTTGTGCCTGCTCCTGTCGTTCGTCGCCAACCTCGTCGAGAAGCGTCTGCGCCGCTCGCCGCGCGTCGCCCAGGTCGCGTCCGCGGTGCAGGCCCCGCAGCAGGGCGCGACGGACACCGAGCTCATCGTCGCCCAGCGCGGTCTCGGCAAGCACGACTCCACCAGCCTGTGACGTCGGCGGGCGGGGGAGTGTCCCCGCCCGTCGGTAGACTCTCATCTCGTGTCCGACGCACCCGAGATCACCCCCGAGGCCGTCGCCTCCGCCGTCGATGCCGCGCTCGCGGCCATCGCCGCGGCCGCGACCACGGCCGACCTGAAAGCCACCCGCTCCGCTCACACGGGTGAGCAGTCCGACCTCGCGCGCCTCAACGCGCAGATGCGCCACGTCGCCCCCGACCAGAAGGCCGCGTTCGGCAAGCTCGTCGGACAGGCCCGCGGCCGGGTGAACCAGGCCCTCGCCGCCCGTGAGGCGGAGCTGGCCGAGGCCGAGATCGCCGCGAGGCTCGAGGCCGAGCGCATCGACGTCACGGCCCTGCCGCAGCGCGCGCGGGTGGGGGCACGGCATCCCATCTCGCTCCTGCAGGAGCAGGTGTCCGACATCTTCGTCGGCATGGGGTGGGAGATCGCCGAGGGTCCAGAACTCGAGCACGAGTGGTTCAATTTCGACGCGTTGAACTTCGACGTCGACCACCCGGCGCGGCAGATGCAGGACACCTTCTTCGTCGACCCGGTCGCCCGTCACCTGGTGCTGCGTACCCACACCAGCCCGGTGCAGGTGCGCTCGATGCTCGAGCGCGACCTGCCCATCTCCGTCCTCTGCCCGGGACGGGTGTACCGCACCGACGAGTTCGACGCGACGCACCTGCCCGTGTTCACGCAGTTCGAGGGTCTCGTCGTCGACAAGGGCATCACGATGGCCCACCTCAAGGGCACGCTCGACCACGCCGCGCGCGTGCTCTTCGGTCCCGAGGCCAAGACGCGCTTCCGGGCGAACTACTTCCCGTTCACCGAGCCGAGCGCCGAGCTCGACCTGTGGCATCCCACCTTCAAGGGCGGGGCCCGCTGGATCGAGTGGGGCGGCTGCGGCATGGTCAACCCCAACGTCCTGCGGGCGGCCGGCATCGACCCCGAGGAGTACTCGGGCTTCGCGTTCGGCATGGGCATCGAGCGCACGCTCATGTTCCGCAGCGACGTGCAAGACATGCGCGACATGGCCGAGGGCGATGTGCGCTTCAGCGAGCAGTTCGGAATGGTGGTCTGATGCGCGTCCCGCTCTCCTGGCTGCGTGAGTACGTCGACGTGCCCGCCGAGGCCACGCCCGAAGACGTGCTCGCGTCGCTGGTGTCCGTCGGATTCGAAGAAGAAGACGTGCACCGCTTCGAGCTGTCCGGCCCGATCGTCGTCGGCGAAGTGAAGGAATTCACGCCCGAGCCGCAGTCGAACGGCAAGACCATCCGCTGGTGTCAGGTCGACGTCGGCGACGAGCACGGGGGCGTGCGCGGCATCGTCTGCGGTGCCGGCAACTTCTTCGCGGGCGACAAGGTCGTGGTGACCCTGCCCGGCTCCGTGCTGCCGGGTCCCTTCCCGATCGCCGCCCGCAAGACCTACGGTCACGTCTCCGACGGCATGATCGCCTCGGCGAAGGAGCTCGGGCTCGGCGACGAGCACGGCGGCATCCTGCGCCTGGTGGAGCTCGGTCTGGACGCGCCCGTCGGAACGGATGCCATCGCGCTGCTCGGTCTCGACGACGTCGCCGTCGAGATCAACGTCACCCCCGACCGCGGATACGCGCTGTCGCTGCGCGGCGTGGCGCGGGAGTACTCCCACGCCACCGGTGCGGCGTTCCGCGATCCCGCGGAACGCCCGTGGGGCGAGCTCGATCCCGGGGCGGGATTCCCCGTCGCCGTCGACGACGAGGCGCCCATCCGCGGACGGGTGGGGGCGTCGGAGTTCGTCGCGCGCATCGTTCGCGGGGTCGATCCGACCAAGCCCACTCCGGCGTGGATGATCTCCCGACTCGCGCTGGCCGGCATCCGCTCGCTCGGCGTGCTGATCGACATCACCAACTACGTCATGCTCGAGTTGGGGGAGCCGATCCACGGCTACGACCTGGACCGCCTGCAGGGCGGCATCACGGTCCGGCGCGCGCGGGCGGGCGAGAAGCTCGAAACGCTCGACGGCAAGGTCCGCGCCCTCGACCCCGAAGACCTCCTGATCACGGACGAGTCCGGCCCGATCGGCCTCGCGGGCGTCATGGGCGGCGGGACGACCGAGATGACGGACGCGACACGCAACGTGCTGATCGAGGCGGCGATCTTCGACACCGTCTCGATCGCGCGCACCGCCCGTCGGCAAAAGCTGCCGTCCGAGGCCTCGCGGCGCTTCGAGCGCGGGGTCGACCCGGCGATCCCCTTCGCCGCGGCCCGTCGCGTCGCCGATCTGATGGTCGAATACGCGGGCGGCACGCTCGACACGCAGATCGGAGGTGCCCTCCTCACGGGCTACGGCGTGGACGGGATCGTGCTGCCGGACGGGTTCGTCCCCGGCCTGATCGGCGTCGACTATTCCGACGACGAGATCGTCGCGTCGCTCGAGACGATCGGATGCCGCATCGAGAGCCAGGGGGATGCACGCCTGGTCATCCCGCCGACGTGGCGCCCCGACCTCACCGACAAGTGGACGCTCGCTGAGGAAGTCGCCCGCATCGGCGGCTACGACCGCATCCCCTCCGTTCTGCCCACCCCGCCCTCCGGCCGCGGCCTGACCGCCGCGCAGCAGGGCCGCCGTCGCGTGTCGAACGCGCTGGCCTCGGCCGGGTTCGTCGAGACGCCGTCGTTCCCCTTCACGACCGAGGAGCAGAACGCGCTGCACGGTTCGCCGTCCGGCGACCGGCTGCCGAGCGTGAAGCTCGCGAACCCGCTCGACGGGCTGGCACCGTTCCTGCGGCGTTCGCTCGTGCCGGCGCTGCTGCAGGTGGCGCATCGCAACGTCTCGCGCGGCATCGTCGATCTCGCCCTGTTCGAGGTCGGCACGGTCTTCCTCCCCAAGCCGGGCGTGCAGTACGGGACCGCGTCGGTGCCGCCGCTGGCGGTGCGTCCGGATGCCGCGACCCTGGCCGCTCTGGATGCCTCGATCCCGCCGCAGCGTCGCCACGTCGCCGTGCTGCTCGCCGGCCACACGGTGCCCAAGCAGCCCGGGCAGGCGGCCGTCGCCGCCGACCTCGCGGACGCGGTCGACGCCGTCCGCGTGCTGGCCGCGGCGGCCGGCCTCGACATCGAACTCGTGCAGGCGCAGCGCGCCGCCCTCCACCCGGGCCGCACCGCCCGGGTGCTCGCGGCCGGCCAGGACATCGGATACGTCGGCGAGCTGCTGCCCACCGTCTCGGCCGACGCCGACCTGCCGGGTCGCGTGCTCGTCGCCGAGCTGGACCTCGACGCGATGCTCGAGCTCGCGCAGGCGCGCGTGGTCGCGGCATCCCTCTCCGGCTTCCCGGCCGCGACGCAGGACGTCTCGCTCACGGTGCCGCTCGAGGTCGCAGCCGGCGCGGTACGCGCGGCGCTCCTCGAAGGCGGTGCCCCGCTGATCGAGGGCGCGCGCCTGGTCGACGATTACCGCGGGCCGGGGCTGGCGGACGGCACGAAGAGCCTGACCTTCGCGCTGCGCTTCCGGGCCGACGACCGCACGCTCACCGCGGCCGAGGCCACCGAGGCCAAGCTCGCCGGCGTCGCCGTCGCCGCCGAGCGCTTCGGCGCCGCGATCCGCGACTGACCGCCCGTCTGGAGCGCCGCACGGTTCGCCGCGCGGCGCTTCGGCGTCTCGGGAGGGTGTTGTGGACACGCTTCGGCGTCTCCCACCCCTCCTGTCGTGCGTCCTCGCACGACGTGTCGACCATCCGGGTCGATTTGCCCGTGCGCCCGCGCGGCCGATACCCTCGCCACATGTCGTCGATCACCGTGCGCACCGAGGAGCTCTTCGTGAGCACCGGTGGCGAGCGTCGACGTCGGGTCACGCGCCGACTTTCGGCGACCTCGTAAACCCGCCGACGGTCGGGCATGCGGGCGTCGCCGCCCCGGTTCACGCTGATTCAGCACACGCCCCGACTCCTAAGGTAGAAACATGACCCTCTCGGTCGCCGTCTCCGGCGCTTCCGGCTATGCGGGCGGCGAGATCCTGCGCCTGCTCGCCGCACACCCCGACATCGAGGTGCGCACGGTCACCGCGCATTCCAGCGCCGGCCAGCCCCTCGTCGCCCATCAGCCGCACCTGCGCTCGCTCGCGCACCTCGAATTGCAGGCCACGACGCCCGAGGTGCTCGCCGGGCACGATGTGGTCTTCCTCGCCCTCCCGCACGGGCAGTCGGCGCAGTACACCGACGCCCTGGCCGACACCCCGCTCGTCATCGATGCCGGCGCCGATCACCGGCTCACCTCGCCCGAGGATTGGGCGGCCTTCTACGGCGGCGACCACCCCGAGCCGTGGGCGTACGGGGTGCCGGAGCTCACGGTCGACGGCGTCAAGCAGCGCGAGCACCTTCGCGGCGCGGCGCGCATCGCCGCACCGGGATGCAACGCCTCGACGGTCGCGTTGTCGCTCGCGCCGGGTGTCGCCGCGGGCGTCATCGACGCGGGCGACATCGTCTCGGTGCTCGCCGTCGGCCCGAGCGGTGCGGGAAAGGCCGCGAAGACGAACCTGCTCGCGAGCGAGATCCTCGGCACGGCGAACCCGTATGCCGTCGGCGGTACACATCGGCACATCCCCGAGATCCGTCAGGCGCTCGTCGGCGCAGGTGCCCCGGCGGACGGCATCCGGATCTCCTTCACGCCGGTCCTCGTCCCGATGTCGCGGGGCATCCTCGCCACCTCGAGCGCTCCCATCCGGAGCGGGGCGACGGATGCCGAGATCCGCGCCGCGTGGGAGGCCGCGTACGCCGACGAGCCCTTCGTCGAACTGCTGCCCGCGGGCGTGTTCCCGCGCACCGCCGACGTGCTCGGGGCGAACATCGCCTCGCTGGGCCTCGCGATCGACCGGGCGGCGAACCGCGTGGTCGTCGTCGCCGCCGTCGACAACCTCGTCAAGGGCACGGCGGGCGCC
Organism: Microbacterium proteolyticum; assembly: GCF_030818075.1. NCBI lineage: Bacteria > Bacillati > Actinomycetota > Actinomycetes > Micrococcales > Microbacteriaceae > Microbacterium > Microbacterium proteolyticum. The sequence goes on along the minus strand of NZ_JAUSZZ010000001.1, from coordinate 3,206,335 downwards.
GCCGTGCAGTCCATGAACATCGCGCTGGGTCTCGCCGAGACCACCGCCCTTCCCGTGAACGGAGTCGCCCCGTGAGTGTGACCGCCCCCGCCGGATTCGAAGCGGCCGGTGTCGCCGTGGGCCTGAAGTCGACCGGCGCGCGTGACGTCGCCGTCGTCGTCAACCGCGGACCGCTCAAGGTCGCCGCCGCCGTCTTCACTTCGAACCGCGCCAAGGCGAACCCGATCATCTGGTCGGAGCAGGTGGTGAAGGACGGCGTCGTCGAGGCGATCGTGCTCAACTCCGGCGGTGCGAACTGCTTCACCGGTTCGTTCGGTTTCCAGACCACGCACCAGACCGCCGAACGTGCCGCCGAGCTGCTGGGCGTCGGGGCGGGTGACGTCGTCGTGTGCTCGACGGGGCTCATCGGCACCGGCGACGAGGAGTTCCGGGCGAAAGTCCTCGCGGGTGTCGAGCAGGGCGTGGCGACCCTGTCGCCCGAGGGCGGTGACGAGGCGTCGCTCGCGATCATGACCACCGACTCCAAGCCCAAACGCGCCGTGCACACCGGCGACGGCTGGTCGATCGGCGGCATGGCCAAGGGCGCCGGCATGCTCGCCCCGGGTCTGGCGACGATGCTCGTCGTCATCACCACCGACGCGGTGCTCGATGCCGCCGAGGCCGACGCGGCGCTGCGCGCGGCCACCCGGGTGAGCTTCGACCGGCTCGACTCCGACGGCTGCATGTCGACCAACGACCAGGTGACGTTGATGGCGAGCGGTGCCAGCGGCATCCATCCGGATGCCGAGGACTTCCGCGCGGCCCTCATCGCGGTCTGCGACGACCTCGCCGCGCAGCTCCAGGGCGACGCCGAGGGCTCGAGCCACGACATCACCATCCGCGTGACCAACGCCGCCGACGAGGACGACGCGGTCGAGGTGGGTCGCTCCATCGCGCGGAACAACCTCTTCAAGGCCGCGATCTTCGGCAACGACCCCAACTGGGGCCGGGTCCTCGCGGCCATCGGCACGACGGATGCGGAATTCGACCCCTACGACGTCGACGTCTGGATGAACGGCGTGCGCGTGTGCACGGCCGGCGGCCCCGACCGCCCCCGTGAAGACGTCGACCTCACGCCGCGCGCGACCGACCTCGTCGTCGACCTGCGCGTCGGTCAGGCGTCGGCCACCATCCGCACGAACGACCTCACGCACGAGTACGTCCACGAGAACAGCGCCTATTCCTCATGAGCGACATCGATATCCAGGACACCGATCCCACCGAGGCCAGCGAACGGGCGATCACGCTCGTCGAGTCGCTGCCGTGGGTGCGCAAGTATCGCGACCAGGTCGTGGTGGTGAAGTATGGCGGCAACGCCATGGTCAGTGACGAACTGCAGGACGCGTTCGCCGCCGACATCGCCTACCTGCGCTACGTCGGGGTCAAGCCCGTCGTCGTGCACGGCGGCGGCCCGCAGATCTCGTCGATGCTGAACCGGCTCGACATCCCGAGCGAGTTCCGCGGTGGCTACCGCGTCACCTCGACGGAGGCCATCGGCGTTGTCCGCATGGTGCTGACCGGGCAGATCAACCCGCAGCTGGTGGCGAAGGTCAACACGCACGGGCCGCTGGCGACGGGGTTGAGCGGCGAGGACGCCGGACTCTTCGGCGGACGTCGGCGCGGCGTCCTCATCGACGGCGTCGAGCACGACCTTGGTCGCGTCGGTGACGTCGTGACGGTCGACCCGCAGCCCGTGCTCGATCATCTCGCCGCCGGCCGTGTGCCCATCGTGTCGAGCATCGCGCCCGACCTGGACAACCCCGGCACCTCGTTGAACGTCAACGCGGATGCCGCGGCGGCGGCGCTGGCGGTCGCCTTGAAGGCGCGCAAGCTCGTCGTGCTGACGGATGTGCCCGGCCTGTACGCCGACTGGCCCAACCGCGACTCCCTCGTGTCGCACCTGACGTCGACCGAGCTGCGCGCGATGCTGCCGAAGCTGGAGTCGGGCATGATCCCCAAGATGCAGGCGTGCCTCGATGCCGTCGACGGGGGAGTGCCCGCCGCGGCCATCATCGACGGACGCGTGCCGCACTCGGTACTCGTCGAACTGTTCACCAACAAGGGAATCGGAACGGAGGTGGTCGCGTGAACGCGGACACGACTCAGGAACCCGCGGCCGAGCGCGCCGCCTGGCAGGACGACGCCGGACGCGACCTCGTCCGCAGCTTCGGCGACCGCATGGCGTTGTTCGTCCGCGGTGAGGGCGCCTTCGTGTGGGACGTCGACGGGAAGGAATACCTCGACTTCCTCGCCGGGATCGCCGTGAACGCCCTGGGCCACGCCCACCCGGTGTTCGTCGAGGCCCTGACCGCCCAGGCATCCACGCTCTCGCACGTGTCGAACTACTTCGCCACCCCGCCGCAGCTGGCGATGGCCGCGCGCCTCAAGCGCCTCGCCGGAACCGGGGAGTCGGGCCGGGTGTACTTCGGCAACTCCGGCGCCGAGGCGAACGAGGCCGCATTGAAGCTCGCGCGTCTGCACGGTCGCGGGACCGACCGCACGCGCGTGCTGACGCTGAAGGGCGGCTTCCACGGCCGCACCATGGGCGCGCTCGCCCTCACCGGCAAGCCCGCGCTGCAGGCCGACTTCCTGCCGATGGTCCCGGGCGTCGAGCACATCGACGCCACGATCGAGGCGCTCGAGGCCGCGATGGACGACCGCGTCGCCGCCCTGCTCGTCGAACCCATCCAGGGCGAGGCCGGCGTGGTCGAGCTGCCCGAGGGGTACCTGCAGGCCGCGCGCGAGGTCACCGCCCGCCACGGCGCGCTGCTCATCGTCGACGAGATCCAGACGGGCGCAGGCCGCACCGGCGCCTGGTTCGCCTTCCAGCACGCCGGCATCACGCCTGACGCGATCACCGTGGCCAAGGGCATCGGCGGCGGCTTCCCGATCGGGGCGCTCATCACCTTCGGCGCCGCGAGCGACCTGTTCTTCCCGGGTACCCACGGATCGACCTTCGGCGGGAACGCCCTGGGTACGGCCGTCGGTGGCGCGGTGCTGCAGGAGATCGAGTCGGCGGGCCTCGTCGAGAACGCCGCCCGTCGCGAGGCGCAGCTGCGCGAGGGCATCGCCGCGCTGGGATCGCCGCTGGTCGGCGGCGTCCGCGGCCGCGGCCTGCTGCTGGGCATCGGGCTCAGCAGCCCCGTCGCCAAGGCCGTCGTGGCCGCCGCGCAAGAGCACGGCCTCGTCGTCAACGCCGCGAACGACGACACCATTCGCATCGCGCCGCCGCTGACGATCGGGGATGCCGAGGTGGCTCGGTTCCTCGAGCTGTTCGGCGCCGCGCTCGCCACCGTCTCCGATGCCCTCATCCTCGAAGGAGCCCCCGCGTGACCCGCCACCTGCTGCGTGACGACGACCTGACCCCGGCCGAGCAGGCCGAGATCCTCGACCTCGCCATCGAGCTGAAGAAGGACCGCTGGGCGCAGAAGCCGCTGGAAGGTCCCCAGACCGTCGCGGTGATCTTCGACAAGTCGTCCACCCGCACGCGCGTCTCGTTCGCCGTCGGCATCGCCGATCTCGGCGGCTCGCCGCTGATCATCTCGACGGCCAACAGCCAGCTCGGCGGCAAGGAGACCCCCTCCGACACCGCACGGGTGCTCGAGCGCCAGGTCGCCGCGATCGTGTGGCGCACCTACGCGCAGGCGGGGCTGGAGGAGATGGCGCGCGGCACCCGGGTGCCCGTGGTCAACGCGCTCAGCGACGATTTCCACCCGTGCCAGCTGCTCGCCGACCTGCTGACGATCCGCGAGCACAAGGGCGAGCTGAAGGGGCTGACGCTGTCGTTCTTCGGCGACGGGCAGAGCAATATGGCGCACTCCTACGTGCTCGCCGGCGTCACCGCGGGCATGCACGTGCGCGTCGCCGCTCCCACCGATTACACGCCGCGCGCCGATGTGATCGCGGATGCCGAGCGCATCGCCGCCGAGACCGGCGGGTCGATCTCGCTCACCGATGACCCCGAGGCCGCGGCATCCGGAGCCGACGTCGTGGTCACCGACACCTGGGTGTCGATGGGCAAGGAGGAGGAGAAGATCGCGCGCATCCGCGACCTGGGCGGGTTCAAGGTCACCACCGACCTCATGACCCGCGCGGCCTCCGACGCCATCTTCATCCACTGCCTGCCCGCCGATCGCGGATACGAGGTGGACGCCGAGGTGATCGACGGACCGCAGAGTGTCGTGTGGGATGAGGCTGAGAACCGACTCCACGCCCAGAAGGCGCTGCTGGTGTGGCTGCTGCGTCAGCAGTGACCTCCTCGCCGATCGGTCGGGCCTGGGCACGTTTCGACGGCCCGGGCCGGCTGGTCGGCATCGACCTCGCGCGCGGTCTCGCCGTGCTCGGGATGCTGGCCGCGCACCTGCTCGACACGGAACGCCGTCTCACCATCGACCCCGAGACCTGGGTCACGCTGGTGAACGGCCGGTCGTCGATCCTGTTCGCCACTCTCGCGGGCGTCTCGATCGCCCTGGTGACGGGAGGACCCCGGCCGCTTGCGCCGGAGCGTCGTCCTCGCGCTGCGGCGCGCTTGGCCCTGCGCGGGGCGCTGCTGTGGGTGATCGGGATGCTGCTGGTGGCCACCGGCGTGCCGGTGTACGTCATCCTCCCCGCCTACGCGCTGCTGTTCGTGCTGGCCCTGCCGTTCCTCGGGATGCGGTCGCGGGTGCTGTTCGCGACGGCCGGCGCGCTGGCGCTGGTGATGCCGTGGATCCAGCCGGTGCTCGACGCCGCCCCCCTGTGGGCCGGGCGGGCGGGCGCGGAGATCGACGCGGCGCTCGGCTGGCATTACCCGTTCACCGTCTGGATCGCGTATCTGCTGGCGGGCATGGGCGTGGGGCGGCTGGATCTGCGGCGGGTGGAGGTGCAGGGCGCTCTCGTCATGGTGGGTGGGGCGCTCGTGCTCCTCGGCTACGGCGCGGCCCTCTTCACGGCGCCGGCCGCGGCCGGCAATCGCTACCTGGCGGCCGTGCTGACGGCGGAGGATCACTCGCAGGGGCTGTGGGAAGTGGTCGGCTCGGGCGGGTTCGCTCTCGTGGTGATCGGCGTGTGCCTGCTGCTGTGCCGCACCCCGCTGCGGTGGGCGGCCGTGCCGCTGCGGGCGGTGGGTTCGATGCCGCTCACGGCGTACGTGCTGCAGCTCGTGGTGTGGGCCATCGTCGCGCTCGCCCTGCTTGGCGACACGGCCGACCTCTTCGGCATCCGAGAGGCGGGGCTGTTCGGGCCTCTCACCGTGGGCCTCGTCATCGGGTGCACGGCCTGGGCGCTCACCCTCGGGCGTGGGCCGCTCGAGTGGGTGATCGATACCGTGGTGCGTCTCGTCGTCGGGCGGGACCGGGATGCCGATACCCCGGCTCCTGGCTCCGGCGGTGTCGGCGGCCCTCGGTAGGCTGGACGCATGAGTCACGAGAACGGTCAGTCGACGAACGAGGGCGCTCTGTGGGGCGCCCGTTTCTCGGGCGGACCGTCTCCCGAACTGGCGGCGCTGAGCCGCTCGACGCACTTCGACTGGGATCTGGCCCTCTACGACATCGCCGGCTCCCACGCGCACGCCGCCGCCCTCGAGGCCGCGGGGTATCTCTCGGCCGACGAGGCGAAGACCATGCACGACGGGCTCGACGAGCTCGCCGCGCGCGTGCGCGACGGCTCCCTGGTCGCCGCCCCCGGCGACGAAGACGTGCACGGCGCCCTCGAGCGCGTGCTCATCGAGACGGTGGGTGCGGCGGTGGGCGGCAAGCTCCGCGCCGGTCGCAGCCGCAACGATCAGATCGCCACCCTCGTGCGGCTGTACCTGCTCGATCACGCCCGCACCATCACGCGCGAGGTCCTCCGCCTCATCGACGCCCTCGTGGCCCAGGCGGAGGCGCACGAGAGCGCGATCATGCCGGGCCGCACGCACCTGCAGCACGCCCAGCCCGTGCTGCTCGCCCACCACCTGCAGGCCTACGGCTGGGCGTTCACCCGCGGTATCGAGCGCCTTCGCGACTGGTCGGCGCGCGCGTCGGTCTCGCCGTACGGCGGCGGCGCCCTGGCCGGAGCCACCCTCGGCCTCGACCCGCAGCTCGTGGCCGACCACCTGGGCCTCGCCCGTCCCGCCGAGAACTCCCTCGACGGCACCGCCTCGCGCGACGTGGTCGCCGAGTTCGCGTTCATCACCGCGATGATCGGCGTCGACCTGTCGCGCCTGTCCGAAGACATCATCCTGTGGAACACGCGCGAATTCGGTTTCGTCACGCTCGACGACGCGTACTCGACCGGGTCGAGCATCATGCCGCAGAAGAAGAACCCCGACATCGCCGAGCTGGCGCGCGGCAAGGCGGGGCGTCTGATCGGCAATCTGTCGGGCCTGCTCGCGACCCTGAAGGGGTTGCCGTTGGCCTACAACCGCGACCTGCAGGAAGACAAGGAGCCGGTGTTCGACTCCGTGCGGACCCTGGAACTCGTGCTCCCGGCGTTCTCGGGAATGGTCGCGACACTGCGGTTCCACACCGACCGCATGGCCGAGCTGGCCCCGCAGGGCTTCTCGCTGGCCACGGACGTCGCCGAGTGGCTCGTCCGCCAGGGTGTCGCCTTCCGCGACGCGCACGAGATCTCGGGCGCGCTGGTGCGGGCCTGCGAGGAGCGCGAGATCGGCCTCGAAGACGCCGATGACGCCCTCCTGGCATCCGTCTCCCCGTCGCTCACGCCCGCGGTGCGCGAGGTTCTCACGATCGAGGGTTCGGTCGCCAGCCGCACGGGCGCGGGCGGCACGGCCCCGGACCGCGTGCGCGAGCAGCGCGAAGACCTCGTGACGCGGGCGCAGGCGGCGGCCCGTACGTTGATCGCCTGAGTATCAGTTTTTCGCTTATCAAACGCTCATGATAAGCGATATGCTTATGCCATGACCATAGTCGTCATCGCCGACATCGTCGCCTCCCGGCGTCTCGACGATCGCGCCGAGGCGCAGCATCGCCTCGCCGGGGCGATCGCCCAGGTCGACGCCGATCTGCCGATCGCCACGCAGTCGCTGACGGCCACGGTCGGCGACGAGCTGCAGGGGGAGTACGCCCGCCTCGACGATGCCCTCGCCTCTCTGCTCCTGCTGAGACTCGCCCTCCCCGGCGACATCGACTGCCGTTTCGGTGTGGGCGTCGGCGAGGTCCGTCCCATCGCCCTCGACGACCGGACGGTGCCCGAGGGCCCGGCATGGTGGGCCGCCCGCACCGCCGTCGAGGCCGTCGAGCAGATGCAGCAGCGCGCCGCGCCGTTCGCCCGCACGTGGATCGCCGCCGCCGAGGGGGAGGATGCCGCCATGGTCGATACCGTCGCCGTCGCCAACGCCTATCTCCTCACGCGGGATCAGCTCGTGTCGGCGATGAGCGAGCGGACGCGCCGGCTCACCGCCGGGCGCTGCCTGGGGCGCTCGCAGCGCGAGCTGGCCGAGAGCGAGGGCATCAGCCAGTCGGCGGTGTCGCAGGCGCTGGCGTCGGCCGGGTCCGCGGCGATCGTCGAGGGTTTCGCGGTGCTCCTGCGCAGGGCGCGCACATGATCGCCGCGGGCCTGCTCCTGCTCGCCGTCGGCACGGTCGACCTGGTGCGCCAGATGATCCGGACGCGCCGCTGGGTCGCGTTCGCGGTCGCCGCGGTCGTGCTCGTCGTCGCGGCAGCGGGCCTGGATGCCGTCGTCGCGGGCGTGCTCGCCGTCGCGGTCGCGGCCATCTGGGTCGGGGTCGTCCCCGAGCAGGGCCCCGCCCGTGCGGGACTCTGGCCGGTCGCTCTCCTCGCGCTCGCCGCAGCCGCATCCGTGGTGATCGCTCCCGGCCGGGCGCGTCCCGGCATCCTGGGTGAGTTGTGGGCGTCGTATCGACCGGGCGAGACCGTGTCGGCCGATGCGGTGGTGCTCGTGATCGGATGCCTGGTGTTCCTGCTCGAATCCGGCAACGCCGTGGTGCGCATCGCGCTGCGCTCGGAGATGGGCACCCGCGAGACACCCGACGAGACCGCGGCCCCGACGCTCAAGGGCGGCCGGCTCATTGGGCCGCTCGAGCGCATCCTCGTGTTCGCCCTGACGCTGGCGGGTGCCTACACGCTCATCGCGGCGGTGCTCGCGGCGAAGGGCATCGTGCGTTTTCCCGAGATCTCACGCGACGGAGACGGCGGTGACCGCGCGGAGTACTTCCTCATCGGCAGCCTCGTCAGCTGGGTGACTGCGCTGGCGGCGGCGTTCCTGGTGTCGTGGGGGATCGCCCCGGGTTGACGCGGCACGAAGGCTCACCGCGCAGCGTGTCCGGAGCAAGGCGCGGGCGAACCGGCCCGTCGCGGCCGGGTCGAACCGAACCGTGGCGTGCGGCTGACCAGACCCTCGCAGCAGGGGTTCGTCCGCGCGTCGGCCGAGGCCGCGGCATCCGGGCCCCGAGAACCCCGCTGATACCCTGAACCGGTGTCTGCACCGATCGACGCGGCGCCCGTGAGCGCCCTCACCCCCGCCAACGACCCGACCTTCGACAACGTCTGGGACGAGCTGGTGTATCGCGGGCTGGTGCACGTGTCGACCGACGAGGGCGAGCTGCGCGAGCTCCTCGGCGGCGACCCGATCGTCTTCTACTGCGGCTTCGACCCGACCGCGCCGAGCCTGCACCTGGGCAACCTCGTGCAGCTGCTCACGATGCGTCGCCTGCAGCTGGCCGGGCATCGCCCACTCGGGCTGGTCGGCGGTTCGACGGGCCTGATCGGCGACCCGCGTCCGACGGCCGAGCGCACGCTCAACACCCGCGAGACCGTCGAGGAGTGGGTCGGCAAGCTCCGCGCCCAGGTCGAGCGCTTCCTGAGCTTCGACGGCGACAGCGCCGCGCGCATCGTCAACAACCTCGACTGGACGGCGCCGATGAGCGCCATCGATTTCCTGCGCGAGATCGGCAAGCACTTCCGCGTCGGCACGATGCTGAAGAAGGACGCCGTGAGCGCGCGTCTCAACTCCGAGGCCGGCATCAGCTACACCGAGTTCAGCTACCAGATCCTGCAAGGCATGGACTACCTCGAGCTGTACCGCCAGTACGGCTGCGTGCTGCAGACCGGCGGCAGCGACCAGTGGGGCAACCTCACCAGCGGCACCGACCTCGTGCGCAAGGTCGAGGGCACGTCGGTGCACGCGATCGGCACACCGCTGATCACCAACAGCGACGGTACGAAGTTCGGCAAGAGTGAGGGCAACGCGATCTGGCTAGATGCCGAGATGTGCAGCCCGTGGGTGATGTACCAGTTCTGGCTCAACACCGACGACCGTGACGTGATCGAGCGCCTCAAGGTGTTCACGTTCCTCACGCGCGCCGAGATCGAGGAGTACGAGGCCCTCGTCGAGGCCGAGCCGTTCCGCCGCGCGGCGCAGAAGCGTCTCGCCCGCGAGGTGCTGACGACCGTGCACGGGCCCGAGGCGACCGAGGCGGTCATCGCCGCGACCGAGGCGCTCTTCGGCCAGGGCGATGTGACGTCTCTGGATGCCGACGTGCTGCGCAGCGCGCTCGAGGAGCTGCCGCACGCGACGCTCGCCCCCGGGTCCACCGTCGTCGAGGCGCTGACCTCCACCGGCCTGTCGAGCAGCCTCAGCGATGCCCGCCGCGCGATCGCGCAGGGCGGCGTCTCGCTCGACGGTGAGAAGGTCACGAGCGACGACCAGGTCGTCGAGGGGACTCTCCCTGGGGGCGTCTCGGTCCTGCGCCGCGGCAAGAAGACGCTGGCGGGGCTGTTCCTCCGCTGACATGCCGTTCACCGTCAGCCACGCGGTCGTCGCGCTGCCGTTCCTGCGGACGCCGCTGGTGCCGGCGGCCATCGCGATCGGGGCGATGACGCCCGACCTTCCCCTCTTCCTGCGCGGGATCGTGCCCCCGTACGCGGTGACGCACGATCTCGCGTGGTTGCCGGTGACGGTGGTCATGGCGTTCGCGCTGCTGCTGGTGTGGCGGTGCATCCTGCGTCCGGCGACGCGGGAGGTGATGCCCCGGGCGGTCGCCGACCGCCTGCCGGGGGAGTGGGATGCCGGAGCCCTCGCGGCCTGGCGCGAGAGCGTCGGCGGGGGAGTCGTCGGCATCCTGTGGCTCGTGCTGTCGCTCGCGCTCGGGGTGGTCACGCACGTCGCGTGGGACTTCTTCACGCACGAGGGACGTGCGGGCGAGGCGCTGCTTCCGGCACTGGAGGAGCCGTGGGGCCCGCTGCCGGGGGTGAAGTGGCTGCAGTACGGCTCGGGGGTGCTCGGCCTCGCGGGGCTCGCGCTGTTCGGGCTGTGGTGGCTGTCACGGCGGCGGCCGCGGCCGGTCGATCGGGTGCTTCCGGATGCCGTGCGGGCGGTGTGGTGGCTCTCGCTCCCGCTCGTGCTCGGCGGGGCGACGCTCGTGGCGCTCGCCGTCGAGGGCGGGTTCGGCCCCGACTACACGCCGACGCACCTGGTCTATGGCGTGCTGGTGAAGGTCGCCGCCGCGTGGGGCGTGGCGACGCTCGCTCTCGCGCTGTTCGTGCAGGTGCGGCGCCGTCGGCGCTCGGTCGGCGATTCGCGCGAAGTCCGCTGAGCCTCGCCGCTCGGCGGGTGGTTGGGTGCGTGCGTGAACTCGGCGATTCGCGCGAAGTCCGCTGAGCCTCGCCACTCGGCGGGTGGTTGGGTGCGTGCGTGAGGTCGGGGATGCGCGCAATGTCGGTTGGTCTCGGGGGTTTGGGGCTGAGGTTGTGCGCATCGCGGAGGTTGTGTGCGCGGCGGGGGCGTGTTGTGGGCCGGCTCGGCGGGTTCGGGGAGTCTCGGCGGGTGGTTCGGCGCGTGCGTGAACTCGGCGATGCGCGCAATGTCGGTTGGTCTCGGGGGTTTCGGGCTGAGGTTGTGCGCATCGCGGAGGTTGTGTGCGCGGCGGGGGCGTGTTGTGGGCCGGCTCGGCGGGTTCGGGGGGTCTCGGCGGGTGGTTCGGCGCGTGCGTGAACTCGGCGATTCACGCGAAGTCCGCTGAGCCTCGCCGCCCGGCGGGTGCTTCGGCGTGTGCGTGAAGTCGGCGATGCGCGCAATGTCGGTTGGTCTCGGGGGTTTCGGGCTGAGGTTGTGCGCATCGCGGAGGTTGTGTTCGGGGTGGGGGGCGTGTTGAGGGCTCGCTCGGCGGGCTCGAGCACCTTGTCGGGTGACCCGGCGCGGGGGACCGGATGCGGGGGAACCGGATGCGGGGACCCGCGGGTCACGCCGGGCGGCGGACCGGGCGGCGGTTAGACTCGACGACGTTATGACGAAGGCGGGAGTATCGGTGTCGGCGAGCACGAAGGGCACGAAGACGGGCGCAGACGAGGTCATCCTCGGCCCCACCGGACGCCCCTACCAGGGGTTCCCCACCCCCAAGCCGCTCGACGGACACGGGCCCGCCCGCATCATCGCGCTGTGCAACCAGAAGGGCGGCGTCGGCAAGACGACGACCACCATCAACCTGGCCGCCTCCCTCGCCGGCTACGGCCGTCGCGTGCTCGCGATCGACTTCGACCCGCAGGGCGCACTGTCGGCGGGTCTCGGCATCCAGACGCACGACGCCGCCACCATCTACGACCTCCTCCTCGACACCAAGCGCGACCCGCACGAGGTCATCGTGGAGACGCGGGTCGAGGGGCTCGACGTCATCCCGGCGAACATCGACCTGTCGGCGGCCGAGGTGCACCTCGTCAACGAGGTCGCGCGCGAGACGATCCTGGCGCGGGTGCTGCGCAAGGTCGCGTCCGATTACGACGTCATCCTCATCGACTGCCAGCCCTCGTTGGGCCTGCTGACCGTCAATGCCCTCACCGCGGCGCACGGCGTGCTGATCCCGCTCGAGTGCGAGTTCTTCGCCCTGCGTGGTGTCGCGCTGCTGGTCGAGACGATCGACAAGGTGCGCGACCGCCTCAATCCCGCGATCGAGCTCGACGGCGTGCTCGCCACGATGTACGACCCCCGTACGCTGCACTCGCGCGAGGTGCTCGAGCGCGTGGTGGAGGCATTCGGCGACGACGTGCTCGAGACGGTCATCGGTCGCACGGTGAAGTTCCCGGATGCCTCGGTGTCGGGCATGCCGATCACGGAGTTCGCGCCCGAGCACGCCGCCGCGCAGGCCTACCTGCGGCTGGCGCGGGAGCTGGTCGCCCGTGGCGCCGTCGCCTGACGACACCCTCGCCGACACGCCGGTCGGCGTGTCCATCGAAGCGGCCGGTTCCGGGGGCTTCGACGAGCTCAGCCCCCTCGGGTCCGAGGCCTTCGAGCCGCAGTCGGTCCCTGAGCCGCAGTCGGTCCCTGAGCCTGTCGAAGGGTCCGACTCCCCGAGCCCCGGGGGCTTCGACAAGCTCAGCCCCCTCGGGTCCGAGGCCTTCGAGCCGCAGTCGGTCCCTGAGCCGCAGTCGGTCCCTGAGCCTGTCGAAGGGTCCGACTCCCCGAGCCCCGGGGGCTTCGACAAGCTCAGCCCCCTCGGGTCCGAGGCCTTCGAGCCGCAGTCGGTCCCTGAGCCGGAGTCGATCCCTGAGCCTGTCGAAGGGTCCGGCGCCCCGAGCCCCGCGGGCTTCCGCGTCACGCTTCCCGTCTTCGACGGCCCGTTCGACCTGCTGCTCACCCTCATCTCGCGCGCCGAGCTCGACATCACCGAGGTCGCGCTCAGCCGTGTGACCGACGAATTCATCGCGTATCTGCGCCTGATGGGGCCGGACGGCGACCTCGACGAGGCGTCCGAGTTCCTCGTCGTGGCGGCGACGCTGCTCGACATGAAGATCGCCGGGCTCCTGCCGCAGGGCGAGCTGGTGGATGCCGAGTCGGTGGCGCTGCTGGAGGCCCGCGACCTGCTGTTCGCCCGCCTGCTGCAGTACCGGGCGTTCAAGGAGGTGTCGGCGTGGTTCGCCCGCTGCCTGCAGCGCGAAGACAAGCGGCACACCCGCACCGTGCGGCTCGACGAGAAGTACCGCAGCGCCGTGCCGGAGCTGAAGTGGACGCTCAGCGCCGACGACTTCGCCGCCCTCGCGGTCGTCGCCCTGTCTCCGAAGCAGATCCCCACGGTCGGGCTCGACCACCTGCATGCGCCGCTCGTGAGCATCCGCGAGCAGGCCGCGATCGTCGTGACGCTGCTGCGCTCGGCGGGCACCCTGAACTTCCGCGACCTCGTCGCCGGCGTGAGCGAGACGGGGGTCGTCGTCGCGCGGTTCCTGTCGATCCTCGAGCTCTACCGCCACGCGGCGCTGTCGTTCGAACAGCTCGAACCGTTGGGGGAGCTGACCCTGCGCTGGACCGCCGAGAGGTGGTCGGATGAGAACCTCGCCGCCCTCGGAGCCGACTATGACCGCTGACACCCCTCCCACGTCCGATGTGCCGTCGGCGGACACCCCCGTGCCCGTCGCCGTGGTGCAGACCGCCGAGCGCGCCCCGCGCCCGAGCGATGCGGCATCCGTGGCCCGTCGCCTCGAGGCGATCCTCCTCGTCGTCGACGAGCCGCAGAGCCTCGTGAGCCTGGCCGCTGCGGTGGCCGCGCCCGTGCCGGCCGTGCGTCAGGCCATCGAGGGTCTCGTCGCCGATTACGACGGTCAGACCGGGGGTCCCGTCCGCGGTTTCGAGTTGCGCGAGGTCGGCGGCGGCTGGCGTCTGTACGTCCGCGAGGAGTACGACGACGTGGTCGGCGAGTTCGTCACCACGCAGGCGCCCTCGCGCTTGTCGCAGGCGGCGCTGGAGACCCTGGCGGTCATCGCGTACAAGCAGCCCGTCACGCGGGGGCAGGTGGCATCCATCCGCGCGGTGAACGTCGACTCGGTCGTCCGCACGCTGCTCGCCCGCGGGCTGATCACCGAGGTGTTCACCGACCCCGATACGGGCGCCATCCACTACGGCACCACCGACCAGTTGCTGGTGCACCTCGGCATCAACTCGCTCGATGAGCTGCCGCACATCTCGCCGTTGCTCGACGACGGCTCGGACGGATTCGACGGAGAGGTTTTGAGATGAGTGACGCTTCGACAGGCTCAGCGACCGGGGGCGCAGGCTCAGCGACCGGGGGCGGGGGCTCAGCGACCGGGGATGCCGAGGGCGTCCGCCTGCAGAAGGTGCTGGCGAACGCCGGGGTGGCGTCGCGCCGCGTCTCCGAGCAGATGATCGTCGAGGGGCGCGTGCGGGTGAACGGCGTCGTGGTCACCGAACTGGGCTCGCGCATCGACCCGGAGCGCGACCTCGTCGACGTCGACGGCACCGCCATCCAGCTCGACTCCTCGAAGCGCTACGTCATCCTGAACAAGCCCACCGGCGTCGTGAGCTCGATGAGCGACGACCGTGGCCGCCCCGACCTGCGCCGCTACACGAAGGACTGGGACGAGCGCCTGTTCAACGTCGGACGACTGGATGCCGACACCTCGGGCCTTCTCGTGCTGACCAACGACGGCGACCTCGCGCACGTGCTCGCGCACCCGAAGTTCGGGGTGACCAAGGTGTACATCGCCAAGGTCGAGGGCCAGGTGCTGCCGCAGACGATCCAGCGCCTGCTCAAGGGCGTGGAGCTCGAGGACGGACGGATCGCGGCCGACAAGGCGCGCCTGCTCGACTCGTCGCGCGGCGAGAGCCTGGTGGAGCTGACGCTGCACTCGGGCAAGAACCGGATCGTGCGCCGCATGATGGCGGAGGTCGGCCATCCGGTGGTCGAGCTCGTGCGGCGGCAGTTCGGCCCCCTTCACCTGGGAACACTCCCGGTGGGCAAGGCGCGCGAGTTGACTACAGTAGAACGCGGTGCCCTGCTCACGCTGTCTCGTCGAGACGGCGACACTCCGGCGGAGTGAGCCTCGCGGGCACGTCGCGGCGGTCCAGGCGCCGCCCAGGGCAGCAGGAGACCCGATGAGCGAACCGAACGGAACGTCCGCGCGCGCGGCCGGGCCTTTGGCGACCCGCACGAGCGGGACGGTGCGCATCGTCGGCTCGGGACTGCTCGGCGCGAGCATCGGGCACGCTCTCACGGCGCTCGGCGTCGACGTCGTGCTCGTCGACGCCTCGCCCTCGCAGCTGCGCCTCGCGATCGACTACGGTGCCGGCCGTGCCGAGCGCCCTGACGACAGCCCGTCGCTCATCGTGGTGGCCGTTCCGCCCGACGTCACGGCCGACGTCGTGCAGCGCGAGCTCGAGGCGTTCCCGGATGCCGTCGTCACCGACGTCGCGAGCGTGAAGCTGGAGCCGCTGCGCACCCTGCGCGGCCGCGGCGTCGACCTCACGCACTACATCGGCTCGCACCCCATGGCCGGGCGTGAGCGCGGGGGAGCGATCTCGGCCCGCGCCGACATCTTCGTCGGGCGTCCGTGGGTCGTCTGCCGCGACGGCGAGACCTCGGCGCACGACCTGTCGCTGGTGGAGGGCCTCGCCCTCGACCTCGGTGCCACGCTCATCGAGATGACCCCTGAGGAGCACGACGAGTCGGTCGCGCTCATGTCGCACGTGCCGCAGCTCGTGGCGAGCCTGCTCGCCGGGCGCTTCGTGGAGGCCCCCGACGGCTCGCTCCGTCTCGCGGGGCAGGGGGTGCGCGACACCACCCGCATCGCGGCATCCGCCCCGGAGCTCTGGGTACAGATCCTCGGCGCGAACGCGGCGCCCGTGGTCGACGTGCTCGACCGCCTCGCCGCCGACCTCTCCGATGTCGCCGATGCGCTGCGCGACCCCGACGTGCCGGGCGCCCGCCGCGCGGTCGCCGACACCATCCGCCGTGGCAACGAGGGCGTCGAGCGCCTGCCCGGCAAGCACGGCCAGAACCGCCGTTTCGACAGCTTCGTCGTCATGGTCGACGACACCTCCGGCCAGCTGGGCCGCCTCTTCGGCGAGCTCGGCGACCTCGACGTCAACGTCGAAGACCTGCGCCTCGAGCACTCGCCCGGAGCACCGTTCGGTCTCGCCGAGATCAGCGTCGTTCCCGACGCCGTCCGGCGTGCCGTCGACGGACTTCAGCAGCGCGGATGGCGGATTGCGAGCACCACCCATGACTGAGTCCACCCCCGCCGCCACCACTCCCGCCGTCGCGGAGTCCACGCCCGTGGTCATCGCCCTGGACGGACCCGCCGGGAGCGGCAAGTCGAGCGTCTCGAAGGCCACGGCCGGCCGTCTCGGCTACGGCTTCCTCGACACGGGAGCTGCGTACCGCGCGCTCGCCTGGCACGCGCTCGAACACGGGGTCGACACCTCGGACTCCACCGCCGTGCTCGAGGTCTTCGGCGACTTCCACTACGCCATCTCGCTCGACACCGACGACCGATGGGTGCGCGTCGGCGACGTCGACGTGACCACCGCGATCCGCGAGCCGCGCGTGACCGACGCCGTGAGCGGCGTGGCCCGCGTCGCCCCGGTGCGCAAGGCGGTGAACGAGCTGTTCCGCCGGCTCGTGGCATCCTCGGGTCTTCGCGGTGTGGTGGTCGAGGGTCGCGACATCACCACGGTCGTCTACCCCGACGCTCCCGTGCGCATCCTGCTGACGGCAGCTCCCGAGGTGCGGGCCGCGCGCCGCAGCAAAGAGCTCACGAACCAGGATGCCGCGAAGGTCGCCGCCGCCCTCCACAAGCGCGACGCCGCCGATTCCACGGTCGTCGATTTCCTGACCGCCGCCCCCGGTGTGCAGGTGGTCGATTCGACCCACCTTGATTTCGAACAGACCGTCGACGCCGTCTTGAGCGTCGTCGACTCCACGATGGGAGCCCGCGATGGGCGTTGAAGACGAGTACGAAGGCGGGCCCGACCAGCTCGCCGAGAAGATGGCCGAGCTCGACGAGGTTCTGGCCGAGCAGCGCGCGCAGGCGCTGCGCGCGGGGCTCGAGGACTTCGACCTCGACGAGGAGGATGCCGAGCTGCTCGCCGGCCTCGCGTCGGGCGAGGGCGCGATCGAGTTCCTGCCGGCGCTGCCGGTGGTCGCGATCGTCGGTCGCCCGAACGTCGGCAAGTCGGCGCTCGTGAACCGCATCCTCGGTCGCCGTGAGGCCGTCGTGGAAGACACCCCCGGCGTCACCCGCGACCGCGTGACCTACAAGGCCGAGTGGCTCGACCGCCGCTTCTCGCTGGTCGACACCGGCGGCTGGGAGCCCGACGCGCGCGGCATCGACCGCTCCGTCGCGGCCCAGGCCGAGGTCGCCATCGACCTGGCCGACATCGTGCTCTTCGTGGTGGATGCCACGGTGGGCGCCACCTCGACCGACGAGCACGTCGTGCGACTGCTGCGCAAGAGCAAGAAGCCGGTGTTCCTTGTCGCCAACAAGGTGGACGACGCCCGCCAGGAGCCCGAGGCGACGGCCCTGTGGAACCTCGGCCTCGGCGAGCCGCACCCGGTCTCGGCCATCCACGGCCGTGGCGTGGCCGACCTGCTCGACGAGATCATGAAGGTGCTGCCGGAGGTCTCGGCGGTGGCGAAGTACGAGATCGGCGGCCCGCGCCGCGTGGCGATCCTCGGCCGCCCGAACGTCGGCAAGTCGTCGCTGCTCAACAAGGCGGCGGGCGAGGAGCGCGTCGTCGTCAACGAGCTCGCCGGCACCACCCGCGACCCCGTCGACGAGGTCGTCGAGCTCGGCGGCAAGCTCTGGACGCTGGTCGACACCGCCGGCATCCGTCGTCGCGTGCACCTGTCGCAGGGCGCCGACTTCTACGCCTCCCTCCGCACCTCGACGGCGCTGGAGAAGAGCGAGGTCGCGGTCGTCGTGCTCGACGTGTCGCAGCCCATCAGCGTGCAAGACCTCAACATCATCGACCTCGTGCTCGAGTCGGGTCGCGCTCTCGTGCTGGCGTTCAACAAGTGGGACCGCCTGAACGACGACGACATGGAGAACCAGGACCGTCGCCGCTACCTCGAGCGCGAGATCGAGCAGGATCTCGCGCACGTCGCGTGGGCTCCGCGCGTGAACATCTCGGCCCGCACCGGCCGCCACCTCGACAAGCTCGTGCCGGCGCTCGAGCAGGCGCTCGAGTCGTGGGACACCCGCATCCCGACCGGCAAGTTCAACGCCTTCCTGTCGGAGCTCGTCGCCGAGCACCCGCACCCGCTCCGCGGCGGCAAGCAGCCCCGCATCCTGTTCGGCACGCAGGCGGCGACGCGTCCGCCCACATTCGTGCTGTTCACGACCGGGTTCCTCGACCCGGGCTACCGCCGGTTCATCCAGCGGCGTCTGCGCGAGATCTACGGCTTCGAGGGCTCGCCGATCGTGCTGAACATGCGCATCCGCGAGAAGCGCCAGCGCTGACGTCGGCCGCGACGAACGCCCCGGTCCCCTGTGGGGGTCGGGGCGTTTTGCGTGGGTCATCGGGGTGGGGTGTGGGCGTGGGACGCGGATGTGTGCGCGGGCGAGGGGCGTGGCGGGGTGTTGCCCTGGGGTGGTGGGTGTTGCCGTGGGGCTGGTGTTGCCGTGGCGCGGGTGTTGCCGAGGGGCCGGTGTTGCCGAGGGGTGGCGTCACGACCTCAGCGATACGCGCGATCTCGGCGCGTTCGGCCTGGATGCCGCTGATCCGGCGCGGATCGCTGAGGTTGTGCCTGCGCCGGGCCGGCGGCGAGGTGTCGTCTCGAGTGGGTTGCCCGCGGTTGCACGGCCCGCGGGGAGGTGGTTCGTGACGGGGAGCGTCGGTTATCCACAGGCGGCGCGACACTTCGAGCGCGGGAAGTCGCGGAGTCGCTACGTTATGGCCGCACCAGCGCCCGCCGGTGTTCGATCCACTCGCCACGTGTCAGGAGGACACACATGACGCAGCTCCAGAGCGCCGTGCCACTCGATCAGCCCTACTACGGGGCGCCGCTGAGCGCGGCCGTCCAGCGCTTCTTCCGGAAGTACTTCACATCCCACGGGCGGGCCAGCCGCAGTGAGTACTGGTGGTGGGCGCTCGTCAACGCCATCGTCATGGCTGCACTCGGCACTGCTCTGCTGGTGCTGGTCTCAGCGGGGCGGACCGTCGATGGAGCCGGCGCCGCGACCGCGCCGTCGGATGCCGGATCCGTCCTCTCCCTGCTCTATCTCGCCTGAATTGTCGCGACCATCGTGCCCGGTCTCACGCTGACAGAGCGTCGCCTGCACGATGCGAACAAGAGTGGACTCTGGCTCCTCATGGTCTTCGTCCCGATCGTCGGCTCGATCATCCTGCTCGTCTTCGTGCTGCTTCCCTCCGATCCGCGGGGCGCACGCTTCGACGCCTGACCCGGTCGCACGAACGCCCTTGCCCTCGTGGGGCCGGCGTTTGAGCGTTCCGGCGTTCGTATGTTCCGGCGTTCGTACGTTCCGGTGTTCGTGCGTTCCGGCGTTCCGGTGTTCTGCCGGGACGCCGGGCGCCCCGGGCCCAACGGCGGAGCGGAGGATACCGACGTTCGCCGTCTCGGCCCCGGGATCGCTCCTCGCCGACACGACAGCTGCAGGGTGCAGGCTGGCGTCAGCGAGGGGCGATCCCGGCGAACCGCGCGGGCGCTCGGCATCCCGCGCCCGCCCCCGGCTCAGACGCCGGTCGCGGGGCGGACCAGCGCCGTGCGGTCGGGCTCGGCGAAGCCGAAGCGGCGATACAGTCCGTGCGCGTCGCTCGTGAACAGCGTCCAGCGGAAGTGGGGTCCGGGGCCCTCGTCGATCATGCGCGAGACGATCCGCGTGCCCAAACCGTTCCCGCGGTACGCGTCGAGCACGAACACGTCCGCCAGGTACGCGAACGACACACCGTCGGACACGGCGCGAGCGAAGCCCACGAGCTCGCCGGTGTCGACGCGGTAGGCACCCACGACGCGCCATGCGCTGTCGAGTTGCGCCTCGACGTCGGCGCGGGTGCGCCACCGCGCCCAGTACGCACTGGTGCTCAGCCACTGCCAGACCGCGTCGCGGTCGACCCGGGCCGGGTCGTCGTCGAGTTCGAACGTCATCCGTCCAGTCTTGCGCGTCGGAAGGGTACTCTTCCCCGGCCGGGGGCACTCTGGCCGGCGTCGCACCGATCTTGGCGGGTGCGGCGACCTGGACGGTCGTGCCTCGGCGGCGGGGGATCGGGTTCAGCGCCCGCGCGCAAGAGGGCCCCGAGCGACGGCCGCGTCGGTACTGTTCCCTCGACGGAGCCGCCGCGGCATCCGGGATTCGCACGGGAGACACGCCATGACGCACGTCGCACCGCCCCTCGACCAGCCGTACTACGCAGCCCCGCCCGGTGCGGCCGTGCGCCGCGTCTTCGCGAAGTACGCCACCTTCAGCGGCCGCGCGAGCCGCAGCGAGTACTGGTGGTGGGTTCTCTTCGCCGCCGTCGTCGGCACGGTGCTGAATGCGCTGCCGACGCTCACCGACGGCGTGCGGATCGAGCCGAACGGATCGCTGACGGTCACGGGTCCCCTCGGCATCATCCTGACCTTCGTGTGGGTCATCTGGGTCGTGGCGACCATCGTGCCGACGATCGCCGTGCTCGTGCGGCGGCTCCACGACGCCGATCGCAGCGGCTGGTGGGTGCTCGTCGGGGTGGTGCCGGTGATCGGCATCCTGGTTCTGGTCTTGTTCACGGTGCTCGGGCCGAATCCGCGCGGCGCGCGGTTCGACCGCTGATACCCGCCGCCCCTTGGCCGTGGCGGGTCGCGCGGGGATGCAGCCGCTGGTCTCTCCTCCTCGCTGTCGCGAGACGCGCGGGGTGGAGCCGCTGGTCTCTCATCCTCGTCGCTCTCGCGAGACGTACGGTGTCGAGGACGTGCGGCAGTGTGTGACGCGGAACCGGCCGGGTGTCGTCGGTCTGTGCCAGGCTGGAGACGATGACCATCGAACCTCCCGCCCCGGGTGAACCGCGGCGTCCGCACGGGCCCCGCGATCCCGGTGACGCGTGGGTCGTCGCGCCCACCGGTGAGAAGTACTGGGGTCTTTTCGGCGCGGCAGGGCTGCTGGCGGTCGACTCCGAGCGCGGCGTGCTGCTCCAGCACCGGGTGTCGTGGAGCCACTTCGGCGACACGTGGGCGTTGCCCGGCGGGGCGCGGCACGAGGGGGAGTCGGCGCGCGACGGAGCGCTGCGCGAGTCGGCCGAGGAGGCCGGTGTCCCCGTGGATGCCGTTCAGCCGCACTTCGAGAGCGTCCTCGACCTCGGCATCTGGTCGTATACGACCCTCGTCGCCGATGTCACGATCCCCTTCGAGCCGGTGATCAGCGACCCCGAGAGCGTGGCGCTGGCGTGGGTGCCCGTCGACGAGGTCGAGGACCTTCCGCTGCATCCGGGGTTCGCTGTGGCGTGGCCGTCGTTGCGGCAGGCCCTGTCCACGCGGCCGGCGATCGTCGTCGACGTCGCCAACGTGATGGGTTCGGTTCCCGACGGGTGGTGGAACGACCGGGCGGGTGCGGCCGAGCGACTGCTGACGCGTCTGTCGGCGCTGGCTCACGGGGGAGTGGATGCCGAGCAGCTCGACCTTCCGGCGACGCGGTGGTTCCCCTTCATCGGCGCTGTCCTCGAGGGCGAGGCCCGGGACGCGGACGTGCACCACGACCTGGTCGCCGTGTGGCGAGCCAGCGGTTCGGGGGATGACGAGATCGTGCGCGTCACCGAGAAGCATGTCGGTTCGTTCAGCCCGGTCGTCGTCGTAACCAGCGATCGGGGACTTGCCGCGCGCGTCGAGGCGCTCGGGGCGCGGGTGCGCGGGGCGCGCTGGTTGCGGGATCAGCTGGGGTGAGGCCCCTCCACGGGCGGGACTCGCCGCGCGGGTGCGCCTCGGTGGCTGTGTTCGACCGGTGATGTGCGCAGACGCAGTCGGGATTGTCTGTTTCGGGCAGAGGTTGTGCGGATCGCTGAGGTTGGGCGCGTCGGTGGTGTGGTTCGCGTGGTGCGGGCCGCGCGTTGCCGTTTGCGTCGGCTGAGTGATCTGCGCCGGCTCGGTGGGGATCGGGGCGTTTCGGGCTGAGGCTGTGCGGGTCGTTCGGGTTGTCTGCGGATGCGTGTGTGCAGGCAGCCGGCGAGCGTAAATGCTGGCGCGTGACGTCACCGCCAGGCCGGCAAGGTCGCATCGCGTACTCGCGCGAGGGGTCAGTCCAGCTCGCGGCCGCGGAGTTTCTCGATCTCGCGGCGGTCGCGCTTCGTGGGGCGCCCGGCGCCGCGGTCGCGGACGGGCACGAACGGCATGCTCTCCTTCGAGGGCGGCGGGGGAGTGCGGTCTTCCGCCGCTTCGGCGACGAGCGCGGCCCCGACGCGCTTGGCGATCGTCTTCCTCACGATCAGGATGCGATCGAAGCCCTGGATCCGTACCCTCAGCTCATCGCCCGGTCGCACGGGCTGCGCCGCTTTCGCGCGTTCGCCGTTGACGCGCACGTGGCCGGCGCGGCATGCGGTCGTCGCGGCCGACCGGGTCTTGTAGACGCGGATCGCCCACAGCCACGCGTCGACGCGGGCGGTGGTCGTGGCATCCGTCATCTCTGGTCCATCCTGAAGGCGAACCTCCATCGTAGGCAGGCGCCCCGAAGGTGCGTCTCTCCACCGGTCGCCGAGAGGTGTCGACGGGTGGGCAGGGAGATCCCTGCCACGTCAGCCGGGGTCGGCGCGGGGACGATCCGGTCAGTCGTGCAGAGTGAGTGCGACGAGGGCGCGGTCGGGCTTCGGGCGGTTGACCACGGTGAATCCCGCCGCCTCGAAGACGGGCAGGACGCCGCGGAAGAGTTGATTGGAGGACTTCTTCGCCGCGGTGGGGTCGAGCGGGTATCCCTCGACTACGCGGGCGCCGCCTTCGCGGGCCGTCGCGACAGCGGCATCCAGGAGCTTCGCGGTGAGTCCCTTGTTGCGGTGCTCGGTGCGCACGACGAAGCAGGAGACGGCCCACACGTCGTCGGCATCGAGCGGTTCGGTGGTTGAGCCGGTGACGTCGCGGGTTCGGGCGAGTCGCGGTTGGGCGGTACGCGGCCCGACGCGCACCCAGCCGGCGGGTTCGCCGTCGACGTAGGCGATGAGGCCGGGCGGGCGGGAGCCATCGAGCTCGGCACGGAACAATTCGGTGCGCTCGTCGACGGATGCCTTCTCCCAGGGGCCGTTGGGCAGCAACCACCACTGGCACCGGCACTCGGGGCCGTCGCCGCTGTCGAGCGCGCGCTCCGCGTCGTCGAAGCGGTCACCGGTCGCGGGGAGGATCTCGATAGCCATGCGGCGACGCTAGCGACGGGGTCCGACATCAGCAACGCGTTGCGGGGGCGGTGACCGGCCGGGTGCTCATGCCCGGGCTCGCGCTGGCTTTGTGCATCGCACACGCCCGGGCCGCCGCTGGTTCGCGCGTCGCGCGCGGAGCGGCTAAGATAGACGAGTTGCCCGCTCGCGGGTTACGGGATGTGGCGCAGCTTGGTAGCGCACTTGACTGGGGGTCAAGGGGTCGCAGGTTCAAATCCTGTCATCCCGACAGATGAGGCCCGAACCTCCGCAGAATCGCGGAGGTTCGGGCCTTTCGTCGTCTTCGACTTTCGGGTGCCGTTGAACGTCATGCCGTGTCCGACGGTCGTCCGCGTCGAAGCCCTGGGATGCTCCGCGTCAGGAGGTCGGGAGCTCGTCCGCGCTCTCGCGATCCGCTTCGAGGGTCTTGCTGTCGATGACGTAGCGGAAGCGGATGTTGTTCGCGACCATCTCGTCGAAGGCCTTGTTCACGTCCTGGACGGGGATCACCTGGACCTCCGGCCGGATGCCGTGCTCGGCGGCGAAATCGAGCACCTCCTGCGTCTCTGCGATGCTCCCGATGAGCGAACCGGCGATGGTGATGCGACTCAGCGAGACCGCCCCGAAGTCGATGCCGCCCTCGTGGATGGGCTCGAGCATCCCGACGGTCACGAGCGCGCCGTCGTGTCGGATGAGCGACAGGTACGGCTTCATGTCGAACGGCGTCGGGATCGTCGACAGCACGAAGTCGACGCTCGCCGCGAGTCGTTCGACCGCTTCGTCGTCGTTCATGTCGACGACCTCATCGGCTCCGAGCTCCCGCAGGTCGTCGGCCTTGTCGGGGGTTGTGGTCAAGGCGATCACCCGGTCAGCACCGCGCGCCTTCGCAAGCTGCAGCCCGAGGTGACCGAGTCCGCCCAGACCGGCGATGGCGACGGTGCTTCCCGGCCCGACGTTCCAGTGAACCAGGGGGGACCAGGTCGTCACCCCGGCGCAGAGGAGCGGGGCGGCCTCCTCGAGGGGGATGGCATCCGGGATGCGCAGCACGAAGTGCTGGTTGACGACGATCTCGTCGGAGTACCCGCCAAGGGTCACCGCGCCCGTTTCCGGGTCCTGGCCGTTGTAGGTGAAGATCGCCGGCGGGTTCTGGTACTGCTCCTCGGGGACGCCGCGCTGCGACTCGTCGCCCCAGTACACCAGGCATCCCACGCCCACGCGGTCGCCGACGGCATATGTCGTGACGTCAGCGCCGACTTCGGCGACGGTGCCGGCGATCTCGTGACCGGGGAGGCACGGCCAGAGCGTGGCGAGCGCGCCGCCGAACTCATCTCGTGCCTGGTGGACGTCGGAGTGACAGACGCCGCAATAGGCGATGTCGATCCGCACGTCCTCAGGACCGACATCGCGCCGGTCGAAGGTGAAGGGAGCCAGGGGGGTGGTCTTGTCGGGGGTTGCGTAGCCGATGTTCTTGCCCATGGGGGTGGTGTCCTTTCCGTCGCCCGTCGCTGGGCGGTTCGCAACGGTACGATCACGGCCTGCGAGGAACGGACCGCTGGTGCTTCGCGGGCGGATCTGTATCATGCGGTCCGGTGTACTGGGGGGCTGGGACGGCCCGCCGGCCTGCGCGTGTGCGGGAGGTGACCCGTCCTCTCATCTGCTGCGGCAGATCTCACACCGCACGCGATGCGATGTGAGGGGAAAGTTACGACGGAGCAATTGACGAGACACCGCGATCGTCCGCGGCGCTGGTGGGGTGAGCGAACATCAGCTCCACCGTTCTCCCTCTGTCGAAAGGGCTTCGGATGCCGAACCTGTTCACCCCCTTCACCCTCAAGGGCGTCACCCTGCGAAACCGCATCGTCATGTCGCCGATGACGATGTACCGATCCGTCGACGGGCGGATGGACGACTACCACGTCTCCTACCTGGGCGCCCGAGCAGCGGGCGGGTTCGGGCTCATCTTCCCCGAACAGATCGCCATCACCCCCGACGGTCGGACGACCGTCAGCTGCGCGGGTATCTACGCCGAGAGCCAGTTGGAGGGCCTCGAACGCGTCTGCAGCGTCATCACCTCGATGGGCGGCACACCGGCGATCCAGCTGGGTCACACCGGTCGGAAGGGGAGCCTCGTGACACCCTGGGAGGGCGGACACATGCTGCCGCCGGACCACCCCAAGGGCTGGCAGACGAAGGCGCCCTCGGCCATCGCCTACGGGGGAGACATGCCGTACGCGCCGGAGGAACTCACCGTCGCCGAAATCCACGACTTGTACGACGCGTACGCCCAGAGCGCCAAATGGGCCGTCGAGGTCGGTTTCCAGTGGATCGAGATGCATTACGCCCACGGGTACCTTGGTGCCGAGTTCTTCTCCCCGCTCGCCAACCAGCGAACCGACCAGTACGGCGGATCGCTGGAGAACCGGGCCCGCTTCCACCTCGAAGCCCTCGACGCCGTGCGTGCGGTCATTCCCGAGCGCATTCCCCTCACGATGCGGCTGGGCGCCGACGACCTGAACCCCGAGGGCACCCAGTTCGATGACGCGGTCGTCGCCATCGGGTGGATGAAGGAGCACGGTCTCGACCTCGCCGACCTGTCGTTCGGCGGCAACACCGACGACATGCGCGAGAACATCTTCAACACCCCCCGCGCGTTCGTCGAGCGGGCGAACCGCGTCAAGCGCGAAGTCGGCATCCCCGTCGGCGCGAGCTGGAACCTGGGCAAGCCGCAGAACGCGGACGACGTCGTCAAGCAGGGGCTCGTCGACCTGGTCTTCCTCGGGCGCCCGGCGCTGGCCAACCCCCACTGGCCGGTCTGGGCGGCGCGCGAGCTGGGCTACGACAACCCGTTCGGACTCGTACCCGACGACTGGGGCTGGTGGCTGCGCAACTTCCGTGGTGACCAGGAGTCCATGGGCTTCCCAGCCGCTCCCGAAGCTATCGCCGGCGCCGAGGCCGCGAACGTCGCGCCGACCGAGGGGTGGAAGGTCGATGAGCCCGATGCGTCGGAGAACGGGGCTGAGGAAGAGGAGCTTAAGGTCGCCTAGCGGTCACGGTCGCACTGCCCGGGGCCTCGCGGCGCTCCGGGCAGTGCGCGTCTCGCGTCGGAGCGGCGGTTCGCCTCTGCTATGCCGTCCGCGCCGCCCCCGACGCCCCCGCCCGATTCGCAGGACAGGGTCGACGCTTCGGCGCAATGACTCCACCGCGCGGCGTTGTCACCCGAAGTAGATGGCACGTAGAGATGCCCTCGGGTTCTCTCCCGCGTGCACCTAGCGTGGGGTCGCCGGCGGGTGGACGCCGGTCTCGGAAGGCGGTTCCCCATGGCTCTATATCCTCGTTCGCGTACCTCCCGTGATGCGGTCGGTGCCGGTTCGACGCCGACGCGGGGGGCGGCGGCAGGGGATGGCGGCCCGCGTCGTGCGGGGCGCGTCGTCGCTGCTCTCGTCCTCGCGGCGGCGTTCGCACTCGTTCCGGCGGTGCAGGCGTCGGCGGTCGCTCCTCCGACGGTCGTCGGCACGTTCACGACGAGCACGAACGGCGGGGCGCTGCTGCTCAAGCCCACGGGTGCGAACGTTCTCTACGCCGCGAATGCCGGGGGTGGGCTGCTGAGTGTCACCGACCTCGCCACATCGACGTCGTCCACCCGCGTCCTGCGCACGGGGCTCCCCGGCGCGAGCTTCGAGTCTGACCAGAACGATGCAGGCACGCGGCTCTACGTGACGTCGTCGGTGGGCATCGACGTCTTCGACATCACCAACGGGACATCATTCATCTCCTTCATCCCTGCACCGGCTGGTGTCAGCTACTACTCGACGGCCGTCGACCCCGCGAGCGGGAATCTGTTCGTGGCGGGCGGACCCAGCGGGACATCGATGATCTACGTCATCGATCCGGCGACGGGCGTCGTGCTCAGACAGTCGGCACCGACGACGGCCGGGCTGTCGCAGTTGGCCATCGACGGGACACGCGGCCTGCTCTACGTCGGCTCGAACGCCTCCCTCGTCTCGATGCGCACCTCGGATTTCTCCGTGGTCGCATCATCGGCACCGATCCTGGCCGGAGGCAACAACCGGAACGGTTTCGCGATCGATTCAGCGCGCGGTCGCGTCTTTGCGGTGACCGGGGCGACCATCAATGCCATGACGGCCTTCGACGCCGACACGCTCGCAACGATCTCCACAATCGACACCAACGTTATGTCGATCGCTTCCTTCTCCTATCTTCAGAGCTCGGACTACCTCGTCGTGGCCTACATGAGCGCTGCCAAGCCTCGTCTGATCGACCTCTCCGACGGAACGGTGACGGAGATCACTGCCGCACCGTTCGGCCTCAATCGCGGCATCACCGTCGACCAGGTCAACGGGTACATCTACAACCACGGCACCACGAACAATCGCGTCACCGTCCTCGCCACCGCTCCCGACATCGTCACCACCTCGGTGCCCGCCGCGACGACCGGCGTCGTCTACTCGGCGGCGCTGACGACGAACGGTTCTACGCCGCGCTCGTTCGCCGTCACCGCCGGTGCCCTGCCGGCCGGGCTCGCCATCAATTCCAGCACCGGAGCGATCACCGGGACGCCCACGGTAGCCGGCACCTTCACGTTCACCGTCACCGTGACGAACGCCGCCGGCACCGACCAACAGCAGTACTCCCTCGTGGTGAGCGCGCCGCCCGTCATCACGACGACTTCCGTGCCGGACGGCACCACCGGAACGGCGTACTCGACGACCGTTCAGGCAACGGGCACGGGCCCGATCACCTTCGCGATTACCAGCGGGGCCCTTCCGGCGGGCATTTCGCTCGACCCCCAGACCGGGGTCATCAGCGGCACCCCCACCGCCGACGGGCCGTTCTCCTTCAGCGTCACCGCGACGAACGTCGCGGGTTCTAACACCGTCCCGTACACCGCGCAGATCCTCACCGCGCCGGCCATCACCTCCCCGTCGCCGGCGGCCGGGACGCTCGGGTCGGCCTACACGCACACCGTCACGGCCTCCGGGACGGCGCCGATGACCTTCGCGATCTCGAGCGGCGCCCTGCCGACGGGCCTGACACTGGACATTCGCACCGGGGTTATCAGTGGAACGCCCACCGTCGCCGGGTCGTTCACGTTCACCGTGACGGCGACGAACGCCGCGGGCACGACATCGGCGGCGTACTCCGTCGTCGTCGCGCCCGCCGCCCCGACTGGTTCGCCCGCGCCGACGGCGAACGCGAGTACTTCTGGAGCGCCGGCACCCACGAAATCGTCACCGGGCGAACTGGCTACGACCGGTGTCGATCAGGGGAATGTGGGCGTCGTGGCCGGGATCGCCGCGCTCCTGGTGGGCGGCGGAGCGTTCCTGATGCGCCGACGCACCCGCCAGAACTAGGAGCGGCGCCGCTGCTGGCGCCAGGTGCACCGCCTGGCGTGCCCGCTGGCGCGAGCAGTGGCGCCGCCTGGCGTGCCCGCTGGCGCCAGCAGCGGCATCGCCTGGCGTGCGCCGCCGGCGCGAGGAGCGGCGCCGCCGTGCGCACCCGCCAGTTGGAGGAAAGGCCCTGCCGGGCGCACCGCTCAGCGGGAGAAGCGGGACCGCCCGACGCGCCCGTCAGCGAGACCGACAGCACCCCTGGCACGCCGCCGACGTCGGGGCTACGGCGTGGCCGCTCGCGCTGCGCGATCCGCGTGCCCGAGCTTCCGCTCCGGTGCGATGACGTCGCGGACCCGACGCTTCAGCTCGACGATGTCCGGAAATCCTCCATCGTCCTTCCGGGACCACACGCGCGCGTCGTCGGCGTAGATCTCGAAGATCCCGCCGGTGCCGGGGACGAGCGTCGCGCCGCCGCCCATCAGCTCGTTCTGAAAGGTCGAGAGCATCTCCTGGGCGACCCACGCGGCCCGTAGCATCCAGGCGCATTGCGTGCAGTAGACGACTCGAATGGTGTGCGGCATCCTGGCTCTCCTCCTGGTCAGCGGTTCCTGGGCGGCGGGGTCACCGCCGGCGACGCATCGCCGTTGTCAGTCCAGCCGGATGGTTCCGGTCGCGGGATGCTCCCGCGGCATCCGGTCGCGATCGAACGTGATGTCGGTGTATCCGTGCGGCTTCGGTCGACCGTCTTCGTCGACGCTCACGAACACCAGTCGCTCGATCGTGAGGATGCGTTTGCGCGTGATCATGTTGCGCACGACGGCGCGCATGGTGAGAGATGTGCGACCGAAATGGGTCGCGGTGAGGCCCATCTCGACCAGGTCGCCCTGCAGGGCCGAGGCCTCGAAGTTGATCTCGGAGATGAGCTTCGTCACCACGCGGTAGTTGCCGAGCTGAATGATGGCGTAGATCGCCGCCTCTTCGTCGATCCACCGCAGCAGGCTGCCGCCGAAGAGCGTGCCGTTCGCGTTCAGGTCTTCGGGCTTCACCCACTTGCGGGTGTGGAAGTTGATGCCATCGTCAGACGGATGCCACTGCGGTTCGCTCACCCTTCCACGTTAGCCGCGCGTGTGTTCGCCCGCCCCTCTCGGCGCTGTCGCCCGACGACGGCCGGTTCGGCGCGGGGGCGGCCCGGGGGAACGTCGTCGTCACGGGGTCGGCGCGTACTCCGGACAGAGGTGGATGCCGGAAATCACGACGACCGCGCTCGCCTGCTGCTCCGTGATCGCGCCGCCCTGCATCGAGTCGAAGACCTCTTTGGGAGTCAGGCCGTTGTCGAAGGCCTTGCAGACCGCGCGACCGAGGTCGACCCACAGCCCGGGCGACGAGAAGTCGGTCTGGGGGAGCTGGGCGCGAAGCGCCGAGAGGTAGGCGGTCTCTTGGGCGACGGCATCCGGTGTCGGAGGGGAGGACGTGCGCGAAGGTGCCGGCGACGGCGCGACGGGAATCGCCCCGCACCCGGTGAGACACACTGCCAGCAGGAGCGCGGCGACGCTGCCGATCTTCCTCATGCGGCGAAGCGTAGGCGAGCCGCCCGGTCAGCGCGAGGGGGTCCATGGCGGATGGCCCGCTCTCGCGAAACGTCCGCCCTCCGCCCGATGCGCCTAATCCCCGCGACGACGATGCGCACAGCGTGCGGCTACCCGCCCTCGGCACGTCCGCCAGCGCCGCGATGCGCCGTGTCCCCGCGACGACGATGCGCACAGCGTGAAGTCACCCGCCCTCGGCGCCGGCCCGGATCCGCGCCACCGTCTCGGTGGTCGAGCGGTGGGGGAGGTAGTCGAGGATGCGCACCTCGCCGCCGTACGCGCGGACGGTCTCGGCCTCGGGCACCATCTCGGGCGTGTAGTCGCCGCCCTTCGTGTAGACCTCGGGGCGGAGCCGTTCGATGAGGGCGGCGGGGGAGTCCTCGGCGAATGCCGTGACGTAGTCGACGCAACCGAGCTCCTTCAGCACGGCGGCGCGCTCGGCGAGGGTATTCACCGGGCGGCCCACGCCCTTGAGACGACGCACCGAGTCGTCGTCGTTGAGGGCAACGACGAGGACGTCGCCGAGCGCCTTGGCCTGGTGCAGGTGAGTGGTGTGGCCGCGGTGGATGAGGTCGAAGCAGCCGTTCGCGAAGACGATGCGGCGCCCCCGCGCGTGTTCGTCGTCGATGCGGCGCGCGAGCTCGATGTGGCTGAGCAAGACGTCGTCGGTGAGGTCGGCGGCGGTGCAGACGGCGGTGCCCGGCCGCGCCACGACCACGTCGGCGGCCCGTTGCGCGAAGGTCGCGGCGCGGGGGAGAGACGCGCCCGCGCAGAGTGCCAGGGTCAGCGCCGCGGCGAACGTGTCGCCCGCTCCCGACGCCTGCTGCTCGGCGGCGGGTACGGCGCGGGTGCGGCCGGTGACCGCGCCGTTCTCGAGCACGACCGTTCCGCGACGTCGAGTGCGGCGGGCACCGGGGGGCCGGCGACGCCCCATCGCTCGGAGCCCCGCCGGTCAGACACCTCGGTCGCTCTCAGCTGCCCGACACGGCGCTGCTGACCGCGGTCGGGCCGTCGAACGAGTCGCGGTCGGCGTTCTCAAGGGCGGAGACGAGGTCGTCGGGGGCGCCGTTCTGACGAGCGACGCGGACGAGGTCGTCCTTCGTCGCGGGGTAGTCCACGCCGCCGAGATACTTCTGCAGTTCGATGGGGGTGGGGTTGTCGGCCATGTCGATCCTTTCGTCGCACCGCGCCCGGCGTCCGCCGAGCGGTTCGTCACCGTACGGCGGGAGCGCGGCTCGCGGATCGGGCCTTGACGGACGCGGGGTCCGTGGTTCGCGTCGGCCCGGCGCCCGCGTCACCGGGTCCGCCCGGCGGCCGGAGTGCCCGGTCCGCCCTCTCCTCGACCGGCCGGCGCGGGGTGGGGGCGCGCGACCTTCGTCCTGTCAGCCCGTCGGCCGGAGGGATGCGATGAAGTCCAACTTGTCGAGCACGGGGTCGGGGATGACGAAGGGGTACAGGTCGGCCTTGCCCATGGACCGGTTGACCATGTTGAGCGCGGTGGACAGTGGCATCCACGTGTCGGTGACGAACGCGCGGAACGACGGGCAGTCGTCGGGGCGGGCCGTGCGCGCCAGACCGTAGATGTGGGCGGTTTCGACCGTGTCGGTCATGTGGAGGAAGTGCGCCCAGGTCTCGGCGAAGTCCTCGTAGGGGTGCATTGTGGCGTAGGTGGAGATGTAACGCTCCCACCAGTTCGCGGGCGGTCCCTCGGAGTAGTGCCGGTCGATCTCCGCCTGGTAGTCGGCCGTCTCGTCGCCGAAGAGTCGACGCGCCTCGTCGATGCGATCGGTGCCCTCGACCAGCCGCCACTCCATGTAGTGGCCCACCTCGTGACGGAAGTGGCCGAGCATCGTGCGGTACGGCTCGCCGAGCTGCTCCTGCACCCGCACGCGGTAGGCGTCGTCGCTCTCGGCGAGGTCGATGGTGATGACGCCGTCGTCGTGACCGATCGTGACGTTCTCGGCGACGCTCGACAGCAGATCGAAGCAGAGGCCGTGCTCGGAATCCTCGCCCTTGCCGACGACGGGGAACCCGAGCCGGTCGAGGTCGACGAGCAGCCACCGCTTGGCGCGCTCGGCGACGGGGAACTGCGAGAGTCCCTTCGCGTCCGCGTCGTTGGGGCGGACGCGCGTCAGGTCGCACGCCGAGCACTGGCCCCCCTCGAAGCGGGAGAGCCAGGTGCACCCCGACAGGTTGAGGTTGCGGCACACGTGCCAGACGAGCCCCGCGGCATCCACGTACCGCCCGTCGGCATCCAGCGGAACGATCTCGCGTTCCTCGCGGGAGAAACCCAGTCCCGTCCCGCACGAGAGGCAGACCGAGTTCTCGAAGTACAGGTCATTGCCGCACACGCGACACCGGAACGATTTCATTCCGCGAGCCTGTCAGAGCGTGAACAGAATCCTCGTCGGGGTTGCGGGACCGGCGTCAGGTCGTCCTCCTCCCGG
This sequence comes from Microbacterium proteolyticum, assembly GCF_030818075.1. NCBI lineage: Bacteria > Bacillati > Actinomycetota > Actinomycetes > Micrococcales > Microbacteriaceae > Microbacterium > Microbacterium proteolyticum. Next base: position 3,173,866 of record NZ_JAUSZZ010000001.1, on the reverse strand, counting down.
TGACGGGCGGGGCGCGCGGCGGACCCGCTCCTCCCGAAGGCCTGCGCGCTGCCGGAGCCCGCGGGTCCGCGTGACCCCGCCCCATAATGACGGAATGACCACGGCCCGGATCGTCATCCTCTTCGCGCTCGCCGCCGTCGCCGAGATCGGCGGAGCGTGGCTCATCTGGCAGGCGGTGCGCGAGAACCGCGGGTGGTGGCTCGCCTTGCTCGGCATCCTGGCTCTGGGGGCCTACGGGTTCGTGGCGGCACTGCAGCCCGACGCGCATTTCGGGCGCGTGCTCGCGGCCTACGGGGGAGTGTTCGTCGCCGGGTCGCTGGCGTGGGGCATCGTGGTCGACGGCTTCCGGCCCACGATGTGGGATTACCTCGGGTCGGCCGTCGCTCTGGTGGGTGCGGGCATCATCGTGCTCGCGCCGTCAACGCCTGTGCCCGAGTGAACCGCGAGCGTACGCTGACCGCCATGACCAACGTCCCCGGAGAGACGAACCGGTTGCGCGCGGTGATCGCCAAGATCGACTCCGACAACCCGCTCAAGGTGCCCTTCAGCTTCAACCAGGGTCACATCAGTCCCCGCCTGGACCGCCTCGAGGCGAAGCTCTCGTACATGGCCGAGTACATCGCCTACCTCGAGCAGCGCATCGAAAGCCTAGAGAGCGAAGTAGTTAGTTAGGCGAGAGATTAGGCGGTGTCAAGCGTCCCGCTCGCGCCGGCCGTCTCGGGCACACTCGTCCCATGACGAACGAGAACGCGCCCCAGGGCATCGCCGACGACTTCGCCGCCATCGAGACCGAGCGACCCTTCGGGTCGTACCTGTCGGTCATCAACGGCGGCGCGTAGTCGTCCGGACCTCCGCGCGAGGTCTCCCCAACAGGGTCGGATGCCGCAAGGCTCCGGCCCTTCGTCGTGGGTGGCGGTGCGCGGTGTGCGGCGTGCTGTGCGGTCAGTGTCGCGGTCTGTGCGCGTGCGGTCTGCGTCGGGCTCGGCGCGCGCTGCGCGGTCTGTGTCGCGGTCTGTGCGCGTGCGTCGCGGTCTGTGCTCGTGCGTCGCGTTCTGTACGCGTGCGGTCTGCGTCGGGCTCGGCGCGCGCTGCGGGGGCGTAGCGGGCTGCCTGCATCCGAGTCCCGCATGCCCCCGCCGTAGCATGAGAGATCCGCCCACGAGACGAGACGAGACGAGACCCATGCCCGAGCTCAGCAAAGACACCACCCTCTGCATCTCGCTGTCGGGCCGTCCGTCCAACATCGGAACGCGGTTCCACAACTTCCTCTACGCCGAGCTCGGCATCGACTTCGTTTACAAGGCGTTCACGACCAGCGACATCACCGCGGCGATCGCGGGCGTGCGTGCACTCGGCATCCGGGGGTGTTCGGTGTCGATGCCGTTCAAGGAGGCCGTGATCCCCCTCGTCGATCGCATCGAGCCCTCGGCCGCGGCCATCGGCTCGATCAACACCATCGTCAACGATGACGGAGTGCTCACCGCGTCGAACACGGACTACGAGGCCATTGCCGACCTCATCGCGAGCCACGGGCTCGACCCGGCGGCATCCGTGCTGGTCCGCGGATCGGGCGGCATGGCCAAGGCCGTCGTCGCGGCCTTCCACGGCGCGGGGTTCAGAGACATCACCGTTCTCGCCCGCAACGCCGACGCGGGCCCGGCGCTTGCTCACACGTATGACGCCCGATGGGTCGCCGACGACCCGGAGCCTGGCGCCCGCATCATCGTCAACGTCACTCCGCTCGGCATGGACGGACCGGATGCCGACGCCCTGGCGTTCTCGCCCGCGCACATCGCCGCGGCGGACACCGTCTTCGACGTCGTCGCCTTCCCGGCGGAGACGCCGCTCATTCGCGCCGCGCGAAACGCGGGGAAGAGCGTGATCACGGGCGCCGAGGTCATCGCCCTCCAGGCCGCGGGCCAGTTCGCGCGGTACACCGGCGTGACGCCGACGCTCGATCAGGTGCAGCGCGCATCGGCGCATTCGCGGGCGTAGCGGCGGGTCGGGCGCGGGCGTAGCGGCGGGTCGGGGGTGGGCGTAACGGGGCCGGGCGGTCGTACGGCGGCTCGCCGCGCATCTCGCCGCACGGGGGTGTGGCACCGGGCGAGCCGTCGAGCGAGGGCTGGCCGCGCGTCGGCGGATGCGGCGCGGCGGCCCGCCGTGCGTGTCGGCGGGCCGCGCGACGCCGCGCCTTCAAGCGGCATCCCTCTGCCTTCTGCCGCCCCCCGCGCGAGGGGTCACTTTTTGTCGCCCAGAACCGCCGGAAGCGACACTTCTTGACCCCTCACGCGCGCGGAGCGGGGCGGCGGCGTCCCCTTTCCCGCGTGAGGGGTCACTTTTTGTCGCCCAGAACCGCCGGAAGCGACACTTCTTGACCCCTCACGCGCGCGGAGCTGGGCCATCCCCTTCGCGGCGCGAGGGGTCAGGATGTGTCGCTCAGAAGCGCCGGAGGCGACACTTCTTGACTCCTCGCGCGTGCGGAGCGGGGCGGCGGCGTCCCTTTCCCGCGTGAGGGGTCACTTTTTGTCGCCCAGAACCGCCGGAAGCGACACTTCTTGACTCCTCGCGCGTGCGGAGCGGGGCGGCGGCGTCCCCTTTCCCGCGTGAGGGGTCACTTTTTGTCGCCCAGAAGCGCCGGAAGCGACACTTCTTGACCCCTCACGCGCGCGGAGCGGGGCCGGCGGCATCCCCTCACGCCCGGGCCTTCCCGCTCACTCCTCCGTCTTGTCGCCTCCGCGGGCGCGGAGCGGGGCGGCGGCGTCCCCTTCGCCGCATGAGGGGTCAGGATGTGTCGCCCAGAACCGCCGGAAGCGACACTTCTTGACCCCTCACGCGCGCGCGGAGCGGGGCCGGCGGCATCCCCTCACGCCCGGGCCTTCCCGCTCACTCCTCCGTCTTGTCGCCTCCGCGGGCGCGGATCTCCTCCAGGTCGAGGCCGGCCAGGATCTTCCTCGCGACGAGGTCGTCGATCGTGCCCTCGCGGCGAAGGCGCAGCAGCACCTCGCGCTTGCGATCGAGCACCGCCAGGCGCAGACGCTGGGCCTCTTTGTGGCGCAGCAGCGGGGAACGCTGGGTGAGGTCGATGTCGTCGCTGACGGCGATCATCTCGAGCGGGCCCGTGCGGAGCGGCCCCTCGGCCGCGCGGGATTCCGACCCGTCGCGCACGTTCGATCGCCGATCAGTCCCCGCGCCCCCGTCGGAGACCGGGCCTCGCGACCGCTCCTCGTCGTCGTCCGCTCCCGGGGGCACCGGGCCCATCGTCGCGGTCGTGTCGTCGAGCGGGGCGTCGAGCTCGGCGAGGTTGCGCTCCTCGGCGGCGCGCTCACGGGCGACGGCTCGCGCGTTCGCCAGCTCGAGGCGTTCGTAGCCTTCCCGTCGCGCACGGTCGCGCACCCGATCGCTGATCCCGTGCTCGATGGCCAGCTCGTCGAGGGCGGCCAGCGCTGCTCCCGAGATCGCCCTCTGGGCCAGTTCGTACTCCTCGATCGCGGCGTCGTCGTTCGGCAGCTTGGCCCAGCGGATGACGGCCGGGAGCAGGGGACCTTGGACGAGCAGGGTCAGCACGATCACGCCCGCGGTCACGAACACGATGGCCTCGCGTCCGGCGACGGGTGCCCCGTCGGCGGTGGTGAGGGGCACCGAGAGCGCGATCGCGAGCGACACGGCTCCGCGGAAGCCCGCGACCGTGCTCACCACCCGCGACCGGTGCCGAAGCGACCGCGTCGACCCCGCGGGAGGCCTCGAGAACGGCGAGAACAGCCACTGGAACAGGTAGCGCACCACGAACAGCGCCAGCCACGCGGCGACCGTGATGAGCAGCAGGGTGCCGATCTCGGAGGGTGAGATCTCGTGTGCGACCAGCTGCACCTCGAGCCCGATGAGCACGAAGAGCGCCCCGTTCAGCAGGTAGACGCCGAAGGGCCACGTGGCATCCGCCGCCCGCCGGGAGATGGCGGTGGTAATGCGGGGCGATACCCAGGCGACGATGAGACCGGCGAACACGACGGCGAGGACCCCCGATGCCTCCATGAGCTCGGCGACAAGGAACGCCACGAAAGGCACCAGCAGCAGCGTGAGGTTGATCGTGAGCGTGGACTCCATGCGGCGCAGGGCGAAGAACGCCAGCGCCGATACCGCGATCCCGGCCGCCGCACCCCCGAGGTACGAGATCAGCACCATGCCGGTGATCTGCCACGGCGTGATCTGTTCGCCGAGGAGCAGGGCGACGGCGATGGCGTAGAGCACCAGGGCGGTGCCGTCGTTGGTGAGGCTCTCGGCCTTCAGCTTCATGAACGTGCGCGCCGGCAGCAGGCGGCCGAGGGCGGCGACCGCCGTGGCGTCGGGCGGAGCGACCGCCGCGCCCAGGACGAGCGCCGCCTCCCACGGCACCCCCATCCACGTGGCGACGCCCGCGACGGCGAAGGCGGAGGCCACCACCAGGAGCGTGCTCATCGGGACGATGTAACGCAACGACCGGCGCACGGAGCGAAGAGATGTGGTCCACGCCTCACGGAAGAGCATGACCGGCAGGAACAGCAGCAGCACGGTCTCGGGCGGCAGCTCGATCTGTCGCAGCTCGGGGATGAAACCGAGGGCCAGACCGATGACGAGGAGCACGAGCGGCGTCGCCACCCGCAGGCGCGGTGCCAGCACTGTGCCCGCGAGCAGCGCGAGGCCCAGCAGAACAGTGATCTCGAGTCCCTGCATGCGTCCCGCCTTTCGCCGTGCCCCTCACCTCAGCGTAAAGAGGGGGTCCGACATTCCCGGCGTCGGCTTCGCGCCGGAGCGCGGGCGTCTGCCGGCCCGTTCGCACGCCACGGTGTGGTGCCGGCCCGACCGCGCTCGGTGATCATGCCCCCGATGACGAGCGATACCGGTCCCACGCTTCGCCGAGACGCTCGAGACCGTTCTCGAGCAGCGTCGAGGTGATGGGGATGCGGATGTGGTCGTCGGTGTCGACGTCCGACGAGAACTGCATCGATCCGGCCACGGACACGCCGAATGCGGCAGCGTGGCGGGCGAACGCGGAGGCCGAACCCGTCGGCATCCGGGCCCAGATGCACAAGCCGCCGCGAGGTGCTCGCCAGCGCCAGTCCGGCAGGTGGGCGGCGAGCAGAGCGCCCGCCTTCACGGCTGCCTCGCGGTGGGCGACGACGGCGTCTCGACGGAGGGCGGGGGCCTCGGCGAGCAGGTCGAGCGCGAGCAGCTGGGAGGGGACGCTGGTGGACAGATCGGTCGTCTGCCGCAGGCCGCGCAGCCGTCGCACGAGCACGGGGTCGGCGCGCATCCACCCCACCCGCAGGCCCTCCCAGGCCCATTTCGAGAGCGAATCGACGACGACGATCGGCGCGTCGGGCCGCAGGGCCGCCAGCGAGGGGGGAGTCGCTCCGTCGTACGACAGGTGGGCGAGCACGCGGTCCTCGATCAGGGTGATGCCGTACTCCGCGGCGAGATCGGCGACGCGCTGGCGCACGGCCGGCTCGGTCTGGATGCCGGTCGGATTGTGGTTGTGCGGGTTCAGGGCGATGAGCACGGGCCGTCGCACGACGATGGCCGCCTCGAGTTCGTCGACGTCGATCCCGTCCGGGGTCAGGCGGATGCCGTGCACCCGACCGCCGCGTCGGCGCACGGCATCCGTGAGTCCGGGCCAGCTCACGTGTTCGGTGAGGACGGTGTCGCCGGGGGAGACGAGTTCGTCGATGAGCAGGCTCAACGCCTGCTGGCCGCCGTGCGTGACGAGGACCTGCGCGGGGGTGGTCGCGGTGCCGTCGTCGGTCATCGTCCGGGCGATCAGGTCGCGCAGGGCGGGGAGTCCGGCGGGGTCCGCTTCGACGGTGGTGGCGTCGAGCACCGGTCGGTGCCGGTTGACGATGTCGATCGCGCGCGGAGAGATCGCCGGAACGGCGCGGAGCAGGTCGATGTTCGACGAGAGCGAGGCGTAAAGCGCCTCGCCCCGTCCGGCCGCCTGTCGCGGGGTCGAGGGGGCTGTTCCCGCGACGCGCGTTCCGCTGCCTTGGCGGCGGTCCAGGATGCCGTCCTCGTACAGCCGCGCGTACGCGCTGACGACCGTGCCTCGGGAGACCGAGACGGTGGCGGCCAGGGTGCGTTCGGAGGGCAGGCGGTCGCCGCCGCGCAGTTCGCCCTCGCGGACGAGCCGGGCGATGCCGTCGGCCAGACTCGCCGCGAGCGTGGCCTCGGCGCTCGCCCATTTGCCCAGGCGTTCGGCGAGGCGCGCGGCCGACACGACGGCCGTGCGGTGGTCCACAAGGGCGGAAGTGGCTCTGTCGACGAGGGTCATAGACCCCGATTCTGGTCCAATGAGCCAACACAATGCGTCCGAATCGGCGTTCTTCGGTCCAGTATCCGCAGATTGGACCATCAACGAGTTCCTCGAGTGGATCGGTGCCGACGACGCCCGGTGCCACGACGCGACCCTGGGATGGATCCTGACCGCCGTGAACGACGCACTCGGAACCCTCGTGCGGGGAGGCGCCGCGCCGGTCGCGGCGGTGCGCGCGCTCACAACGCCCGCCCGGGGAGTCGTTGCGCCGGTCGCGGCGGTGCGCGGCCTCGCCATGCGGGTCGCGGCCGAACCCCGTGTGGGGGAGCGGCGACTGGCCGAACTGATCGACGTGGCGCCGCTTCCGGTGGGGCAGCACACGGGTCGCGAGGTTCTGCTCGCTGTGTGAGGTCGCGATCGCCGGGCGATGTCGGAACCCCTCGTTAGTGTTCGAGCATGGACATCGCGGCATCCCCGAGTGACCGGTCGCGGCCGGCCTCTCTGTGGTGGGGCGTGCCGTGGCCGAGCGACGACGACCTGCAGGCCGAGGCCGACACGGCGTGGGCGATCGAGGTGGGGCTGATCGATCGCGGGGGCTTCGAAGCGCGGAGCTTCGAAGGCGAGCGCTTCGCTCCCGAGGTGGGGCTGATCGATCGCGGGGGCTTCGACGTGCGGGGCTTCGAAGGCGAGCGCTTGGATATCGAGATGCCCGCGCCGTTCAATCCTGCGGCCTCCGCGTACGCCGATCTCGCGGCACCTGCGCCGTTCTATCCTGCGACCTGCGCGTCGTCCGGTCCCGCGCCGTCCGCGCTGTCCGATCCCGTGCCCTCCGGTTCCGTGCCCTCCGGTTCCGTGCCCTCCGATCCTGCGTCGTCCGGTCCCGCGCCCTCCGCGCTGTCCGAACCCGCGACACCCACGTCCTCCGAACCCGCGACACCCACGTCCTCCGATCGAGCGACGCTCGCGCCGTCCGATCCCGTGACCCTTCTCGATGAGCTCGAGCACCACGTCCGTGAACGCCATCGCGCCGCCGCGGCGGAGTACCGCCTGATCCGACGTCTGCTCTACGACGCGGTCGTCGACCCCGTTCCGTGGGTGGGCCCTGACCCCGCCCTGGATGCCGCGTGGTCCGACACTCGCGGGCGCACCATGGCGGCGGTGCGGCGTGATCGCCGTGATCTGGCCGAGCGGGCGGCGGTCGCCGAGATCGCGGTGCGGTTGCGGCTGTCCGAGCAGACGGTGCGCACGCGGGCGGCACACGCGGAGACGCTCCAGATGCGGTGTCCCGAGGTGTGGGCGGCGTTCGCGGAAGGCATGATCTCCGAGCGACACGCCGTCGAGTCGGCGCGGTTGGCGACGTCGCTTCCTGACGAGGTCGCGGGCGAGCCCGTTGCATCGACGCCTCCCGATTCCGCGTTGCCCGCCGACGAACCGACGACGTCTCCTGACGAGGTCGACGTGCCTTCGCGGGAGCTTTCACCCGACGCCGAGCCGGGTAGCCCGAATGCTCCCGATGCCCTCGTCACTGGCGCGGGGGCCGAATCCGACGAGCGCGCGTCGTGGAAGGCGTTCGACGAGGGCGCCCTCGATCGCGCGCTGCGGCTCCCGCCGGCGCGGTTCACCGTCGCCGCGCGCGCTCTCCGCGAGCGTGTGCACAGCGAGTCGCTCGAGGCCCGTCACCGCCGAGCGGCCCGCGACCGCGGCGTGTGGCTGACGCCCGAACTCGACGGCATGGCCACCTTGACCGCCCTGCTCCCCGCCGACCGGGCGCACGACGCACTCACGCGAGTCGACCGCATTGCGCGTCAGCTTCGCGCCGCGCCCGACGAGGATCGCGCGCTCTCGGAGCTGCGAGCCGATGTGTTCGCCGATCTTCTGACGGTGAGCGGGTCGGGCGACGCGGGATCTACGCCGCCTGATGCGACCGGCGCGGGCGCCGGCGCGGGCGCGGCGGACTCTCGGGGTGCGGTGTCGCCGGTTCCCGCCTCACCGACACCGCGCACGAACCGCCGGGCCACGATCGTCGTGACGGTCCCCGCGCTGACGCTCCTCGGGGCCGGGGCCGGGGCCGGTGCCGGTGCCGAGCCGGCGGTCCTCGACGGCTACGGCCCGATCAACCTCGATACGGCCCGGCGCCTGGCGGGCGAGGCGACGTCGTGGGTGCGCGTCCTCACCCACCCCCTCACTGCAGTCCCGCTGGCTCTCGACCGCTCGACGTACCGTGTGCCCACCGCGCTGCGCCGGTGGCTGGGCGTGACGTCTCCGACCTGCGTCTTCCCCGGATGCGGACGTGCGGCGCGAGAGTGCGACCTCGACCATCTGCGGGCCTGGGCCGAGGGGGGAGTCACCGACGACGACAATCTCGCACCGGAGTGCCGACATCACCATCGACTGCGTCACGAGACGCGATGGCATCCCTCTCGTGACCCCGATACCGGCGACCTTCGCTGGACGTCTCCGCTCGGCGCCGACTTCGCCGAGGATCCGCCGCCGTTCTAGGAACCGACAGCAGCGAACACGAGAACCCGATCGCGATGAGCGTCCTACGACCTGGGCGAACGGTCGACGGCGCACGACTACTCTCTCCCCATGACCTCCGCGCGCGACGCTGAACGTGCGGCTCACCCCTCGGGTCTCTCCCGCGGTGCCCGGCTGATCGTTGCCGCGCTCGCGGTCATCGGGGAAGTGCCGCTCGTTCTCTTCGTCTGGATCGGGGCAGTCGTGCTGGTCGGGGCGGGAGGCATCCCCCTGTCAGCGGCGCAGGTGCTCGCGTGGCTGCTGACGGCGATCGTCGGTGTCGTCGTCTGGCCGCTCGCCCTCCGACGCGCGCGGCGCGAGTTCGAGCGGCGTCAGAGCTCGGGCGCGGCCCCGACGCCGACGCGCGCCGACGCTGTCGCTCGAGCGATTCTCGTCGTCCTCGGTGCCGTCGCGATCATCGCGCTGACCGGTCCGCGCGACATCATCTCGGCGTTGGCGGATGCCGGGGCGACGATATCGATCGGACCCCGAGAGAACGGGTTGCTGGTGCAGCTCGTCGCGACCATCCTGATCGTCGTCATCGCCGCGCCCGCGCTCATGCTGACCCAACGCGCACTCGGACGGATGCGGGCCGACGACCCGCGCCGTCCACGGCTCGAGGAACGTCAGAACTGGCACCTCGCTGCTGCCGTCGCGTGGGTCTGTTGCCTCGGCGTGGGTTTTCTGGTGTCGCTGGCCGCGCTCATCACCATGTGACAGCGAACGAGGGCAGGGCAGAGCCGGGCCAGGCAGTGGCGGGCAGAACATCTCCGGGCAGAGCAGTGCCGGGAGAGCAGTGCCGGCAGGCTATCGCCGCGAGCCGCGCGACCATCTCGCGCAAGCCCCGCGACCATCTCTCGCGTCACCGGCGACCATCTCACGCAAGCCCGGCGACCATCTCGCGCAAGCCCGGCGATCCTCTCGCGCAAGCCGCCCGACCATCTCACGCAAGCCCCGCGACCCTCTCACGCAAGCCCCGCGACCCTCTCACGCAAGCCGCGCGACCATTTCACGCGAGCCGCGCGACCATTTCACGCGAGCCGCGCGACCATTTCACGCGAGCCCCGCGACCATCACACGCAAGCCGCACGACTGTCGCACGCGTGACCGGCGACCATCTCACGCAAGTCGCGCGACTATCTCACGCAAGCCGCGCCACCATCTCACGCAAGCCCCGCGACCATCTCACGCGTGACCGGCAACCCTTTCACGCGTGCTCAGCGACCCCCACCTTCGCCTTCGCCCACGACCGCCCGCGCGTGTCCTTCAAGATGTCGTACTCCACGTCGACGTGCGGCTCGATCGCGCTGTACTTGTCGTTCGGCGCACCGATGACGAGCTGGAAGCCCAGGCCCCGCCACGCGCCGATCGCGCGCTTGGTGAAGTGCGCGTCGGCCTTGATGAGCGCCTCGTCGAGGAACACCGGGGCGTACCGCGGCCGCTCGGCTCCGGCATCCCCCAGCTGATACCGCAGGGCGGCGCCGACGATGAACGCGATGAGCTCCTGCGACTCGCCGCCGGACTTCTCGCCGATGTGGTCGTACAGGGCGACGTGCTCCCCGGTGTCGGCGCGGAAGCGCTCGGCACTGACCCGCACGTGATTGCGCACGTCGACGAGGTCGGCGAAATCGGGAGCGGTCGGACGGATCCGCCCGATCAGCCGCGCCATGCGGCCGTAGACGGCTTCGCGCTCCTCGTCGGAGGATGCCGCGTCGATCGCGGCCCGCACGTCGCGCAGCTCGCGGCGGAACCGGCGACGCACCTCCGACTGACCCTCGCGCGGAACGATCTGCAGCCGATGCTCGTCGTCGTAGAACGGCAGGTCCCGCATGATGTCGTTGATCGGCGCGATCCGCTCGCGGATCTCCCGCATCGCCCGCGTGAGCGCGGAGTCGAGGCTGGTGAGGTCGTTCCCCGACAGCCGCAGCAGCGAATCACGCCACTCCGCCTCCAGCTCGTGCAGACCGCTCGTCTCCAGGTCGGCGAGGATCCGCTCGAAGTCGCCAAGAGACTCGTCGGGGTCGGCGAGCAGGTTGGGGCTCGGCCACCGGTCGATGAACGCGGTGAGCGTCCGCCGCAGGCCGTCGCGCTGGTCGGCCCAGGTCTCCTGCGCCGAGCGCTGTTCCTCGAGCAGCAGGCGGGAGGCGCTCTCCAGGGCGGCGTCGAACCGCGCGAGGACCTGCGACGGCGTCGAGGCCTCCCCGGCGGGCGCCACGAACAGTCCGTCCAGGTACGCGGACTCCTCGGGCGAGAGCGACACCCCCAGATCCTCTGCGCGCTCCAGCCGCTCGTGGGAACTGTCCACGTCGTCCGTGACCTCCGCCCAGCGGGCGGCGAGGGTCCGCTGCTCGGTCTTGGCCGCGCCGATCTCCTCCCGCAGCCGCGCGGCGCGCACGCGCGTGCCCGAGATCTGCTCCTGCAACTCCGCGATGCGCGGGTTGCCGGCGGTGATCTCGACGACGGTCTCGTTCCAGCGCTCGAGTTCGCGCTGAACGGATGCCACATCGACCTGGTCCCACGACAGGTCGGCGATCTTCTCGAGGGCGCTGCGTCGCTCGTCGAACGCGTCGAGGGCCGCGGCGGCCTCGTCGACCGCGGCTTTCGCGGACGCGAGGTCGCGGCGAACCGTGACGATCTGCTCGCCGAGCTCGGTCAGGCGCACGCGCGACGAGAAGCCCAGCACACTGGTGCGGGTGGATCCGCCGTGCGCACCGCGCGAGCCCTGACTCGTCTGGCCCGAGATGCTCAGCGCCAGACGGTGGCGTGCCAGCTCGGCCGACGAGTCCACGCACACGAAGGCGAACTGCTGTTCGAGCCGGTCTTTCAGCCACCCGGTGAAGGGGGAGCGCCGGTACTCCAGGCGCCCCGGCAGCGTCGCGGGATCCAGCCCCGTACGCTCGGGCAGCCCCGTCGACACACCTTCGAACCGCAGCCGCTCGCCGAGCCGCACGCCGTCGATGGCGGAGCGGAAGGATGCCAGGTGCGCGTCATCCACGAGCAACGTCGTCGCGAAACCGCCCAGCGCCAGCGTGAACGCCCCGCGCCACGGCTCGTACTCGGTGCGGACGTCGACCAGCTCAGCGACGAACGGCAGCTCCGCCGCGGTCAGCCCGGCGGCCTCGGCCAGCGCCTCGCGGGCCTCGTGCAGCCGGGGCGGGATGTTGTCGTCGCGTGTCTGGGTGCGGCGGTGCTCGGTCTCGAGAGCGGCGAGCCGCTGGCGCAGCTCGGTGTGCCGACTGCTCGCGGCCACGAACGCGTCGCGCACGGCGGTCTTGCCGTCTCTGTCGCTCAGGGTGTTGCGGGCTTCGGTGAGCAGCGCGTTGAACTGCTTCTCCGAGGTCGCCTCCGCGTGCAGAACAGACACTGCCGCCTCGAACCGCTCGCGGTCGCGTTGCATGCCCGCCAGACGCCTCTCGAGCCCCCGGAGTTCGCGCTGCGCCGCGTCGAGTCGGTCGCCGCCGGCCGCGCGCAGCACGTCGCCGAGCCCCTCGCGCTCCGCTTCGGCCGCATCCGCGAGGGCCTGCCGTTCGCGCACGAGGGCGTCGGTGGCGTGCGTGCGCTCGCGCAGCTCGTCTTCGACCGCGCCGAGCAGGTCCACCCGCCGCTGCGCGCGCCAGAGCGAGGCGCGCGACTCGGGGTCGCCGAAGCGCCCCAGGGCGTCGATGAGGCGCAGCCGCTCGGCGGCCTCGTCGATCCGCGTCTTCATGGCGCGGATCGGCTGCAGCGCGCGCACCTGCTGGCGCGCCTCGACCATGCGCGTCCGCGTGCCCTCCAGACCGTCGAAGTGCGACACCACCGCGTCGGCCACCGCGAGCGTCTCGGGCTCCTCGAGCACCATGCGCTTGTACAGGTCGTCGACCGTGGTGATCTGCTGCCCGGCCTGGATGCGCGCGAGCAGGCTCATCGCCTTCGACCCGGCCCCGGCGGCCCCGATGCCGAGCACCGCGTGCAGCCGTGCCGAGAACTCGCGGTCGGTCGCGAGGGTGTCCAGACCCGTCGCCCGCACCGCGGAGTCGGACAGGTGGCTCTGCGCCGCGCGTTCGAGCCGGCGCAGATCGAACGCCCCGTGCACGGTGGCCCGCACCTTGACCGCGTCGTCCAGCGTGCGCGCCGCCGCCGGGATGTACCACGCCCGCACCGCGGTGAAGCGGGAACCGTCGTGATCGGCCCACGTCATGGCGATCGCCGTCCACGTGTCGACGCCGTCGCCGCGCAGCACGCGTACTTTCGTGCCCTCGTCGGTCAGCGCCTCATCGAGCTTGCCGCGGCCGTACGAGAGGATGTTGCGCTGCTCCTGCCCGCGCGGACGCCCCACCACCGCCCCGTTCGACGCCCCGTTGAAGGGGGTCGTGTGCGGCATCATCAGCGCCACGTAGGCGTCCATGAGCGTCGACTTCCCCGACCCGGAACCACCGCACAGCAGCGTCGCCGTCGGCGCGAAGCGCACGCGGTGCGTGCCGTCGTACCCGCCCCAGTTGATGAGTTGCAGGTCTTCGGCCACCCACTGCTGCCCGCGGGACGCGGCGGGGATGAGCCCGAAGAGGGTCTCGAGCATGGTCATGAGAGAAGGTCCTTCTCGGAAATCTCGGCTGTGCGGGCACCGGGAACCCCGGATGCCGGAGCATCGCCCTGGGGTGAGGTCTCGGGGTCGGCTGTGCGGGCACCGGGAGCCCCGGATGCCGGAGCATCGCCCTGGGGTGAGGCCTCGGGAATTTCGCCTGTGCCGGCACCGGGAGCCTCGGATGCCGGAGCATCGCCCTGGGGTGAGGCCTCGGGGTCCGCTGTGCGGTCACCGGGAGCCCCGGATGCCGGGAGCTCCGGCTCACGCGCCGCCGGCGTCTCGGCATCCTGTGTCTGCTCGTCCAGCCATTTCTGCAGCTCGCGCAGCGTCTCGGCGCTGAGCACGATCTCGATGAGCGGCCCGATGCGGAAACGCCCCTCGGACTCCTCCTCGATGATGCCCTCGCGGTCGAGGCGCGCGATCGCGGTGCGCACGGCACGCTGCTGGCTCGCGCGCGTGCCGTCGCTCTCGCTGAAGTAGGTCAGCACAGTCTGCTCGACCTCCTCCACGTCGACCCGGGCGGATGCCGTCCCCGCGGTCGTCTCGCGCTGGAAGACCGTCCGCAGGTACACCAGCACCAGGGTCTCGGCGCGGGAATACGCCTCGTCCTTGAGCAGGATCGGCACGTCGAGCTCGTCGCTGCGCACCTGCTCCTTGTAGGCGACGCCGCGCGCGTGGTCGACGACGAGCCGCACGAACAGGTCGTTCAGCCGCGACTCGATCATCTGCTGGTGCTCGAGCAGGAGCTTCCACTCGACGGGGGAGTTCTCGGCGAGGAGGAACCGGCGCTGGAGGATCCGCACGAGCACGCGCCGTACCTCGGCGTCGAGGGTGCCGCGGTCACCGGCGAACAGCGCGTCGGGGTCGTTCTCCATCGCGACCGGGGCGATGAACGCGCGGTTCTCGGCGTCGGTGCCCGGGGTCTGCACGTCAGTCATGGGCATCCTGTTCTGTGAGGTGTGCTGCTCGGACTCCGCCGAACGCGAAGCGTCGCCTGGTGCCGTCCGGGCGCACGGTCTCCACGATCGAGACGTCGTCGGTCTCCGTCAGGCCCCGGCGGTGCACGATCTCGAGCAGGCCCACCAGGTCGACGGGGCGCCGGGTCTCGGCATCCGCCCCCGCGAACGCCTCCGCGAGATCGAATCCGTCGCCGAGGGTCGCGACGTACGCCTCCAGCTCGGCATAGTGCGGACCGCCCCACGCGCGCGTGTCGACACTCGCGAATTCGACGTCGGAGGTGTCGGATGCCAACGGCTCCGGCGCTCCGGGAGGTCGGACGTCGCTGAGGGACTGCCGCAGGTGCCCGACGTCGGCGAGCGGCAGCGTGCGCACGGGTTCCACGCGCCCGGGGGAGCGGGTCTGACTCCAGCGGTGCAGTCCCGCCATGACCCCGCGCAGCAGGTCGTCGACCTGCCGGTCGCGGATCGGGTCGTGCGTTCGCACCTGCGCGGTGATGACGTGCGAGGCCCGCCGCTGAGCCGTGAGCACCTCCTGCACACCCGCTTCGACGCGGCGGGCGATGGCATCCAGCTCGCTCCGCTGCTCGGCGCTCATGAGGCGCGAGAACGGCTGCGTCAGGACGGCGTGCAGCTGGTCGGTCAGGTCGTCGATGTTCTCGGGATCGCCGATCAGGCGCAGCGCGCCCTCGAACGCCCGGCCCTCGGGGGTCGCCTGCATCACCTGGCGGCCGCGCTCGAGATACTCGCGGAGCACCTCGCCGGTGGGGCGCACGTCGCGACGCAGCTCGGCGACCACGTCGCGCTGCATCGCGGCGATCGACTCGGCGACGCGCGAGAAATCAGCGGGGAGCTCGCGCGCGAGATGGATGACGTTCTCGGCCTCCTCGAGCAGGTGGTCATCGTCGAGCGGCTCGACGATGCCGTCGTCGAGCGCCGCGATCTCGGCATCCAGTGCCGCGCGCTCCTCCAGCAGCGCCTCGCGGCGGCGCACCGGGTCGCTCTCGGCGTCACGGGCGAGGCGTTCGACGGCGTCGAGCAGGGTCCGCACGCGCGAGCGGGACACCCGTGCCCGCCCGCCGCCGGCGCGACCGGCGATCTCGAGCGCGCCGACCGCGTGCGCGGACAGGCGATACACCTCGACGTCGTCCTCGATCTGCAGACCCAGCCAGCCCACGCGCACCCATCCGCGGCAGATGTCGCGCGCCGACCCCGCCGGGATGCGCCGGTCGTCGTCTGTGTCGTATCCGGCCGCCCGGAGTTCGTCGATCGCCTCGGCGACCTCGACGTGCGCGTCAGCGACCGCCACGGCGGGGCGATCGGGTGAGAACACCACGGACAGCACGGCCACGACGAAGGGGGCGAACCGCCCGTGCAGCAGGTCGAGCGTGGGGTTCTTGAACGCCGTGACCGAGCGCAGGTAGGCGGCTTCGGCTCGGGTGCGGGTCACTGAGGGGAGTCTACCGGGACCGCGGATGCCGCCCGCTCGGCGCCGGGGCGGGGGGCGGCGGCGGAATATCCGGAGGTGTCGGTGACCGGGAGTGCGATACGCGGTGATGACGGCGCGCGCCGTGAGGGCGGGTGGGCGCATCCGACCTGGACGCGTCCACCCGCCGCGCGTCAGACCTCCGAACGCGGCCCCGGAACCGTCTTGTTCACCCCGGTGACCGGCTCGTTCTCGTCGAACGAGGCGATCGGGCGACGGAACCCGCGGGTGAGGATCACGAGATACACGACACCGATCCCGCTCCAGATCAGACCGCCGATGAGGGCGTGCATGTCGAGGTTCACCCACAGCAGACCGGTCAGCAGCATGCCGATGCCGGGCATGACGATGTAGCGGAGGATGTCGCCCGGAGTCTTGCGCAGTCCCTTGCGCACCGCGAACCACGCGATCACGGAGATGTTCACGAAGGTGAAGGCCACCAGGGCGCCGTAATTGATGTAGGCGGCGATCTGCTCCAGCGTGAAGGAGATCGCGAACAGGCTGACCACGCCCACGATGACGATCGAGATCGTCGGGGTGTGCGTCTTGGGGTTGATGTAGCCGAACACCTTCCGCGGCAGCACGTTGTTGCGCCCCATCACCATGAGCATGCGCGACACCGAGGCGTGCGACGCCAGCCACGAGGCGAGGGTGGCGGCGAAGCCGGCGGCGGTCAGTACCGCCTGCAGCACGGGCCCACCCACCTGCACGCCGATCTCGGGCAGCGTGCTGTCTTCGATCGCCTCCGGCGGGAACGCGGAGGAGTCGGGGAAGCGCAGCTGCGTGACGTACGCGGCGATGAGGAAGATGATGCCCCCGGCGACGAGCGTCAGCACGATGGCCCGCGGCATGATCTTCGGGGTCTTCGCCTCCTCGGAGTACATCGACACCGCGTCGAAACCGATGAACGAGAAGCACACGATGGTGGCACCGGCCAGCACGGCGCTCAGTTGGACGTCGCTGTGCGCGAACGGCGAGATCGAGACGACGGTCCCCGCCCCCGCCCCACCGGCGAGCTGCACCACCACCATGACCACGAACACCGTCATCACGAGGATCGAGAACACGAGCAGGATCATGTTCACGTTCGACGTTCCGCGCATCGTCAGATAGATGACGCCGGTGACGCCGGCGGTGAAGACGACCACCCAGAGCCATCCCGGGACGTCGGGGAAGAGCGCCTCCATGTAGCTGCGCAGGATGAGCGCGTTCACCATCGGCAGCAGCAGATAGTCGGTGAGGGCGGTCCACCCCACCACGAAACCGACGCCCGGGTGGATCGATTCGCGGGCGTAGGTGTAGGCCGAGCCGGCGCTGGGGATGACGCGCACCATCTTGCCGTAGCTGATGGCGGTGAAGACCAGCACGACGAGGGCGACGGCGTAGGCGGCCGGTACGACGTTGCTGGTCTCCTCGGCGACGAGGCCGAAGGTGTCGAAGACGACCGTGGGGGTCATGTACCCGAGGCCGAGGCCGACGATCGACCAGAGACCCAGGGTGCGGGCGAGCTTGGCGCCCGCGGGAGACGGTGCCGCCGGGGCGGCGATGTGCTCGTTCGTGGCTCCTCCTAGAGGTGGGGTCGCGCTCGGGACGCGCGAGGCGAGGGGCGGTGCGCGGACGGGCGTCGCGACCGTGGAGCGGAAATCGGGGACAGCGGGCGGAGCGTCGCTCCGGGGTCGGAGCGGGAAGAGGATGCCGCGGCGGGTGGCCGCGGCATCCGATGGATCAGAGGCGGGTCCAGGCCTCGGTCAGAACGGAGCGGAGGATCTGCTCGATCTCGTCGAAGTCGGACGGGCCGAGGGTGAGCGGCGGGGCGAGCTGGATGACGGGGTCGCCGCGGTCGTCGGCGCGGCAGTACAGGCCCGCGTCGAACAGGGCCTTCGACAGGAAGCCGCGGAGCAGCCGCTCCGACTCGTCGTCGTCGAAGCTCTCCTTCGTGGCCTTGTCCTTCACCAGCTCGATGCCGAAGAAGTAGCCGTCGCCGCGGACGTCGCCGACGATGGGGAGGTCGAGCAGGCGCTCGAGGGTCGAGCGGAAGACGGGGGAGTTCGTACGCACGTTCTCGAGCAGCCCCTCCTCTTCGAAGACGTCGAGGTTCTCCAGGGCGACCGCCGCCGAGACGGGGTGTCCGCCGAAGGTGTAACCGTGCGGGAACGAGGCGTCGCCGTGCGCGAACGGCTCGTAGATCCGGTCGCTGACGATCGTGCCGCCGAGGGGGGAGTAGCCGCTGGTCACCGCCTTGGCGAAAGTGATCATGTCGGGCTGATACCCGTAGGCATCGGCGCCGAAATAGTGGCCGAGCCGCCCGAAGGCGCAGATGACCTCGTCGGAGACGAGCAGCACGTCGTACTTGTCGCAGATCTCGCGCACCCGCTGGAAGTAGCCGGCCGGAGCGGGGAAGCATCCCCCGGCGTTCTGCACCGGCTCGAGGAACACCGCGGCGACCGTCTCAGGACCCTCGAACTGGATCATCTGCTCGATCCGGTCGGCCGCCCAGAGGCCGAACTCCTCGGGGGTGCCGCCGCCGAACCCCGACTCCGCGGCGCGATACAGGTTCGTGTTCGGCACGCGGAAGCCGCCTGGGGTGACCGGTTCGAACATGTGCTTCATGCCGGGCAGGCCCGTGATCGCCAGGGCGCCCTGCGTCGTGCCGTGGTAGGCGATCGCCCGCGAGATGACCTTGTGCTTGGTGGGCTGACCCTGCGTCTTCCAGTACTGCTTGGCGAGTTTGAACGCGGTCTCGACCGCCTCTCCACCACCGGTGGAGAAGAAGACGTGGTTCAGGTCGCCCGGCGCGAGGTTCGCGATGCGCTCGGCGAGTTCGATCGCAGCGGGGTGCGCGTACGACCACAGGGGGAAGAACGCCAGTTCCTCCGCCTGCTTCGCCGCGGCCTGGGCGATGCGTCGCCGCCCGTGCCCCGCGTTGACGACGAAGAGCCCCGCGAGCCCGTCGATGTAGCGCTTGCCGGCCGCATCCCAGATGTGGTGACCCTCGCCCTTGACGATGATCGGCACGCCGGGGCCGTCGGTCATCACCGACTGACGGGCGAAGTGCATCCACAGGTGGTCGCGGGCCTTCGCCTGCAGGGTGGCGTTGTGGTCGGTGTCGAGAAGGGTCATCGCGTTCCCCAGTTGTAGAGCTGTCGGTGGAGCTTGAGATAGACGAACGTCTCGGTCGAGACGACGTCGGGCAACGACCGGATGCGGTCGTTGAGCAGGTCGATCAGGTCGTCGTCGCTCTCGCAGACGACCTCGACCAGCAGGTCGAACGATCCGGCGGTCGAGACGACGTAGATGACTCCCGGCAGCTCCGCCATCCGGGCCGCGACGACCCGTGTGTCGCCCGAGACGCGCACGCCGATCATCGCTTGACGGGCGAAGCCCAGCTGCAGCGGATCGGTCACCGCGACGATCTGCAGGATGCCGGCATCCTGCAGCTTCTGCACGCGCTGGCGTGTCGCCGTCTCGCTGAGTCCGACGGCCTTGCTGATCTCGGAGTACGGCCGCCGACCGTCCTCCTGCAGTTGCTCCACGATGGCCTTCGACACGTCGTCGAGGACGATGGCGCGTTCGGTCGGGGGAGTCATGTCGGCGACGGTATCAGCGGGCATGGCGGGAGGGAAGAGATGAATCCGTCGATTTACACGCCGTAACAGCACGGAAACCGTCGCGCGCGAGTGCCTCGCCTCGGGAGCACATGGAGCGCGCACGCCGGGGTGCCGGGGCACCACCTGCGTCGTCGCTCAGCCGCGGGTGAGCTGCACCGGCGCCGACGGGGCCGCTTCACTCGCGTCGGGGCAGTCGGTGCGCGTCCGCCTGCAGGCGGTGGCCAGCCGGGCGCCGGTGGATCCGCCGCTCACGCTGCCCGCATCCTGATCCGGGGCTTCGGTGCGCCGGTCCACGCGCGGAGAGGCGACCGCCGAAGTCCCCGCGCGCCGGCAGGGGTCACGACGTGCGGCTGAGGAACTCCAGGCCGGCCTCGCGGAACGAGCGTGCACCGGGTGCATTGACGTGGTGGCGACCCGGGATGTCGGCGAACTCGCCCCGCGGCAGCAGCGACGCCAGGTGCGCCGACTGGTCGTGGATCGGGTCCTGGGTGCCCGTGGCGATCAACACCGGCTGCTGGGGCGGTGACGCCGGGTCGGGATCGGTTTCGCCCAGGCGCATGCCCTCGGCGATCGCGACCAGGGCGCGCAGGTCGTTGCCGGGCACCCGCTCGGCGAGCGAGACGTAGCGCAGGGTCGTGGCATCCTCCACCGGCGTGCCGTGGTCGAGGAACGCCCGGGCCTGCTCGACCTTCAGCCGGGCGAGGGGGCGACCGTCGGGGATGCCGCCGAGCACCGCCCGCTCGACGTGTTCCGGCGCATCGACGGCGAGCTGCCAGCCGACCCGGCCGCCGAGGGAGTAGCCGAGGTAGCGCACCGAATCGAGCAGGTAGGTGTCGAGCACGGCGACGAGATCGGACACGAGCGTGGGCATCGTGTACGACGGGGCGTCGACGGGCTTCTCGCTCGCGCCGTGACCGCGCTGATCGACCGCGACCACGCGGAAGCCGGCGCGCAGCAGATCGCGCACCCACCCCGTGTTGACCCAGTTGTCACGCGTGCTCGACCCGAAACCGTGGACGCACAGCACGGGATCGGCGTCGTGATCGCCCCAGATGTACGTCGCGAGCCGCACGTTGTCGCCGACGATGACGTACTGCGGTGCGGGCATCTCGGTCAAGGCGGGCACGGCATCCACCCTCCGATCCTGGCAGATTCGCAGGCGTCATCCGGGCTAGTGGTCATAGTGGTCTCATGGGATTCACGCGTGCCGAGCTGGAATCGTTCCGGGATGCCACGATCCCCGACCTCGTCGAACCGGGGGTGCGGCTGCTCTTCGTCGGCATCAACCCGGGTCTGTGGACGGCGGCGACGGGGACGCCGTTCGCGCGACCCGGCAACCGGTTCTGGCCCGCGCTCGTGGCGGCGGGCATGCTTCCCGCGCTGCCGCGGTACGCCGAGCCGCTGGGCGACGACGACCGGCGCATGATCGTCGACGCCGGCATCGGGGTGAGCAACCTCGTCGCCCGCGCGACCGCCCGCGCCGACGAACTCTCGCGCGACGAGCTGCGCGCCGGCGCGTCGGCGCTCGCCGCGCGCGTCGCGGTGTGGCGGCCCCGCGCGGTGGCCGTCGTGGGACTCACCGCCTATCGGCAGGGGTTCGACCGCCCCCGGGCCGTCGCGGGCCGGCAGAGCGAGTCGATCGCCGATGTGCCGACGTGGGTGCTGCCCAACCCCAGCGGTCTGAACGCGCACGACACCGTCGCCACCCTCGCCCAGGCCTACGCCGAACCCGCCCGGGCGGCGGGGGTGATCGCGTGAGGTCCACGCATCGCGCCGCCGGGGTCACGGCGGCGGTCCGGCGTCCGGCGGCAGCGGCAGCTCTCGTCGTCGTGGTCGCGGCGGGGCTCGCCGTCGCGCGCGGCCTTGCGTCGTCGCCGGTCACGGATATCGCGGGCGACGCCCTGTACGCCGTCGCGGCGTACACCGGGCTCGTTCTGCTCCTTCCGCGCGCACCGCGGTTCGCGCTCGCCCTCGCCGCCGCCGGATGGTGCGTGGCCGTGGAGCTTCTGCAGCTCACGGGCCTTCCTGCCGCCCTGGCCGAGCGGGTGCCGCTTGTCGCGCTTCTGCTGGGCACCGGCTTCGATGCCCGCGACCTCGTCGTCTACGTTTTCGCCGTCGTCGCGGCGGCCGTGCTCGACCGTGCGGTGAGCGCACGCCTCCTCCCCGGTGGACGCGCGCGCGCCGACGTCGGACGTCCCGGCTAGGGTGACCGCGACGAGAGGAGTTGCGCGTGATGATGCTGGTCCTCGCCGTGGATGCGGTGGCTGTGCGGATGGGGGTCGCGCGGGTGCGTCTCGTTCCCTGCGGCGGATGCCGCGGCTGTGCGGAGAGGGGGCTCGCGTGAGCGCGTCGTCCCTCGTGCCCGACGCGGTGGATGCGCGGAGGGAGGGTTCCGGTTGATCGTGCAATTCGAGGGCGACGTGTTCCGGTGGGCGGCGCGCAGCGACAGCGACTGGTATTTCGTCGCGCTGCCCCCCGAGCTCAGCGACGACATCCGGGAGACGCAGACGTTCCGGCGGGGCTTCGGGGGCGTGCGCGTGGAGGCGACGATCGGCGGCTCGACCTGGCGCACCTCGATCTTCCCGCAAGCGGGCGGCGTCTACGTGCTCCCCCTCAAGCGTGCGGTGCGCGAGGCCGAGGGGATCGACCCCGGCGCGACCGTCACGGTCGACCTCGTCGTCCTCGACGCCTGAGGGCTCCGGATGCCGTGGGCTCTCGCTCCCGCCCTGACCGTGTTCGCGGGGCTCGGCATCGAGCTCGCGGTGATCGATGTGCGCACGCACCGCCTTCCCGATGCGATCCTGCTGCCGGGTGCCGGCGCGGTGATCGTGCTCCTGGCCGGGGCCGCGGTCGTGACCGGCACCCCGGATCGCGCGCTGGGGCTCGCCGGGGGAGCGGCGGCGTCGTTCGCGGCCTGCCTGGCGGTGCACCTCGCGCGGCCGGACGCGTTCGGCGGCGGCGATGTGAAGCTCGCCGGGCTGTGCGGGGCGGTCCTCGGGTGGGTGGGGCCGGAGGCCGTGGCATCCGGGATCGCGCTGGGCTTCGTCGCGGGCGGAGCGGCGGCCACGGGTGTGGTGCTCTCGGGGGCGCGCGGCGCCTCGATCGCCTTCGGGCCGTTCCTCCTGGCGGGGACCTGGGGCCGGCTGCTGGCGGGGCCGTGGTGATCGACGGTTGCCGCGGGCGCCGGCCGCGCGGACCGCGCTGCGCACGCGATCTGCGTGCCCGCGACTGCCCGGCTCAGCGGTTCTGCCGGGCTCGGTCACCGCTGCCCGCGCGATCCCCCTGACGCCGTGCCCGGCATCCCGGTTCCGCCGTGCCCGGCCCGGGGGGCGCGGTCAAGCCTGCGCTCCCGGCGCCGCCGCGTCGATACGCTGACCCCATGCTGGACCTCATCCGTCGCGTCACCGCGTGGGCGCTGTCGCTGCGCCTGGTGCGCGCCTTCCTCGTCTACTCGGGGGCGCGCGGCCCGACACTGGCCGACAGCGTCACGTATCGCACGCTCTTCAGCCTCTTCGCCGCCGTGCTCATCGGGTTCTCGTTCGCCGCACTGTGGCTGGCGGGGAACCCCGACGGGCTGAACGCCCTCGTGCGATCGGTGGACAGCGTCATCCCCGGGCTCGTGGGGCCGGACGGGCTGATCAAGGTCGACGACATCGAGGCGCCGGGGACGTTCACCATCGCCGGCCTGATCGGAACGCTCGGTCTGATCGGGGCCGCGATCGGCGCGATCGGGTCCCTGCGGACGGCTCTGCGTCAGATCGCCGGCGTCACCACCGACGACACCCTCATCGTCTGGGTCCTGCTGCGCAACCTCGCCCTCGCGCTCGGCATCGGTGTCGCCCTCGTCGCCGGCGCGGCCGTGACGTTCCTCGCCACCGCCGGGCTCACGTTCGTCCGCGAGCTCCTCGGCATCCCCGCCGACTCCTGGATCACCGCCGTGCTCACGTGGGCGCTGTCGACGATCGTCGTCCTCGCGCTCGACGCGGCGGCCATCGCTGCCGCGTTCGCGGTGCTGTCCGGCGTTCGCGCGCGCCGCAGCACGCTCATTCGCGGCGCGCTCCTGGGCGGCGTCGGGCTCGTGGTGCTGCAGCAACTGTCGGGGCTCTTCGTCGGCGGTGCCAGCAGCAACCCCCTGCTGACCACGTTCGCCTCGCTCATCGCCCTCCTGCTGTGGCTCAACCTCTCCAGCCAGGTCATCCTCATCGCCGGTGCGTACATCACCGTCGCCACCGAGGAGGACCACGACCGCGTGCGCGCCAAGTACGGTGCCGCCACGATGATCCAGTTCCGTGTCCGCCGAGCGGAGAAGGCCGTCGCCGCGTCCGTGGGTGAGTTGAATGCCGCGCGCGAGGCCGAGGCGAAGGAACGCGAGACCCTCGCCAAGACCGACCCTGCTGCCGCGGCGCGGGAGGCGGAGGCCGAGCGAGACGCCCGAGCGACGAGCGATGCCTGAGATCCCTGCGGCCGGCGCCCGGGGCGGGGGAGAGTCGCCGGGGACGGCGGCCTACACCGCTGACGCCGTCCGCGCGGCAGAGGCCCCACTCCTCGCCGAGGGGCGACCGCTCATGATGTGGGCGGCGCAGGCCCTGGCCGAGATCGCAGCGCGCGAACTCGACGCGGCGCCGGGCGCCGTGCTGGTGCTCGTCGGGGCCGGCGACAACGGCGGCGACGCGCTGTACGCCGCCGCCGACCTCGCGCGGCGGGCGGGCCGGGTCGACGTGGTACTTGCCCGTGACCGCGTCCACCGCGGCGCTCTGGACGCGGCGATCGCCGCCGGAGCGACGGTCGTCCCCGCCTCCGACGTCCGCGTCGGCGAGTACGGGCTCGTGCTCGACGGCATCCTCGGAATCGGCCGGCTCGCCGACCGTCGTCTGCGCGGTTCCGCTCGCGCGCTCGTCGAGGCCATCCTGGCTCTCCCCGCGCGACCGCGCATCATCGCCGTCGATCTCCCCAGTGGGCTCGACCCCGACGACGGAACAGCGGATGCCGCCGTGCTCCCCGCCGACGTCACGGTCACCTTCGGCGCTCTCAAGGCCGGACTGGTGCGTGGCCGCGGGCCGGACCTGGCGGGCCGGGTGCACCTCGTCGATCTCGGGCTCGAACCGGCCCTGCGACGCGCGCACCCGGCCGTCACGACCCCGATCCCCGTCGTGCGGGTGCCGGCGCGTCACCGCCCGTGACGGGACGAGGGCGGGTCCATCCGCGGAAGCGGCTCACCGGCATCGAGAGCCCCGCTCCTGTCGATGGGGCACGACCCCGCCGACACGGGAACGGGAAGCAGCCGGCCAGGGGCGTCAGCGGGCGTAGCGCTCGACGAAGGTCCGCAGCAGGCGCGACGGCGCCGTGACCGGCGCGCGCCGCACGGCCGCCAGCGTCGTTTCGAGTTCGTCGGCGGCGAAGTAGCCGAAGCCGGCATAGGCGTGGATGCGGGTCACGATGCCGTCGACGTCGAGTTCGGGGTGGAACTGCGTCGCGTAGACGTTGCGCCCCACGCGGAACATCTGCACCGGACAGGTGGGGGAGGAGGCGAGCAGCACCGCCTCGGCGGGGAGAGTCGTGATCGCCTCCTTGTGCCCGACGAAGGCGGCGAACGTCTCGGCGAGGCCGTCGGTGAGCGGGTCGGCGCGACCCTCTGCCGTGAGGCTGACCTCGACCACGCTGATCGGCTCGGCGAAGGTGCCGTCGATCGTGGCCCTCAGGTGCGTACCGAGCGTGCCGACGCCGTAGCACGCGCCCAGGAACGGGATGTCGCGCGCGACGACCTCGTCGACGAGCGCGGCCATCTCGGCCTCGACCCGTCTCTGCACGGGCGACTTCTTCTCCAACGGGTCGGAGGCGTTGAACGGGCTGCCGCCGACCAGGATGCCGGCGACCTCGTCGAGGTCGAACGCGGGCAGGGCGTCTCGCTCGAGACGGACGCGGCGCAGGCGCTCGGCCGGCAGACCGGTGTAGCGGAGGAACAGCGCGTACTCCTCGTCGGCCGGGAGGTCCTCGGCTCTCGTGGCCAGCAGGACGAACGGGCGCTCACCGGGCAGGTCGGTCCAGGTCACCCGAGCGATTCTAGGCCAGCGTCGGGCTCGCGCCGGGGGTCGGCAGGCACGTCCACGCACGTCATCCGGGCGATCCGCTGTCAAGGCGCTCGAGGGGTGTCGGAGCCGCCGTCTACGCTTCTGCCATGGCTATTGCACGACTGACCGGAGGCCCGCTCGACGGGCAGGTGATCCCGCTCGACAACGAGTCCGACGACACGCTGATCATGCCCTACAGCGAGGGTCAGCTGGTCTACCGCCGCGAGGGCAAACCCACCGGTACCGGCGAGTCCGACGGGCCGACCCAGGCGGTCTTCACCTACGCCGAAGAGACCGAAGACATCCACCCCGACATCGACGGGCGCGACGATTGAGCGCATCCGCGCACGGTGCGTCGAGCGTCGAGGTCGAGACGAAATTCGACGTCGACGACGACACACCGCTGCCCGATTGGTCGGCCCTGCCGGGCGTGGTCCGGGTCGGTGAGCCCGAGCCCCGCGATCTCGACGCCCGTTACGTCGACACCGAGACCGCCGACCTGGCGCGCGCCGGCGTCGCGGTGCGCCGCCGGCGGGGAGGCCCCGACGAGGGCTGGCACGTGAAGGGGCCCGCGCAGGCGGGCGGGCGCACGGAGCGTCAGTGGCCGTTGGGCGACATCGCCGACGACGACGCGGACCCCGTGGTGCCGCCCGCGGTTCAGGATGCCGTGGCCTCGATCGCCGCAGCGCCCTTCGTGCCGCTGGCGCGCGTGCGTAACGACCGTACGGCGTACGCCCTGCTCGACGCCGACGGGAACGAGGTCGCCGAGTTCGTCGACGACCGCGTTCGTGCGCGTGACGAGCGCCGGGGCGTGGAGTCGTCGTGGCGCGAGTGGGAGGTCGAGCTCGGCCCCGCCGCCCCCGCCGACGACGCCGGGCGGGCGGCGTTCTTCGCTGCCGTCGAGGCGGCGGTGTTCGCCGCGGGCGGTCGGCACGCGGCATCCGGATCGAAGCTCGCGCGCACCCTCGGGCACTGAGCCCCCGGTGACCGGCCCGACGCGGTGGGCGTCCGCGCGACGCGACGGGGAGGACGCGCCTGCTCGCCGCCGACGAGCACGGAGCCGGTGAACCGCCGAAGCGGCTGACGGAGGAACACGAAGGCCCGCCCGGCGAACCGGGCGGGCCTTCGTCGTGATGATCAGAGGTTGATCATGTGCCCCGTGAGACCGTGGAATGCTTCCTGCAGGCCCTCCGACAGCGTCGGGTGGGTGTGCACGTTGCGGGCCGCCTCGAGAGCGGTGAGGTCCCACTTCTGCGCAAGCGTGAGCTCGGGCAGCAGCTCCGAGACGTCGGGGCCGATGAGGTGGCCGCCGATGAGCTCGAGGGTCTCGGCGTCGGCGACGAGCTTGACGAAGCCGACGGGCTCGCCGAGGCCGTTGGCCTTGCCGTTGGCCGAGAACGGGAACTTCGCGACCTTGATGTCGTGACCGGCGTCGCGGGCCTGCTGCTCGGTGAGACCGAACGAGGCGACCTGCGGGTTGCAGAAGGTCGCGCGCGGCATGTTGCGGTAGTCGCCGAGGGTCTGCGTCTCGGCTCCTGCGATGGTCTCGGCCGCCACGACGCCCTGCGCCTCGGCGACGTGCGCGAGCTGCAGCCTCGCCGTGACATCGCCGATGGCGTAGATGTGCGGCACGTTTGTGCGCATGTGGTCGTCGATGTCGATCGCGCCGCGCTCGGTGAGCTTCACACCGGTGTTCTCGAGACCGAAGCCGTCGACCTTCGGCGCGAAGCCGATCGACATGAGCACGCGGTCGGCGTCGATCGAACCGGTCGAGCCGTCCTTGGCGGTGTAGGCGACGGTGACCTTGTCGCCGTGGTCGGTGACGGAGTCGACCTTGGTGGAGGTGAGGATGTCGACGCCGTAGCCCTTGTACTGCTTCTGGATCTCCTTCGAGACGTCGGCGTCTTCGTTGGGGAGGGCACGGTCGAGGAACTCGATGATGGTGACCTTCACGCCGTAGTTCGTCATGACGTAGGCGAACTCCATGCCGATGGCGCCGGCGCCGACGATGACGATGGACTCCGGAAGCTCGCGGGTGAGGATCTGCTCCTCGTACGTGACGACGTTATCGCTCAGGGTGACGCCCGGCAGCAGGCGGACGGTCGAGCCGGTGGCGATGATGACGTTGTCGAAGGTCACCTTCTCGGTCGAGCCGTTCGTCAGCGTGACGTCGAGTGTGTGGTCGTCGGCGAAGGAGCCGCGGCCCTCGTACTCGGTGACCTTGTTCTTCTTCATCAGGTAGTGAATGCCCTTGACGTGGCCGGCGGCGACGCTGCGCGAGCGATCGAACGCCTTGCCGAAGTCGAAGGTGACGTCGCCCGAGATACCGAACAGATCGGCCTTGGCGTGGAACGTGTGCGCGAGGTCGGCGTTGCGCAGCAGCGCCTTGGAGGGGATGCAGCCCACGTTCAGGCACACACCGCCCCAGTACTTCTCTTCGACGATCGCGACCGACAGCCCGAGCTGTGCGCCGCGGACAGCGGCGACGTACCCGCCGGGACCCGCACCAAGAATGACCAGATCGTAATGAGGCATGGCCCCAGCCTATCGCCCGGAGCCGCCCCGTCCGGCGGTGTTCCGGGGCCCGCGTGAGGCGAAGACGTACACCAGCACACCGGCCACGATCACCAGCGCCACGGCGAGCAGGATCCACGGCAGGGGTGACGCGGGCGCGTCCGATTCCAGCGGGACCGTGACCTCCGTCGTCGTCGCGGCGGGAGAGGGCGCCTCGCTCGCCGTCGCGACGGGGGAGGCGGTCGTCGTCGCCGACGGCGTCGGGGTGGGTGAGGACTCCGGCACGGAGAAGGCGAACTCGCCGTCGATGGGGTGACCGTCGCTGGAGACGACGCGCCACCGCACGGTGACGGCACCGGATGCCGGACCCGCCAGCGCCTGCGTCACCTGGGCGCCCGAGACCTCGGGGTCGCCGTCTGTCAGGGAGGTGCCGGCCGCGTCGGTGACCTCGATCACCGTCGCCCCCGCGTCGGGGAGCACGTCCGCGCTGTACGACAGCGTGATCTGGGCGGGCAGGGTCTCGAGCACGGCGCCGGAGGAGGGGTCGCTGCCGATCAGCTCATCGTGCGCGGCGGCCGGAAGGGCCGGAACGAGGAGCGCGGCGGCCGCCAGGATCGCGGTGGCGACGACGGCGGGCAGGGTGCGCCGACGCGGCGCGCGGGGGGACCTCATGATCCGACCCTACTGACGGCATCCGAGAAGAGGCCTGGGAACCGTCGCGGGGACACCCGACGGCACCCTCCCGCGTCGTCGACACCCGCGGACTCGACAGGGGCGTGCTCGGGTCGATAGGTTCGAGTGTCTCGTCGGCGGCTTCGCGCCCCGAACCGCGATGCCGGTGTCGACGAACAATGACACATCACGCATCACCAGTGCCTGCTCGAGGCCGTTCGCCCTCCCCGGCGCGAATCGGTCGGTTATGGTGAGGGAGAAGGAGAAGCCGTGGACGAGACCAGCCGATTCGAGCGAGACGACATCCGGCGCGCCGAGGCCGCCGCCGCGCGTTCTCACGACACGACCCAGACCCACGACGCCGACCTGTCGTTCGTGCCCTTCGGTGCCGACCTCACCGAGGCCGAGCTCGAGGCCATCGACGCGCTGCCGTCGGGAGCCGCTCTGCTGATCGTGCGTTCCGGTCCCACCACCGGTGCCCGTTACCTGCTCGACACCGATGTCACCACGGTCGGTCGTCACCCCGAGGCCGACCTGTTCTTCGACGACGTCACCGTCTCGCGTCGCCACGCCGAGATCATCCGCACCGGCACGGCTTTCGAGATCGTCGACCAGCGCTCGCTCAACGGCAGCTACGTCAACGGCGAGCGGGTCGACCGCGCGGCGCTCGTCAACGGCGCCGAGGTGCGCATCGGCAAGTTCCGCTTGAACTTCTTCGGTTCGCCCGTCGATCTGCCCGCGGCAGATCACTGATGGCGGCAGCCCCGTCCCGTAGTCGTCAGACGGCTGCGGGGCTGCTCAGCATCGGTCAGGTGCTCGCGCGCCTGACGCCGGAATTCCCGGCGCTCACCTCCAGCAAGCTGCGCTTCCTCGAGGTGCAGGGAATCGTGTCGCCGACCCGCACCGAGTCGGGGTACCGCAAGTTCTCGCCCGCCGACCTGGAACGGTTGCGTCTGGCGCTGACCCTGCAGCGCGATCACTACCTGCCGCTCGTCGTCATCCGCGACTACCTCGCCGATCTCGACGCCGGCCGCAACCCCGCGCCCCCCACGGCGATGCCGTCGATGACGAGTGCTCCGCGGCGCTACCGCCGCGACGAGCTGCTCGCCGCCGCCGGCGCCGGACCCCAGCTGCTCAACGACGCCGTCAGCACGGGGGTGATCACCGCCGCCGAGAGCTACCCGGAGCAGACGGTCACACTGCTGCGCGCTCTCGTGGCGCTCGACCGCCACGGCATCGAGCCCCGTCACGTGCGGGCGCTGCGCCAGAGCGCCGATCGCGAGGTGTCGCTGATCGAGTCGGCGCTGTCGGCGCTCCTGCGTCGCCCGGACGCGCCCTCGCGCGCCCGAGCGAGCGAGCTCGCGCCCGAGCTCGCGGCCCGTCTCGACGAGGTGCGCACCATGTTCGTCCGCGACGCCCTGGACCGGATGCTGTCCTGATCGCGACACGCCGCGGCCCTCGGAGCGGATGTCATTGCCGGGGGACCCTCGCTGATCTAGCGTGGAAGCACCGAGCCGATGAGGAGGACCGCGAGCATGAACGCTGGCGACGCAGTCGGTGAACCCCGGTTCGCCACCGACCTCCTCTTCACCGACGGTCTGCCCGAGATGGACGACGACGCCGGGTACCGCGGGGCCGTCGCCGCACGCGCCGCGGGGATCACCTACCGTCAGCTCGACTACTGGGCCCGCACCGAGCTGGTCGTTCCGACCGTGCGCGGAGCGAGCGGCTCCGGCTCGCAGCGCCTCTACGGCTTTCGTGACATCCTCGTGCTCAAGCTCGTCAAGCGCCTGCTCGACACCGGCATCTCACTGCAGCAGATCCGCACTGCCGTCGAGCAGCTGCGCGCCGCCGGCATCCGCGATCTGGCGGGCACGACGCTCATGAGCGACGGGGCCTCGGTCTACCTGTGCACGTCGAACGACGAGGTCATCGACCTGGTCAGCCGTGGCCAGGGCGTGTTCGGCATCGCCGTGGGCAAGGTGCTCCGCGAGGTCGAGTCGACGCTCGTCGACTTCGAGACCGCGCAGCCCGATGCGGTCGACGAGCTCGCCGCGCGTCGCGCCGCCCGCACCGCCTGACGCCCCCCTCTCGTTCTCCGGCCCCGGATGCCACGGCATCCGGGGCTTTTCCGTCCCTCGCGCGCGTGAGTCGCCAGGATGTGTCGCTCGGGTGGCCCCGTGAGCGACAGATCCAGGGGTGAGTCGCCAGGATGTGTCGCTCGGGTGGCCCCGGAAGCGACAGATTGTGGCGACTCACGCGAAGGGGGAGGGGAAACGGCAGACGCCGCCCTGCTGCTGCGAGCAGCGGGGCGGCGTCTCCGCGCGGGGACTCAGGCCTGAGGCGCCTCAGTGGTCACGGGGATGCGCCCGGTGCGCACGATGCGGTCGAGCAGCGCGTCGAAGTCGGCGGCGAGCTCCTGCGCGGAATCGCCCGGCCACACGTGCAGCGGCTTGGCCGCGCCCTGGGCCTGCTGCAGCGACGTGCGCTCCGGCAGCTGCGGGTTGAGCACGAGCGGACCGAACATGTCGCGCAGCTCCTTGATGCGGAACTGGTGCTCGATCGACTGCGGACGCACCCGGTTGACCACGACGCCGAGGGGCTGGAGACGCGGCGAGAGCCCGCGACGGATCTCCTCGATGGCGCGGAGGGCACGATCGGCCGCGGCGACGGAGAACAGGCCGGGCTCGGTCACGACGATGACGCGGTCACTCGCCGCCCAGGCGGTGCGCGTGAGCGCGTTGAGCGAGGGGGCGCAGTCGATCAGGACGAGGTCGTACTCGCTCTCGATGGTGGCGAGGGCTTCCTCGAGCTTCCAGACGTCGCGGACGCTCGGGTGCGGGCCGTCGAAGTTGATCGCGGACGGGCTGCCGATGAGCACGTCGATGGTGCCGGGGTGCACCTTGGCCCACCCGCTGGAGGTGATCGCCTGACGCACGACCTTCTCTTTGGGGTTCGCCAGGACGTCGGCGATGTTGAGCCGACCGGCGACCGAGATGTCCATGCCGGTCGACACGTCGGATTGAGGGTCGAGGTCGACGACGAGAGTGCGGACGCCCCGTGCGAAGGCCGCGGAAGCCAGCCCGAGTGTCACGGTCGTCTTGCCGACCCCGCCTTTGAGAGAGCTGACGGAGAGTACGTGCACGAGAGTCCACGTTACCGTCCCCTAGGCTGTGAGCACATTCAGCCCCCGAAAGCTTTACGCGAGGTGCGCATGTTCTCGAAGATCCTGGTCGCCAACCGCGGAGAGATCGCCATCCGCGCCTTCCGTGCCGCGTACGAGGTGGGAGCCCGCACCGTCGCGGTCTACCCGTACGAGGATCGTGCCTCGCTGCATCGGCTGAAGGCCGACGAGGCCTATCAGATCGGCGAGCGCGGGCAT
This sequence comes from Microbacterium proteolyticum, assembly GCF_030818075.1. Taxonomy (NCBI): domain Bacteria; kingdom Bacillati; phylum Actinomycetota; class Actinomycetes; order Micrococcales; family Microbacteriaceae; genus Microbacterium; species Microbacterium proteolyticum. The sequence goes on along the minus strand of NZ_JAUSZZ010000001.1, from coordinate 3,141,822 downwards.
CCCGTGCGCGCCTACCTCGACGTGGATGAGATCATCCGCGTCGCCCGCGAGTGCGGAGCGGATGCCATCTACCCGGGGTACGGGTTCCTGTCCGAGAACCCGGAGCTCGCCGAGAAGGCCGCCGCTCACGGCATCACGTTCATCGGCCCGCCCGCCGAGGTGCTGTCGATGGCCGGTAACAAGGTCACGGCGAAGGAGCACGCGATCGCCGCGGGCGTGCCGGTGCTGCGCTCGACGGCCGCATCCGACGACATCGACCAACTCCTCGCCCAAGCCGACGAGATCGGCTTCCCGCTCTTCGCCAAGGCCGTCGCCGGCGGCGGCGGTCGCGGCATGCGGCGCGTCGAGGCGAAGGGGGAGCTCGCTCCCGCGCTGGCCGAGGCGATGCGCGAGGCGCAGAGCGCGTTCGGGGATCCGCGGATGTTCCTCGAGCAGGCCGTGCAGCGTCCCCGCCACGTCGAGGTGCAGATCCTCGCGGATGCCACGGGCGAGACCGTGCACCTCTTCGAGCGCGACTGCTCCGTGCAGCGCCGCCACCAGAAGGTCATCGAGATCGCCCCCGCGCCGAATCTCGACGACGCGATCCGCCACGACCTGCACCGCTACGCCGTCGCCTTCGCCCGCTCGATCGGCTACCAGAACGCCGGCACGGTGGAGTTCCTGCTCGAGACGGCCGGCCCCCGCACCGGCGAGGTCGTCTTCATCGAGATGAACCCGCGCATCCAGGTCGAGCACACCGTGACCGAAGAGGTCACCGACGTCGACCTCGTCCAGTCGCAGATGCGCATCGCCGCCGGCAGCACCCTCGCCGACCTCGACCTGCTGCAAGACGACATCCACCTGCGCGGCGCCGCGCTGCAGTGCCGCATCACCACGGAGGACCCCACGCAGGGCTTCCGGCCCGACACCGGGAAGATCACGACGTACCGCTCGCCCGGCGGGGCCGGCATCCGACTCGACGGCGGGACCACCGCGGCGGGATCTCAGGTGAGCCCGCACTTCGACTCGATGCTGGCGAAGCTGTCGTGCCGCGGCCGCGACTTCCCCGCCGCGGTGGCCCGCGCCCGCCGCGCCCTGGCGGAGTTCCGCATCCGCGGGGTGTCGACCAACATCCCCTTCCTGCAGGCCGTGCTCGACGACCCGGCGTTCGTCGCCGGCGACCTGAGCACCTCCTTCATCGATGAGCGGCCCGAGCTGCTGCGGGGGCGGGAGTCGAAGGACCGCGGGACGAAGATCCTGTCGTGGCTGGTCGACACCACCGTCAACCGCCCGAACGGCGAGAACCCCCTGACCATCGACCCCGGCGCCAAGCTCCCGGCCCTCGATCTGATGGCCCCGGCGCCCGACGGGTCGCGTCAGCGCCTCCAGCAGCTCGGCCCGGCGGGCTTCGCCCGGGCCCTCCGCGAGCAGACGGCCCTCGCCGTCACCGAGACGACCTTCCGCGACGCGCACCAGTCGCTGCTCGCGACCCGCGTGCGCACCCGCGACCTCGTCCGCGTCGCGCCGCACGTGGCCCGGATGACACCGGGCCTGCTCTCGGTCGAGGCCTGGGGTGGTGCCACCTACGACGTCGCGCTGCGCTTCCTCGGCGAGGACCCGTGGGAGCGCCTCGACGCCCTTCGCGACGCGCTGCCGAACATCGCGATCCAGATGCTGCTGCGCGGCCGTAACACCGTCGGCTACACCCCGTACCCCACTGAGGTCACCGACGCCTTCGTCGCCGAGGCCGCGGCATCCGGGATCGACATCTTCCGCATCTTCGACGCGCTCAACGACGTGTCGCAGATGCGCCCGGCCATCGATGCGGTGCTGGCGACCGGCACCGCCGTCGCCGAGGTCGCCGTCTGCTACACCGGTGACCTCCTCGACCCGGCCGAGAACCTCTACACCCTCGACTACTACCTCCGCCTCGCGGAGCAGATCGTCGACGCGGGCGCGCACATCCTCGCCGTCAAGGACATGGCGGGCCTGCTGCGTCCGGCCGCGGCGGCGAAGCTCGTCTCGGCGCTGCGCGAGCGTTTCGACCTCCCCGTGCACGTGCACACGCACGACACCGCGGGCGGGCAGCTCGCGACGCTGCTGGCCGCCTCGGCGGCGGGGGCGGATGCCGTCGACGCGGCCGCCGCACCCATGGCGGGCACGACCAGCCAGCCGTCGCTGTCGGCCCTGGTCGCCGCGCTCGCGCACACCGACCGCGACACGGGTCTCGACCTCGCCGCGGTCAGCGACCTCGAGCCCTACTGGGAAGCGGTGCGTCATCTGTACCGTCCCTTCGAGTCCGGCCTCGCCGGACCCACCGGGCGCGTCTACCGGCACGAGATCCCCGGCGGCCAGCTCTCCAACCTCCGTCAGCAGGCGATCGCCCTCGGCCTCGCCGACGACTTCGAGCTCATCGAGGACATGTACGCCGCGGCCGACGGCATCCTGGGCCGCGTGCCCAAGGTCACCCCGTCGTCGAAGGTGGTGGGCGATCTCGCCCTGCACCTCGCCGCGGTCAAGGCCGACCCGGCCGACTTCGAGCAGCACCCCGAAAAGTACGACGTGCCCGATTCGGTCGTCTCCTTCATGGCGGGGGAGCTCGGCGACCTGCCCGGTGGGTGGCCCGAGCCGTTCCGCTCCAAGGTGCTCGCCGGGCGCGACGCCAAGACGAACATCACGCCTTTGACCGACGACGACGCCACGGCGCTCTCGGGGGAGTCCGCTCCGCGCCGCGCCCGCCTGAACCGTCTGCTCTTCCCCGGCCCCACCCGCACGTTCGACGAGATGCGCGCGAGCTACGGCGACCTCAGCGTGCTCGACACCGCGGACTACCTCTACGGGCTGCGCCCGGGGGGCGAGCACGTCGTGGAGATCGAGCGGGGCGTGCAGCTCTTCGTCGGACTGGAAGCGATCGGCGACGCCGACGACAAGGGCATGCGCACGGTCATGACGACGCTGAACGGTCAGCTTCGTCCCGTGTTCGTGCGCGACCGCTCGATCGACGTCGAGGCGCGTCAGGCCGAGAAGGCCGACACGTCCAAGCCGGGGCAGGTCGCCGCACCCTTCTCGGGCGTCGTGACGATGAAATCGACCCCGGGCGACCGGGTGAGCGCGGGCCAGGCGGTCGCCTCCATCGAGGCGATGAAGATGGAGGCGGCGATCACCTCGCCCGTCGACGGAGTGGTCGAGCGTGTCGCAATCGGTACCACACAGCAGGTCGAAGCGGGAGACCTTTTGCTGGTGATCCGCCCCGCGCAGTAGCGTGGATGGGGGTGCCTTCGCACCCTCTTCCCGTTTGGAGACTGCAGTGACCCCCGACCGCACCGACGCGAATCACGACGAGGACGCCGAGCACGGCGTGCTCGACGAGAGCGGGAATCTCGACACCGCGAGCATCACGATCCTCGGTGGGCACATCGCGCAGGTCAACGTCGACCTGCCCGTGACCACGGACGACGATGTCGACGACGACGTGATCGAAGACGAGATCCCCATCGACGATGTCGACCTCCCCCTCCTCGAGGTCCCCTCCGAGCGCCACGATCACGGCGGTCAGGGCGAGGTGATCCACGCGGCCCACATCGAGACGCTGCCGACCGGCGACATCATCCTCGAGCCCCACGACGACGACGCGGACGGCGCCGCCGCGGATGACCGACCGCACGACACGCCTGACGTCGTGCTCGTCGACCACGGTCCGGTCTCCGGCGACGAACATCACGACGTGCACGACGCCGAACTTGTCGAGGACGATCACGAGTCGGGTGTCGACGCCGAATCCGTCGCGGACGGCGGCACTGATGCGGTCGTCGACCTGCACGAAGAGCCGTTCCACGATGGCGGCACCGACCACCCGGGGGATCACCCCGGTGACGGCGCGATCAGCCACCTCTCCGACGGCGCGGTCGAGCCGGGCGGCGCGGACGTTGCGCAGGACGCCGATCGGGGGCACGGTCCGGCCGACGCCGACTCCGCAGCGGATGACGACGCCCCCGGCGTGTCGAGGGATGACGAGGATCGCGCTCGCGACCTCGACGCCGCCGAGGTCGTCGAGGACGTGGAGATGGTCGAGGCCGACGCGGCCTCGCCCGTCGACGACTGGGGCTCGGCCGAGTCGTCCCACGAGCCGTCGATCGGGGAGGGCGCGCGCGGCGCCGACGAGTCCTCCGACGACGACGCATCGGACGCCTTCGCGGAGGCCCTCACCCGCACGCCGTGGGTCGCTGCGCCGACACCGGCCCGCACCGACGCCGGCGAGACCTCGGCCGCCGGTCCCGACGCTGGACAGGCCGATGACGCCGTCGGCATGGCCGGGACCGATATCGCAGACACGTTCGCAACCGAGCCGGCGACGGCGCAGAGGGAGGACGAGGTGGCATCCGTGAACGAGGCCGACCCCGACGACGCGGCCGCAGCCCGCGACGAGAGCACGACCACTCCGACGGACGCATCCGCCGAACCGGCGCCCGCGTCTCCGGCTGACCCCGTGACGGCTCCCGTCAGCGCCACGACCGCTGACACCGGCGCGGTGGAGGCATCGCCGGCCGCAACCGATGCCGTCGCGGCGGTCGCGCCCCCGGCGGGGACGGGGCCCGTCCCGGCCACCCGCGCCGAGCGGGCCGCGACCGGGGCGATCGGCACGATCCCGCTCACCCGCCGCAGCGCGCAGCAGGCCGACGAGGCCGCGCGCGCCGCCGAGGAGACCGCCCGCGTGGATCGCGCTCACGCGATGGAGCGCGTGCGCACACCCGCGCCCGAGGTCACGCTGACGTCGAAGCGCATCGGCGAGATCGATGACGCGCGCGAGAGCTCCGACCTGCTCACCGCCGATCGTCTGCTCGACCCGCGACAGATCTCCAAGCCCGAGCCGGAGGGACTCTGGCAGCAGTTGCTCTACTCGGTGTCGGGACACCGCATCAACCTCGGCGACGGCCGCAAGGCCCGCCAGCGCAAGGAGCTGGATCGTCGGATCTCGGCGCCCCTCGTCGGCGGGGCCCGGTTCGTGCCGGTGCTCTCCCGCAAGGGCGGCGTCGGCAAGACCACCGTGACGTCCCTGCTCGGCATGGCTCTCGCCGACGCGCGCGACGATCGCATCATCGCCGTGGATGCCAACCCCGACCGCGGAACGCTCGCCGATCGGGTGGGCCGTCCCAACGGCCGCACGGTGCGCGACCTCGTGCGTTCGCACGACGACGTCGCGGGCTATCACGACGTCTCCTCCATCGTCGCGCGCGACGCCACGCGCCTGGACGTGCTCGCATCCGATGCCGATCCTCGGGTATCCGAGGCCTTCAGCGACGACGACTACCGGCAGGTCGCCGACGTCGCGGCGCACTACTACTCCATCGTGCTCACCGACACCGGCACCGGGATCGTGCACTCGGTGATGGGCGCGACCCTCGAACTCGCCGACACGATCGTGATCGTCGCGGGGCTGTCCGTCGACGAGGCGCGCCTGGCCTCCGAGACGCTCACGTGGCTGGAGACCAACGGCTACGCGTCGCGTGTGCGCGACGCCGTGGTGGTGCTGAACAACTCGCGGCCGGGCACCCCGCTCGTGCGCGAGAGCGAGCTGGAGGCGCACTTCCGCTCGCGCGTGCGCACCGTCATCCGCATGCCCTACGACGCGCGCATCGCCGCGGGCAGCGCCATCGCCTTCCGCGACCTGCAGCCCACCACCCGGCAGGCGGCCCGCGAGCTCGCCGCAGCCGTGGTCGAGGGCCTGCGATCGCCGGTGGCGGCCGCATGAGCGTCCGTCCGATCCGCCTGTTCGGCGACCCGGTGCTGCGCGCCGTCAGCGTGCCCATCGACGAGATCGACGACGGCGTCCGCGCCCTCGTCCAGGATCTCATCGACACCGTCGAGCTGCCCGGCCGCGCCGGCGTGGCCGCACCCCAGATCGGGGTGGGGCTGCGCGCCTTCAGCTACAACATCGACGGCGACATCGGGTACGTCCTCAACCCCGTCCTCGTGGAGACGCGCGGCGAACCGCAACCGGTGGGGGAGGGATGCCTGTCGGTGCCGGGCCTGTGGCACGACGCCATCCGCTACCCCTGGGCCAAGGTCGTCGGCATCGACCTCGACGGCCGCGAGGTCGTGCTCGAGGGCGACGGGCTGCTGGCCCAGGCCCTGCAGCACGAGACCGACCACCTCGACGGCATGCTGTACCTCTCGCGCCTGCCCGCCGACACCCGCCGTGAGGCGATGCGCCAGGTCCGCGAGAGCGACTGGTTCTGAGGCTCGGGCCCGCCACGGGAACAGGCGGTGCCACGGATGCCGGTCGTCGCGCCGCGACGAGCCTGTTCTGCTCGCATCAACGGCTTCGACGTCACGAAACGGCCCGGCCCCCAGGGGGCCGGGCCGTTTTTCGTCCCGTGATCAGGGCAGCGAGACGTTCGAGGTGTTCACCGGCACGGCGTAGATGTCCTCGATGGCGTCGGCGAAGTCGGAGACGATGACGTTGCGCTTGATGCTCATCTTCGGCGTCAGGTGGCCGCTCGCCTCGGTCCACTCGGTGGGCAGGATCGTGAACTTGCGGATGGACTCCGCGCGCGACACCTGCGCGTTGGCGCGGTCGATCGCGCCCTGCACCTCGGCGCGCACCTTCTCATGGGATGCGGCGTCCGTCAGCGACATGTCCGCAGGCAAGCCGTTGTTGGCCAGCCACGTCGGCAGCATCTCCGGGTCGAGGGTCACCAAGGCCCCGATGAACGGCTTGTGGTCGCCCACGACGACGACCTGGCCGACGATGGGGTTGGCGCGGATCGGGTCCTCGAGGGCGGCGGGGGCGACGTTCTTGCCTCCCGCGGTGACGATGATCTCCTTCTTGCGACCCGTGATGGCCAGGAACCCGTCGGCGTCGAACGTCCCGATGTCGCCGGTCTTGAACCATTCGCCGTCGAAGGCTTCGGCGGTCGCCTCGGGGTTCTGCCAGTACTCGCGGAATACGTTGATCCCGCGCACCTGGATCTCGCCGTCGTCGGCGAGACGGACGCCGACGCCGGGCAGCACGGGACCGACCGTGCCGATCTTCGACGTCGTGGCGAGGTTGACCGTCGCCGGTGCGGTGGTCTCGGTGAGGCCGTAGCCCTCGAGGATGACGACGCCGAGGCTGCGGAAGAAGTGTCCGAGCCGGGGGCCGAGAGGGGCCGAGCCCGACACCGCGTACACGATGTGTCCGCCCATGGCATCCCGCAGTTTCGAGTAGACGAGCTTGTCGAAGAGCGCGAACTTCAGCTTCAGGGGGAGGGGGATCTTCTTGCCCTCCTGCAGGCGCTGGGAGTGCTCGATCGCGACCTCGGCGGCAGCGCGGAAGATCTTGCCCTTGCCCCCCGCCTCGGCCTTCTGCTCAGCGGAGTTGTACACCTTCTCGAACACGCGGGGCACGGCGAGCAGGAACGTCGGCTGGAAGGTGCCGAGCGCGGGGAGCAGCTGCTTCGTGTCGGGCTGGTGTCCCGTCTTCACGCCGGCGTGGATGTTCAGCAGCGAGATGAAGCGGGCGAAGACGTGCGCCGTGGTGATGAACAGCAGCGTGGAGGCACCGGGCGTCTCGACGACCTCGTGGAGCGCCTTGGCCGAGTTGCGCGCCAGTTCGACGAAGTTGCGGTGCTCGAGCACGCACCCCTTGGGGCGCCCGGTCGACCCGGACGTGTAGATCAGGGTGGCGATGTCCGCCCCCGTGGCGAGATGGCGGCGGCGCTCGATCTCCTCGTCGGTGATGTGGGTGCCGTTCGCCACGAGCCGGTCGAGGGCGCCCGCGTGCATCCCCCACACCTCCCGAACAAGGGGGACGTCGTCGCGGATCTCCTCGACGCGCTCGGCGTGCTCGGCGGACTCGAGGACCACCGCGATCGCGCCCGAGTCGGACAGGATCCACGAGATCTGCGACGGCGAGCTCGTCTCGTACACCGGCACCATGACCGCTCCGGCGTAGAACAGCGCGAAGTCGACGAGCGTCCAGTCGTAGGTGGTGCGGGCGATGAAGGCGACCTTCTCGCCCGGCTGCACCCCCGCGGCGACGAAGCCCTTCGCGAGGGCGATGACCTGACGCTCGAACTCGGCGGCGGTGATGTCGCGCCAGCCGCCGGCGTCGGGCACCGCGAAGATGGGGCGGTCGGGGGTCGCGCGGGCGCGGTCGGCCAGCAGATCGGACGCGTTGGCATCCGGGTCGGCGGGGACGAGAGCGGGGCGGTCGAACTGGATCACGGCAACTCCTTCGGTACCGGAAGACTTTCGATCAGGTTCCTCGAGTCTATCGGCGTCCGCGCGCGGCTCCCCCCGCGAGGGAGCGTTCCCGCGGCGCGTCGTGGAGGTGGCTAGACTTCTTCGGGCCGAGCCGCTCGGTCGGCCCGGGAGGGAGCGCGGTGCGCAACATCGGCATCGATATCGGGGGCACCAAGATCGCGGGAGGTGTCGTCGCCGAAGACGGCACCATCGTCGAGAAGCTCCGCGTCGACACCCCCATCGACCCCGCAGCCCTCGTGGATGCCGTGGTCGACATGGCCGACCACTTGCGCCGCGCGCACGACGTCCACGCGATCGGGGTGGCAGCGGCGGGTTTCATCAGCCTCGATCGCAGCACCGTCATCTACGCCCCCAACATCGACTGGCGCGACGAGCCGCTGCGCGCCCGCCTCGAGCAGCGTCTCGACGCCCGCGTCACCATCGAGAACGATGCGAACGCCGCCGGCTGGGGCGAGTTCCGCTTCGGCGCCGGTCGCGGCGTGCGCGACATGGTCATGCTCACCATGGGCACCGGCGTGGGAGGAGCGGTCGTCACCGACGGCGAGCTCTTCCGCGGGGGTCACGGCATCGGCGGCGAGCTCGGTCACATGCGCTTCGTGCGTGGCGGCCACCCGTGCGGGTGCGGGCAGAACGGATGCCTGGAGCAGTACGCCTCGGGGCGCGCGCTGCAGCGCGAGGCCAACGCCATCGCCGACGAGGGCGGGATCGGTGCGGCCCTCGCAGCGATCCGGGAGGAGAAGGGCGCCATTCCGGGACCCGCGGTCTCGCGCCTGGTGCTCGCGGGCGACCCCGGCGCGGTCGAGGCGCTCCGCCGCGTCGCCACCGCGCTCGGTGAGGCGTGCGGCGGGTTCCAGGCCGTGCTCGACCCGGAGCTGTTCGTCATCGGCGGCGGTGTCGCCCAGTTGGGTGCCGACCTGCTCGCGCCGGTGAAGCTCGCGTACGAGACGTCGCTGCCGGGGTACGGTGAACGTCCGGTCGCCGAGTTCGCCATCGCGCGCCTGGGCAACGACGCCGGGCTCATCGGCGTCGCGGACCTCGCCGGGAAGGATCGCTGACGGTGTTCTACTGGCTGATGAAGTACGTGGTCATCGGGCCGGTGATCAAGGCCGTGTTCCGCCCCTGGGTGGTCGGCCGCGGCAACATCCCGACGGAAGGCGCGGCGATCCTCGCCAGCAACCACCTGTCGTTCTCCGATTCGATCTTCCTCCCGCTCGTGATCGACCGCCGGATGGCGTTCCTCGCCAAGAGCGACTACTTCACCGGCAAGGGCCTCAAGGGCTGGGCCACGCGCGTGTTCTTCACCGCGACGGGACAGCTGCCGATCGACCGCTCCGGCGGCAAGGCGTCGGAGGCCTCGCTCAACACCGGCCTCGGCGTGCTGGGGCGCGGCGAACTCCTCGGCATCTATCCGGAGGGCACCCGGAGCCCCGATGGGACGCTCTACCGCGGGCGCACCGGCATCGCCCGCATGGCGCTCGAGGCGCGCGTGCCGGTGGTGCCCGTGGTCATGGTCGACACCGGTGCGGTGATGCCCATCGGTCGGCGCCTGCCGCGGGTCGGGCGCGTCGGCATCGTGGTCGGCGAACCCCTGGACTTCTCGCGCTTCGAGGGCATGGAGGGCGACCGCTACGTGCTGCGGTCGGTCACCGACGAGATCATGGTGGCGCTGCAGCGCCTGGGCGAACAGCGCTACGAAGACGTCTACGCCTCCACCGTGAAGGACCGCCTGGCGACCGCCCGCGCGGCGAAGGCGCCCGCGCCCCGCCACTAGACTTGCGGGGTGAATCAGCAGCTCCACGACCTCGACCACTGGCGAACCCTGCCCATCAAGCAGCAGCCGAAGTGGTATGACGAGGGCGCGGTGGCCGCGGCATCCGCAGAGCTCGCGACCCTCCCGCCGCTGGTCTTCGCCGGCGAGGTCGACCTCCTGCGCGATCGCCTCGCCCGCGCCGCCGCCGGTCAAGCGTTCCTCCTGCAGGGCGGTGACTGCGCCGAGACGTTCGCCGGCGCGACCGCCGAGCAGATCCGCAACCGCATCAAGACGGTCCTCCAGATGGCGGTCGTGCTCACGTATGGTGCGTCGATGCCGGTGGTCAAGATGGGGCGCATGGCGGGACAGTTCGCCAAGCCCCGCTCCAGCGACACCGAGACCCGCGGCGACGTGACCCTGCCGGCGTACCGCGGCGACATCGTCAACGGGTACGACTTCACCGAGGAGTCGCGCAAGGCCGACCCCGCTCGTCTGCTCAAGGGCTACCACACGGCCGCTTCGACGCTGAACCTCATCCGCGCCTTCACGCAGGGCGGGTTCGCCGACCTCCGCGAGGTGCACAGCTGGAACAAGGGCTTCGCCAGCACGCCCGCGAACCAGGCGTACGAGCGCCTCGCCACCGAGATCGACCGGGCGATCAAGTTCATGGCCGCCGCGGGGGCGGACTTCGACGAACTCAAGCGCGTGGAGTTCTACACCGGCCACGAGGGCCTGCTCATGGATTACGAGCGCCCCATGACCCGCATCGACTCGCGCACCGGTCTGCCCTACAACACGTCGTCGCATTTCCAGTGGATCGGTGAGCGCACGCGCGAGCTCGACGGCGCCCACGTCGACTACTTCTCGAAGATCCGCAACCCGATCGGCGTCAAGCTCGGTCCGACCACGACCACGGACACCGCGCTTGCTCTCATCGACAAGCTCGACCCCGAGCGCGAGCCCGGCCGCCTGACGTTCATCACGCGCATGGGCGCGGGCAAGATCCGCGACGCCCTGCCGCCGCTCCTCGAGGCCGTGCGCGACTCCGGTGCCACCCCGCTGTGGGTCACCGACCCCATGCACGGCAACGGCATCACCACGCCCACCGGATACAAGACCCGTCGCTTCGACGACGTGGTCGACGAGGTGCGCGGCTTCTTCGAGGCGCACCGCGCCGTCGGCACCCACCCCGGTGGCATCCACGTCGAACTCACGGGCGACGACGTGACGGAGTGCCTGGGCGGTTCGGAGCACATCGACGAGGCCACCCTCGCGACGCGCTACGAGAGCCTGTGCGACCCGCGCCTGAACCACCGTCAGAGCCTGGAGCTGGCGTTCCTCGTGGCCGAGGAGCTCGAGAACCGCTGACGCGTTCGCCCCATCCGATGCCCCCGACCCGTGCGGTCGGGGGCATCGTTCGTCGGGGTGGGTCTCGGGTGTCGCGCGCGGAAGGGGACCTGACTACAGCGTCGGCGTCAGCGTGATCGTCGATCCCTGGGGTGCCGTCGTTCCGGCCTTGGGGTTGGTGGCACGCACCTTGTAGATGTCCCAGTACTTGAAGCCGAGGGGCAGGGTGCCGTCGTCGATGCCGGCGTTGACGTCGAAGCCGAGTCCCTCGAGCGTCGTCACCGCCTCACGGATCGTCATGCCGACGACGTTGCCGGGGATCTCCACCGGCTCCGGTCCGAGCGACACGATCAACGGCACCGTGTCGCCGGGGCGCCAGTTGCCGTCCTCGTCGCGGTCGCCGATCCCGATGACGACGCCGGATGCCACGCTGTTGCTGTAGCGCTCCACGACCGACGTCTCCACGCCGGCGTCCGCGAGCGTGCGTTCGGCGCGTGACCGGGACTCTCCGGACACGTCGGGGAGCGGACCGAGAGACACGACGAGCGATGCGGCGTCACCCTCGTACACGGTGCAGCCCTCGGTGCATCCGATGGCATCGCCGCCCGACCTCGGGATGACGGATGCCGAGAGCACCGTGCCGTCGGGCGCGTCCGAGAACTCCCGGGCGGGGTCGGGCTGCACACCGACGTAGGCGGCTTCGAAGATGCCGTTCACCTCATCGGCGCTCTTTCCGTCGAGCGCGGGGATCGCGTGGGTGGCCGGGCCGACGGAGACGAAGACCGTCACGACCGTCTCTTTGTCGAGGCGCACGCCGGGTTGCGGGTCGGAGCCCACCGTCGTCCCGGACGGCACGACGCGGTCGTTCACCTCCTGCGCCTGGGCCTGCAGCTGGTTGTCGGCCAGGAGCAGTTCGGCGTCGGCGAAGGTGCGTCCGGAGACGTCCGGCACCGCCACGAGCGAGCCGGGGCCCGATCCGAAGTACCACCCGGTGGCGCCCGCCCCCGCGGCCAGCAGGAGCACGAGCACCAGCGTCCACACCCCGCGCACCGTGCGCCGGCGTGTTCGTGTGCGCAGTCGCGCGGTGTTGTCGGGCTCCTCGGCCGTGGCGACGGGGATCGACGCGGTCTGGGGGAGGACCTTCGTCAGCTCGCGCGACTCGGCCGCACTGCCGGTGCCGGTGGTGCCGACGGCGACGGCGCGTGCGACCTGCGGGGCCAGCCCCAGGTCTTTCTCCACGGCGCGGAGGCGCTCCAGCATGGTGCCCGCATCGAGCGGGCGGTCGTCGGGCTGTCGCTCGGTCGCCCACAGCACGAGCTCGTCGAGCTGTTCGGGCACGGACGGGTTCTTCGCGCTCGGCCGCGGAACGGAGTCGGTGGCGTGCTGGTAGGCGATCTGCATCGGCTGCTCGCCCTTGTAGGGCTGCTCGCCGGTGAGCATCTCGTACAGCATGATGCCGAGCGAGTAGATGTCGCTGCGCGCGTCCGCGGTGCCGCGGGTGACGAGCTCCGGCGCGAGGTAGGCGATCGTGCCCATCAGCTGCGCGCCGCTCGCCGTGTTCGCGGTCGTCGCGCGGGCGAGGCCGAAGTCGCCGATCTTGATGCGCCCGTCCTCGGCGAGGAGCACGTTCTCGGGCTTGACGTCGCGGTGGACGATGCCCGCGCGGTGGGCGGCGGCGAGCCCCGACAGGATGGCATCCATGATCGTCAGGGTCTGATCGATGGTGAGGCGCCGGTGCTCGCGGAGCAGCTCGCGCAGGGTGATGCCGGGCAGGTACTCCATGACGAGATAGGCCATCTCGCCGTCCTGGCCCTGGTCGAACACGTTCACCACGTGCGGATCGCTCAGGCGGGCCGCGGAACGGGCCTCTTGGATGAACCGGCTCTGGAACACGGTGTCATCGCTGAGGTGGCCGTGCATGACCTTCAGCGCCACGCGTCGTTCGAGCCGCAGGTCGGTGGCGACGTACACGGTCGCCATGCCGCCACGCGCGATGCGCGCGCGCACCCGGTACCGGCCGTCGACGAGACGGCCGATCAGCGGGTCGGCCTGCTGACTCGTGCTCACGTAGTGAGTCTACGGAGCAGCCCCTGTGAGCCCGGGGAACGGCTCACCGCCATCGCGGCCTCAGCCCAGGACCTCGAGCCACGTGGTGGCGGGCTGTTCCCACTGCGCGTAGCGGTCGGGGTAGGCGGAGATCTGCACGGCCTGCGCGGCGTCGGCGTAGGGCATCTGCTCCCATCCCGGGATGTCGAGCAGGCCGCGGGTCTGCCAGCCGTTGGGGTCGGACGGCCCGCCGTAGAACACGCGGGTGGACCGCTCGCGGTCCAGGATCTGCTCGGGTGTGCCCCAGCCCATGCTGGGTCGCTGCTGGAACAACCCGAGCGAGTCGCGGTCGCCCCAGTCGATGTTGCGCAGCCACGACTCCTGCATCGCGGTGCCCAGTGCGATCCGGATGCCGTGGTCGGAGACGCCGAGCTCGCGCCCGATGCGGATGATCAGCCGGGCGTTGTCGGATTGCTCGACGTCCAGGCCCGGCGCGGTGAGGGGGGCGGCCTCGGAGGCCGCCGCAGCGGGCGCCGCGGCCGACGAGCCCGAGGGGATCTGCAGGACGTCGCCGGGGTAGATGATCGAGCCGCGCGTGAGGCCGTTCGCGCTCAGCACCGCATCGAGCGAGACGCCGTGCGCGCTCGCGATGGCCGAGACCGTGTCTCCGGGCTGCACCTCGTGCGTGACGGGGGCGGGTGCCGGTGCGGGGGCGGCCGGCGCGGGGGCGGTCGGGGCGGTCGCGGCGGGAGTGCCGCCGAGCAGGAGCACCTGACCGGGCTGGATGACGCTGTCGGCGGTGAGACCGTTCGCGGCTTGGACCGCGGCGACGTCGAGACCGTTCGCGCGGGCGATCGCCCACACCGTGTCGCCCGGCTGCACGGTGTACGTGCTCATCCCGGTCGTCGCGGCCAAGGCGGGGAGCGCCTTCACGGGTGTCGTCGGCAGCGCGCTGAGCGGTGGGGCGGGCGGCGCCGCGTGCGCCGCGCCCTCGCCGGCGAGGCTGAGGGCGATGGTGCCGGCCACGGCGGCCGGCCAGGCGGCGGCGACGCGTCGGGTCGCGGGGGGAGGGAAGGGGAGTCGTCGCATGGTGGGGGGCTTCCGTTCGTCAGACTGCCCGCCACGCTCGCATGCCTTGGGGGAGAAGTCAACGAATGAGGTGCATGTGACTGTTGTGACGAATGTGAAAAGCACCGACCTCGATGCCGCGATGAGATAGTTGCAAGGTGAGCGAGACCACCCGTTACGAGACCGACTGGCTGACCATCCCCGACCTCGTCGAACTTCTCGACGAGCCGCTCGGGCGCGTGCGCCGACTGATCGATGAGCACTACCTCGTCGGATCGCGGCGCGAAGGCGTGTTCAAAGTGCCCGCGGTCTTCGTCATGGACGGGCGCCCGCTGTCGTCGTTGCGCGGCACGATCATCGTCCTCCACGACGCCGGCTTCGACCCCGACGAGACCATCGACTGGCTGCTCACACCGGAGGACACGATCGGGGTCGCGCCCATCGAGGCACTGCGCGCCGGGCGCAAGAGCGAGGTGCGTCGAGTCGCCGCGACCCTCGCCTGACGACCCGGTCGGGGCGCGCGCCCGCGCGTCGCCGACGATCCGGCCGCAGCCGGGGGGTTCCGGACGCGCGGTGCGGTTCAGGCGGCGCGCTCGGTCGCCGCGCGGGCCAGCGCCCGCAGCCGGGGGTTCCGGACGCGCGGTGCGGTTCAGGCGGCGCGCTCGGTCGCCGCGCGGGCCAGCGCCCGCAGCCGGGGGTTCTGGACGTGCGGTGCGGTTCAGGCGGCGCGCTCGGTCGCCGCGCGGGCCAGCGCCCGCAGCTCGGCGACGGCGGCGCTCTCCAGCGGTGCGTCGGCCAGCGCGAGGTCGGCGCGGCGCGCGTAGTCCGCGATCAGCCGCTCGGTGCGCGCGAGTGCCCCGGTCTCGACGATCGTCTGCTGCAGGATGCCGATCTGCTCGGCATCCAGGTCCGGATCGCCGAGCCGCCGGTCGATGAGGTGTCGCTCCTCCGGCGACACCGCCTCGCGGGCGTAGGCGACGAGCACGGTGCGCTTGCCCTCGCGGAGGTCATCGCCCACGGGCTTGCCCGTCACGGCGCTGTCGCCGAAGACGCCGAGCACGTCGTCACGGAGTTGGAAGGCCATGCCGACGTCGTGGCCGAAGCGGCCGAGGGCGTCGAGCTGGGCGTCGTCGGCGCCCGCCAGCGAGGCGCCGATCTGCAAGGGCTGCTGGATGCTGTACCGCGCCGACTTGTACGAGGCCACGCGCAGGGCGCGCTCGGCGTGCGTCTCGTCGGGGTAGGCGGTGTGGGCGGACTCCTCGGCCACGTCGAGGAACTGCCCGATGGTGACGTCCCGGCGCATCTGCGCGTACGCCCGCCGGGTCGCGTCGGCGGTCGAGGAGGCGCGCAGGCCCTCCTCGAAGAGGTCGTCGCTCCAGGCGACGAGCAGATCGCCCAGAAGAATGGCCCCCGATCGGCCGAAGACGTCGGAATCGCCGGTCCAGCCGGCGTCCCGGTGCGCGCTCTGCAGCGCTCGATGCGCCGCGGGCTGGCCGCGACGGGTGTCGGAGTTGTCGACCAGGTCATCGTGCACCAGCGCGGCCGCGTGGAAGATCTCCAGCGACGTGGACACCGCGAGGGCGGCGTCGTCGAACCCCGTCGGCGACGGGTGGACCGCGCGCCATCCGGTGAGGCAGAAACGCGCCCGCAGGCGCTTGCCTCCGCGCAGGGCGGCGACGCCCGCGCGGGTGAGCATTTCGGCCTCAGGGCCGAGTGCGGCGGCGTACAATAGCTGTTCGGAGAGGAACGTGTCGAGTCGCTGGGAAACAGCTTCGATCGGTTCCGGCGAGGTCGGCACGGGCCTAGCCTAGTGATCCTCGTCCCACGTAGAATTTTCCACACCGAACAACAGAGGGGGATGCATGCCACTCTCCGAACAGGAGCAGCGTCTGCTGGATGAGATGGAGCGCCATCTCATGAGCAACGACACCGATGTCGTCTCTGCTCCCAGTCGCGCCCTCAGCTACCGCAACATCGTCCTCGGCTCGATCCTGGTGCTCGCCGGTCTCGGTGCCCTGGTCGTGGGCGTGTCGATCGGTTTCAACACGGGCTTCCTCGGCATCGCGATCGGCGTGTTGGGCTTCGTCCTGATGGTGGGCGGCGTGATCTTCGCCGTCACGCCGATGCGAGGTGCGGTTGCTGCAGCCCCCACCGGCTCGAAGCCCCGCGCGACCCGCGCCTCCGGCTCGTCGTTCATGGACCGCATGAACGAGCGCTGGGACCGCCGCCGCGAGAACCCGTAGGCTCTCCCCCCGCTTCACCCAGCACCGGCTCCTCGGAGCCGGTGCTTTTTCGTGTGCCCGGGAGGCGGCGGACGTCGCCTGATCGCGTCGCCCGGTGCGTTCGGACGCGCCGCGCGCCGTTCGCCGGGGAGCGGCTGTCCCCGCTCGGGCGCCGGCGGTCGGCGAGCGCCTCGTCGAACCCCGGGAGGGGGTGAGCGCCCGTCCGCCGCTCCCTTTTCCTCCACCCGCGACGCCGGTGTCGCGTCTGACCCCGGAAATACGCGGGAGTTGTGGCATCCGCACACGCCGCGAGCACCCCCGCGGCGACGGTCGACGAGCGGCGGATCCCTGATTTCGATAGCAAAGTGGAGGCCAGTGGAGTAAAGTGGGGAAAACTTCGCAGGCCGGACGAAGGGGGGTGGGTGCCCGATGCTGCTCGGCACGCACACTCCCAAGCTCGACGAGAAAGGTCGGGTGATCCTGCCGGCGAAGTTCCGCGACGATCTCGGCGCCGGAGTGGTGATCACGCGCGGGCAGGATCGCTGCCTCTACGTGTTCAGCACCGAGGAGTTCGAACGCGTGCACGAGCGCATCCGCGAGGCTCCGCTCAGCAACAAGCAGGCCCGCGACTTCCTGCGCATGTTCCTCTCGGGGGCCAGCGCCGAGAAGCCCGACAGTCAGAACCGCATCACCGTCCCCCCGGCGCTGCGCACCTATGCCGGTCTCGGGCGCGAGCTCGTGGTCACCGGCGTGGGCGCCCACGCCGAGATCTGGGACGCCGAGGCTTGGAACGCCTACGCCGAGAGCAATGAAGAGACGTACGCCGAGATGGAGCAGGAGGTGATTCCGGGACTGTTCTGACCCGCAGGCTGTGATGCCCAGCCGCACGCCCTGACACACTTCCCCGGTGCCAGGTCGATGCGGGTGGGGATCAGAGCCGGTGGACCGGCCCCCGTCACCATGGACATCCGCGACATCCACACCCCCGTCCTGCTCGAGCGTTGCGCCGCGCTCCTCGGGCCCGCGCTCGACAAGCCCGGTGCCGTGTTCGTCGACGGCACGCTCGGGATGGGCGGGCACTCCGAGGCCTTTCTCGAGCGCTTTCCCCACACGCGGCTGATCGGACTCGATCGCGACACCGACGCCCTCCGCATCGCGGCGGAGCGGCTCCGGCGCTTCGGCGACCGGGTGACGCTCGTGCACACCGTCTACGACGGGATCGCCGAGGCCGTGGCGTCAGCGGGCGTGTCGAAGGTCGACGGCATCCTCTTCGATCTCGGTGTCTCCTCGTTGCAGCTCGACGAGGCCTCCCGTGGCTTCGCCTATGCGCAGGACGCGCCGCTGGACATGCGCATGGACCAGACGCAGGGCGTCACCGCCGCCCAGGTGCTCGCCACGTACGGTGAGGGCGATCTGCGCCGCATCTTCGAGCGCTACGGCGAGGAGAAGCTCGCCGGACGCTACGCCCGCGCCATCATCGCCGCCCGCGCGAAGGAGCCGCTCGAACGCTCGGCCCAGCTCGTCGCCGTGCTGCAGGGGGCAACGCCCGCGGCGGTGCTGCGCGAGCGTCACCCCGCCAAACGCGTCTTCCAGGCCCTGCGGATCGAGGTGAACGCCGAACTCTCCGTTCTCGAGCGCACGATCCCCGCCGCCCTGAGCGTGCTCGGCGTCGGCGGCCGCATCGTGGTGCTGTCGTATCAGTCGCTGGAGGACCGCCTGGTCAAGCGCGTGTTCGCCGAGGCGTCGGCATCGACCGCTCCCCGGGGGCTCCCGGTGGAACTCCCCGAGCACGCACCGAAGTTCCGCCTGCTCGTGCGCGGTGCCGAACTCGCGAGCGACGACGAACGCGCGGTCAACCCCCGTGCCACCCCCGTGCGCCTGCGCGCGGCCGAGAGGATCCAGGAGGACGTATGAGTGCATCCCCGGCCATCGACCCCCGGGTCGACGACGTCTTCTTCCCCGATTTCCCCGCGCCCGTCCGCGAGCGGCGGCTCACGGTCGTGCCCGCGCCGGTCCGCCGCCGTGCGCCACGACGGCTCTTCGGGATCATCGCCGTCGCGGGGGCGCTCGTGATCGTGCTCGTGCAGATGGGGCTCGGCATCCTCACCACCCAGAGTTCTTTCGAGATCGCCTCGCTCACCCAGCAGCAGCGCGACCTGACCTACCAGAAGCAGATGCTCTTCGACGAGACCGCGGGCCTGAGCTCGCCGCAGTACCTCGCCGCCAACGCCGCCGCCCTCGGGATGGTGATCGATGAATCGCCGACCTACCTGCGCCTGAGCGACGGCGCCGTGGTCGGGTCCGACAAGCCCGCCGACACCACGTCGTCGGTGGACGCCAAGGGGCGCGGCTCGGTGGGCAACGCGCTCATCGCCGGCGTCCCCCTCGTGACCGACCCGTCCGCCGCGACCACTGAGAGCGGGGGGACCGCCCCGGAGGCGGCGGCCACCGCGCCCGCCGACGGCACGGCTCCGGCGACCGGATCCGCGACACCCCCGCCGATCAGCGACGGTCTGCCCACACCCGCGACACGATGAGAGCCATGACGACTGCCACCTCCCGGTCCCCGCGGCGTCGCACCGTCGTCGCCCTCGCGGTCGTGCTGATCGTGTTGATCGCCTTCGTCGTGCGGTTGATCGACATCCAGGTCGTCAACGCGCGCGACCACGTCGACGAGTCGCTGGCGATGGGGCTGGAGGCCTCGCGCACGCTGTACGGCACGCGCGGACCGATCGTCGACGCGAACGGCACGCCGCTGGCCACCAGCATCAACCGCTACGACGTGCAGATCGATCCGTCCCTCGCCGTCGACGGCATCACCACCTACGACGACGATGACGAGAAGGTCACCACCGCGTGGCCCGTCCTCGCGGGCCGCATCGCGTCCGTTCTGGGGATCGAGCAGAGCGAGGTGCAGAAGATCGTCACGGATGCCGTGGCCGACGACCCCTCCTCGCAGTACGCCGTCATCGCCAAGGGCGTCTCGACCGAGAAGTACCGGGCGCTCGCCGACCTCGGACTGCCGTTCCTCAGCTTCCCGCCGCAGGCGGGTCGGGTCTATCCCGACGGTGCGGTGGGCGGGAACCTCCTCGGTTTCGTCGGCGGCGACGGGCAGGCGCTCGCGGGCCTGGAAGCGGCGGACGACTCGTGCCTGGCATCCACCAACGGCGAGATGGTCTTCCAGCGGAGCCCGTCCGGCGTGGTTCTGCCGGGCACCGAGACCGAGACCCGGCCCGCGGTCGACGGCGGCACCCTCAAACTCACCATCGACCGCGACCTGCAGTGGTACCTCGGCCAGCTCATCGCCGAGCAGGTGCAGAACACCGGGTCGTTGCGCGGCACCATCACGGTCGTCGAGGCCAAGACGGGGAAGATCCGGGCCCTGGCGGAGTACCCCACCGTCGACCCCAACGACCCCACGGCCACGCCCGAGTCCGATCGCGGCAGCGCCGCCTTCGGCGACCCGCACGAGCCGGGCTCGACGATGAAGGCGATCACCGCGGCCATCGGACTCGACAGCGGGGCCTTCACCTCCGGGACCACCGTGACGGCGTCGTCGCGTGAGAACTTCCCCGATGGCGCCCGCGTGTCCGATTCCTTCTCGCACCCCGAGAACCGCTACACCCTCACGGGCGTGCTCATCGACTCCTCCAATGTCGGCATCTCGAAGTTCGGCGAGATGATCCCGCTCGACACCCGCATCTCGTACCTGAAGAAGTTCGGGCTCACCGAGCAGACGGCGGTCGCCTTCCCGGGAGAGTCGTCCGGCATCCTGCGCGATCCGGCCGACTGGGACAAGCAGACCTTCTACAACACCACCTTCGGCCAGGGCCTCGCCGTGACGGTGCCCCAGCTCGCGGGGGCCTATCAGACCATCGCGAACGGGGGCGTGCGGATGCCGCTGTCGCTCGTCGAGAGTTGCACCGCCGCCGACGGCACGGTCACCGACGTGCCCGACGCACAGGGGGAGCGCGTCGTGTCGGAGGATGCCGCCCGCACGGTCTCACAGATGCTCGAGAACGTCGCGACCCAGGGGACGCTCGCCGACCAGGTCGCCATTCCGGGGTATCGCGTCGCGCTCAAGACCGGTACCGGTGAGAAGACCGACCCCGTCACCGGCGCCTACAAGTCGGACGCGTACTTCACCACCATGGTCGGTTTCGCCCCCGCCGACGACCCGCAGTACGTGGTGGAGGTCAACCTCGACGAACCGCGGACGGTAAAATCGTCCGCGGCCACCGCGCCCGCGTTCCAGAAGGCCCTCACGCAAGTCCTCAAGACCTACCGGGTCATCCCCTC
This sequence comes from Microbacterium proteolyticum, assembly GCF_030818075.1. Classification (NCBI taxonomy): domain Bacteria; kingdom Bacillati; phylum Actinomycetota; class Actinomycetes; order Micrococcales; family Microbacteriaceae; genus Microbacterium; species Microbacterium proteolyticum. Next base: position 3,120,867 of record NZ_JAUSZZ010000001.1, on the reverse strand, counting down.
CGGAACCTCGACCCCCGAACTGCCCAAGTTCGGCTGAGACACCCGTCTACCGGTCTCGTCTCGGTAACGAATGCGACATCGGAAAGGGCGTCCGCACAGCAATGATCTCCACGAGTCTCTCCCACCTCGCCGACGTGCTCGGCGGTCGCCTCGTCGTGCACGGCGGCGACACCCCCGACACCCTCGTCTCGGGACTGGTCGACACCGACTCGCGCCTGATCGAGCCCGGCGGGATCTTCGTCGCCAAGCCGGGGGAGACCACCGACGGTCACCTCTTCGTGGGCACCGCCATCCAGCAGGGCGCCGCTCTGGCGATCGTCGAGCGCGAACTCGACGAGCGGGTGAGCCAGATCGTCGTCCCGGACTCCGTCGCCGCCCTCAGTGCCCTGGCGCGCGACGTCGTGGCGCGCGTGCGCGCCGAGGGACGCCTGAAGATCGTCGGCATCACCGGCTCCAACGGCAAGACGACCACCAAGAACCTCCTCGCCCGCATCCTCGAGGACGATGGAGTGACCGTCGCCCCTCGCGCGTCGTTCAACAACGAGGTCGGCGCTCCGCTGACCATGCTCCGGATCACGGATGCCACGCGCTACCTCGTCAGCGAGTTCGGCGCGAGCGCCCCCGGCGCGATCGCGCATCTCGCGGGCCTCGTCACGCCCGACATCGGCGTGGTGCTGATGGTGGGTATGGCCCACGCGGGCGGGTTCGGCGGTATCGAGTCCACCTTCCACGCCAAGAGCGAGCTCGTGCGCGCCACGCGCGAGGGGGGCCTGGCCGTGCTCAACGCCGACGATCCCCGCGTCGCCGCCATGGAGCCCCTCGCGCGCGAGCGCGGGCAGGGCGTGCGGTGGTTCGGCCGCGGCGAGCGGGCCGAGGTCCGCGCCGTCGACGTCGAGGTCTCGGCATCCGGAACACGAGCCGACCTGCTCGTCGACGGTCAGGAGTACACCCTGACCCTTCGGGTGCTGGGCGAGCACCACGTCATGAACGCCCTCGCCGCGATCGCCGCTGCCACGGCCCTCGGTGTGCCCGCGGCCGACGCCATCGCGCGGCTGGAGACGGTCGAGATCGCCGAACGCTGGCGGATGCAGCCGCTGGGGTCCGAGCGCGTGCGCATCATCAACGACGCCTACAACGCCAGCCCCGACTCCATGGCCGCCGCGCTGCGCACCCTGGCGCAGATCACGGGACCGCACGAGCGCACCGTCGCCGTCCTCGGTGCGATGAGCGAGCTGGGGGAGTACGCCGACGAGGAGCACGACCGGGTGGGCCTGCTGGCCGTCCGCCTTCGCATCCAGCGCATCGTCGTTATCGGCCCCGAAGCGCGCCGCATGTACCTCGAGGCGATCGCCCAGGGCTCGTGGGACGGCGAGGCGGTCTTCTTCCCCGACGCCGATGCCGCCTACGACTACCTCGCGACCGAACTGCGCGACGGTGACCGGGTGCTGGTGAAGTCGTCGAACTCGGCGGGGCTGCGGCACCTCGGCGACCGTCTGGGAGAGTTGTTCGCGTGAGATCACTTCTGACCGCGGCGGCGATCTCGCTTGCCTTCACCCTGTTCCTCACCCCGGTGTTCCTCCGGTGGTTCCGCCGCTGGGGCTGGGGCCAGGTCATCCGCACGCCCGAGAACGTGCACAACCCGTCGCACGGCGCCAAGCGCGGAACCCCCACCATGGGCGGCACGATCTTCATCCTCGGCACGATCGTCGGGTACTTCATCGGCTCCTACGCCGGCAACAACCCCCCGACCATCTCGGGCCTGCTGGTGCTGTGGCTCATGCTCGGCTTCGGCGTCGTCGGCTTCATCGACGACTACATGAAGGTGCGCCACCAGAACAGCCTCGGCCTCTCCGGCTGGCGGAAGATCGCCGGTCAGGTGATCGTCGCCGTCCCGTTCGCGGTCGTCGCCCTGAACTTCCCGAACAGCGTCGGGCAGACACCGGCGTCGGAGTACATCTCCGTCTTCCGCGACATCCAGGTGCTGTCGCTCTTCGCGCTCGGGCCGGTGCTCGGCTGGCTGCTGTACCTCGCCTGGATCTCGTTCATCGGCACCGCGGCATCCAACTCCGTCAACGTCGCCGACGGTCTGGACGGTCTGGCGGCGGGATCGGGCATCTTCGTCGTCGGGGCGTACAGCCTCATGGCGTTCTGGCAGAACAAGCAGATGTGCGCCGACGCCCTCGACCCCACCGTGCAGGCGGGGTGCTACGCGGTCCGCGACCCGTTCGACCTGGCGATCGTGTCGGCGTCGTTCGTCGGTGCGCTCGTCGGGTTCCTGTGGTGGAACGCGCCCAAGGCGAAGGTCTTCATGGGCGACTGCGGGTCGATGGCCATCGGCGGCGTCATCGCCGCGATGGCGATCCTCACCCGCACCGAGCTGCTGCTCGTGCTCATCGCCGGCGTGTACGTGATCGCGTCGGGGTCGGTGATCCTGCAGCGGGCCTACTTCAAGGCCACGAAGGGCAAGCGGCTGTTCCTCATGAGCCCGCTGCACCACCACCTCGAGATGCGGGGCTGGCCCGAGGTCACCATCGTCGTGCGCATGTGGATCATCGCGGGCCTCCTCGCCGTCTCGGGCATCGGATTCTTCTACGTCGAATGGCTCTCACGCGTATGACCGACCTCACCACCCTCACCAGCTGGCACGCGGACTGGAAGGGCCTGCGCGTCGCCGTGCTGGGCCTGTCGGTCACCGGGTTCTCCGCGGCCGACACGCTCGCAGAGCTCGGCGCCGAGGTGCTCGTGGTGACGGAGCGGGCGGATGCCGAGTACGCGCGCCTTCTCCCGGTGCTCGGCGTCGAGCTGTACGAGGGGCCGCTGGACACCGTGCCCGCCGCCCTCGCCGACTTCGCGCCCGAGGTGGTCGTCGCCTCGCCCGGGTTCGCGCCGCACCACCCCGTCATCCGGTGGACGCAAGAGCAGGGCATCGCCCTGTGGGGAGACGTGGAGCTCGCGTGGCGCGTGCGCGACAAGGTCGTGCGTCCCGACGGCCGCCCGGCCGACTGGGTGCTCATCACGGGGACCAACGGCAAGACCACCACGACGCGGCTGACGGCCGAGATGCTCGTCACCGCCGGCCTGCGCGCCGTGCCCGTGGGCAACATCGGCACCCCCGTCCTCGACGCCGTGCGCGACCCGAGCGGGTTCGACGCACTCGTCGTGGAGCTCTCGAGCCACCAGCTGTGGTACCTCAACCTGCAGACCGGCGACGACGCGCTGTCGCCGCACGCGGCGGTGTGCCTGAACCTCGCCGACGACCACCTCGAGTGGCACGGCGGCGCCGACGCCTACCGCGACGCGAAGGCCGGCGTCTACGCCCGCACCCGCGTGGCGTGCGTCTACAACAAGGCCGACCTCGTCACCCGGGGCATGGTGGAGGATGCCGAGGTCATCGAGGGCGCGCGCGCCATCGGCTTCGACCTGGGCGTGCCGGGGCCGAGCGATCTCGGCGTCGTCGATGGGATCCTCGTCGATCGCGCCTTCCTCGAGGAGCGGGCGACCTCCGCCCTGGAGCTCACCACGGTCGCCGACCTCACCGCACGCGGGCTCGCCGCCCCTCACGTGGTGGCGAACATCCTCGCGGCCAGCGCCCTCGCCCGCTCCCTCGGCGCGGCGCCCGAGCACATCCACGACGCTCTCGAGCGCTTCCGCCTCGACCCGCACCGCATCCAGGTCGTCGGGGCCCACGCGGGTGTCACGTGGGTCGACGACTCCAAGGCCACCAACCCGCACGCGGCATCGTCGTCGCTCGCGGCGTACCCGGGCGCCGTCTGGGTGGTCGGCGGGTTGCTGAAGGGCGTCGACCTCAGCGACCTCGTCCGCGCCCGCGGCGGCGCGGTACGCGCCGCCATCGTCATCGGCACCGAGCGCGGCGACATCGTCGCGGCGTTCGCGCGACACGCCCCGGCGGTTCCGCTGTTCGAGGTCGACCACGCCGAGACTGAAGACGTCATGGCCCAGGTCGTCGAACTGGCGGCGGGTGTGGCCCGGGACGGAGACACCGTTCTCCTGGCTCCCGCGGCGGCATCCTTCGATCAGTTCTCCTCCTACGCCGACCGCGGCGAACGCTTCGCCGACGCGGTGCGGGCGTGGATCGCGGGGCAGGGCGACGGAGCATCTCGACCGCAGGACTGAGGGGGACACGCGTGACCACGACGGCGCCCCCTCCGCGGCAGACCCCCGACGACCAGCCCGAGCGCGGCGGGCTCATCGCCCGCGTGTCGTTGGGGCGGGCGTTCCGGCCGGTGTCGGGGGAGTTCCTGCTCATCGCCTCCGCGGCTCTGCTGCTCACCGGGTTCGGTCTCGTGATGGTGCTGTCGGCGACCTCGGCCCTCGACGGCGGCCAGAGCCCGTTCGACCACGTGATGAAGCAGGGCGTGTTCGCCGTCCTCGGCATCCCGCTCATGTTCGTGCTCAGCCGTGCGCGCATGGAGTTCTGGCGGAAGATCGCCTGGCCCGCCCTGATCTTCGCGACGGCGTTCCAGCTGCTGGTGTACGTGCCCGGTCTCGGTATCGCGGCCAACGGCAACCGCAACTGGGTGGCGATCGGCGGCTTCCAGTTCCAGCCCGCGGAGTTCCTCAAGCTCACGCTGGCGCTGTGGATGGGGGCCGTGCTCTGGCGCAAGCGCCGTCTGCTGACGTCGTGGGCGCACGTGTTCATCCCGGTCGTGCCGGTCTCCGTGCTCGTGATCGGCACGGTGCTCGGTGGGAAGGACCTCGGCACGGTGATGATCCTCGTGCTGGTGGTGCTGGGTGCGCTCTTCTTCGCCGGCATCAAGCTGCGCATGTTCATCCTGCCGGCGCTGCTGTCCGTCGTGGTGGTGCTGCTGTCCGCGGTCGGCAGCGAGAACCGCATGGAGCGGATCGGCAGCCTCTTCGCGCCCGATGACGCGTCGTGCTACTACACCACCTGTTATCAGTCGCTGCACGGTGTGTGGGGCCTCGCGAGCGGCGGGCTCCTCGGACTGGGCTTGGGCAACTCGAAAGAGAAGTACGACTGGCTCCCGGCCGCCGCCAACGACTACATCTTCGCCATCATCGGCGAGGAGCTGGGCCTCGTCGGCTGCGTCGTGGTGCTGCTGCTCTTCGCCCTGTTCGCGGTGGGCGCCTTCCGCATCATCCGGCGGACCGACGACCCGTTCGTCCGGATCATCGCGGGCGCGATCACGCTGTGGATCGTCGGCCAGGCGCTGGTGAACATCGGCGTGGTGCTGCGCGTCCTCCCCGTGCTGGGCGTCCCGCTGCCGTTCATGTCGCAGGGCGGCACGTCGCTGCTGTCGGTGCTCATCGCGTGCGGCGTGCTGCTGTCGTGCGCGCGCACGCTGCCCGATCGTCGCGCGGTCGCGGAGGCTTCTCGGGCGGCGCGGACACCCGCCCGCCGTTCCGCCCGTCGCGGCTGACGGTTTCGGCTTCGGTGCGTCGGCCTGTGGTGGTGCCGGTCGCGGCTGACGGTCTCGGCCCTGGTCGGTTCGCGTGTGGTTGCGCTCGTCGCGGCTGACTTCCCGGCTCCGGCCGATCGCCGCCGGGGTGAGTCCACGGCTCGTCGCGTGCACCCGGCGCGAGTCCGCGGCTCGTCGCGTGCGCCCGGCGCGAGTCCGTGGCTCGTCGCGCGCGCAGCGCAGGGGATTCGTGGGCGATGGTCGGCTGTTCCGCTCGGTCTGTGGCGCACGGGCGGGTCTTTCCCGCGTCGTGTCGCGGGGCGCGACGAGCGGGCCCACGACCGGCGTTCTGACTAGGGTCGTACGGTGACGACTTACCTCCTCGCCGGCGGCGGCACCGCCGGGCACGTCAATCCGCTCCTCGCCGTCGCCGACGGCCTGCGCGCCCGCGATGCCGCGGCCGACGTGCTCGTGCTCGGCACCCGGGAGGGCCTCGAATCCCGTCTCGTGCCGCTGCGCGGATACGAACTGCTCACGGTCGACAAGGTGCCCTTCCCGCGCCGCCCCGACCGCGCCGCCGCCGTCTTCCCCGCGCGTCTGCTGCGCGCCGTGGCGCACGTGAGACGGATCATCCGCGACCGCTCCGTCGACGTCGTCGTCGGCTTCGGCGGGTATGCCGCAGCCCCGGCCTACCTTGCCGCGCGCCGCGAGCGCGTGCCATTCGTCGTGCACGAGGCCAACGCCAAGCCGGGTCTGGCGAATGTGCTCGGTGCCCGCGGGGCGGCCCGGGTGGGGGTGGCCTTCGAGGGCACGCCCTTGCGGGGCGCGCGCGAGGTCGGGATGCCGCTGCGTCGCGAGATCGTCGAGCTCGACGCCCCGGCCCTGCGCGACGAGGCGGCCACCCACTTCGGACTGGATCCCTCGCAGCCCACGCTCCTCGTCTTCGGCGGGTCGCTCGGAGCGCTCCGGCTGAACACCGGGTTCGGCGGAGCCTGGCGCGACGTGCTCGACGCCGGTTGGCAGCTGCTGCACGTCACCGGCCAGAACTCCGACCTGCCCGACCCGGGCGCGAAGGGCTACGCCGTCGTCCGCTACGTCGACCGCATGGACCTGGCCTTCGCGATGGCCGACCTCGTCGTCTCGCGATCGGGCGCTGCGACCGTCAGCGAGATCAACGCCCTCGGCATCCCCGCCGTCTACGTTCCGTACGCGGTCGGCAACGGCGAGCAGAGCCTGAACGCGGCCGCCTCGGTGCGCGCGGGGGCGGCGATCCTCATCACCGACGCCGACCTGACGCCCGAGCGCGTGCGCACGGAGATCGTGCCGCTGCTGCGCGACGGCGAACGCCGGGAGGCCATGCGCGCCGCAGCCGCCCGCACGGGCATCCGGACCGGTACCGAGAACGTCATCGCGCTCGTCGACGAGGCCGTGGCGCGCTGACGCCGGCGGGTCGCGGTGCCGCGCTGGCGCCGGCGGGTCGCGCTGCCGCGCTGGCGCCGGCGGGTCGCGCTGCCGCGCTGGCGCCGGCGGGTCGCGCTGGCGCGCTGGCGCCGGCGGGTCGCGCTGGCGCGCTGCCGCCCGTGAGTCGCGCTGCCGCACACCACGCACCGCCGACGTGAGCAGGTGTCACGAGAACCGGGGACGTCATCGGAACAGGGCGTTCCCCGTCGTGCCGGCCTGTTGCCGTGGCATCCCCTGTTCTGGTGACGGTGCGGCCCGGTGTCCGTGTCGCGCCGGCCGGTGACCGCGGGCCCCGGCCGGCCGCAGTCGCTTCGCACGCTCCGCGACCCGGGCGCGCCGGGGCGTGTGCGCAGGGTCGGCGACGTAAACTCGCAGACGCCATGATCAGACCCGACCTGAGCCTCCCCATCCCCGAGACCATCACCTCCGCGCACTTCATCGGCGTGGGCGGCTCGGGCATGTCCGGGCTCGCCCGCATGTTCCTCGACCGCGGCATCCGGGTCTCCGGCTCGGACCGTTCCGACAGTGCCGCGCTCCGCGACCTCGCCGCCCGCGGTGCCGTCGTCCACGTCGGCCACGACGCCGCGCACCTGGGCGATGCCGACACCGTCGTGCACACCGGCGCCATCTGGCCCGAGAACCCGGAGTTCGTCACGGCCAAGCAGCGCGGGCTGCACGTCATTCACCGCTCGCAGGCGCTGCACTGGCTGATCGGCGGTCGACGACTCGTCTCGGTCGCCGGAGCGCACGGCAAGACCACCTCGACCGGCATGATCGTCACGGCGCTGCGCGCGCTCGAGGAGAACCCCACGTTCGTGAACGGGGGTGTGATCGCCGATCTCGGCGCCTCCAGCGGGACCGGCTCCGACGAGCTCTTCGTCATCGAGGCCGACGAGTCCGACGGCACGTTCGAGCTCTACGACACCTCCGTCGCCCTCATCACCAACGTCGACCCCGACCACCTCGACCATTACGGCTCCCGCGACGCCTTCGATGCCGCGTTCGCGCGTTTCGCCGACGCCGCGCGCGAGGCTGTGGTGATCTCGGCCGACGACCCGGGTGCTCGCGCCGTGCGCGAGCGCATCACGCACGCGAACGTCATCACCTTCGGCGAGGATGAGACGGCTGATGTGCGCCTCAGCGGCATCCGCACCGACGGCCCCGTCGCCTTCACGCTCACCGCCGACGGTGAGAGCGTCGACGTGCGCCTGCGCGTCCCCGGCGCCCACAACGCCGTCAACGCCGCCGGCGCCGTGGCGGTGCTGCGCGTGCTGGGTCACACGCTCGCCGATGCCGCGCGCGCGGTCGAGGGCTTCGGCGGCACGGTCCGCCGCTTCGAACTGCACGGCGTGCAACACGGCGTCAGCGTCTACGACGACTACGCGCACCACCCCACCGAGGTCGCCGCCGCGCTGTCGGCGGCACGGACGGTCGTGGGCGAGGGGCGCATCATCGCGATCCAGCAGCCGCACACCTACTCGCGCACGCAGGAGATGTACCGCGAGTTCGCCGAGGTGCTCGAATCGCACGCCGACCACACCGTCATGCTCGACGTGTACGGGGCCCGCGAAGACCCGGTTCCCGGGGTGACCGGAGAGCTCGTGAGCGGAGCCTTCGCCGACCCGTCGCACGTGCACTACGTCCCCGACTGGCAGGCGGCGGCCGAGTACACGGCCGAGGTGGCCCGCCCCGGCGACTACGTCATCACCCTCGGCTGCGGCAACGTGTACCAGATCATCCCGCAGGTGCTCGAGGCGCTCTCGCGCACCGAGGCCGCGGCGGTCTGAGCGTGAAGCGGCCTTCGCCCCTGCCGCAGCAGCCGGAGTCCGTCCGGCCGGTCCCGCGGGTCGAGCGTCCGGCGCCGCGGGATCCGGTCGCCGCCGAGCAGACGGCTCCGGTGACGCCGCTCACGCGTGCGACGACGGATACCGCGACCGAGCCGCCCCTCGAGGGTGCGAGGCTCCGTGATGTGCTGCGCGCCTCACGGGCGCGTCGGCGCGCCCTGTCGGCCGAGGTCAAGCGTTTCACGGTGCGCAGCCGCCGGCGCCGCAACATCTGGATCGGCGTGGGCGCCGCGCTCCTGGTCACCGTGGTCGGCACGGCCGGTGCGGCGTACAGCCCGCTCTTCGCCCTCGAGCGCATCGACGTGGTCGGAACCGCACAGCTCGATGCCGGCGCCGTCACCGACGCGCTGAGCGGTCAGCTCGGAACCCCGCTCGCCCTCGTCGACGACAGCGAGGTGAAGGCCGCGCTCGTCCGCTTCCCGCTCGTGGAGTCGTACACCCTCGAGGCCCGGCCGCCGCACGACCTCGTCGTGAACATCGTCGAACGCACGCCGATCGGCGCGATGCAGACCGCAGCCGGCTTCACGGTGGTGGATGCCGCCGGCGTCGCGTTATCGACCACGCCCGACGCGCCGGCGGGGCAGCCGGTGCTCGACATCGCGGAGGGGACCGACTCCGCGGCGTTCCACGCGGCCGGCCGGGTCATGCGTGCCCTTCCCGATGCCGTGCGTTCGCAGGTGACCGGGGTCTCGGCATCCACTCCGGACGACGTGACCCTCACGCTCGGTGCGTCGGGATCGACGGTCGTCTGGGGCAGTGCCGACCGATCGGCTGAGAAGGCGGTCGTGCTGGACCGCCTCATGCAGAAGAGCCCTCCCGATCGCGCCAAGGAGTACGACGTCACCTCGCCCGACGCTGGTGTCGTGCGCTGATCTTCGACGCGAATATCGAACACGCCGCGTGTCGGGCGGGCGGGGTCGGATCCGCCACCTACCTTCGAGCTAAGGAATTGCATACCGGGCAATTCTTTAACCCTCAACATGAGGTTTAGAGTTTCGGGTTCGGGGACAAACGGAGGCCGGCATGAGCCACAACCAGAACTACCTCGCCGTGATCAAGGTCGTCGGTGTGGGCGGGGGCGGCGTCAACGCCGTCAACCGCATGATCGAGCTCGGCCTGCGCGGCGTGGAGTTCATCGCGATCAACACCGACGCGCAGGCGCTGCTCATGAGCGACGCCGACGTCAAGCTCGACGTGGGGCGCGAGCTCACCCGGGGTCTCGGCGCAGGTGCCGACCCCGAGGTCGGCCGTCGCGCCGCCGAAGACCACGCGGAGGAGATCGAGGAGGCCCTGCGCGGCGCCGACATGGTCTTCGTCACCGCGGGCGAGGGCGGTGGCACCGGCACGGGCGGCGCGCCGGTGGTGGCGAAGATCGCCAAGTCGATCGGCGCCCTCACCATCGGTGTCGTGACCAAGCCCTTCTCGTTCGAGGGTCGCCGCCGTCAGAGCCAGGCCGAGGCCGGCGTCGGGCGTCTGAAGGAAGAGGTCGACACCCTCATCGTCGTCCCCAACGACCGGCTGCTCGAGATCAGCGACCGCGGCATCTCGATGATCGAGGCGTTCGCCACCGCCGACCAGGTGCTGCTCGCCGGTGTGCAGGGCATCACCGACCTCATCACCACCCCGGGTCTCATCAACCTCGACTTCGCCGACGTCAAGAGCGTGATGCAGGGCGCGGGGTCGGCGCTCATGGGCATCGGTTCCGCGCGCGGCGCCGACCGTGCCATCAAGGCCGCCGAGCTCGCCGTCGAATCCCCGCTGCTCGAGGCGTCGATCGAGGGTGCGCACGGCGTGCTGCTGTCCATCCAGGGCGGTTCGAACCTCGGCATCTTCGAGATCAACGACGCCGCTCAGCTCGTCAAGGAAGCGGCCCACCCCGAAGCCAACATCATCTTCGGAACGGTCATCGACGACACCCTCGGCGACGAGGTGCGCGTCACCGTCATCGCCGCCGGCTTCGACGGGGGCGAGCCGTCGCTGCGAATCGATCCCGTGGGGGCGCAGCGCCCGGCATCCACTCCGGTGCTCCCGGCCATCCCGGCCGACGACGTCGCCCGTGACCTGGACGCCGCCGAGGAGCAGAAGACCGCCGCCGAGCGCGCCCCCGAGCGTCGCCCGGAGCCGGCTCCGGTGGCCGCGCGCGTTCCCGAGACCTCGTACGACAGCGGCTACGCCGACGACGACCTCGACGTGCCGGACTTCCTGAAGTAAGCACGCACGATCTCACCGTCGAAAGCGGGTCCGGTCTCCACCGGGCCCGCTCTCGTCGTCGAAGGAGCAGCATGGACACCGCCCTGGCCGACCGGCTCGCCGCCGTCGATGAGCGCATCCGGGATGCCGCCCGCGCGGCGCACCGCGACGTCGCCGACATCACCCGCATCGTCGTGACGAAGTTCCACCCCGCGTCCCTCGTGCGCGATCTCCACGCCCTCGGCGTGCGTCACGTGGGCGAGAACCGCCAGCAGGAGCTCACCGCCAAGCGCGCGGAGCTGGCCGGCATCCCGGATCTCACCTGGCACTTCATCGGTCAGGCGCAGACGAACAAAGCCCGTGCCGTCCGGGCGGCCGCGGATGCCGTGCATTCGGTCGACCGCGCGCGCATCGCCGACGCGCTGGACGCCGCCGACGGCGAGGGGGTGCTGGACGTGCTGCTGCAGGTCAACCTCACCGATGACAGCGGCCGCGGAGGCGTCGCGCCCGGGGGTGTCGACGAGCTCGCCGTGCACGTCTCGGGGCTGTCGGGGTTGCGTCTGCGCGGCGTGATGGCGGTCGCCCCCCTCGACGAGGAGCCCGCCCGGGCCTTCGAGCGACTTCGCCGGTCGGCCGACGTCGTGCGTGCGGTGGACCCCGACGCGCGGTGGATCTCGGCAGGGATGACCGGCGATTTCCCGGAAGCCATCGCGATGGGCGCGACACACCTGCGGATCGGCTCCGCAATCACCGGCCCGAGGCCCCCGCGCGACTAGCCTCGGACCAGACGAGCGAACGGAGGATGCGATGTCGAACCCCCTCAAGAAAACGATGGTGTACCTGGGCCTCGCCGACGAGGAAGAGACCTATGAGGAGACAGCGCCGCAGCCCATCGCGCGCAAGCAGCCCACGCAGACTGCTGCTCCCGTCGAGAAGGCCGCGCCGGTGACCCCGCTGCACCGGCCCGCCGTGGTGCGCCAGCCCACCGCGGGTCCCGTGAGCGAGATCCTCACGGTGCACCCGAAGCAGTACCGCGACGCGCAGACGATCGCCGAGAACTTCCGCGAGGGGATCCCGGTCATCATCAACCTGTCGCAGATGAGCGACGCCGACGCGCGCCGTCTGATCGACTTCGCGAGCGGACTCTCGCTCGGACTGTACGGCCGCATCGAGCGGGTGACGAGCAAGGTCTTCCTGCTCTCGCCCGAGAACATCGCCGTCTCCGGCGACGGTGCGATCGCGCAGGCCGACCCCGAGGTCGCGCCCTTCGCGTCCCAGTAACGCGCCGTGGCCGTCGTGAGCCTGATCGGCTCCATCCTCAGCACGATCCTGTTCATCTACATCGTGATCCTGCTCGCCCGCCTCGTGCTCGAGTACATCCCGATGTTCAACCGGGAGTGGCGTCCGCGCGGTGTCACCCTGGTGCTGGCCGAGATCATCTACACCGTGACGGACCCGCCCATCAAGCTGATTCGCCGCGTCATCCCGCCCCTGCGCATCGGGGGCATCGCGATCGATTTCGGTTTCGCGATCGTGATGTTCGTCTGCTTCCTGCTGTTGAGCGTCACGCGGTCCCTCGCGGCCGCCTGACCTTCGCGTCGCCGCCCTTCGCCCGTCTTCGACACCGACGAAGGGCGGCGACTATGCTGTTCCGAAGCGGTGAGCCCCGGTGCGACACCACATGCCTTTCTACTCAGAGCTCTCGAAAGAGGAATCACCATGGCACTGACCCCCGATGACGTCGTCACCAAGCAGTTCCAGCACGTGCGCTTCAAGGAGGGCTTCGACCCCGATGAGGTCGACGACTTCCTCGACGAGATCGTCGTCGAGTGGCGCAAGACCATCGCCGAGAACGAAGAGCTGAAGGCCAAGCTCGCGGCCTACGAGTCCGGCGAAGCCACCCCGGCCGCCGAGGCGCCCGCCGCCGAGGCGCCCGCGACGGCAGAGCCCGCCGTCGAAGAGACCCCCGCTCCCGTCGTGTCGAAGTCGACCCCCGACCTGGAGCCGGCCGCGCAGAGCGCGGGCATCATCGAGCTCGCCCAGCGCCTGCACGACGAGCACGTGGCCGAGGGCCGCGCGCAGCGCGACCAGCTCATCAGCGAGGCCCAGGCGCAGGCGGCGTCCATCGTCGCCGAAGCCGAGCAGAAGGGCCGCGAAGAGCGCGCCCGCCTCGAGAAGGAGCGCACCACGCTCGAGGGCCGCATCACCGAGCTCCGCAACTTCGAGCGCGACTACCGCTCGCAGCTGCGTTCCTACATCGAGGGTCAGCTCCGCGACCTCGACACCACCGCGACGTCCTCGGGCTCGACGCCGGTGTCGGCGATCGGCCTGTAGGACCACTCTTTGCGCAGTCGATCTCCTCTGCGTCCGGCGGCGGCCGGCATCGTCATCGCGATCCTCGCGATGCTGGTGCTGGCCGCCGACCAGTTGGCGAAGACCGTCGCCATCGACAACCTCCCCCCGGAGCGCGTCGTCCCGGTCCTCGGCGACGCGCTGCAGTTCTACCTCGTCCGCAATCCCGGTGCGGCTTTCTCGCTCGGCGAGGGCGTGACGTGGGTCTTCACCATCGCGCTGGCGGTCGTCGCCGGCGTGATCGTCTTCCTCGCGGTGCGGCGTGTCCGCTCGCGGCTGTGGGCCGTCGTCCTGGGCCTCCTCCTCGGGGGTGTGCTGGGCAACCTCACCGACCGTCTCATCCGGGAGCCGGGCTTCCCGGTGGGTCACGTGGTCGACTTCATCTCGACGCCCTGGATGATGCCCGCGATCTACAACGTCGCCGACGTGTTCATCGTCTCCATGATGATCTCGGTCGCGATCCTCGTGCTCGCTGGGCTCCGCATCGACGGCACGCGCGAGACGCGGGCCTCCCGTGCGGCCGCGGCCGACGGCGAAATCGAGGCGTCGCCCGGCCCGGGAGCCCGCTGACATGGAGTCGCGGAGTCTGCCCGTCCCCGACGGGCTCGAAGGAACACGCATCGACCAGGCGCTGGCGAAGATGCTCGGATTCTCGCGCACCTTCGCGGCCGAGGTCGCCGACGCCGGGGGAGTCAGCGTCGACGGTCGCACCGCCGGCCGCTCCGACCGCCTCCGCGCGGGCGCGTGGCTGACGGTGGAGTGGGAGCCCAAGCGCGACCCGGAGGTCGTGCCGGTCGAGGTACCCGACCTCGGGATCGTGCACGACGACGACGACATCGTGGTGGTCGACAAGCCCGCTTTCGTCGCCGCGCACCCCTCCCTCGGGTGGGAGGGACCCACAGTCCTCGGAGCCCTGGCCGCCGCGGGATTCCGCATCGCGACGAGCGGCCCGGCCGAGCGCCGCGGCATCGTGCACCGCCTAGACGCGGGCACCAGCGGGCTGATGGTCGTGGCCAAGACGGAGCGGGCGTACACGCTGCTCAAGAGCGCCTTCAAAGAGCGCGAGGTCGACAAGATCTACCACGCGGTCGTGCAGGGCCATCCCGACCCGCTGGCGGGGACCATCGACGCCCCGATCGGGCGGCATCCGCATCACTCCTGGAAGTTCGCCGTCACCCCCGACGGCAAGGACTCGGTGACGCACTACGAGACGCTCGAGGCGTTCCCGCGCGCGTCGCTGCTCGAGATCCACCTCGAGACCGGTCGCACCCACCAGATCCGCGTGCACATGGCCGCACACCGCCACCCGTGCGCGGGCGACCCGCTGTACGGCGCCGATCCCACGCTGTCGGCCCGTCTCGGGCTGACCCGGCAGTGGCTGCACGCGCACCGTCTCGCCTTCACGCACCCCGGGACGGGGGAGTGGGTCTCGTTCGAGTCGCCCTACCCGCCCGATCTGTCCCACGCGCTCGAGGTGCTCGAAGACGGCATCTGAGCGCCGCACGCGTCGGACCGTCGAGGACGTGCACCCGCGGTGCGGTGCTCAGTCGTCTCGCTGGGCGAAGCGCGCGGGGCCGTCCTGGAGGGCTGCTCGCACGCGCTCCGCCATCTCGGCATCCAAGATGTGCGGCACGTCCGAGACGGGATGCCATCCGACCTCGGTCATCTCTCCGTCCACGGGCAGCGGGTCGCCGGAGATCCAGCGGCACAGGAAGGTGAGGTCCAGGTAGTCGCTCTGATCACCGTTGTCGTACGTGACCCGCGGAATCTGGTGCACCCACGCGAGCCTCTCCGCGCGGATGCGCACCCCGGCCTCTTCCTCCGCTTCTCGCACGGCGGCGTCGGCGGGCTCTTCGCCGGGGTCGACGATGCCCGTGACGGGGGTGAGGCGGCCGTTGTCGCTGCGGCGACCGAGGAGCACCTCGCCCTCGCGGACGATCACCGCCGTGACCCCCACGAGCGGCAGCGGACGGGTGCCGACGTGACGGCGGAGTTCGAGCACGAAATCAGGAGTGGGCACGGCCTCACCGTAGCCGAGTCGCGCGCGCAGAGGTGAGGGGCATCCGCACCGAGCGTCCGGGGAGCGATGTCGGAGGCGAAACGTAGACTCGACTCGTGGCAGCAGACTCCTTCGTTCACCTTCACGTGCACAGCGAGTATTCGATGCTCGACGGCGCGGCGCGCATCGGCCCGATGGTGCAAGAGGCCGTCAAGCAGGGCATGCCGGCCATCGCGGTCACCGACCACGGCAACACCTTCGCCGCCTTCGAGTTCTACAAGACGGCGAAGGATGCCGGCATCAAGCCGATCATCGGGATCGAGGCCTACGTCACCCCCGGCACGCACCGCTCCGACAAGGCCCGTGTGCGCTGGGGGACTCCCGAGCAGCAGAGCGACGACGTGTCGGGCTCGGGTGCCTACACGCACATGACGCTGCTGTCCGAGACGACCGAGGGCATGCACAACCTCTTCCGCCTGTCGTCCAAGGCGAGCATGGAGGGGTACTACTTCAAGCCCCGCATGGACCGGGAGCTGCTGCAGACGTACGGCAAGGGCCTGATCGCCACCACCGGCTGTCCGTCCGGCGAGGTGCAGACGCGCCTCCGGCTCGGACAGTACGACGCCGCTCGGGCCGCGGCGGCCGAGTTCCAGGACATCTTCGGCAAAGACAACTACTTCGCCGAGATCATGGATCACGGCCTCTCGATCGAGCGCCGCGTCATGGGCGATCTCATCAAGATCTCGAAGGATCTCGGCATCCCGCTGGTCGGCACGAACGACCTGCACTACACCCATCAGCACGACGCCACGAGTCACGCCGCCCTGCTGTGCGTGCAGTCCGGTTCCACGCTCGACGACCCCAAGCGTTTCAAGTTCGACGGTGACGGCTACTACGTCAAGTCACCCGCCGAGATGCGACAGGTCTTCCGTGACCATCCCGAGGCCTGCGACAACACCCTGCTGATCGCCGAGCGCTGCGATGTCGCGTTCGACACCTCGGCCAACTACATGCCGCGCTTCCCGGTACCCCCGGGCGAGACCGAGGGCAGCTGGATGATCAAAGAGGTCGAGAACGGCCTCCAAGACCGCTACCCCGGCGGGCATCCCCGACGACGTGCGCAAGCAGGCCGAGTACGAGACCGACGTCATCCTGCAGATGGGCTTCCCGGGCTACTTCCTCGTGGTCGCCGACTTCATCAACTGGGCCAAGCGCAACGGCATCCGCGTCGGCCCCGGTCGTGGCTCGGGGGCGGGCTCCATGGTCGCCTACGCGATGAAGATCACCGACCTCGACCCCCTGCAGCACGGTCTGATCTTCGAGCGCTTCCTCAACCCCGACCGCGTCTCGATGCCCGACTTCGACGTCGACTTCGACGACCGTCGTCGGGGCGAGGTGATCCAGTACGTCACCGAGAAGTACGGAGACGAGCGCGTCGCCCAGATCGTCACGTACGGAACGATCAAGGCGAAGCAGGCCCTGAAAGACGCCGGGCGCGTGCTCGGCTTCCCCTTCAGCATGGGAGACCGCCTGACCAAGGCCATGCCGCCGGCGGTCATGGGCAAAGACATGCCGCTGGACGGCATGTTCAACCCCGAGCACCCGCGGTACAAAGAGGCCAGCGAGTTCCGCACGCTCATCGAGACCGATGCCGAGGCCAAGACGGTGTTCGACACCGCGCTCGGGCTCGAGAACCTGAAGCGTCAATGGGGCGTGCACGCCGCCGGTGTGATCATGTCGAGCGAGCCGCTCATCGACATCATCCCGATCATGCGTCGCGAGCAGGACGGCCAGATCGTCACGCAGTTCGACTACCCCGCGTGCGAGTCGCTCGGCCTGATCAAGATGGACTTCCTGGGGCTGCGCAACCTCACCATCATCAACGACGCCCTCGACAACATCGAGGCCAACCGCGGACACCCCCTGGTGCTCGAAGACCTCGCCCTCGACGACGCCGCATCGTACGAGCTCCTCGCCCGCGGCGACACGCTGGGAGTGTTCCAGCTCGACGGGGGGCCCATGCGCTCTCTGCTGCGGCTCATGCGTCCCGACAACTTCGAGGACATCTCGGCCGTCCTGGCGCTGTACCGCCCTGGTCCGATGGGCGTGAACTCGCACATCAACTACGCGCTGCGCAAGAACAAGCAGCAGGAGATCGAACCGATCCACCCCGAGCTCGAAGAACCGCTCGCGGACATCCTCGACACCACCTATGGCCTGATCGTCTATCAGGAGCAGGTGATGGCCGTCGCGCAGCGCGTCGCCGGATACACGCTGGGCCAGGCCGACCTCCTGCGGCGCGCCATGGGAAAGAAGAAGAAGAGCGAGCTCGACAAGCAGAAGGAGATCTTCTTCGGCGGCATGACCGAGCGCGGTTTCGGCGAGGTGGCCCAACAGACCCTGTGGAAGGTGTTGGAGTCGTTCGCGGACTACGCCTTCAACAAGGCGCACACGGCCGCGTACGGACTCGTCTCGTACTGGACGGCGTACCTCAAGGCGCACTATCCCGCCGAGTACATGGCCGCGCTGCTGACCAGCGTGGGCGACTCGAAAGACAAGATGGCGGTGTACCTCAACGAATGTCGCCGCATGGGCATCAAGGTGCTGCCTCCCGACGTCAACGAGTCCATCCGGTTCTTCGCGGCCGTCGGCGAAGACATCCGCTTCGGCCTGGGCGCCGTCCGGAACGTCGGCGCCAACGTGGTCGACGGCATCGTCGCCGCGCGTCAGGACGCCCCCTACACGTCCTTCCACGACTTCTTGTCGAAGGCGCCGATGCACGTCGCCAACAAGCGCACGGTGGAGTCGCTCATCAAGGCCGGAGCGTTCGACTCCCTCGGTTCGACCCGGCGCGCGCTGATCGAGGTCCACGAGGACGCCTGCGAGGGCGCGGTGCTCGACAAGCGCCGGGAGGCCAACGGCGAGGTGGGCTTCGACTTCGACTCCCTGTGGGACGAACCGCAGCAGGTCGTCAAGGTGCCCGAGCGGCCCGAGTGGACGAAGAAAGACAAACTGGCGTTCGAGCGGGAGATGCTGGGCCTCTACGTGTCCGACCACCCGCTGGCCGGGCTCGAGGTGCCCCTCGCAAAGCACGCCTCCACCTCGATCCACGACCTGCTCGCCTCGGAAGACGTGCAGGACGGCGATCAGGTCACCGTGGCGGGCCTGCTCACCAGCGTGCAGCACCGCGTGGCGAAGCAGAGCGGCAACCCCTACGGCATGGTCACCGTCGAGGACTTCAACGGCGAGGTGACCGTGATGTTCATGGGCAAGACGTACGCCGAGTTCGCACCGGTCCTGCAGGCCGATTCGATCCTCGTCGTCCGCGGCCGGGTGTCGCGACGCGACGACGGGTTGAATCTGCACGCGCAGAGCGCGTTCGCCCCCGACCTCGAGGGGCTCGACGAGTCGGGTGGTCTCACCCTCGTCGTTCCCGAGCAGCGCGCCAACGAGGCGCTGGTCGGGGAACTCGCACAGATGCTGCGTCGGCACGCCGGACCCACCGAGGTCGTGTTGAAGCTGCACAAGGGCGGCACGGCAAAGGTGTTCGAGGTTCCGATGCCCGTGCGCGTGACGGCCGATCTCTTCGGAGAACTGAAGGGCCTGCTGGGACCGAACTGCCTCGGCTGACCCGCCCCCTCCCGGGGCGCTGCAACCCCAGCGGATGCTGAACAGCCCGTGATTAGGATGACCAGGCGCTGCGGCGCCCTGGTGAAAGGATCATCGTGACCGATCAGAACCCCCACGACGGAATGACCTCCGCCGATCGTGAACGTCCGGACACCCCCGTGTCCGCGACGTCCGCTCATGATCGACCCGTGTCGTCCGTGCCCGCCGACGAGCACCGATCGGTGCCGGCGTCCGCGCACGCCAACGCCGGTGCGCGCGACCACCACGACCTGCGGTCCGCCGACCTCCCGCAGTACGGCGTCGGACCGTTCTCCGTCCGCGAGGTGTCGTTGCTCGGCATCTGGGTGGTCGCCTTCTTGGTCTCGTTCTTCCGAACGAACATCCTCGACTCGCCCTCGGGTGTTCTCGTCGGCGGCGCGAACGTGTGGCTGTCGGGGCTGTGGTGGATCTCCACCATCGCCCTGCCCACCGTCGCGGTCGGCCTGCTCGTGCTCCGCCGCCTCTCACCGCAGGGCATCCGCCGCGTCGGCTCGCTCGGCATCGACCAGTTCGCATCGGTCGCCTTCACCGTTTCTGCGCTGGTGTGGATCTCGTGGGTGTGGGACACCGTCGTCGTGTTCGACGAGACCGGGATCTGGACGCGGTCATGGGTCATCTGGGTCGAGGCTGTGCTGATGCTCGCCGGTGTCGTCCTCACCGTTTTCGGGCCGCTCATCCCGCCGTTCGCGCAGGACTTCCGCGGTCGCGACGAGGTCCCCGCGCACCGCAATGCCCGCCCGATCCGACCGGTCGTCGCGCGTCCGCGGACCCCGCGCACTCCGCGTGACGGCGCGGAGAAGCACGGGGTCGTGCGTACGGGGGAGGGGCACGCCGTCGCCGCCGATTCCGACGCGCTGACGCCGGGCAGCTACACCGGCTCGACCGACCTCTCTCGCGAGGAGTCGGCGCCGCGCACGTCGGTCCTCCCCGCGCATACGGATGACGAGAACGACACCGACGTGTTCGCGCCGCTGCGGGCGGAGCAGCGGGACGACGACCTGCGCCGTGACGAATTCCGCCTCGACGAGCAGCACGTCGACGAGGACGGTGGGGATGACCGCGGCGACGGGAACCGTGGGGGCGAGCACGCGGCCCAGGACCGCCGTGACGACCGCGACCACGCGCACGCGCAGGCGTTCTGGGCGCTCGCCCCGGAGGAGCGCGAGATCGTCGACGATTACGGAACGCCCATCTTCCGCATCGGTCCCACCGCGTGGGCGCTCGTCGTCGAGGACCGCGGGGAGACCTTCGTGGTGCGCCACGACGACGGCCGCATCGGCTACCTGCACGACGTGTCGGGCGTCACGCGCGGCTGACCCCGTCCGCGAGCCGCCCGCTCCTCGGGTGGGCGGCTCGCGGGTGCGTCGACGTGCCCGGGTCGTTCCGCGCTGATCGTGGTTAGACGCCGGCAGGGGAGGCGCCCGGCTCGCACGGTCCGCGCCAGGTGCCCTGTCGCGTCGTCGTCCTCGACGTCCGCATCGTCAGTCTGATGGCGAGGGGTCCGAGGTCCCGACACCGCGTCGACGACGAGACGACCCGCGCGGGTTCTGCACCGGCTGTGCACCGTCTGGAAGCCGCCCGTCCGGCGCGAGGCCGCGCGGACGCGGCCGGTAACCTGGAGCCATGCTCCGCACGATCGATCTCCGCGGCCGCGTGCTCTCGCCGGCCGAGCTCCTCGCCACGGTGCCGCGCGCCGATGCCGCGCGCGACGAGGCCCTCGCCACGGCCGCACGTCTCGTCGACGATGTGGCCCACCGCGGCGAGGATGCTCTCCGCGAGCAGGCCGCGCGATTCGACCGGGTGAGCGACCATGCCATCCGGGTTCCGGCCGACCACCTCGACGAGGCGGTCCGCGACCTCGCTCCCGAGATCCGCTCGGCCCTCGACGCCGCCATCACGCGCGTCCGAACGGCATCCGCCGCTCAGGTCCCCGCGCCCGTCGTGACCGAGATCGGTCCCGGTGCCCGCGTCACCCAACGGTGGCAGCCGGTGCGGCGCGTGGGTCTGTACGTTCCCGGGGGCAAGGCCGTCTATCCCTCCAGCGTCGTGATGAACGTCGTCCCGGCGCAGGTCGCAGGTGTGCGCGAGGTCGCGCTGGCGTCGCCGCCGCAGTCGGCGTTCGGCGGACGTGTGCACCCCGTCATCCTCGCCGCCGCACGGCTGCTCGGCGTGACGGAGGTCTACGCCATGGGTGGTGCCGGAGCGATCGGCGCATTCGCCTACGGCGTCGCCGAGATCGGCCTCGACCCGGTCGACGTGGTCACCGGACCGGGCAACAATTTCGTTGCCTCGGCCAAGCGCGCTGTGGCCGGGCGCGTCGGCACGGACTCGGAGGCGGGCGCCACGGAGATCCTCGTCGTGGCCGACGACGGTGCCGAGCCCACCCTCGTCGCGGCCGATCTGGTGAGCCAGGCCGAGCACGACGAGCAGGCCCTCGGCCGTGCTGGTGACCGACTCCGCTCGGCTGGCCGATGCCGTGCTGAACGCGCTGCCGGCACGCGTAGCGGCGACCCGCCACAGCGAACGCGTGACCGCGGCATTCCACGGCCCTCAGTCGGCCGTCGTGCTCGTCGACGACATCGCGCAGGCGACCGCTTTCAGCAACGCCTACGCTCCCGAGCACCTCGAGCTCCACCTCGCCGACCCGCGACCGGAGGACTACGTCAATGCGGGCGCGGTCTTCGTCGGCCCCTACACACCCGTGAGCCTGGGCGACTACCTCGCCGGGAGCAACCACGTGCTGCCGACCGGCGGTCAGGCACGGTACGGCGCGGGCTTGTCGGCGGCGACGTTCCTGCGGCCGCAGCAGGTCGTGGAGTACGACCGTGCGGCGTTGTCCGAGGTGCGGGATGCCATCGTCACGCTCGCCGAGGCCGAGGCGCTGCCCGCGCACGGTGAGGCCGTGACCGCGCGTTTCGAGGTGTAGCCGTGCACTGCCCGTTCTGCCGCAACCCGGATTCCCGCGTCATCGACTCGCGCACGAGCGACGACGGTCTGAGCATCCGGCGACGCCGGCAGTGCCCGAAATGCGGCGGGCGTTTCTCCACCGTCGAGACGGCGAGTCTGAACGTGATCAAACGCTCGGGTGTCGTGGAACCCTTCAGTCGAGAGAAGGTCATGTCGGGCGTACGCAAGGCGTGCCAGGGACGACCCGTGACCGATGCCGACCTCGCCGTGCTCGCTCAGCGCGTGGAGGAGGCGATCCGCCAGACCGGGTCGTCGCAGATCGAGGCGAACGAGATCGGACTGTCGATCCTCGGACCGCTCCGCGACCTCGACGAGGTCGCGTACCTGCGTTTCGCGAGCGTGTACCAGGCGTTCGACTCCCTCGAGGACTTCGACGCCGCCATCGCGCAGCTCCGCGCCGATCACGCCATGCGCGGCACCGACCCCGCGGACGACGAGCACGATGGGCGTCCAGTAGCCTGACGGTGATGTATCCCCTTCTCTTCCGCACGGTCCTCACCCGCCTCGATCCCGAGTTCGCGCACCACCTCGGAGCGCTCGTCATCCGTGCCGCGGGCGTCGAGCCGGTGGCATCCGTCGTCCGTCGCTTCACGGCCCCCGGACCCGAGCAGCGGGTGCGCGCCCTCGGGCTGGACTTCCCCTCGCCGTTCGGCGTCGCCGCGGGTTTCGACAAGAACGTCACGATGGGAAGGGGCCTCGGCGCCCTGGGCTTCGGGCACGTCGAGGTGGGGACGGTCACCGCGCTCCCGCAGCCGGGCAACCCCAAGCCCCGCCTGTTCCGTCTCGTCGCCGACCGTGCGGTGATCAACCGCATGGGCTTCAACAACGACGGTGCCGCGGCGGCCGCCGCCAAGCTCCGCCGTCTGCGGCGCTCGCGCACGCGGCCCGTGATCGGCGTCAACATCGGCAAGAGCCGCGTCGTCGCCGTCGAGGACGCCACCACCGATTACGTCCGCAGTGCGAAACTGCTCGCCCCTCTGGCTGACTACCTCGTCGTCAACGTGTCGTCGCCCAACACCCCGGGCCTGCGCGGACTGCAAGCCGTCGAGACGCTGCGTCCGCTGCTGACGGAGGTTCGGGATGCCGCGGGCTCGACGCCCCTGCTCGTGAAGATCGCGCCCGACCTCGACGACGCCGAGGTGCAGGACATCGCGCGTCTCGCGGTGGACGCGGGGTTGGCGGGCATCATCGCCACGAACACCACCATCGAGCGTTCGGGGCTTCGCACCGACCCGGCCGTGGTCGAGGCCGCGGGTGTCGGCGGCCTCTCGGGTGCGCCCCTGAAGAAGCGCGCTGCCGACGTGCTCCGACTCGTCCGTGAAGCCGTCCCGGCGGACTTCGTCGTGATCTCGGCCGGGGGAGTGGAGACCGCCGACGACGTGCGCGAGCGCCTCGCCGCCGGCGCGACCCTCGTCCAGGGCTATACCGGCTTCCTCTACCGCGGCCCGCTGTGGGCGCGGCAGATCAACCGCGGTCTCGCCCGCGCCCGCTGACCGGCCCGTGTCCGGTGATCAGCCCGCGCGCTGATCAGTCTGCGCCCGTCGAGCCCGCGCGCTGACCGGGACGCGTCCGCTGACCATCGGCCGTCGAGTGTCCAGGACACGCCGGTGACGTTCGCGGCCAAGTGGCGCGTCGTGGACACCCCACCCGTGACGAGCGTCCGAAGCGGGGGCACCTGAGCCGGTGCCGGCGCGCAGCGGGGATCGAGGACACGTCGTCCGTCGTGAGGGGACGCGCGGCGGGCACGCGCGCCCGCGCCGGAAATACCGAAGCGGCGCGCCCGAAGGCACGCCGCTTCGTGTGGACGCGGGGGTCAGACCGGGTACTGCCCGCGCTTGACCTGAGCCTTAGGCAGACGCATGAAGCGCATCTGCACGGTGCGCATCGCCGCGTACCAGCCGAGGCCCTTCTCGAGCTTGGTCTCGCCGAACTTCTCCTTCGCGGCCTTCTTGACGCGGATGGAGGTGATGATCATGTCGCCGACCACGAAGAGGATGAAGATCCACAGCGCCACGAACGACCAGTACTGGAAGAACGACGCGGGGATCAGCGTCGCGACGATGACGAGCACCATGAACGGCATGACGCCCTCGCCGAGGTGCCATCCGGCATCCACGAAGTCGCGCGCGAAGCGACGCTGCGGACCGCGATCGCGCGCCGGCAGATAGCGCTCTTCGCCGGCGGCCATGCCGATGCGGGCCTTCTCGCGCTGCGCGGCCAATTCGGCACGGGCGCGAGCCTTCGCCTCCTTGGTGTCGGGCACGAGGGGGCGCTTGCGCGCGGCCTCCTGCTCGGCGCGCGACGGGGTCGCGCGGCCCTTGCCCGTGCCACTGTCCGTCGGGTCGACGGGGGTGTCGTTGGGGGCGGGGGCGGAAGACTTGGCCACGGGAAACCTCGAGAGCTCGCTGATGGGGAGATTTAAGATTACCCGTATGACCCTCGACCTGTCCCGGCAGGAGGCTGTGCAGAACGCAGCCGACGCCGGTGTTCCCGCCGCCCTCGCCGATCTCGGCTCGCTCGTGCGCATCCCCTCGATCGCCTGGCCCGCCTTCGACCAGTCCGCCCTGGTGAGAAGCGCCGACGCCGTCGCGGCCCTCCTCGAGGGCACGGGCGTCTTCGACACCGTGAAGGTCGCGCGGGCCGCCATCCCCGGCACCGACGAGATGGGTCAGCCTGCCGTCCTGGCATCGCGCGCCGCGCGCAATGGACGTCCGACGGTGCTGCTCTACGCCCACCACGACGTGCAGCCTCCCGGCGACGAGTCGCTGTGGGACTCCCCGCCGTTCCAGCCGACGGTGCGCGACGGTCGGCTCTACGGTCGCGGCGCCGCCGATGACAAGGCGGGCGTCATGGCGCACGTCGGCGCGATCCGCGCGGTCGCCGAGGTGCTCGGCGATGATCTCGATCTCGGTCTCGCCGTCTTCATCGAGGGGGAGGAGGAGTTCGGCTCCCGCTCGTTCGCGCAGTTCCTCGCCGACAATGCCGATGTGCTCCGCTCCGACGTCATCGTCGTGGCCGACTCCGGCAACTGGGACGAGCGGACCCCCGGCCTCACGGTGTCGCTGCGCGGCAACGCCCGGTTCACGCTGACGGTGCGCACCCTCGCACACGCGTCGCACTCCGGCATGATGGGCGGCGCGGTCCCGGATGCCATGCTCGCCACGGTGAAACTGCTCGCGACTCTGTGGGACGTCGACGGCGCGGTCGCCGTCGAGGGCCTCGCCGTGCGCGACGCCGAGACTCCCGCCTACGACGAGACCACCCTGCGGGCGGAGTCGGGTCTGCTCGACGATGTCAGTCCCATCGGGCGCGACTCGATCCTCAGCCGCATCTGGAACAAGCCGGCCATCACGATCACCGGCTGGGACGCCACGCCCGTGGCGTCGGCATCCAACACCCTCGCTCCCGAGACGCGCGTCGTCATCAGCGCGCGCGTCGCGCCCGGTCAGGATGCCGAGGAGGCCTTCGCCGCGGTCGAGAAGCACCTGCGCGCTCACGCGCCGTTCGGGGCGCAGCTGGAGTTCAGCGACGTCGACTGCGGCGACTCGTTCCTGGTCGACACCAGCGGATGGGCCGTCGAGGAGGCCCGGGCGGCCTTCGCAGACGGATACGGCGTCGAATCGGTGGACGTCGGGGTCGGGGGGTCCATCCCCTTCATCGCCGACCTCGTCCGGGAGTTCCCGGCGGCTCAGATCCTCGTCACGGGGGTGGAGGACCCGCACGCACGAGCCCACAGCCCGAACGAGTCCTTGCATCTCGCCACGTTCCGCAACGCACTGGTCTCCGAGGCCCTGCTGCTCGCCCGGCTGAACGAACGCACCGTCTGACAGACCCACGGGCGCGGGATCGGCGTAGACTCGGTTCGTCCACGCGACCGATCAACCCGAAGGGCATCGCCATGACCGACACCACTCTGTCGTCCTCCGCCGAGACCCGTGAGCACGGCGTGGGCCTGACCGCCGCCGCCTCCGACAAGGTCAAGAGCCTGCTGTCGCAGGAAGGCCGCGACGACCTCCGCCTGCGTGTGGCCGTGCAGCCGGGCGGATGCTCGGGACTCATCTACCAGCTCTACTTCGACGAGCGGTACCTCGACGGCGACAAGGTCGTCGACTTCGACGGCGTCGAGGTCATCGTCGACGACATGAGCGTGCCGTACCTCGACGGTGCGAGCATCGATTTCAAGGACACGATCTCGGAGCAGGGCTTCACGATCGACAACCCCAACGCGCAGGGATCCTGCGCCTGCGGCGACAGCTTCCACTGAGTTCGCACGCCGTTCGAGCGCCTCTCCGGGAACCCCCGGGACCACGGAACACACCGTGGAACCCGGGGGTTCTCGATGTCTCGGCACTGGACGAATGGCCTGAGAACCGTGAGAGGTTGCCGTAGACTGTCAAAGCTTCATCCACGACCCGGAAAGGTGCATTGTGCCCTCCAAACGTCGCCTCCGTTGGGCAGCGCTCCCTCTCGGGATCGCCTCCGTCGCACTCCTCTCGGGCTGCACCACGACCCAGCTGCACGGATTCCTGCCCGGCTTCGTCGATGACGGCACACCCGCCACGAACCACACCGACATGGTCGCCGGTCTCTGGGTCAACTCGTGGATCGTGCTCCTCGCCGTGGGCGTCATCACGTGGGGCCTCATGCTGTGGTCCGTCATCGCGTACCGCCGCCGCAAGGGCCAGTCGGGCCTTCCGGTCCAGCTGCGCTACAACATGCCGATCGAGATCTTCTACACGATCGTCCCGCTCATCCTGGTCGTCGGCTTCTTCGCGTTCACGGCGCGCGACCAGAACGCGCTCGAGACGCAGTACGACGACCCCGACGTGTCGATCACGGCGTACGGCAAGCAGTGGGCCTGGGACTTCCAGTACAACGGCGAAGAGGAAGACAACTCCGACGCCGTGTACTCCATGGGGGTGCAGGCGATCGCCACCTCCGACGGGTACGACCTTGATGACGTGCCCACGCTCTACCTGCCGGTGAACAAGACGGTGAAGATCGACCTCCGCTCGCGCGACGTCATCCACTCGTTCTGGATCATCGACTTCCTCTACAAGAAAGACATGTACATCGGCCGCGACAACGAGTGGTCGTTCACGCCCACTCGCGAGGGCACGTACGAAGGCAAGTGCGCGGAGCTGTGCGGCGAGTACCACTCCGCCATGCTCTTCAACGTCAAGGTCGTCAGCGAGGCCGAGTACGAGGACTACCTCGACTCCCTGCGCCGCGCCGGCGATGTGGGTGACATCAGCGACCTGTCTCGTCTGCAGAACCTGACGACGACCGGTACCGAAGGGAACGAGTGATCATGGCCACGACGCTTCCGCTCCAGGGGACAGGGCCCTCGCGGCCCACGACTCTCCCGCCGCGTCAAGCCGCACTGCTGAGCACCACGCGTGTCGAGCAGAAGGGCAACCTGGTCGTCAAGTGGATCACGTCCACCGACCACAAGACGATCGGGTACATGTACCTCATCGCCTCCGTCCTGTTCTTCATGCTCGGCGGCGTGATGGCGCTGATCATCCGCGCCGAGCTCTTCGAGCCCGGCATGCAGATCATCCCGACCAAAGAGCAGTACAACCAGCTGTTCACCATGCACGGCACGGTCATGCTGCTCATGTTCGCGACGCCGCTCTTCGCCGGATTCGCCAACGCGCTGCTGCCGCTGCAGATCGGTGCTCCCGACGTGGCGTTCCCGCGCCTGAACGCGTTCGCGTTCTGGCTCTTCCTCTTCGGCTCCACGATCGCCGTCTCCGGCTTCCTCACGCCGCAGGGCGCGGCGGGCTTCGGCTGGTTCGCGTATCAGCCGCTGGCCAACGCGAGCTTCTCGCCGGGCGTCGGTGGAAACCTGTGGATGCTGGGCCTCGGCATCAGCGGCTTCGGCACGATCCTCGGTGCGGTGAACTTCATCACCACCGTGCTGACGATGCGCGCCCCCGGTATGACCATGTGGCGCATGCCGATCTTCTCGTGGAACACCCTCATCACGAGCATCCTGATCCTGCTCGCCTTCCCGGTCCTCGCTGCCGCGATCTTCGCCGCCGCCGCCGACCGTGTGCTGGGCGCGCACATCTACAGCCCCGAGAACGGCGGTGTCCTGCTGTGGCAGCACCTGTTCTGGTTCTTCGGTCACCCCGAGGTGTACATCATCGCGCTGCCGTTCTTCGGCATCGTGTCGGAGATCTTCCCGGTCTTCAGCCGTAAGCCGATCTTCGGCTACAAGACGCTGGTCTACGCCACCATCGCCATCGCGGCGCTCTCGGTCGCCGTGTGGGCTCACCACATGTACGTCACCGGTGGCGTGCTGCTGCCCTTCTTCGCCCTGATGACGATGCTCATCGCGGTGCCGACGGGTGTGAAGATCTTCAACTGGATCGGAACGCTGTGGCGCGGATCCGTCACGTTCGAGACGCCCATGGTGTTCGCCCTCGGCTTCCTCGTGTCGTTCGTCTTCGGTGGCCTGACCGGCGTCATCCTGGCGTCGCCGCCGCTGGACTTCCACCTGTCCGACTCGTACTTCGTCGTCGCGCACTTCCACTACGTCGTGTTCGGAACCGTCGTGTTCGCGATGTTCGCCGGGTTCTACTTCTGGTGGCCCAAGTGGACGGGCAAGATGCTCAACGAGCGCCTCGGCATGGTCCACTTCTGGTTCCTGTTCATCGGCTTCCACATGACGTTCCTCATCCAGCACTGGCTGGGCGTCGACGGCATGGTGCGCCGCTACGCCGACTACGCTGCCGCTGACGGCTGGGCATGGGAGAACCAGCTGTCGACGGTCGGCTCGATGATCCTCGGTGCATCGATGATCCCGTTCCTGCTGAACGTGTGGATCACGGCGCGCAAGGCTCCGCGCGTGACGGTCGATGACCCCTGGGGCTACGGTGCGTCGCTCGAGTGGGCCACGTCGTGCCCGCCCCCGCGCCACAACTTCACCTCCATCCCGCGTATCCGGAGCGAGCGCCCCGCGTTCGACCTGAACCACCCCGAGGCCGGCATCCCGGTCGGTGTGGGACCGGCGAAGGACGCCCCCGAGGCGCCCGTGGTGGATGCCGCTGACGGAGAGGTCAAGTAAGACGATGCGTACCAACGTCAACCTGTGGTGGATCCTCGCGGTCTTCTCGTTCCTGGTCGCGGCGGTGTACACCGTCTGGAGCCTGCTGCAGCACGGTGGAGTCGAGTGGGTCGGCACGGTCGCCCTGGCATTCCTGGGCCTCATGTCCACGATGATCGCCTTCTACATCGGGCGCGTCCTCAAGGCGCAGCGCGGTGAGCTGCCCGAAGACACCCTGACCGCCGACATCGACGACGGCGATCCCGAGATGGGCGAGTTCAGCCCGTGGTCGTGGTGGCCGATCGTGCTTGCCGCCTCGGCGGCGATCGCCATGATCGGTCTCGCCGTGGGTACGTGGCTCGTCCCCGTCGGTTTCGCGGTCTTCGTGGTCGCCATCGTCGGTTGGGTGTACGAGTACTACCGCGGGTACTTCGCGCGCTGATCCCGTGCCCGTTCGGCTCATCACGGCCGCCGTCTCCGATGCCGGCGCCCACCGTCCCACCAACCAGGACGCCGCCTTCGCGGCGTCCTGGGGTGCGGCGGTGGCAGACGGCGTGGGAGGAGGGCCGTCCGGCGACCTCGCCTCCGCGGCTCTCGTCCACCGTCTCGTCGCGACACGGGGTGGGGGGCTGGATGCCGATGGCCTCCTGGTGCGCATCCGCGAGGCCAACTGGGACATCCGCGCCCACGTCGAACGTGACCCGGCCCTCGAGGGCATGGCGACGACTTTCACGGGGATCTTCCTGAGCACGACCGGTGAGCTCTTGCTCGCGCACACGGGCGACTCTCGTGCGTACCTGCTCCGAGACGGCGAGTTCTCGCGCGAGACCCGAGACGACTCCTACGTTCAGGCTCTGGTGGACCACGGCATCATCCCTCCGGAGGCGGCCGCGGCTCACCCGCGACGCAACATCATCACGGCGTCCCTCGGCGGCGCCGAAGGCGACGTCGTCTCGGTCGCCGAGCGGCCGCCGCGCGTCGGCGACCGCTGGGTGCTCTGCAGCGACGGACTCACCGACTACGTCCCCGAGTCCGACGTCGCCCGCCTCGTGGCCGAGGCATCCGATCCGCGTTCGGCGGCGGCTGCGGCGGTGGCGCTGGCGCTCGAGGCGGGAACGCGCGACAACGTGACGGTCGTCGTCTGCGATGTCGTCGATGACGACGACACCTCCACGACGGATCCGGTGTTCTTCGGATCGGCCGCGCGCTGGTTCACCGAGGACGTCGAAACAGCCTGACCTCTGCCTCTGCGGTGTGAGCACGATCCCGTGCGGCGTCGCCGGAGGAGCGAGGCACGTCGCATGCGTGAAGGACACTCTCTTTCCGTTCGCGGCGCGCACGCGCTCCGGCGCGTCAGCCCGCGCTCTCTCCTCGTGCGTCGCGTGCGAACGCGTCCATCGCGAGCCCGGCGAGCTCGGCGCTTCTCGGTCCGCCGTGCCCGTCTTCCTCGACGATCTCGAGACGACTGCCGGGCCACGACCGGTGCAGCTGCCAGGCGGTCAGAGCCGGCCCGCTGATGTCGCGTCGTCCGTGCACGAGCACGCCCGGGATCGGTGCGAGGGCTCCAGCCCGGGGGAGTACCGCCCGTGCGCCCGGGAGGAAGCAGTCGCGAGCCCAGTAGTGCGTCGCGAGCGTGGCGAAGTTGAGGCGGTGCCGTGGCTCGGCGTGGAGGGGACCCGGTTTCGCGTGGGGCCCGAGGGAGATGTGCGTCGCTTCCCATGCGTCCCATCGGTCGCCCGCGTCGACGCGGACCTGCGAGTCCGGGTCCGTGAGCAGGCGCGCGTACCCCTCGATGGTGCGTTCTTCCGGTCGGAGCGGCTCCCGCAGCGTTTTATATGCCTCGGGGAACACCGGCGCGATCCCGTCGGTGATCCAGTCGATCTCCCACCGGCTACCGGTGGTGACGGCGAGAGCGACGATGTCCGTCACGCGCTCGGGGTGTGCGAGCGCATAAGCGAGTGCCAGGGTGGATCCCCACGAGACGCCGTGCAGCAACCACCTGTCGATGTGCAGGTGCTCGCGAAGGGCTTCCACGTCGTCAAGGAGATGATCCATGGTCTGTGTCTGCAGACTCGCGAGATCGTCACAGGCCCAGGGAGTGCTTCGTCCGCATCCTCGCTGATCCAGACCCACGATCAAGTGAAGGTCGGGGTCGAATCGGCGCCGGTACCCACCCGTCCCGAGTCCTCCACCGGGGCCACCGTGCAGGTAGAGCGCCGGCCGACCCGTGGGATTTCCCGAGGTCTCCCAGTACAGACGTGCGCCATCGGGACGGGACAGGAAGCCCGTCGCGAACGGCTGAAGGGGAGGGTGCATCGTCGAGAGCCTACGCCCGGACGGCAGCACCCCACGACCTCACCCTTGCGCGCTGCCGTCGGCGCATCGACCGGGGAGCAGCTCTGGCGACGCGCGGTGCGCGACCATCACGGTGGGATCGTAGACGCGCTGGCACGGACCCTCGTCGTTCTCGAAGGGCTGTCCTTCGCGCACCCAGTATTCGTACCCGCCGATCATCTCCCTGACGGTGTAGCCGAGCTGGGCGAAGGCGACAGCGCCCTTCTGCCCGGCATTGCACCCCGGACTCCAGCAATAGACGACGACGGGGATGTCCCGGTCCAACTCGCGAGGCGCTCGTTCGGCGATCTCTCGATACGGCATGTGGACGGCACCGGTGATCCGCCCCTGTGCCCAGGCCTCTGCGCCGCGGACGTCGACGAGCACGAACGCATCACCGCTCTTCTGAGCGGCGTACACGTCGGAAGGGTCTGTTTCGAACGCGAGTCGGGCCTGGAAGTACGCGAGGGCATCGGTCATGTCCCCACGTTAGGAGACTCTCTGGTGCCCAGGAGCGGTCAGGATGCCATGATGCCGCGGCATCCTGCCAGAGCGTAACGGGCACGTCTCCCGGTCCAACTCGCTCGCTCCGGTGTCGGGCGCGGCGAGGCCGGGAATCGACGAAGCCCCGGTGCCATGGGCACCGGGGCTTCGTCGATGGGACTGTCAGCTCTTGTCGCGGCTCGAGTCGTTGAGACCCCGCGGAGCCGGGAACTCGACCTCGACACGTTCGCCTACCGCGTTGCGCGGACGACCGTCCTCGTCGGCGCGCGCATCGGCGCCGGCGATCTCGTCGGCCTCCTCGTGCGCGATGTGGTCGATCTCGTGGTGCTGGTGCGCGACCGCCGCATCGATCTCGGCCTGCGTGAGCGGGGCGAGACGGTCCTCGAAGAACCACCGGGACACCGAGGCGCGAACGTTCTCGTGCCAGGGGATCTGGCCCTTCTCGTTCGGGCGGACGACGAGCGGCTCGTAGGTCTCGTTGTCCACGAGCTTCCAGCGCTCGTATTCGTCGACCGGCTGGTGGACCTCGATGTACTCGCCCCCGGGGAGACGCACGATACGGCCCGACTCGTACCCGTGGAGGGCGATCTCGCGGTCCTTCTTCTGCAGCGCGATGCAGATGCGCTTGGTGACGAAGTACGCGAAGATCGGGCCCAGGATCAGCAGGGCCTGCAGGGCGTGGATGACGCCCTCCATCGTGAGGTGGAAGTGCGTGGCGATGATGTCCGACGAGGCGGCCGCCCACATCACGGCGTAGAACGTCACCCCGGCCGCACCGATCGCGGTCCGCGTCGCGGCGTTGCGCGGACGCTGGGCGATGTGGTGCTCGCGCTTGTCACCGGTGACCCACGCCTCGATGAACGGGTAGACGAGCACCAGGACGATGAACAGACCGAGCACGGCGACCGGGAAGATGATGTTCCACGACCAGGTGTGGCCCCACAGCACGAACTCGAGGTGCGGCGGTACGAGGCGCAGCGCGCCGTCGGCGAAGCCGATGTACCAGTCCGGCTGCGTACCGGCCGAGACGGGGGAGGGGTCGTAGGGTCCGTAGTTCCAGATCGGGTTGATCGTCACCAGTGCGGCGATCAAGACGATGACACCGAACGTGATGAAGAAGAAGCCACCCATCTTCGAGGCGTACACCGGCAGCATCGGGTAGCCCACGACGTTGCTGTTCGTGCGGGCCGGGCCGGCGAACTGCGTGTGCTTGTTGATGATCATCAGCATGAGGTGCACAGCCAGCAGCGCGACGAGGATCGCCGGCAGCAGAAGGATGTGCAGGGTGTACAGGCGTCCGACGATCGCCGTGCCGGGGAACTCTCCGCCGAACAGGAGGAACGAGGTCCACGTTCCGATGATCGGCAGACCCTTGATCATGCCGTCGATGATGCGGAGACCGTTGCCCGAGAGCAGGTCGTCGGGAAGCGAGTAGCCGGTGAAGCCCTCTGCCATCGCGAGGATGAAGAGGATGAATCCGACCACCCAGTTGAGCTCGCGCGGCTTGCGGAAGGCTCCCGTGAAGAACACTCGGAGCATGTGCACGCCGATACCGGCGACGAAGACCAGCGCCGCCCAGTGGTGGATCTGGCGCACGAGCAGACCGCCGCGCAGATCGAACGAGATGTGCAGTGCCGACTCCATGGCCGCGGACATCGCGATGCCGCGCATGGGCTCATAGGCGCCGTCGTAGTGAGTCTCCACCATCGACGCCTGGAAGAAAAAGGTCAGGAACGTGCCCGACAGCAGCACGACGACGAAGCTCCACAGCGCGATCTCGCCGAGCATGAACGACCAGTGGTCGGGGAAGACCTTGCGGCCGAGCTCCTTGACGATGCCCGACATGCTGGTGCGCTCGTCCATGTAGTTGGCCGCTGCGCCGACGAAGCGACCGCCGAGCGGTTTGCCGTCGCGACCGGCCGGGGCCTGCGGCGGCCCCGAGTAGACGGCCGGTTCGGTGGTGACGTTCTCGGTGGGGTGAGTACCGGTGCTCATGAGCGCTCCCAGAAGCTGGGGCCGACGGGCTCGAGGAAGTCACTCTGGGCGACGAGGTAACCCTCGGCGTCGACGGTGATGGGGAGCTGCGGCAGGGGACGGGCCGCCGGGCCGAAGATGACGGCCGCACCATTGGCGACGTCGAACTGCGACTGGTGGCAGGGGCACAGAAGGTGGTGGGTCTGCTGCTCGTAGAGGGCCACGGGGCAGCCGACGTGCGTGCAGACCTTGGAGTACGCGACGATGCCGTCGTACGACCAGTCGAGGTTGTTGGTCTCGGGGTTGAGCTGCTCGGGCTGCATGCGCATCAGCAGCACGATGGCCTTTGCCTTCTCTTCGAGGTAGCCCTCGTCGTGGCCCAGGCCCGCGAGTTCTTCCGGGATGACGTGGAAGGCGGAGCCGAGGGTCACGTCGGCGGCACGGATGGGACGCCCGGAGGGGTCGTGCGACAGGCGCATCCCCTCTTTCCACATCGTGTGGCTCAGCAGCGTCACCGGGTTCTGATCCTGCGGCGCGAGGCCGCGGAAGAGGGTGATGCCGGGGATGATCGAGGCGGCCAGAGCGGCGAACATCGAGTTGCGGATGATCTCGCGACGACCGAAGCCGGAGTCCTTGTCGGCCTCGGCGAAGACGTTGACCGCACCCTCGCGGACCTCGTCGCGACCGCGTGTCGCGTGACGGTCCTCGATGTACTCCTTGTCGGACATGACCGACTTGCCCCAGTGGATGGTGCCGATGCCGATCGCGAGCAGCGCGAAGGCGATGCCGAGTCCGATGAAGAGGTTGTTGTAGCGGATGTCGATCATCGAACCCGACTCGATCGGGAAGATCATGTAGGCGATGCTCGCGAAGATGCTCGCCGCGACGGAGACGTAGAACAGGGTGTAGACCGTGCGGACCGCACGTTTCATCTCCTGCGGGTCCTTGTCGGTCATCCGCTGGCGGTGACCGGGAAGACCGGGGTTCTGCGCGGCGTCGGGAACCGCGACGGCGAGCCCCGAGCCGGGCTTCCAGGAAGCCCTCCCGTGCTCGAGTGCGTCGTCCTCGTGTGCCATGGTGCTCCTCGTGCGTTTACGTTTTGTCGAAGACGACGGTCAGTTGGACTTCGCCGTGATCCACACGGTCAGGGCGATGAGTGCCCCGATACCGAAGATCCAGATGAACAGACCCTCCGAGACCGGACCCAGCGACCCGAGGGCGTAACCACCGGGAGAGTCGGTCTTCTGCAGGTACATCAGGTACGAGATGACGTCGCGCTTGTCTTCGGGGGTGAGGTTGAGGTCGTTGAAGACCGGCATGTTCTGCGGACCGGTCACCATGGCCGCGTACATGTTGACGGGGCTGACGGTGTGCAGATCCGGGGCCCACTTGCCCTCGGTCAGCGCGCCACCGGCGCCGGCGACGTTGTGGCACATGGCGCAGTTGATGCGGAAGAGCTCGGCGCCGTGCGCGAGGTCGCCCTCGCCGTCGACCAGCTCTTCCGTCGGGTACTGGGGCCCGGGCGCCGAGGCCTGGACGTACGCGGCGATCGCATTGATCTGCTCGTCGGTGAACTGCACGGGCTTGACCGGTGCCTGCGGGCCCTGCGCCTGCAGCGGCATGCGGCCGGTCGACACCTGGAAGTGCACCGACAGTTCACCGACGCCGAACAGCGACGGACCCTGCTGGCTGCCTTCGAGGTCGAGACCGTGGCACGTGGCGCAATTGGCCTGGAACAGCTTCTCGCCCTCTTCGACCGTGGTCGCGGAGTTCGCCTCGCTGACGGGAGTCGTGGAGGTGGCGGCCATCGCGGCCGAGGCGCCGGCGTAGACGCCTCCGGTCAGGAGGAGTCCGATGCCGATCAGCGCGGCGGCGGCCAAGGGGCTACGACGCCCGGACGCCCGACGAGTCTTCTTCTCGCGTGCCATGTGGAGTACAGCTCTCTTACTTGAGGAAGTAGATGACGAAGAACAGGGCGATCCAGACCACGTCGACGAAGTGCCAGTAGTAGGACACGACGATCGAGGTGGTCATCTCTTTCCGGCCGAAGTTCTTCACGGCGTAGGCGCGACCGATCACGAGCAGGAAGGCGATGAGGCCACCCGTCACGTGCAGGGCGTGGAAGCCGGTGGTGAGGTAGAAGGCCGAGGCGTAGGGGTTGGCATCGATGGGCATGCCCTCCGCCACCAGCGTCGCGTACTCCCACACCTGACCGGACACGAAGACCGCGCCGAGGATGAAGGTGAGGTAGAACCACTCGACCATTCCCCAGCGGCGCCAGAAGCTGTTCGTCTTGACCGTGTACGGCTGGTACCGCTCGGCGGCGAAGACGCCCATCTGGCACGTGACCGAGGACAGCACCAGGATGACGGTGTTGACGGTCGCGAAGGGGACATTGAGCAGCTGGGTCTCTTCGGCCCAGAGGGAGGCGGAGGTGCTGCGCAGGGTGAAGTAGATCGCGAACAGGCCGGCGAAGAACATGACCTCGCTGCCCAGCCACACGATCGTGCCCACGGCGACCGGGTCGGGTCGCTTCACGGCACGCACGGCCTGGGAATACGTCGCTGAGGTCGTCACCGTTCCATTATGCGCGATCCGCGGCCCCGATCATCCCATCCCCAGGATGAGTTATTCCATCGTCGAGACTTAGGGAAGCCTCAGAATTCCCACGGAATCCCCGGTGCGGGGCACGTTCCGTCGAGGTCGACCGAGGCCCGGATCCCGTCGTGGCGCGACGACACGCGTGTGAAAGGATCGTGGCATGGCGGAACGCTTCACTTGGCCCGATCTGCTCACCTCTCTGCTCGCCGGCGACGACCTCAGCGTGTCGGAGTCGACGTGGGCGATGAGGCGGGTCATGGCGGGCCAGGCGACACCCTCTCAGCTCGCGGCGTTCCTCATCGCCCTTCGCGCGAAGGGAGAGACGGTCGAGGAGATCGTCGGGTTCCGCGACGCCATTCTCGAAGCCGCCGTTCCGCTGCCCGTGAGCCCTGACGTGCTCGACATCGTGGGAACGGGAGGCGACCGGTTCGGCACCGTGAACGTGTCGACAACCGCGGCGATCGTCGCGGCGGCATCCGGGGTGCCCGTGGTCAAGCACGGCAACCGTGCGGCGAGCTCTGCCTCGGGTTCCTCCGACGTGTTGTCGGCGCTCGGAATCGCTCTCACCCTCGCGCCCGAGAAGGTGGCCGAGACGCTCGACCGCACGGGGATCACGTTCGCCTTCGCCGCCGCTTTCCACCCGGGGTTCAAGCACGCCGCCACGACGCGTTCCGAGCTGGGCGTGCCGACGGTGTT